>NZ_JBHRSZ010000006.1:0-322961 GCF_042646085.1 Litoribrevibacter euphylliae | reverse complement strand
TGTCTCTTCGGCGTGTCCCCCTCAGAACGTGGAGCGCATTATAGGGAGATTAATTCGCAGCGCAAGTACTTTTTTCATTTTTTATTAAATTAATTTTTGAAGTTCCCAAAACTCATTATAGTTACTCCAATAAAGTGTTTGAAATCGCTGCGACAAAAGGTAAGTCGTGTTAGATTTCATAGAAAAATTTTCGGGACAAAAGAATGAAACGATTCTTAATAGGTGCGCTACTTTGTTTCTTATCACTGCACGCACTCGCAGGAAGCAAAATTGATATCAGCAGTTTGGAATCAGGCACCGACCTTACCGCTGAAATTTCGATCATATTAGACCCCGACAATCAACTGACTCTTGATGACTTTTCTTCGGCAAAAGTCCTTAATGAATTCACTCCTAATCACACCCCCTTTATCAATTTATCCAACAAAAGGGGTTCTTACTGGTTAAAGCTCTCATTAGTCAACCCTACACGTAAAGAGCAAGTTAACTATATAAAAGTAAGGGATCTAAAATTAGCAGACACCCGCGTATACCAGGCAATTGAAAGTAAGCACCCTGACAGAGCACCCGTCTTCTACAATACAACAGGAAATACCTTCAGAGGCCATGACGCAACCTATGTCCGAATAAAAGTCCCAGAAGAAACAGCAACCCTTAACTTAATTCGACTGGTTCCTGTATCCGACCAAAGAATTGAACTGCTCTTTTTAAACAAAGACGATTATCAACAAGACATACTTAAGAGCAATTGGCTTCAAGGGGTGTTCGCAGGAATACTGCTTACCTTGGTTACGACTTTACTCTACTTATATAGAACCAGCGGCAATAAGTCTCCATTAGCTGGTGCTACCGTTATATCTCTAATAGGACTCTTCTATACATCGTATACAGGTTTAAGCACTACGTTTTTCGGCTTAACCCTCCCACAGAACCTTGCGTTATTTTATTTTAGTTTCGGACTGGCCTTCTTCTCATACATTAGCCTGACACTGTATTTGTGCGATCTTCAAAAATTAATTAAACGCACCCTTCTCATAGCTATACCTTTTTCATTAGTTCTAATGATCACTTCCTACCAACTATATGCAAATCATGTAACGACCATCATAACCCCCACCCTTATTGCATGTTTAGCAATGAGTGTTTTGGGGATTCAGCAGCTAACAAGACGCAACCATATAGCCACAAACCTGATATTTAGCAGTCTATTGGCAAGCATTCTATTGACAGCAAACGCCATTCATACCCTTGGCATTACACCAGATATTTTAACACTGGGATTTGAAGACAGCCTTACTTTGGTCATTCTTAGTATGTTTGTCACAACTGGCATTGGAAAACTTCTGTTTATTCACGCTCAAAGTAGTAATCGTCAGTACCGTGAGAACAAGGTTCGAAGAGAACTAATTACAGCCAAGAACTCATTCCTAGCCCAGTTTAGCCATGAAATGCGTACCCCTCTGAATGGTGTAGTTGGGATGACAGAGCTACTCTTCGACACTCCACTAAGCAATAACCAGCGCGAATACATTGCGACCATTCAGGAATCAGGCGAACGTTTAATGACAATGATCAACGATGTGATTGACTACACTCGTATTGAATCAGGCGAACTTTCTTTGGTAGAACGAACCTTCGATTTACAAAGCGTCGTTGTTCAGTGTTTGACTGACTTTTCCAGAGAAGCAGAACAAAAGCAAATCGAGCTCATTACGGACATCTCAAACGACATTCCTCAAATGGTTCGTGGTGATAATGAGCGACTTCGCCAAATCCTCCACGGCCTGATCAGCCACCTATTTAACTTGATAGAACATGGCGAAATCATTGTCAGCGTTGAACCAGGAAAGAAACCCGATCAACTCAGGTTTCAAATCAGGGACACAGGTATTGGTTTTAAAAAGAATCAAAACGGAAGTCTTTTTGATGCCTATCAGCAAAGTAAAACCAATCTCAAGACATCGGATCTCAGTTTAAATCTCAGCATGATCCAAGAGCTTATCCATCTCATGGGAGGTGAGCTCAATATGGCGTCTGAATTTGGTAAAGGCAACGTCATTTGGTTTAGCGCCACCATGCCTGCCAGTGAGCTGGAAGCCGAAGATGAATTTGATGACTCAGTGCTCGAAGGGCTTCACTTACTCGCGGTAGATGATAATGTGTCAATTACCAAAGTTATTGCTCACCATGCACACTCTTGGGGGATGGAGACATCTATTGCTCACGGCGGCCCTGAAGCACTGGCCATTCTTAGAAATAAAGCCAGTCTCGAAGAAAAAATTGATGTCGTTATTCTCGACTATAAAATGCCAATTATGAACGGTATTGAATTGGCAGCTAAAATCAAAGAAGACAACCTGATCACCAATGATGTTCTGGTTATCATGCTAACCGGCCTGAATTTCACACCAAACAACGCGACGGTAAAAAACGCAGGCATTCGTCATATTCTAACCAAGCCGGTTTCCGGGAGCGCCCTCAAACAAGTCATTCTCAAAGGCTTAGGGCACATCACGCATTCGAATATGCCGGCTGAATTGTCACATCTAGAAGATTTAAATCGACATAAAACCCTAAAAGTGCTCATCGCAGAAGACAACCAAGTATCCACAAAAGTCATCTGCGGAATGCTAAGAAAAGTTGGCGTCAGTTATGAAGTCACTAATAATGGTGAACAGGCATACGAAGCTTTCCGAAGCGGTGACTTCAATATCGTCTTAATGGACTGTGAAATGCCCATCATGGATGGATTTGAAGCCACCCAAGCCATTCGCGACTGGGAAAAACGACACAAAAAAGTAGAAGTCCCTATTATTGCGCTGTCTGCGCACGTCATGCCTCAACAAAAAGCCATGTGTATGGACTGCGGCATGAATGATTACATAGAAAAGCCCATCGAACTAAGCACACTGAGAAGCAAGCTTAAAGATTGGGCTCCCGTAATTTCAGTTGTGGAAGAACACACAGAGTAAGACCCCGCTTTTTACGTCATAAAAACATGGTGAGGGTTCTTCCTATCGCTTACATGCAGGAAGTCCCTCCCCAAATTATCTCAAATGAATTACCATTAGCCCTTAGACTAAATTCTATCTACACACGTCTTCACTCTTATTTTCTGAACACTCTTTGTATAACAGGCAGCAGTATTCCAATGGGCGACCATCTCATTCATTTTTCAGCCGACCTAGCTCGTAGTCATGGTCTAGACCAAGCAATCGCCTATTCCGTAATGAAACAATTTCAGGAGTTTCGCCAAAATAAAAATGGCTGGGTTGCCATCAGCGATGAAGAATGGCAAGCAAAGCTACCGTTTTGGACATTAGAAAATATCCATCGCGCATTAAATCAGTTACGTATTCAAAACCTGCTTGAAATTCATCAAACAGGGAATACTCTTACGCCCAAGTGTTTATATCGTTTGATAAAAACTTCTCCTCGACCGCAAGGGCTGCCAATTGTTGAATCCGTTCCACGAAGCACAAATGCTCATGGTAAGAACACCCAAAATCAGAATGCTGCATTTAGCCGTTCTGGGCCAATGCCAGACCAATGGCATCCAGACCCACATGTACTACAACAATTAACTCGTCTAGGCATTCCCGAAAATTTTATACAAGAAGCTGTTCCTGAGTTTGTCACTTATTGGCGAGACAGTGGCAAGCACGCCATCAGCTGGGGTGCGAAATTCCAGGAGCGGGTACGCAAGCTCTGGATGGAACATGAAACCAAAGTCGCAAGCAATAAAATCCCAGCGCCAATTACCAAAGATTGGCACCCGAGTCAGGATGCCATGGATATTCTGGTCCGAGACGGTATTGACCCAGAATTCATCAAAGACAGTGTTGCCGAGTTTTTACTGTATTGGATAGAACGAGGAAGTGCTGAAATCACCTGGAACAATAAGTTCGTAAGCCACATACGTCATCAGTGGCAGAAATTCTGTTCAACAATTGAGCACTCAACCAATCCGACACGAATTCCTAAAAACTGGCAACCCAGTCAAGAGTGTTATGAAATCGCGCGCATGGCGCAGATTGACGGTCAATTTGCCCAAGAGCAGGTTAAGCCTTTTGTGTTATATTGGTCAGATACAAATCAAACATCCACATCGTGGAATACTAAGTTCGTTCAACACCTAAAATGGAGTTGGGCTAAACGTCATCAGTTGGAAAATATTGGTCAATCGGTGGGACATGAAAAAGGTTCAGGAAATCATCAATCCGGTCACTCAACAAATCAATCCTTCATCCAACGACATCAGGACACCAGCTGGGCAGACGAACTCTGAAAACAAACAGGGTTCACAACAACCTCCAACAGCTGACATGGTAGCAGCCATCACTTATTTGTTTGGCGCCTTTGAGTTGGCTTACCATAATCAATTCAAACGAGCATTTGGTGATCTCGACAGTTTGAAAAGCGCGAAACGACTCTGGGCAATGCAGCTTGCTCGATTCAAGCCAGAGCAGATCAAACGAGCCACAGATCAAGCCATTCAAACCAATAAGTTCATGCCATCACTGCCTGAAATTGTACAGATGTGTGAGCATGACTTATCTGAGTACGGACTACCTGATGATTATTCCGCGTATGTAGAAGCGTGCCGCGCCTCCAGCCCAAAAGAAAGATACAGTTGGAGCCACCCAGCCGTGTACTGGGCAGGCAGAGCTACAGGCTGGTTCTTACTACAAAGAGAGCCTGAACCGAAAGTACTGCCGATTTTTAAACGAAACTACGAGCAACTATGTACCAAAGTTCGCAATGGGGAGTCGTTAAAAATCATCGTAAATGAAGAAACACCCAAGCTTGAAAGTATTCCACTACCGAAAGAAGAGCAGATACAACATCTTGAAGCGCTCAGAAAAAAAACAGGCTTATAAAGAGCTTCGCTATTAAGCCTCTTTTGGTCTGAGAGCTATCAGTTCCTTTTCTTCCTGAGCAATCCGTTGAGCAGCCAAAATTCGGCGCTGTTGTTGTAATACGTACTGAATTAACTCTTCACTTAAGCGTTCATTTACACGTTCAAAGTTAATACGCACCATATACTTGGCGCCTTGAGGCCCAGGAATTGACAGCTCATCACTATCAATCACCCGTCCGGTTACTAAGACTCGGCGATGATCTGAGGTTAACAGCATATCGACCAATACAATGGTATCTGGTGACAAAGGCTCAACAGAAGGAAACCCGACTCCGCAAGCGCTTAAGCTTACGTTCACGGTACGATATTTTTGATGAAAACCGGCATCCAAGTGGGCTGCCACAGAATCAGCAAAAAAATTCAGCTTTTGATTAAGTAAATCCGCCAAAGCAGACAACTCTGATGATGTTTGTTTGAGACGAGTAATTTCTGAAGATATTTCAGCATCTAAAGCTCGAATATCCGGATCAGGCTCAATATTGAGATCCCCTTCAAGCCAAAGCTTTTCTTCAGTCAAAGAGAGTGCTCGATACCTTAAACTCACAGTATCAGCAATTCTAAAAAACCTACGACGGTCAACACCGCCATCATTCGGAGCTGTCTGTCCCATAAATCCTCTTACATTTTTATTATTATTGTGTGACTACTTATCTATAGTAATCTAGAAAATCTCTTCTGGCGACAATTCGTACAGCTCATCTGTCGGATCAAAGCCATCTTGATAAGGATCAAAGGTTTCGATTTGATCGACATGTTCTTGATAAGGGTCGTCTTTCACTATCACAATTTCAACACGACGATTCAGCTGACGCCCCTCTGGCGTCTCATTGTCAGCAATAGGTTTCGTTGAACCCCAGCCAACAACTTTGAAACGCTTGCGCTGAAACTCTTTAAATGCCAACAGCTCGTTTGCCAACGCTTGAGCCCGCGCGGAAGACAATTCGTAGTTATTGGAAAACGAACTTGCACTTGGCAAACCAACATCATCCGAATGCCCTTCAAAGCTCAATGTTCCCTCAACCATCAAAAGCATATCTTTTAACTTCGCCAAGACAGGGAAGAATTTATCATCCAGTACCGCGGAACCAGATTTAAACGACCCATTTTCTTGGATTCGGATCACAATACGACGATCTTTCGTCTCTACTTGGATAGACCCTTTACCCACTTCTTCTTGCATGTGAGTAGCAATTTCAATGGCATCTTTTTCGGCATCGGCTTTTGCTGCTTCCGCCTCATCCTTCACTTTACGATCTTCACGTAATCGCTGAGTATCTTCAGTGGCAATGTTCTGAGCTTCTGGGTCCTGACATTCCACATCAAGACTCTCTTTCGTGGTATCAGAAGTATCTTGATAAATAACGTTCAAAGGGGTGGGGTCGGGACGACCAGGACTAAACTCCTGTGCGATAATACTTGTCCCTTTAGGAATCTCAGCCAAGTTCTTAACGTTCTGAACACCAAAAGCATTCATTAAAGAACCCGCTAATCGTTTGAACCGAATGGCATCAATCTCAGCAAAGGAGAGCAGAAGTACGAAAAAGCACATCAGCAGCGACATCAAGTCGGCAAAGGTCATCACCCATGCGGGCGTCCCTGCTTTCTCTTTTTTCTTCGGTTCTTCGTCACTCATCCAGGAAGTCGCTCATAGATTAGTTCCTATCCAGTAATGCTTAGGTTGAAAACGACATCAACCTACTGGAATTAAATTTCTGGTGGGCGTTTACCTTCAGCCAAGTATGTGCGCAGCATTGACTCAATCACCTTTGGATTTTGTCCAGCCTGAATCGCCAACAAAGCGTCAATCACCATGCGTTTTGACATGGCTTCCTGTCCAGCGCGTAGATTAAGCTTATCCGCGACGGGTTGTGCAAACATATTCGCAATCATTGCGCCATATAAAGTCGTTAATAGTGCAACCGCCATCGCAGGACCAATGGATTTCGGATCATCCATGTTTGCCAACATTGCAACCAAACCAATCAAAGTACCAATCATCCCCATTGCAGGAGCCACTTCCCCTAACTGGGAGAAGATACTAGAGCCAGCATCATGACGCTCAACCGCTAAATTCATTTCTTTGGTTAACAGAGTTCTGACCACTTCTGGGTCATGACCATCTACTAACAACTGAATACCATTCATTAAAAACTTGTTTTCAGATTCTTTACCCTCTAAAGAAAGCAAGCCACCTTTACGGGCCTCCGCAGCCATATCCACAACTTCGGAGATCAAATCTTCAGGAGATTGTAGTTTGAACATAAACGCTTTAACGGCAATTTTACCTGCTGCCAGAAATTGCCCTAATTCATACTTCATCAAGACGGCAAAAAGGGTTCCACCCACTACAATCAGAAGCGATGGCACGTTCAAGAACATATGAGGCGCGCCACCAAGAACCATGGCAGCAATAACGATTGCAAAAGCACCAATTATTCCGACTAGTGTTGCTAAATCCACAAGATCCCTCTTTATTGACTGGGGCAAACAGAATGCAAAATAACAGAAAGCTCCACCAAACTTAATAGCAGTGTACTAGAGTTTTCCATCAACATCATGAACTTATATCGACTCGTTTATTAAAAACTTAAGGTTGTTTTTCATTTTTATAGGTTGCTTGAGTCACTCTAAGAATACTAGGATAATAGCGCAAGCTTTCCACTGATACAGAATATTTTATGACGGATATTAAGAACGACATCAACTTTGAGGCCTCTCTCGACGAGCTTGAAAAACTGGTTCAATCGTTAGAGAACGACAACCTCAGTCTAGACCAATCCCTGGCTACCTTCGAAAAGGGAATCAAGCTTTCTCGAACCTGCCAAAGCGCCTTGGATCAAGCTGAACAGAAAGTCACTGTATTATTAGGCGAAACAGAACAGCCATTTGATGCAGCGTCACTAAATAACGATTAATCAGACACTCACCTCAAGATACGAATAAAAGCACTTTGAATATCCGATCCTTAATGCAAAGCTCCGCCGAGCGCTGCAATCAGACCCTAGCACACTACTTGGCCCAACAGCCTGAAATCAGCCATTTGCGCACAGCTATGTCGTATAGCATCACGAATGGTGGAAAACGTTTCCGACCTGCTTTGGTCTATATGACACTCAAAGCGCTTGGTGTGTCTTTAGAAAAAGGGGACGATATCGCCGCCGCCATCGAGTGCATCCATACTTACTCATTAATCCATGATGATTTACCGGCTATGGATGATGATGAGCTTCGTCGAGGCAACCCAACCTGTCATATTAAGTTTGATGAAGCCACGGCAATTCTGGCTGGGGATGCTTTACAAACGCTGGCCTTCGAAATCATTGCGAACTCACAAAATCTCTCGGATTCGCAGAAAGTCCGGATTATCCAGGTACTATCCAAAGCATCCGGCCCAGCCGGTATGGTGGGTGGGCAAGCTCACGACCTTGATTCGGAAGGAAAACAGCTGACTCAAGTGGAGCTGGAAGCTATTCATAACAGAAAAACAGGTGCGCTGATTGCGGCCTGTACCGAGATGGCTTGTATTGCAGCCGATGCACCTAAGGCCATTCATACCACGCTGAAAGATTTCTCTCTGACTCTGGGACTCGCCTTTCAAGTATCCGATGACATCATCGACATCACCAGTTCAACAGAAGTGTTAGGAAAGCAACAAGGCTCAGATCACGAGCTCGATAAAGCGACTTACCCTAAACTATTAACATTGGATGGTGCGCAAGCCTATCTCAGTCAACTGAAAGAGAAGGCATTAACGCTGCTTAACCAAGCTGAGCTTAACTGTTCAGAGCAGCTGATCTCATTAACGCACTTCGTTGCTGATCGTGACCATTAACCTAGGAAACCTCTGAATAAGTCCCTCTCTGCTCAGGCCTATAAGAGAAGTAATAAATGTGTCCTGTCGATTTCTCAGAAGTTAGCACATTGCTACTTTGTCGCTTTTCAGCTTTGTAGTAGAATGCGCCGTCTAACCTACGGGCCTGACTAGGTAATCAATCCAAGATGATTTTCCATAAAATCCCTGAAAGCCGTCCAGATACACCATTACTGGATAGCATTGATCGTCCAGAACAATTGCGACAAATGTCCTCTGCCACTTTGCCACAACTGGCAAAAGAGCTCAGAGAGTATTTGCTGTACTCTGTCGGTCAATCGGGTGGACATTTTGGCGCAGGTCTTGGCGTGGTTGAACTAAGCATCGCCTTACACTACGTATTTAATACGCCGGAAGACAGATTAGTCTGGGACGTAGGACATCAAGCCTACCCTCATAAAATTTTGACCGGTCGTCGAGAACAAATGACCAGTATTCGCCAAGCCGGTGGATTAGCAGCATTTCCTCGTCGTTCGGAAAGTGAATTCGACACCTTTGGTGTAGGCCACTCAAGTACCTCGATTGGTGCCGCCTTAGGTATGGCGTTGGCTGCGAAACACAAGGGTGAAGATCGCAAAGCGGTTGCCATTATTGGTGATGGTGCGATGACCGCGGGTATGGCTTTCGAAGCCATGACCCACGCGGGGGACAGCGGCGCAGACATGTTGGTTATTCTGAACGACAACGACATGTCTATTTCAGAAAACGTCGGCGGGCTTTCAAATTATCTGGCTCGCCTGCTTTCCTCGCGCTCCTACAATAACTTGCGTGATAACAGCAAAAAGATCCTTCACGATTTACCGCCCGTTTATGAATTAGCCAAAAAAACCGAAGAGCATCTTCTAAAAGGCATGACCACACCCGGCACCATGTTTGAAGAACTCGGTTTTAACTATATTGGTCCAATTGACGGTCACAATATCGAACTGTTAACGGAAACACTGGCTAATATGAAGTCATTGTCCGGCCCTCAGTTTCTACATATTGTGACCAAGAAAGGAAAAGGCTTCTCTCCAGCAGAAGCTGATCCGATCGGCTACCACGCCATTAACAAGCTACCAAATAAAAATGAGCGCAGTTCTAAGACACCAAAACCAAGCCTTCCAAAATACTCCAACATTTTTGGTCAATGGCTTTGCGACATGGCAGAACACGATCAGCGCTTAATCGGTATCACACCGGCGATGCGCGAAGGTTCTGATCTTATTAAGTTCAGCGAAAAGTTTCCTGATCGATATCATGACGTTGCCATTGCCGAGCAACACGCAGTGACTTTGGCTGCAGGCTTAGCCTGTGAAAACCTAAAACCAGTAGTCGCGATCTATTCGACGTTTTTACAACGTGCCTACGACCAATTAATTCATGATGTGGCTATTCAGGACTTGGATGTTCTGTTTGCCATTGACCGCGCCGGTTTGGTTGGAGAAGACGGACCTACGCACGCAGGTAGCTTTGACCTTGCTTTCCTTCGATGCATTCCAGGTATGGTCATTATGGCACCGTCCAATGAAGATCAAACTCGTAAAATGCTGAGTACTGGTTACCTCTATGAAGGCCCGGCAGCTGTTCGATACCCACGAGGCACAGGCCCGGGTGTTGAAATATCCGAAAGTTTGGCACCGATTGAAATCGGTAAGAGCGAGACTCTGCTTACCGGCAAGAAAGTTGCCATCCTAGCGTTCGGTTCAATGGTTGAAACCTCTCGCAAAATTGCAGAAAAGAATGGTTACACCTTAGTCGATATGCGCTTCGTTAAGCCCTTGGACGAGGCTGCGATTCTAGAAGCTAGAGCTAATCATGATCTTCTGGTTACCGTCGAAGAAAACTCCATCATGGGGGGCGCAGGTTCAGCAGTGAACGAATTTCTGAACAGCCAGTATTTGACAGGCAACATAATTAATCTTGGTTTACCAGACTACTATGTTGAGCATGGAAAGCCGGAAAGTATGCTAAAAGAATGTGGTTTGGATGCCGAAGGAATTGAGGCATCAATCAACAAAGCGCTTACAGCATATGAAGGAAAGCAGCATATTTCAGCGGTTGCCAATCAAAGCTAATGCATTAAGAGCAGACTGTTAAAAATTCTGCTCTAACACCATGAAGCCTTTTTCGTGCTTGATATTCACATGCTGTAAGAAGGTCATACCGAGTAAAATTTCTCCCGTAAAGCCAGACTCTAATACAACACATCGTACATAACTGGCTTTTAAGGCCCCAACCTTCACAAGATCCAACGTCACCGGATAACCAATCACTCGGCCACCTGCAGTACCAACATAAATAGGATTACTGCGATCCACAGGGATACCCAAACGTTGAGCCTCCTCCATAGACATAGAAATCGAAGTTGCACCCGTATCAACCAAGAAACGTACTGGACGGCCATTAATGCTGCCCGAAGTAAGGTATTGCCCGTTGTTCTGCTGAATACTAACCGTCGCCTTTTTAGGTGCCTGATACTGCCCCGAGATATGGCCTGATAAGCCCAAAACCTTTTTCTGCCCATCAACCAGAACTACCGCCTGCTTGGCATCCGCACTGATCAGTTTAACGCCTCCAGATGTCTGACCAACACGAAGAATCTTCTGAGAGCCATTAATCTTCAGCACCGCCATATTATTCATCAGGCCTTCCACATGAATACTCGTCTCTGCAAGCGTCACAGAGGAAATCAACAGCAAAGAAAAAGCAGCCAAACGAGAACGAAGTAACTTTGGAATCAGAGCATTAACCCGAAGAACAACAGCACATAGTTTTTGCAAAATAACACCTTATAGGGGCAACCAACCGGAGACTAGAATCAATTGCAACACAACCAACGACATCAATCCAGCCAGAATGTCGTCCAACATAATACCCAGACCACCCTCGACTTTCTGATCTGCCCATTTAATTGGCCAAGGTTTAATAATGTCGAAAAAACGGAACAGAGCAAAACCAATCAAAGCCACCAACCAGTGTTTCGGCGCAAAAATAAATGTTATCCACAAGCCTGAGAACTCATCCCAAACAATACCGCCATAGTCATGAACACCCAAACGACGCGCACTTTCGCCACATAGGTAAATCCCCAAAGGAATGCTTGAAACCACGACCGCTATGTACCAATACAAGCTCATGTCCGCCAACATAAACCAGTAAATCACCAATGCCATTAAGGTACCAAAGGTGCCCGGCGCTTTCGGACTCAACCCGGAACCTAAACCAAAGGCAAAAAAATGAACCGGATCTTTCATGATTTGGCTTGGTGATAACGAAATTTTCTCACCCATAGACAGATATCCTTATTTGAACTATCTCTTTTTACTTATTCTGAAAAGCGCTTATTCATTCTGAAAATGGTTATAGCCTAAGCGCGTCACATCAATAACAGCATTCTTTACCTGAACAGAGGCTTCAGTATTTGAAGACGCGACAGAACCGACTCGAGTGATCGGAATATTTAATATCCTGGACAAAAATCGTACAGCGTCGCAGGCCTCTACCGGAGCAGTAAAAGCTAACTCATAATCATCGCCACCTGTCAGAGCCCACTCAACGGCCTGGTGTTTGTCGAAGCTATTTAATAAAGCATCAGACAACGGCAACAAATGAGCATCCACCATAATGGAGACATCACTCGCCTCAGCAATGTGTGTCAAATCAGCTAATAACCCGTCCGATACATCCAACATCGCATGAGCCACGCCAGACAAGGCATCACCTAATTCCACTCTTGGGGTAGGTCGGTGAAAGCGTTGAATCAAATAGTTTTTATGTTCGTCGAGAGTCAAAGTGTTACGATCCAACCAAAGCTTCAAACCCGCCGCCGCATCGCCCAATGAACCCGACACATACACATCATCCCCCACCTTCGCGCCATCTCGATACACGGGATCAGGACAAGAACCGTGCGCTTGTATGGTGATAGTCAATGGGCCTTTGGTGGTATCACCACCCACAAGCGAAATCTGATGTTTTCGAGCTAAGTTTTCCATGCCGGAAATGAATGCAGACAACCACGCTTGCTCTACCTTAGGCAGTGTAATTGCTAGCGTATAAAAGAGAGGGGTTGCTGACATAGCAGCAAGATCACTGAGATTCACCGCCAAACAGCGGTAACCAAGATCATCTGGTGGAATATCCGGTGTGAAGTGAACGCCTTCCACCAGAGTATCAATAGAAAAGGCCAGGTTACCCTGACCTTTCCAGACCGCAGCATCATCCCCAATCTTCTTTAAAAATGAGGAGGATGCCTGCTCTTCTCTACCTAATTCTTGGAGTGGCTGGAAGAGCGTTTTGATCAGCGTGAATTCATCCATGAGAGACTGTATGGATTACTTAGCTCGACCGCGCTGCTTTTCTTCCATACGCGCACGTCCAGCCAATTTATCCAATACGCCATTCACGTATTTATGACCGTCTTCACCGCCGAAGTTTTTCGCCAGGTCAATAGCTTCGTTGATAACAACTCGGTATGGCACATCCAAACGATGCATCAACTCATACGCACCAATACGCAAAATGGCACGTTCAATTGGATCGACCTGATCTTCAGTACGATCCAGAAACAGCACATACGCAGAATCCAACTCAGTCAGCTTTTTAGGGATCTCATGTAATAGCTCAGAGAAATACGGTTTATCGTATTTCTTCGATTCATTATCCACTAAAAATTGCGCTTCAATGGTCGTGATTGAATCTTTGTTCATGTGCCATTGGTACAATGCCTGTACTAGCAGGCAGCGAGATTCATGTCGCGCAGCAGCTGGCCCTTTGCGACCACCACCCGGCTTCCCTTTCCGAGGACCTTTTGAGCCACCTTTAGGAGAAGTGGTTTTGCCTTGCTCGTTCATTTCGCTTTTAGCCATGCTTAGTTCACCTGCTTTAATAAGCTAACCATTTCGAAGGCGCTCATTGCCGCTTCTTCACCTTTGTTACCGGCCTTGGTACCTGCACGCTCAATCGCTTGCTCAATGCTATCCACAGTCAACACACCAAATGCAACAGGAATACCGTATTGCAATGCCAATTGACCCAATCCTTTTGTACATTCACCTGACACGTACTCGAAATGTGGTGTACCACCACGAATCACCGCGCCTAGCGTAATGATTGCATCGTATTTACCTGTTTCCGCCACTTTTTTAACCGTTAACGGAATTTCCATTGCACCCGGGCAACGAATGATAGTGATATCGTCTTCTGATACACCGTGACGCTTCAAAGAATCAACCGCGCCTTCAACCAGGCTTTCAACAACGAACGCATTCCAACGCCCAACAACCAACGCATACTTACCTTGGTTTGGTGTCATATCACCTTCAATAACTTTAATTTGAGACATGCTTTTTACCATTTGATGTTAACTATTTAACTGTCGAATAAGTCGTAACTCTTATTTGGATGATGTGTTTGAACTACATCATCCAAATATCACCCAGGCGGATCATCCCCAGGCGATAATATTTTACTCGGCGTCCGGTTCGATAAAGTTCACCAGTTCCAGATCAAATCCAGATAACGCACTGAACTTCATTGGAGAACTCATTACATCCATCTTACGGATACCCAGATGACGCAGAATCTGTGAACCGGTGCCGATGGTTTGATACGCACCAGAAACACCTTGGCCAGCTGTACGATGCGGCTTTTGAGGACAAAGTAACTTATCCAGGCTACCAGCCAAGTCCATCTGTCCGTCCATATCCAACATCACGATCACACCTTGATCTCGCTCAGCGATGTACTTCATCACCGCATCAATAGACCAGGACACACGATCTTTCTGAGTTGCACGCAGAATATCGCGCATAGGATCAAGGACATGCACACGAACCGGCACTGCGTCTTCTTCGCTCCACTCACCGCGAGTCATTGCCAGGTGACGATGACCATGAATCGAATCTTTAAATTCATGCAACGTGAAGTCACCAAATTCAGTATCAATGTTTTCTTTACGCACCTCTTCAATAGTGTGCTCATTCATCATGCGATAGTGAATCAAGTCAGCGATCGTACCCACTTTCAGATCATGCTCTTTAGCAAACTCTTCAAGATCTGGACGACGCGCCATGGTGCCATCTTCATTCATGATTTCAACAATCGCAGCCGCAGGCGTCAAACCAGCCAAACGAGCCAGATCACAACCGGCTTCGGTGTGACCTGCACGACTCAACACACCACCCGGTTGAGCACGCAGCGGGAAAATATGACCCGGCTGAACAATTGCGTCCGCAGGTGATTCAGGATCAACCGCAACACGAATGGTATGCGAACGATCCGCGGCTGAAATCCCGGTGGTTACCCCTTCACGGGCTTCAATCGATACCGTAAACGGCGTGCTGAATTGAGCGCTGTTATCGCTCACCATTGGTGGCAAACCTAGAAAATCGCAGCGCTCTCCGGTTAACGTAAGGCAAATCAGACCACGTGCTTTCGAGGCCATAAAGTTCACGATTTCAGGCGTGACTTTTTCCGCCGCAACGATGATATCGCCTTCA
Organism: Litoribrevibacter euphylliae; assembly: GCF_042646085.1. Taxonomy (NCBI): domain Bacteria; kingdom Pseudomonadati; phylum Pseudomonadota; class Gammaproteobacteria; order Oceanospirillales; family Oceanospirillaceae; genus Litoribrevibacter; species Litoribrevibacter euphylliae. Next base: position 307,687 of record NZ_JBHRSZ010000006.1, on the reverse strand, counting down.
TTTTCACGATCTTCATCATCCATCAGGATAACCATTTTACCCTGGCGAATATCTTCAATGATTTCTTCAATACTATTTAGGGACATTCTCTAGCCTTTTGAGCAGTTGGATGCGTGATAGAGGAGTTCTTCCTACTTATCGCTTTGTTCTTCCTATGAAGCCATGTTCCGCCAAAAAGCCCATGCTAATGTTGCTTTTTGGCTGACTTCCCGAATCATCAGAACCTTGAGTCAGCAGACGCTCCAGATAACGAGCGACGACATCAACCTCAAGATTCACCCTGTCTCCCACTTTGTAGTTCTTAATAATAGTTTCTTGTTGAGTGTGTGGGATCACATTCAACACAAAATCATCGCCAATAAGATCGTTAACAGTGAGACTGCAACCATCCAGAGTAATGGACCCTTTCTTAGCGATGTAACGAGCCAATTCTGCGTCTGGTCTCACTACAATACGGACGGAACGCGCAGACGGTTCTAACTGAACAATTTCACCTTGCCCATCCACATGACCACTAACAATGTGCCCTCCAAAACGGGAGGTCGGCAACATCGCTTTTTCCAAATTCACTTCCGCGCCTGGCGCAAGCTGATCCAGCCCAGTCAACGATAAAGATTCCAACGACACATCAGCCGTAAATTCAGCCGAGTTAAAATCAACCACAGTCAAACAAACGCCGTTCACGGCAATACTGTCACCGAGCTTTACGTCAGACATATCAAGACTTTTTACAGCAATCGTTACCGCGACATCGCCACCTTTGACGACTTTTTTCTTTAGTTGACCTAAAGCTTCAATAATTCCAGTAAACACGTACTATTTCCTAAAAACTGTCCTAAATGGCCATCTTAAATAACTACCCTAAAGAACGAGCTGGTTTGCTGATAATCCGAAGGTCTTCGCCCATTGGCGACACTTCTTCAAAAGTTAACGGAATCGCCTGATTCATGCTCTCCAATGGCAATGTCGTCAGCGGTCGGGCATTCGCCCCCATGAGCTTAGGGGCAATATAGGTCCAACACTCATCCACAAGTTTTTCTTCGAGGAAGCTTGTAGATAATTGAGCCCCGGCTTCCACCAGCACTTCATTAATCGAGCGTTCTTCAGCCAATTGTTTTAATAACGCAGCCAGCTGAATGTGCTTGCCGGTCATTTGAGTCCAGACAGTAACACCTGCCTTTTCCAGTTGAGTTTTCTTTGCCTGATCGGCTTGATCAGAGCACACAACTATTGTCTCGCCCGGCAAGGTTAAGATCTTAGCGCTCTCAGGAATGCGAAGTTGCGTATCAAGAACAAGTCGTAACGGCTGATGCTTGACTACTTCCTTTGCAAGATCGCTCTTTAATCCCAACTCATCGGCACGAAGGGTTAAAGATGAGTCATCGTGAATAATCGACTCTACACCCGTGATAATGGCATCGCTCATTGCGCGCAGACGTTGTACATCTGACCGAGCTTCCGCCCCCGTAATCCATTTGCTTTCACCGGACGCCATCGCAGTACGTCCATCCAAGCTCATCGCTTGTTTAATCCGCACATAAGGAAGACCGGTTTCCATGCGTTTTAGGAAACCAGGATTGAGATCTCGCGCTTCGTCTTCCAGAATCCCGGAGACAACTGAAATGCCGGCGTCTTCAATACGCTGTAATCCTCTCCCCGCCACTTCCGGATTTGGGTCTTTCATCGCCGCAACAACCCGAGAAACTCCCGCCTTAATCAAGGCATCGCAACATGGCGGAGTACGTCCAAAGTGGCTGCATGGTTCCAACGTCACATAGGCCGTCGCACCTACAGCATTCTCGCCCGCATCACGTAGGGCATGAACTTCTGCATGAGGTTCACCGGCTCGAAAGTGAAAACCCCGACCAACCACATGATCATCTTTAACAATGACACACCCCACACGAGGATTAGGATGAGTGGTATACAAGCCCTCTTTAGCCAGCTCTATGGCCTGAGACATCCACTTTTCGTCTTCGATGTTAATGGCTTCCGGATTGATCACTTTACTGGCTCCGAAGACGCATTGGATAGCATGTCGATTTCCTTACGGAATTCATCAATGTCCTGAAAACTGCGATATACAGAGGCGAAGCGCACATAAGCAACCTGATCGAGTTGACGTAGCGCTTCCATCACGGCTTCACCCACCAGCAACGACGGAATTTCACGTTCACCAGTTGCACGCAGTCGATGTTTGATTTTGAGAATAGCAGATTCTATATCGTCGAAACTCACCGGACGTTTTTCTAACGCACGTTGAATTCCGGCTCGAAGTTTTTCTTCATTGAAGGGCTCGCGAGTACCATCTTGTTTAATCACTCGCGGCATCAGGAGTTCAGCTACCTCATAGGTAGTAAAACGTTCATTACACTTCAGACATTCGCGACGACGTCGAACCTGTTCACCGTCACTGATCAAACGGGAATCAATTACCTTGGTTTCTTTGTAGCCACAAAACGGACAATACATGTGAACCTCTGAAGTTAAAGAGCTGAAGAATCGATCTTGTTCGCTAAAACACACCCAACCAAAACAATAGGATCGATACTGTTGGGGCAATACAGTTAAGTAAAGCGCCGCTATTGTAATTTCACTTGGCCTAAAACGCAAAAAGCTTCGATACGAATTTCTTCGTATCGAAGCTTTTCAGCAAACCTCACGGTTTGCAGGTTCAATCTGGATTCATTTATAGAAACAAATCAGACCAAACGATTATTTGTATACAGGCTTCTGCTTACAAATATTTAGTACTTTTTGTTTTACTTCTGCAATTGCAGCAGATGCATCACCAGACTCAAGGCCATCCAGTACATCACAGATCCAGCCAGCAAGCTCAGCTGATTCTGCTTCTTCGAAACCACGGCTAGTGATTGCAGGCGTACCAATACGAAGACCAGACGTAACAAACGGTGAACGAGGATCATTTGGAACCGCATTCTTGTTCACTGTGATGTTCGCTTCACCTAGTGCAGCGTCCGCATCTTTACCAGTGTACTCTTTACCGATCAGATCAACTAGGAACAAGTGATCATCAGTACCGCCAGAAACTACGTTAATGCCACGCTCAATGAATACATTCGCCATTGCTTGTGCGTTCTTAACTACTTGCGCTTGATACGCTTTGTACTCGTCAGACATCGCCTCTTTAAAGCATACTGCTTTAGCCGCGATCACGTGCATCAATGGGCCACCTTGTGACTCAGGGAATACCGCAAAGTTAAGTTTTTTGTTCAATTCCTCGTCTTCTTTCGCAAGGATCAAACCACCGCGAGGACCACGCAATGTTTTGTGCGTCGTGGTAGTAACAACGTCAGCAAAAGGAACCGGGCTTGGGTAGACACCAGCAGCAATCAAACCTGCAACGTGCGCCATATCAACGAAAAGATACGCATCGACTTTGTCCGCGATATCACGGAAACGCTGCCAATCAACTACACGAGAGTACGCAGAGAAACCAGCAACGATCATTTTTGGCTTGTGCTCTAGAGCCAAACGCTCTACTTCGTCGTAATCAATCTCACCCGTTTCTGGGTTCAGGCCGTACTGAACTGCATCATAGATACGACCAGAGAAAGAAACCGCTGCACCGTGAGTCAAGTGACCGCCGTGAGCAAGGCTCATACCTAGAACTTTGTCGCCTGGCTTACATAGAGACATGTAAACCGCTGCGTTTGCTTGAGAACCAGAGTGTGGCTGAACGTTTGCGTAACCTGCACCGAACAACTCTTTCGCACGGTCGATTGCCAATTGCTCAACAACGTCCACGTACTCACAACCGCCGTAGTAACGCTTGCCTGGGTAACCTTCAGCGTACTTGTTAGTAAGCTGAGAACCTTGTGCTTCCATTACACGAGGACTGGTATAGTTTTCAGATGCAATAAGCTCGATGTGCTCTTCTTGGCGAACACGTTCGCTTTCCATTGCAGACCATACATCTGGGTCGAAATCAGCAATATTCATATCACGAGTAAACATGGGCGTCCTCTGATTCTATCAAGTGAGGTTGACCACTCAGTCAGCTATTTTACTGGGCTCCCAGCGGTTTTCAGCTAACAAAAGAGTGGAACTGAAATTTGGCGCGAAGTATAACCGATTAAAATACGCGCGCCTACTGAGTAATTTCTATGTATCCATGAAGGAAAATCATGAGGGAAATGCTTAGTGCAAAAAATAGGAGATTTCAGCCAACATTAATTCGCATTAACTCACCACGTCATGATCGTCGATGGAGAAAAATTGATAAATATTTCGGCCCTTCGCTTTCGCTCGGTACATTGCCTGATCCGCATGACGTAATAATTCTGAGGCATCCGATGCATGCGCCGGATAGATCGCTATCCCTACACTTGCTGTAACACAGAAATCTTCGCCTTGAATCTCAACCGGTTCCTGTAACGCAGAGACAACCTGACCAGCAACATGCTCACCAAAACAGCGTGCTTCCTCTTGCGAAGATTGTCCACCCAGAATCACGGTAAACTCGTCTCCACCCATTCGAGCTACCGTATCGGAAGAACGCACACAACTGACCAGACGTTGCGCTACTTCTTTAAGCAGGATATCACCCGCTTCGTGCCCTAAGGTATCATTGACCGGCTTGAAGTTATCGAGATCGAGATACAGAAGTGCCACGGCACCTTGGTTATCATCCGCATGACGCATCTCTAAACTGAGTTGTTCTTTGAATAAGCTTCGGTTAGCCAAGTCAGTTAAGGGATCATAGTAAGCCAAACGATGAATGCGCTCTTCCGCTTCTTTACGTTCACTCATGTCCGAGAAGATCACAATGTAGCTTTCTACAAAGTCATCATCATTAGTAATCGCAGACACCCCAACCCAGGCTGGGAAAGGTTCGCCAGTTTTCTTTCGATGCCACACTTCCCCTTGCCAATATCCTGAACGGGAAATACTGTCCAGCAAAGTAGAGTAAAACTGCTCCGTCTGTTGTTCGGTACACATGAAAGAAAGATTCTTGCCGACCACTTCTTTATTTTCATAACCAGTCACTACTTTAAACGCACGGTTACTGCGAACAATGTCGCCGTCCATGTCAGTGATCAGAATGGCTTCATTACTGCTCTCAAATACTTCAGCCGCCAGTTTCAATTCCGCCTGACTCTTCCTGCGTCGAGTTACATCACGACAGCTGCCCAGTAAGCCTTCAAAGTTGTTGTCTTCATCCCAGAGCAAACCAACTTTGACTTCCAGAGACACATAATGACCGTCCTGATGCAGCGCCATTACTTCGACAATGTGCTCACCGATTTCTTCGCGGTAACTTTCGGCATTAATTTCACCAGACATCACGCCACGTAATGGTTCAGCGATTTCTTGCTCGATACGCGCAAATTGATCTTCCGCTAGAAAAGCTCTTGCACCTTTATGCAGTACATCTTCTTGTCCATAACCCAACACTTGTTTAATAGAAGGACTGATGTATTTAAAGTGAAATTCCGGATCCATGACCCAAACCAAATCCCGAATATTCTCGGCCAAGACTTCCAGATACCGCTCATGCTTATCCACTTTGGTTCTGGCTTCCAACAGCTCGGTAATATCCCGCCCAACACCGATATAGCGCTTAACCATATTGTTTTCGTCACGAGTAAAAGGCGTATCACGGAATAAGAAGCTGTGCCATTTGCCAGTCTTATGCTGCAAACGCAGTACGGTTTCATTGACCTTACCGTTCTCCATGGTTCGAAACCTTGGCAACTCACTCTTCAATAAAATTTTATCTTCAGGGTGCAACAGCTTTTGCCAATAACGATCACCCATTTGTTCAATCTCGCTTCGGCTATAGCCCAGTCGCAAACCGATTTCATGATTGACGAAAACGCTGGTATGGGTAGAAAAGTCATTCACATAGACAATATCCGGCACCGAATGGACAACTTGTTGCCAAAACTGCTCTCGTTCGGCGGCCTTCACTTTCGCTTGGTTTAACGCAGAGACATCCAAGAGGCTTAGCAGAATATTTCCAGAAACTTTCGAGGAGGCATTTGAATCATCTGCGGATTCCGTCGGCTGAACCAAACTGACTCCTATTTGCGCCGAAATGGCTTTGCCTGTGACACTGGATAAATCAATGATACTTTCGGTGCGCTCTTTGGTGTCGAGGATCAAGGCTAACAAGGCCGCCCAAATGCTACTATCAGGGTTAAAAATTGCCTTCTTTAAATGCTTCACTGCCGTCATTTCATCGATGGTATCAAGCATTCGGCAAGCCGATTCATTTACTTCGGTAATCAATATGCCATCGATCATGGATCGGAACTGCCAGGCATTACGATCACGCCAACGAGAGAAAGCTTCTTTCGAATCTAGTGCGCCAGATTTAAACAATTCACCCAATTCATTCAGGTCAACCATGGCCAACGCAACACCCGCCCCTTCGAAGGTAGAGCGATAATGATTCTGACTGGTAATTAACTGTTCATTGATACGATGTTGCTCAGTAACATCTTTTAAAATCCACACCACAACCTGGCTATTGTCTTCCAAAGAGAGCATCTGATGCGATGGTTCCACCCAACGAGATACCGCAAGGCTATCAATAGATAAGGCTGCATCAACAAACACCGAATCGCCATCCAATAAGCGTTGGCTCCATTGAGTAATGTTATTCCAGAATTCAGATTTCTCTTGGCTGACAATTTCTTCAGCAATCGGTCGGTTATTTTTAAGCTTCAATAAGGAATAGAAAGTTGAATTCGCAAAAAGTACTTGTTGATCCTGACCGATCACCACCACCGCATCGGAAATCGACGACAAAATAAGATCACCACGAAAGGCTAATTCACGATTTTGCTGTTGCAGCGTTTTATTATGACGGCGCGCTGTGCTGAGATACCAAATTAAACCTATCCCGCCAAAAAGATAGAAAAACGCAACCAGTCCGGATGGTGTCATTGAGCTGAAATAATACTGTTTGGTACGAGCCTGATTAATAAAACCTGTCAATTCAAGCTTACTATCGCCCAGCTTGATGGACCATATTCGTTCTTTATCAGAAGGCGCCAATATCGGCAGAATATCTTGCCAGACATTCTGTCCCGTTCTCATATCCAGTAATTCATAGCTCGCATGCGGATTATCGTTTTTGGATAGCAACTGTTTCAGCCACTTCAACTGAATCACAGCCACTAAATACCCTTGATTGCCTTTTCTTCGATGAAACAGAAAGCCATCTTCAGCATTTAACAATCGAATACCAGTAATCGGCGTGTGATTATCAAAATCAAATTGGGCTGTCTTGTTAGCCCCTGCTGATTGAGTTAAAGGAATGCCAGTTTCCTTTAAGACATCTCCCTGAAGCCCTACCAGAGCAACGGATTTAATCCATGGCGTCGCTTCCGCAGCTAAAAGATAAAAGGCATCTAAATCACTTTGAGTTTCAAACGCTCGATCATAATGGTCAACTAAAAGCCTCTCTATCGGCGCTACCTGACCTTCGAAATAATCCTTGTGAAGCGTCACTCTCGTTTTAATCATTCGAGACATTAAATTTTGATGATAACCGTGATCCTTCCACACTTGCCAAGCCATAACACCGAGCAGATAGAAAAACGCCACAACAAATAAAATGACGGGATAGACAGGCACTGATTTCGAACGACCGGCAACCTGATGGGAAGTTAACTTTTTAGACGTGGTTTGCTGCACAAGCTGCTCGACAAGAATACGTATAACTTAGAGTTAGAATTATTGTTAACACTTATTATCAAGTAATAGCATTTTGAGCTGTATAATAAAGCATCAATCCGCGCAGGCCAACTCAATATCCAAAAGGAATCCATAGTAGATTTGGCCATATCACCAGAGTTTCTACACTCTTTTGCCCTATTTGACTTGAAGTGCGAATCAGTTGAATTATGATTACCCACCTGTAGATAAAAATTTCGTCATTTATCTACGAAGTCAAATTTCGAATCTATCCTGTATTCAACAATACAAATTCAGAATTCACATAGTCAGGTCTAAATTTTATGGCGCAATACGTCTATACGATGAATCGTGTGAGTAAGGTCGTTCCCCCAAAACGCGAAATTCTCAAAGATATCTCTCTGTCCTTTTTCCCTGGTGCAAAAATCGGTGTACTCGGTCTAAACGGTGCGGGTAAATCCACACTGCTTCGTATCATGGCTGGTGTAGATACCGAGTTCGATGGTGAAGCGCGCCCAATGCCTGACATCAATGTTGGCTATCTGCCGCAAGAACCGGAACTGGATGAAACCAAGACTGTACGCGAAGTGGTTGAAGAAGCCTTAAGCACCATCAAAGACGCGCAAGCACGTTTGGATGAAGTCTACGCCGCGTATGCAGACCCGGATGCAGACTTTGATGCGTTAGCAGCAGAGCAAGCCAAACTGGAAAACATCATTCAAGCGTCTGATGCCCACAACCTGGAACGTAAACTGGAAGTGGCGGCTGATGCTCTTCGTCTTCCGGAATGGGATGCTGAAGTTAAGAATCTATCTGGTGGTGAAAAACGTCGTGTCGCGCTATGCCGCCTATTGCTATCAAGCCCAGACATGTTATTGCTCGACGAACCGACCAACCACTTGGATGCAGAATCCGTTGGTTGGCTTGAGCATTTCTTGTGTGAATTCCCTGGCACCGTGGTAGCCATTACCCACGACCGTTACTTCCTGGACAACGCCGCAGGCTGGATTCTGGAATTAGATCGTGGCCGCGGTATTCCATTTGAAGGTAACTATTCTGCGTGGCTGGAAAATAAAGAAGAGCGTTTAGCGGCTGAAGAGAAACAACAAGCTGCTCGTGAAAAAGCCATCAAGCACGAATTGGAATGGGTTCGTTCGAACGCAAAAGGCCGCCAGTCTAAAAGTAAGGCGCGTATGGCTCGCTTTGAAGAAATGAATTCTCAAGAATTCCAGAAGCGCAGTGAAACCAACGAAATCTACATTCCACCAGGGCCTCGCCTGGGTGACAAAGTACTGGATTTCAAAAACGTCACCAAGGGCTTTGGCGACCGTATTTTGATTGACGACTTGTCCTTCAGCATTCCCAAAGGCGCCATTGTCGGTGTGATCGGTGGTAACGGTGCCGGTAAATCCACACTGTTCCGCATGATCACGGGCTCTGAGCAGCCAGATAGCGGTGAAATAGAAGTGGGTGAAACCGTGAAAATGGCATTTGTTGATCAAAGCCGTGCCAACCTGGACGATTCCAAAACCGTTTGGGAAGAACTTTCTGGCGGTTCTGACATCATCAACATCAACGGTTACGAAGTTCAATCCCGCTCTTATGTCGGTCGCTTTAACTTCAAAGGATCTGATCAACAGAAGCGCGTTGGTGAACTGTCTGGTGGTGAACGTGGTCGTTTGCATCTTGCGAATACATTGAAGCAAGGCGCTAATGTATTGCTTCTGGATGAACCATCCAACGACCTCGACGTTGAGACGTTGCGAGCACTGGAAGAGGCCTTACTAGACTTCCCTGGTTGTGCCATTGTGATTTCGCACGATCGTTGGTTCCTTGATCGTATCGCGACTCATATTCTTGCTTACGAAGATGAATCCAAAGTGACCTTCTTCGAAGGCAACTACACCGAATATGAAAAAGACTTGAAAGAACGCGTCGGTGAAGCTGCGGCACAGCCTAAGCGTGTGCGCCATAAAAAGCTGGCCTAATCTTAAGTCATAGCAATACAAGGGCTTCATGCAATTACTGCTGAAGCCCTTTTTTACATACATAATCATTTTCGCTTTTCAATGTAAGAACCCCCTAATACTTACACTCTGTAACTCCCTTCTTAACACAAGCTGTCTATACTCCTTAATAGCACAACCCTTTGTATCTCAAGTCGTTTATTTCTCAACCACAATAAAGCAGGGATGTACTTTGGCCGCAAAAAAAACACTCATCAGTGTCGATAAACTTGCTGTGGGAATGTATGTGGATATTCAGTTAGGCTGGTCACAACATCCATTCCTATTTCGCAAGTTAACCATCAAGAGCCATTATGAAATCCAAACTATTAAGGAGCTTGGCCTTAAAGAAGTGGTTTTATTTCCTGACAAAAGTGATCCTGAAAGCCTAAAAGCTTCAGAAGCATTAGATTCAATTAGTGAGTTTGAACAAGACACAGAAGAGGCACCATCAAACGATGAGCTGTGGCAACAGAAGCAAGAAGCTCTAAAAAAAGCGGATTCCTTTCGCATCAACCGCCGAAAAGTAGCCCAACAATACCGAGAAAAACAAAAGCGTGTTAAGAATCTAACCAACGACCTCAAACAGTCGCCTGCCAATGCCATTCAGGATGCAGGTGAAGTTATTGACGATATGCTGGAAGGCTTTACTGACGATACCGATATATTAATTAACTTAGTCAGCTTAAGCAGCGACGATCACTCACATCACTGTCACTCCCTAAACGTTACCGTGCTTTCACTGACCATCGGCAATGCACTGGATCTACCAAAGGATCAATTGAAACTGCTCGGACTCAGCGCAATACTGCATGACATTGGTAAGGTCGCCATTCCCGCGGCCGTATTATTAAAGAAAGGTCCAAAGAACAGCAGTGAACTCAAGGTACTAGAAACACATACCACCTTGGGCGCACGTATCGCTGAAAGCATCCCTGACGTTGAACCAGAAGTACTTCATGTTATTAAACATCATCATGAATTCCTCGACGGTTCCGGCTTTCCAAGCCAATTACAAAGCAACGATATTTCAAGGATATGTCGGATCGTCGCCATCGCCAACATATACGATAACCTCTGCAATAATCCTGACCCAGCAGAGGCAGTAATTCCCAAAGTCGCTATGGCTACGCTCTTCAAGAAATATCAAGGAAAACTGGACATCGATCTTGTCCAGCATTTCATCAAAACCTTTGGCGTTTACCCTCCTGGCACTGTGGTTCAGTTAAGTGATGAAAGCATTGCCCTAGTTATTTCGGTCGATCCAAGTACCATCCTTAACCCCAAGGTTTTGCTGTACAACCCAGACATACCACCAAACCAGGCCTTATTAATCGATCTCGCTGATCACGATAATCTCGAAGTTGTGGATGTGCTTAAGCCCAACGAATGTCCGGCCAGAGTTTATGAGTATCTTGGCATTCAAGAAAACATGGGCTTTTATCTGGAAGCCATCAAAAAGCAGCCGAACAATTAATTACTTCTTTTTGATGTAAAGCGTTTTCTTTACCGTAGCAACCACATCCCCTTCTTCGTCGATAACATCGACATCGTAAACAGGTAAATACTTTTCACCATTTGCCGTGTTCTGGCGAATATCGTCCAGCATCGCATCGTCCACTTTAAAGTGGGCTCTGACCGTACCTTTACCTGGCTTTTTAAACTCAATCTCGGCCGCTTTATCCCAAACAATATAGCCTTTACCAATACGATTCATCAGTAACAGCATGTAGAAAGGATCGCACATGGAGTACAAAGACCCCCCATAATGCACACCAACGTAATTGGTGTTAGTAAATTTGAGCCTCATAGCTACCGTCGCTTCAGTAAAGTCATCTGCAATGCTTTCTAACGAGATACCCGCGCCCACAAAGGGTGGCCATACATTCACAAAACGACGAAACCAGGCTGGTTTCTTTGCGAGTTTTTGAAACATGAGTGCACCTTAATATATAGTTGATATATCAACTATATTACCAAATTGCTTACATGATGTTAACGGAAGTGATATACGAATAAGAAGAAGGAATGCGGTTACTTCAGCGTCAGAGGTAATGTAATAGTAGCCTGAACACCTCGGCCTTGTTGACTGGTAAACTCAAGCTGCCCTTGCAAATCTACCTCCACTAAAGACTTAATAATTCCCATTCCCAAACCAGAACCGCCTTGATTTTGTTTGGTGGTATAAAAATCTGCAAATATCTTTACCAAAAGCGATTCACTGATACCAACACCATCATCTCGATATATCAGTTTAATGTGATCATCAAAAGTTTCCGCTGAAATCTCAATACAGCCTTGATCAATGCCTTCAAAACCGTGCAACAAAGAATTATTGATCAGGTTAATCACCACCTGAGATAAAGCACCATCGTAAGAATCTAGCTCGATTTCCCAAGGTACCTTGTTTTCTATGACATGAGGGTACTTTTTGAGCTTCGCTCGCATACTTAAAATCACTTGTTCCAAGAAGTGATATAAACTGATTTTACTCTTCTGATTACTGCACTGACCAACCGCTACCTGTTTAAAACTTTGGATTAAACTGGATGCTAAATCGATGCTCACTTGGCAGCTTTCTAAGGCTTCTTTTTGTTGATCAATAAACTGGGCAAACTCATTTTGAGTCAATGTTTGAGCTTGCCACTGCTGTTGAATCTCATCCACGTTGTGTTGACTAAAGCTAATGGCGGTTTTTAAATTACCCAGTGGGTTATTGACCTCATGTACAATGCCAGCAACCATTTCACCAAGTTCCGCCATCTTAAGCGATTTTTGTCGCAGCTCACGTTCCATCATCTGTTGATGAAATAACTTCAATTGATTATCGACACGCGACAGCACTTCTTCACGCTGAGCCGGCTTCCCGATGTAATCAGCAGCACCTAATTGAAAACCGAATTTGATGTCTTCAGCCGCAGTTTTCGCGGTCACAAAAATGACAGGAATGTGCTCAAATTGCATATTTTCTTTGAGCTGCCGACACACTTCATACCCATCCATTCCAGGCATCATTACATCAAGTAGAATTAAATCAGGTGGACTCTTTTCAACCAGCTTTAACGCCACTTCACCTCGAGTGACGGCAGCAATCTTATATTTATCGTCGTCCAGGAAGCGTCGCAACAAATCAATATTGGTAGGATTATCATCCACAATCAAAATCTGGCTTTGGTATTCACTCATCGCTCACCTCCAATTCCTGAACATAGCGGATCAACCCCTCCATGTCATAATCAGCGATGAATTGCTGCACGATTCGTACCCAATCCTGATGTTCATTGGTAGCCGACTGAATCACCCCTTCTATTTCCGACACTTGATAGAGCTCGGCGTATTTAAGAAGGTCTTGTTTCATTTGACCATCCATCTTAGTTTTTGATGACGAAATTGACTGACCAGAAGAGGTTTTCTGGTAATCAAACTCAACGTGCAAATGCGTTTGAAGGCATTGATAAACACTTTCAAAATAAAATGGTTTGGAAATATAGTCATTAAAGCCTAAATCCAAGTAGTGCTGCCGCTCTGTCTGCAGGCTGGATGCGCTGATCGCAATCAAAGGAATGCCCTCCCATTTCGATTGCTGTTTTATTTCTTTCAACAAAGCCAATCCATCCATATCGGGCATAAATAAATCCGTCAAAATAAGATCAACATCATTGGTTTCCAATAACGATAAGGCTTCAGCACCACCTCCAGCCGAAACCACCTCAACCCTAATATCCGTTAACATACGATGAAGTAGTTGCCGATTGATTTCAATGTCATCAATGACCAATACCGTCACTTTGTATTCAGCTTTTAACCCGACAACCCGGTCGTTAATTTCAACTCCTAGGTCTTCATCACCTGACAACACCAAATTGAGGCAAAAATGAATCCTGGTTCCTTCTCCTAACTCTGATTCCAGCAGTAAATCACTGCCCATCATCTTTAAGTATTTTACTGATATCGCCAAGCCCAGCCCTGTACCACCCTTGTCGTGTACGTTTGCACCCTGTGTAAACGGCTCCAAGATAGATTGCTGATGCTCTTTAGAGATTCCAGGGCCACTATCCATGATTTCAAACTGATAATCATTATCATGAACCGTAGTAACGGATAACTGCACAAAGCCATCGTCAGTAAACTTAATCGCATTACCTACCAGATTGATAAGTATCTGGCGCAGCTTACCAGCGTCTCCCACGACAGGTAATTTAGGCGAAGGAAAGTCGTTCTCGACTTGCCAACGCAGCCCTTTTTGCTTGGCCTTGAGGTGGAACATCTCACTTAAGTCGTTCAACAGTTCAACCAGATCGAACGATTCCTCTTTTAAGGTATGCTCGCCTGCCTCTATTCGAGATATCTCCAAGACATCATTGATCAAGCCCAACAGGTGTCCACCCGACTTATTGATGATAGACACCGAATTCTGCTGATCCTGAGTCAACTCACTATCGCGCTGCAGGATCTGCGCGTACCCCAAAATGGCGTTCATTGGCGTGCGAATTTCATGGGTAATGTTGGCTAAGAAGATAGACTTCGCTTGATTAGCCGCCACAGCTTCTTCTTTTGCAGCAGTCGCTTCTTCTTCCGCGATTTTCCGCTCCGTCACTTCACTGGCCAGCTGTTCGTTCATTGTCTCAATGCGGTTTTTTTGCTCTTGCAAACGGAAGATTATTAGCGCAATGGATCCAAAGGTGAGAACCAACAAGAGAACTGAAAGGCTTCCAACCTCGATAAAGATTTGATCCACCTTAGCCAAGCCTTGATCAATCGGCATAACCACTTCAAGGACACCACGCACATCACCTGTACGCCAATTATCTTTCGGAGTTTGGGGATGAGAATTATGACAACTGACACAGGAGGCACGCATTCGATCCGCGACGGCATAGCGAACATTGACTTGCTCGCCAAAGTCCTCAACTTTGACATAGGCGTCCTGGCTTCCTGAGTTAAAATATTCCCAGGCTTCTTTTGCAAAATCATCTTTCAAACCACTGCGGCTCTCCCGCGAAGGAAACGGGTAAGGACTGTAGAGCTTAGCCGATAGATCCTTGCCTTTATCCCCAATGCGATCCGCAAGGAGTATGGTCAGAGTAGCGGGTAAAGGAATAGCACCTTGTTGTTGATGATAATCATGAGTCACCTGAATGCCTTCAGAAGTCAGCTTCTGCACAACTTCTGACGTGTACAAAGTTCGGAAGACTGTCAACATCTGACTGTACTGACTGGCACTTTGAATGGTCGTTGATTCGACCAAATCGACTTGCAAACTTCGTAAATGCGACACAATAGCCCAGACACCAAGAACCAGTACCGCTGTTAATACGAGCAGTTGTTTTCTTAGCCCATGCTTGGCATCAATATGTTCAGTTTTTGGCAACTCCATGCCTGCTACGCCACTTGTTTCAAGAGGTTGAAGATAACTTCAGTATAGTGTGAGGAGTAACAATTGCGAGAGCATTACGAGAGAGACTATCAGGGCTTCTTGAGCCCAACCAAAAGTCGCTATAAAAAGGATTCCAAAGACAAAATTAATTGGACTAAAGAAAGAAGGCTACGCAGTTATTGCGCAGCCCCTTTAGAAATAGGTGGATGATAAATCATCTGTACGGTGACACCGTCAGGGTCAAGACAGTAGAAGCTTCGTGCACCATCACGATGCGTACGAGGCTTGCTCTGTGCCTTAACGCCATTCTCTGTGAGAAAATCATACCAGCGATCGACATCATCCATGTCATCTAAAATAAAACCGATATGGTCAAGTCGTTGGCCAGCACGAGTCGGGGCTTCCGTCGCTCGATGCAAGGCAAGATTGTCATTGCCTGAACACAGGTAGATGTTATCAGGATCAGGATGCCATTCGACCTCCATTCCCAACAAGTCGGTATAGAAAGTCAGACATTCTTCAAAGTTATTCACAAACAAAGCGACATGCCGTAATCCGGCATGTCTAGCTGGACGTTCGATAGCCATATCAGCCCTCGATCATTTCATAACCGTGTGTAATCTCAACACCTGCTTTACCAAGCATAATCGACGCAGAGCAATATTTCTCAGCCGATAATTCCACTGCACGCTTCACCTGAGATTCTTTCAAGTTGTTACCACTGACTTTGAAATGCAAATGGATCTTAGTGAAAACCGCAGGTACTTCATCGGCACGCTCAGCTTCAATTTCTGCTACACAGTCTGTCACTTGCTGGCGAGATTTTTTCAAAATACTCACCACATCAAAGGAAGCGCAGCCGCCCATACCAATCAATAACGTTTCCATTGGACGCATACCAATGTTACGACCACCATGATCTTCAGGCCCATCCATCAGTACTGTATGACCAGTGCCTGACTCGCCCAGGAAACTTACATTTTCAACCCATTTAATACGTGCTTTCATTGCTTCACCGTTATTTTTGGAGGTGGACACTTTATTTTTCAGGTGAACATTGTAACTGGATCACATTCCTAGCAAAACATCTGAAAATAATTTATAAAGTTCTTTAATATCATATATGTAGAACACTAACTGCATAAGAAGCTGACAAGAGTCGGCCTAACAAAAGGAAATTAGAGGAATATTTGGTAGACTAGTCTATTCTTAGTAAGTCTCTGTTCACACGAAACAAGGCCAATATTGGATTAACACAATAGCTCTAACATAATTGCCTTTGTGAAAAAGAATCACACAAATACCAAAGGGATCTCTCAGGTTTAGCCTATGACTAGCATTATTAAGCCAGTAGAAACCAACAAGCATTTGGACGCTTTTGTAGCTCAATGCCATCGCAGAAAATACCCAAGTAAAAGCACCATCATCTATGCTGGCGATGAATGTGATTCTCTTTACTACATTGTGAAAGGATCAGTAGCCGTCATCATTGAAGATGACGATGGACGTGAAATGATCATGGCCTATTTAAACGCCGGTGACTTTTTCGGTGAAATGGGCCTATTCGATCAAGAAGAAACGCGTTCCGCTTGGATTAAAGCAAAAACAGAATGTGAAGTCGCTGAAATCGGTTACAGCAAGTTCCGCGAGTTTACTCAATCATCCCCAGAAATTCTTTACATGCTTGGCAAACAAATGGCCAATCGTCTAAGAGCTACGACCCGTAAGGTTGGGGATTTAGCCTTCCTAGATGTAACTGGTCGTGTTGCTCGAACTCTTCTGGAGCTGACCAAAGAACCGGATGCCATGACGCACCCAGACGGCATGCAAATTAAAATCACACGTCAGGAAATCGGCCGAATTGTCGGCTGTTCACGTGAAATGGTAGGACGCGTACTCAAGACTCTAGAAGAACAAGGGCTTGTTTCCGTAAAAGGGAAAACCATGGTGGTCTACGGAACACGATAACTTCTCTTTTCTTCAGTTATTAAAAAGCCAGCATTTCGCTGGCTTTTTTAGTATCACAACTTAGTAATTAACCGTGATATTGAGGGCTTAGTTCTTCTACCGCTTCAATAAAAGCCTTTGCATGTTCAGGGTCTACCCACTGATGAATGCCATGACCCAGGTTGAAGACATGGCCAGTACCTTGACCATAACTATCTAGAATTGTTTTTACTTCTTCACGGATAATCTTAGGATCAGCATAAAGAACACATGGGTCCATATTCCCTTGTAACGCAACACGGCTTCCAACTCGACCACGAGCATTGCCGATATCCGTCGTCCAGTCCAAACCAAGCGCATCACAACCAGTATCCGCCATTGATTCCAACCACTGACCACCACCTTTGGTGAATAAGATCACAGGAACCTTACGACCTTCACTTTCACGTTTCAGACCAGCTACAATTTTCTCCATATACTTCAGAGAAAACTCACGATAACAACGATCACTTAGCGAACCACCCCAAGTATCAAAAATCTGCACCGCTTGTGCCCCGGCATCAATCTGTGCGTTTAGATACCCTGTTACTGACTGAGCTAGTTTATCCAATAACTGATGCATCACTTCTGGCTGGTTATACATCATGGCTTTAACTTTTCGGAAGTCTTTCGAAGAACCGCCTTCAACCATATAGGTTGCCAATGTCCATGGGCTTCCAGAGAAACCAATCAAAGGCACACGACCATTTAACTCGCGACGGATGGTTGAAACCGCTTTTGTAACATAAGACAGGTCACCCGCTTCCATGTTTACAATCGGCAGGGCATTAACATCTGCTTCCGTTTCAACGACTTTCTTAAACTTAGGGCCTTCGCCTGTTTCAAAATATAGCCCTAAGCCCATAGCGTCAGGAATGGTCAGAATATCTGAAAACAGGATAGCGGCGTCCAAACCAGAATAACGATCTAAAGGCTGCAGTGTCACTTCACAAGCAAAATCTGCATTCATACACAGATCCATAAAGCTGCCCGCATTAGCACGTGAAGCACGATACTCAGGAAGATAACGACCCGCCTGACGCATCATCCAGATCGGCGTACGATCCACAGGCTCACGTAATAAAGCACGTAAAAAACGATCGTTTTTAAGCTCAGCTTTAACTTCGGTCATGTTGTCTCCAGAGTATTTCTTGGGTTATCAAAAATTGCGCCTAATGATAACCAAAAAGACAAAAAAAAGCCCAGCATGTTGAAACATACCGGGCTTTTTTTTGACTTTGGTCAGCGTTAATTAGACTTCCAGATAATCCAGAATGCCTTCCGCTGCCTGACGACCTTCATAGATCGCAGTTACTACCAAGTCAGAACCTCGAACCATGTCACCACCGGCGAACACTTTCGGGTTAGTCGTTTGATAACCTTGAGCTTCAGGAGCAATTACGCCACCCCAGTCATTGGTTTTAACGTCATGATCTTCGAACCAGTCCGCTGGACTTGGACGGAAACCGAAAGCAACCAATACAGCATCCGCTGGAAGCACTTGCTCTGAACCTTCGATGACTTCAGGGCGACGACGACCATTCTCATCGGGTTCACCAAGGCGTGTTTCAACAACCTTAACCCCTTCAACCTTCTCTTCACCAATGATGGCAACAGGTTGACGGTTAAATAGGAATTGAACACCTTCTTCTTTTGCATTCGCAACTTCACGAACAGAACCAGGCATGTTGGCTTCATCACGACGATACGCACAAGTAACCGCTTCAGCACCTTGACGGATAGAAGTACGATTACAGTCCATCGCAGTGTCACCACCACCAAGAACGATCACTTTCTTACCTTTCATATCAATGAATTCAGAAGGATCTTTCTCAAAACCAAGGTTACGGTTTACATTAGAAATCAAGAACGGAAGAGCATCATACACACCAGGTAGGTCTTCACCAGGGAAACCACCCTTCATGTAGTTATATGTGCCCATACCAAGGAATACGGCATCGTATTCTTTTAGAATTTCGTCAAACGCGATGTCTTTACCGATTTCAGTGCTCAAGCGGAACTCAACACCCATCTCCGTAAACACTTCACGACGGCGTTTCATTACGTCTTTTTCCAACTTAAATTCAGGAATACCGAACGTAAGTAGGCCACCAATTTCTGGGTACTTATCAAAGACGACAGGCTTAACACCATTACGAACCAAGATATCAGCACAACCTAACCCCGCAGGACCAGCACCGATAACAGCAACTTTCTTATCCGTCCAAACAACTTTGGACATGTCTGGCTTCCAGCCCATCGCAAATGCAGTATCTGTGATGTACTTTTCAGCAGAACCAATAGTTACTGCGCCAAAACCATCATTCAGAGTACATGCGCCTTCACACAGACGATCTTGTGGGCATACACGACCACATACTTCTGGTAACGAGTTAGTCTGGTGGCTCATTTCCACGGCTTCAAGAATGTTACCTTCAGAAACCAACTTCAACCAATCAGGAATAAAGTTATGTACCGGGCACTTCCACTCACAGTACGGGTTACCACACGCCAGACAACGATGACTTTGATCACGTACTTCTTCAGACGTGAAAGGCTCGTAAATTTCGTTAAACTCTTTCTTACGAGTTTCTGCAGGCTTCTTACTAGGATCCTGACGGCCTACGTCGACAAACTGGAAATTGTTATTTAAGCGTTCAGCCATTTCCGTTCAACCTCTTTTCTCAAGCTTCGTTCACGGGTTCTTGTCGAGATAACTCGCGCCCTTATTCAGGACGCGACTTCATGTTATCTAACAATTTACCCAGGCTTGCTGCTTTTGGTTTTACCAACCAGAACTTACCAACGAAGCCATCAAAATCATCTAGAATCTGCTGACCCCATGCACTACCAGTTTCAGCAACATACTCTTTAACCACCTCTCTCAAGTGACTACGATACTCTTCCATAGACTCTTGAGTAATACGGTGAATGTCGATCAACTCATGGTTATAGCAATCAACAAATGTGCGGTCTAAATCCAGTACGTAAGCAAAGCCGCCTGTCATACCTGCACCGAAGTTCACACCGACATTGCCAAGCACAGTTACGAAACCGCCTGTCATGTATTCACAGCAGTGATCACCAGCGCCTTCGATAACCGCATGGGCACCAGAGTTACGTACTGCAAAACGCTCACCAGCAGTACCCGCTGCAAATAATTTACCGCCAGTAGCACCATACAAACAGGTGTTACCAATGATCGACGTTTCTTGGGTTTCAAACTGACTACCTTGAGGAGGTCGAATTACTAGCTTACCGCCAGCCATGCCTTTACCAACATAATCGTTTGCATCACCTTCAAGACGCATAACCAAACCGCCAGCGTTCCAAACGCCGAAGCTCTGACCCGCAGTTCCTTTCAAATTCAAGGTTACAGGTGCATCAGCCATACCTTGGTTGCCGTAACGCTTAGCGATTTCACCCGACAAGCGAGCACCGACAGAACGATCACAGTTAGTTACTTTGTAGTCAAACTCACCGCCTGATTTAGCTTCAACAGCCGCCAACACATCCTCTACGATTTGAGCATTCTTAGCTGCTTCATCGTATGGTGCATTTCGCTCAACAGCACACGTTTGAGGCTTGTCAGCAGGTACAAAACTATTATCAATTATTGGGGTTAGATCCAACTTACCTTGACGCTCTGTAATACCATCCAGAACTTCCAGCAAATCAGTACGACCAACCAACTCTTCCATCGACTTCACGCCCATATCCGCCAATAGCTGACGAATTTCCTGCGCTACGAAACGGAAGTAGTTCATAACCATTTCAACGGTACCGATGAAATGCTTATCACGAAGCAGATCGTCCTGTGTTGCCACACCGGTCGCACAGTTGTTCAAGTGACAGATACGAAGAATCTTACATCCCAAAGCAACCATCGGAGCAGTACCAAAGCCGTAGCTTTCAGCACCTAGAATCGCAGCCTTAACTACGTCCAAGCCGGTCTTCATACCACCATCAGTTTGAAGACGAACTTTGTCACGAAGGTCATTGAAACGAAGAGCCTGATGCGCTTCACTCAACCCAAGCTCCCATGGAGAACCTGCGTGCTTAATAGAAGTCAGAGGACTAGCCGCTGTACCACCGTCATAACCAGAGATGGTAATCAAGTCGGCATACGCTTTTGCAACACCAGCAGCAATCGTACCTACGCCTGGCTCAGAAACGAGTTTTACAGATACATGCGCATCTGGATTCACTTGTTTCAAATCGAAAATCAACTGAGCCAAATCTTCAATCGAATAAATATCATGGTGTGGCGGAGGTGATATCAACGTCACGCCCGGCACGGAATAACGCAAACGAGCAATTAGGTCGTTTACTTTACCACCAGGTAGCTGACCACCTTCACCCGGTTTCGCACCCTGCGCAACCTTAATCTGAAGAACATCAGCATTCACTAAATAATGAGGTGTAACACCAAAACGACCAGAAGCAATTTGCTTAATCTTAGAACGCTTTTCTGTACCGAAACGAACAGGATCTTCGCCACCTTCACCAGAGTTTGAACGACCGCCCAGGCGGTTCATAGCTACGGCTAACGCTTCGTGTGCTTCAGGAGATAATGCACCCAAAGACATAGCAGCGGAGTCAAATCGAGGGTAAATACTTTCTAACGGCTCCACCTCATCAATAGAGATAGGGTTCACACCGGTTTTTACTTTAAACATGTCACGAAGTGTCGCAATCGGACGCTCGTTAACAAGCTCGGCATATTTATCGTAAGCACGCTGATCACCATTTTGAACAGCATCCTGAAGCAGTTTAACCACATCAGGGTTATAAGTGTGGTATTCGCTGTTATGAACAAACTTAAGGAAACCACCCTGCGTAATAGGCTTACGTTTACGATTAGCTAAATCAGCAAGCGCTTGCTGATCCGACTGTAAGTCAGAGAAATCAGCACCTTCAATACGACTTGCCACGCCAGTAAAGCACAAATCAACCACAGACTTACTCAAACCTACGCACTCAAATAACTGAGCACTACGGTAAGAAGCAATCGTTGAAATCCCCATCTTAGATAGGATTTTCAACAAGCCTTTATTGATGCCTTTGCGATAGTTCTTCTGAGCTTCGATAGGATCCATCACCAACTCACCAGAACGCACAAGATCACACAATGTCTCGTACGCCAAGTAAGGATGGATTGCCGTTGCACCAAAACCAATTAACACAGCACAGTGATGAGAGTCACGCGCCCAACCCGTTTCTACAACGATATTGGAATCACAACGTAAACCTTCGTTAATCAAACGATGGTTAACGGCACCCGTTGCCATGAAGGAGTTCACTGGCAGCTTACCTTCTGATATTTCACGATCAGAAAGGATAACTATGGTCACGCCAGATTTAACCAAGTCTACAGTTTCATTACAGATACGATGAACTGCAGCTTCAAGACCTTCATCCGCTGAGTACTCTAGTTTGATAGTCCCAGCAGTAAAGCGACTATCATCAATAGACTTCAGCTTATTAAGCTTACTGCTTGATAGAACTGGCGTAGAAAGAACAATTCGTGACGCATGCTCAGGAGAGAACTCAAAGACATTTCTCTCTGCACCAATACACGTCTCTAGTGACATTACGATAGTTTCACGTAATGGATCGATTGGTGGGTTAGTAACCTGAGCAAATTTCTGACGAAAGAAGTCACTCACTGGGCGGATTTTCTGAGAAAGCACTGCCATAGGGGTATCATCCCCCATTGAACCAACAGCTTCCTGACCACCCTCAGCTAGAGGACGAAGTACCTGATCACGCTCTTCAAACGTCACCTGATACATTTTCATATTCGCTTTCAGGACTTCTTGATCCAAGCTCTCTGCTTGCTGAAGCTCTTCACTCATCGAAGATTCGATACGAATCGCGTTCTCTTTCATCCACTGCTTATATGGATTTGAGTTTTTCAAGCGTTCGTCAACATCTTTTGTATGCAGAACTTTGCCAGAATCGGTATCAATAACCAACATCTGGCCAGGGCCTACACGACCTTTGGCTACGACATCTTCTGGTGCATAATCATATACACCGATCTCAGAAGCCAACGTAATATAACCATTCTTAGTCGTAACCCAGCGTGCTGGACGCAGACCATTACGGTCAAGCATACATACCGCATGACGACCATCAGTCATTACAACGCCAGCAGGACCATCCCATGCTTCACAGTGCATAGAAGTGTACTCATAGAAGGCACGTAAATCAGGGTCCATAGTCTCTGCATTTTGCCATGCAGGTGGAATGATTAGACGCAGAGCTTGAGCCAAATCCATACCGCCTGCCAACAACAATTCCAACATGTTATCCATGCTAGAAGAATCAGAACCAGTGGTATTAACAACAGGTTGAAGATCGTTCAACTCAGGAATAAGAGGAGTCGCGTACTTACTGCCACGCGCTTTAGCCCAATTACGGTTACCTTCCACGGTATTAATCTCACCATTGTGAGCCAAATAGCGGAACGGCTGAGCCAAAGGCCAACGAGGCAATGTATTCGTTGAGAAACGCTGGTGAAATACACAGATAGAAGTCGTTACACGCTCATCACCAAGATCCAAATAGAAGCTTGGTAAATCAACAGGCATCATCAAGCCTTTATAAGACAGAACTTCTGATGACATGCTACAGATATAGAAGTTCTCATGGCCTAGATTAGCCTGTTCTGCACGACGTTTAGCAACGAATAGCTTAACCATAAGCTCTTGTTGCGTCATACCTTCAGGCGCTTCGATAAACAACTGTTCGAAACGAGGCAACACATCGATAGCCATAGGACCAAGACAATCATTATTAGTTGGCACTTCACGCCAACCAACTAAATTCAGGCCTTGTGCCTTAACGGCATCCTCGACGTTTGTTCTTTGCTGACTTGCTAATGTTTCATCCAAGTCCAAGAACAGCATAGCAACAGCATATTGATCAGCTAAGCTTTTTCCAAACTGTTCATTTGCTACTTCTCTGAGGAAGGCATCCGGTTTTTTAATTAGGAGACCACAACCGTCACCCGTTTTCCCGTCTGCCGCAATACCACCACGGTGGGTCATACATGTTAGAGCTTCAATTGCCGTCTCTAACAAGTGGTGGCTAGCTTCACCGTTCATGTGAGCGATTAAACCAAATCCACAGTTATCTCTGACATCCCCAGGATGATAAAGACCTTTACTCATAAGCCACTCTCACCTAGCTAATCCAATTTCTGACAGAACCTTATAATAATATTTAGGTTCAAAATGCCTGCAAAATACTTCAGCGCAGGCAAAGGGGCGACAATTTTACACAAAACAGGAGCCAGTAACAAACTTTTACGTAAGATCTGTACAAAAATGCGACGAGTCTATTCAAATATGCGACTTAAATAGGAAGGAATAAAACAAGAGTAAGACTGGAAAATACAGCTCAAATTTCCTAATTTCTTTATTAAACTAGCGAATCATCTCCTTTTGAATTGCTGAAAAATCGCGAACCCAAAGGTCTTTCAAGCCGAGCTCCTCACCAGCTTTCTTGGCTTCTTGACGATTTTCATAGCTACCATAAATTAACACAAACCAAGGCTGGCCTCTCAAAACACCTTCATAAATGTGAAGTTTCTGGGTATCCCCTTTGAAACCATCAACATAGCCTTCTACATTTTTTTGTGAATGCGCGCCTAATATTTGAATAGTGTAATGATTTCCAGGCTGAGCAGAGATCCACTGCATTGACCCATTCCCCTCTGTCATCACCGCATTTGAGATCTTAGGCGAGGAAACGACGTTCTGTTCACTCTGAATATCATTAGAACTGACAGATTCAATACTTTCTACAATATCCGTTGTGGTAGCAGAAACTTCAGGCTCACTTTGTTGAACACTCTGCGCACTACCCTCTTTAACTGGATCATTCTGAACAGGCACAATCTCACGCTGCGCCAATAGTTCTTCTTGTTTCTTTCGCAACTGTTCCAATAAGCTGCTTGAAGCAGTAGGAGCACTTTCAGTAGAAATACTATCAACAGAATCATCTCCTACTCTATCAGGTGCAGAATCATCCGATCGAATCTCTGTAACCTCGGGAGCTAGCACCTCACCTTCAATAGAAAACGTCTCCTCAGCTTCTTTTTCCGATTGATAGAAAAAGATGACACCTCCCAACACCAAGATCACCAGACCAATGACTACATATTGATAAACAGGCATAAACGAGGATTGCCTACGAACAGACGGAGATTCTTTTTCAAGAAGTGACCTAATTGCAGCATTAACCTGCCCCAATCTCCCCTCAGACAACTGATGAATCATATTGATATCAGAACCAGAATACATAATACGTTCTGATTCCGGCTTAACAGCCTCTAAAAACTGTAGATACTCAGATAACACCTCCTGATCAACAGTCGGCATTTTCAAAGTAAAAACTTGCTCCCCACCAGCATCTTTGACAGAAGGATTAGATAGATGTTTTTCAATATAAGGCTCAGAAAACAAAACACACTTTACAGAATCACTATGTTTTTTATCTTGAACCACTCGAAACAGTGCTCTTAATCCTTCTTCACTGATTTCATGAGCATCATCAATAAGAAAAACGACTGTACTACCTGAATCAGACAGCCTAAGCAAATAAGAACTAATCAGTGAAAACAGAGACTCTTCATCACTGGTAGCTGGAAAATCAGGCAGATCGTGATGAAAACGATTAGCCATCAATTGGTGCAACAGCTGATTTAACAGTTCGGAAGCAGACATCAAAAGCGAAGCCTGGACCTCGACCGCATTCCCAGGAAGTGATGACTTGAGCGCATGAAGCAAGTGGGTTTTTCCTGTACCCGTATCACCACAAACATTAATCGTTAATGAACCAAAGCGAGTGAGATGAAGAACCTGATCTAGTAAATCACTGCGTTGACCACCAGAAAAAAAACGATTTATCTTAGCAGGCGGCACCACTTGCTCAGTTTTAAATCCCGTCATTTCCGGCTGGGTCGCTGTAGTCATACCACTGTCCTTAGCTCAACTGTTTCTCGCTAGATTAACACAATCTTTTCAATTATTAACAATCAGAGAGTGTCTTTAGAAAACTCTCTTGAGGGTAATCAGCCGTAATAAAAGCTTCACCAACACTCTTAAGCAACACTAAACGAATTCTATGATCCAAGTTCTTTTTATCCAGAGACATATAAGATATGAAATCATCCTTGGTCATCGATTCTGGGGACTTAATAGGCAACTTGGCACTCTCTACGACTTCGGAAACCCTCTGGAAAGCAACTTCATCTAGCCAGCCTAACTCTTTAGACATGTAAGCTGCCATTATCATACCGGCACCAACAGCCTCACCATGCAGCCAATTCCCATACCCTTGGTGAGCCTCAATCGCATGTCCAAAAGTATGCCCTAAGTTCAATAAGGCACGACATCCAGACTCAAGCTCATCTTCTGCAACAATTTCTGCTTTATTACGACAGGATTCATGTATCGCTTTAGTTAACACTTCAGGATTGCAAGCCAGCATATCGCTCATATTATCCTCAATCCATGATAAGAATGCCTCATCACGAATCAAACCGTACTTTATTACCTCAGCAATGCCTGCAGATAATTCTCTTTCTGGAAGAGTTTTAAGTGTATCTGTATCAGCTATAACAACTTTAGGCTGATGGAAAGCTCCTATCATATTCTTGCCTAAAGAATGATTAATCCCTGTCTTCCCACCAACAGACGAATCCACCTGAGATAATAGAGTTGTCGGAACCTGAATAAAATCAACTCCTCGCTGATAGGTTGCAGCAGCAAAGCCACACATGTCACCTACAACACCACCACCTAAAGCAATTAATGTGGTTTTTCGGTTATGGCGCTTCTTCAGTAACTCGGAGTAAATGAGATCAATGCTTTCAGAATTCTTATATCTTTCACCATCAGGAAGAATAACTTCGTCTACCTGAAAACCAATCAAAGAAGATTTCAACTTCTCTAGGTATAAAGGTGCTACCGTTTCGTTGGTAACAACCATAACTTGCTGACCAGCAATATAAGGAGTAATAAGCTCTGGATTCCCCAACAGCCCTTCACCAATAAAAATAGGATAAGATCTCTCACCCAAATCTACGTTTAGAGTTTTCATATACCTGACACTTAGAAAGTACGACTGATTCTAAATATTTAACACTCGACAAATTTCAGAAACTACAAGCTTAGGGTTTCTTTTATCCGTGGTTACCACATGATCACAGACTTCCTGATACAAAGGATCTCGAATATCCATTAGCTTTTGCAAAACCTGGGTTGGATCTTCTGTTTGAAGAAGTGGACGATTTTTATCCTTACGAGTTCTTTCGATCTGCAATTCGACAGAAGTCTTTAGATAAATCACAGATCCTCTTTCTTTAAGATAACTACGGTTTTCAGACTTAAGTACAGCACCTCCGCCTGTAGCAAGGATAATATTATTCTGACAAGTTAAGTCTGCAATTACAGCAGTTTCACGATCACGAAAGCCCGCCTCTCCCTCGACATCAAAAATCCAAGGAATATTAGCACCAGCTCGCTCTTCAATAACTTTATCAGAATCAAAAAAAGGAAGATCTAACTCTGTAGATAAGAGTCTGCCGATGGTGCTTTTTCCTGCTCCCATCGGCCCAACTAAAAAGATATTAATAACTAACCCCTTGAGAGCCCTTATTAACGAACAGACAAGGTATCCTTCACTAATTTAGGCGTAATAAACATCAACAACTCAGCTTTGTCTTCAGTTTGAGTTGTCCTTCTAAACAAAGCACCAATATATGGCAAGTCACCCAAGAATGGAGTTTTCTCAACTTGCTCTACATCCTCACCTCGGAATATACCACCAAGCACAATGGTTTCACCATTTTCTACAATCACTTGTGTTTTAAGGGCTTGTGTATCAATACTTGGTATACCATTGAAAATTTCACCTACTGAATCCTGGTTAATCTCCAAGTCCATGATAATACGATCATCAGGCGTAATTTGAGGTGTTACTTCCAAAGATAAAACTGCATCTTTAAAAGATGTCGTTGTTGCACCACTAGACGAAGCTTCCTGATATGGAATTTCTGTACCCGACTCAATTCGTGCTGTTTGACCATCTGCTGTGATAATCTTCGGCTGTGAAATAATTTCACCTTTACCCTCTGTTTCCAATGCAGATAACTCCAGATCAATCACATAATCAAAGGCTGCTATACCAAGAGCAAAAGTAGTTGCATTAGAATTAGTTGCGGCAAGATCTACCACCATACCATCATCAATTTCACCATCTTCATAGCCTTTCAACTCAACAAAATCAGGAACCGTCGCTGTACCCGCAGCCAAATCCTGTAAAAACTGATTTTGAGCCTCCAAAATACTTTGCTGATTTTCAAAATCTGTTTTATTTGTACTGTTATATATTTCTTTAGCTGAATTCAATCCTGTTAGATTTCCCGAAATGCCTTTGAACGTGTCAGAGTCTTGATCCCAGGCAGCACCACCCCAGCGAACCCCCAACTCTTTCCCTAGGTTTTTCGTTGCAATTACAATTCGAGCTTCAATAAGCACCTGACGAACAGGAATATCTAAAACCTTCATTGCATCACGAATTTCATCAAGTTTTTTAGCTGTATCCCGAACGATAATCGTGTTGGTACGTTCATCAACACTTGCACTACCACGCTCTGTAAGCAAACCCTGGTCGGCTTTCAATAAATTAACTACATCTGCAGCTTTAGCATACCTAATTTGTAAAAAGTCAGTTTCCAAAGGCGCCAGCTCAGCAACTTGCTTTTGCGCTTCTAACTCAAGCTTTTCACGTGCTGCAATTTCATCAGCTGGCGCAACTAGAAGCACATTACCAATCTTACGCTTGTCTAGGCCTTTAGTTTTCAACACTAAATCCAGAGCTTGGTCCCAAGGTACATTTTGAAGTCTTAACGTAATTCGTCCTGCAACTGTGTCACTTGCCACAAGATTAAGACTGGTAAAATCGGCAATCAACTGCAATACAGATCGAACTTCGATATCCTGAAAGTTCAATGAAAGTTTCTCACCACTATAAGGAAACTTCTGCTTACGACGTTCTTCAGCCTCCTCTTCAGTTATTGGCTTAATATTGATAGTAAGCAGGTTATCCGTTTGATAGGCAAGATACTCATGTGTCTGAGCCGTCTCGATGGTCAGCTTTGGCACACCATCTTCTTTTAGCATATCAACAAAGGTTACGGGGGTTGCAAAGTCAGTAACATCCAAACGACGCATTAACTCAGGTGGCACATCACCATCAGGAAAAGTAACAAATATTTTACTACCCAATGACTCCATATCCACCGCTAATGACGGATCTGAGACAGTAATCAACACCCGCCCTTCACCAGATTCACCACGTCTGAAATCAATATCCTGAATAACCTTCTTAAGATCATCAAACTGATGTTGACGCTCTCCTTTTGATAAAGAATCCTGAACAGTATCTCGTTTATCCCCACCGCCTAAAGCAAGAATCAAACTATTACCCGATACGGTTGCTTTATACTCAACCAGCTCTGTTAGATTAACAATAACCCGAGTTCGATCTTTCGCTTCAATTACTGTTAGGCTTCTTGCATTCCCAAAGCCAAGCTTATGATACTTTTCCTTTAAACCACTCTGAACACCCATGAGATCAAGTGAGATACGCGCAGGCTTTTCAATTGTATATCCCTTAGGTTGAGGAGGCGCTCCATCAAAGCTAAGCCGAACCTCTACACCTTCATTTGCTAATGAAGATACATCCAGTTTGTTGAGACTCACCGCATTAGCAAATGCAGATACTCCCAACGAAAAACACGTCAACAACATCCATTTAATGAACGAGCCCACACCTTCAGACTTATTCTTCATATTCATTGAACCGAACCCACCATAAAATTTCATAGCCATCACCGAATCTCAACTGTGGCACATTATTTATTCTTCTAATCCTTCAATCTGAATAGCACGAGGTCTCTGAATCCATCCCCCATCACCATCAGGAATGATTTCCAGAACCTGAATACCTAATTCAGTCACATCAGTAATCTGGCCATGATTTTGCCCTAGATAATTACCCACTTTAACTCTGTGCACATCACCATTTTCATCACTAATTAATGCCCAAAGAAAGCCTTGCTCTCGAGATAACGTGCCCACCATGGACAGAGTAGTAATAGCAAATCTTTCCAAATACTCTTTTGTACGGTCGAAATCAGGAAACAAATTTATACTTTCCTTCACTGTAGTTTCCATAACCTCAACGACAACCGGTTTAGAAAAGGGAGATCTTAATTCATTTGCTTGATAAGTGAATGCCTCATAAGCATGAAACTCAGGTAAAGGTTCAATTTGACCATGGGGCTTACTTTTAATATCAGCCATATAGGCTTTAATATCGTTCAAACCTTTCTGACCATAACATCCAGCCAAAAACAATGTTAAAAATAACAAGGTAAAGCATCGAGGGAATAGAATATTGAATCTCACTTATTTCCCTCCCTTTTTATTTTTTTCATTATAGCGATACGTCTTCGCTAAAATATTCATCACCAAGACATCAGGTTTAGCGTTATCCGCCTTGCCATACTTAATATCTAGATCATGTAGAGTTACGATACGGGGCAACCCCGCAACGCCACTGACAAAAGACCCCAACTCATGATAAGTTCCCTCTACAGAAATTTTAAAAGGCAACTCAATATAGAATTCTTTAGTGATCTCTGGTTGCAAATCAATCGTCTCAAATTTAAGACCACTGCCCAAACCTGTATGAGTAATATCCTCAAGTAAGCCAGCCACCTCAGTGTCACTAGGTAATTGTCTTAACAAGGCACCAAAGGTTTCTTCCATTTCCACCATTTGCTGTTTATATGCTTCTAGGTTTGCAACCTTAAAGGCTTTTTGTTCAAAGTCATCTTTTAGTGTTTTTTCTTTACGAACCTCTGTTTCATAAGCCTCACCAAGGCCTTTGATATGAAACCAATAACCACAAAAGACAACTAATACCGAAATCAAAATTAGAACAAATAAGCGACCAGCTAAAGGCCAAGACCCCATATTATTAAAATCGATATCATTAAGATCGAGATCATTTAGCTTTTCCATAGTTTCAGCGAAACTCATGAGCGTTTCCTCCGACCTTTAGTTGCCTCTTCCTCTTCAGCATTTGGCGTAGTTTGGTTCACAGTTAAATTAAAGCTACTTGATGTATCAGAGTCTTCTTTGATGGCTTTAACTGAAGTCAGGTTCGGATCTTTAAACCACTGAGAGTCATCAAAATTACGCATTAGGCTTGAAATACGATTATTTGATTCCGCTACCCCTGATATATTCAAAACAGAGCCATCCAAACCAACCTCTTCGTAATACACCCCATCAGGTATTGTGCGCACTAGCTCATCAAACACCTTCACAATCACAGGACGATTACCCTGAAGCTCCTGAATCACCTTCATCCTGTCAATCAAACGTTTACGTTCTTGCTTTAACTTATCAATCTCTGCAATCTGCTCTTTCAACTTATCAGTTTCTTGTTGAATAAATCGGTTTCTAGAACGCTGATCGTCGATAATTCCATTAAGATACTGGTGCCAGAAAAATAGAACAGCAAATGACAGAACAAGCACACCAACCAATGTCACCATAAACTGTTGTTGCTTTTCCTGCCTTAACTCTTCACGCCAAGGTCTGAGGTTAATCTTCGCCATTAATCAAAACTCCTCAACGCTAATCCACACGCAACCATTAATGAAGGAGCATCATTTGATAGAGCTGTAGCATTTACTTTTGGAGCAATCGACATATCAATAAAAGGATTAGCAACAATGGATCGCGTTCCCAGCTTCTCCTGAACCATCTCATCCAATCCTGGAATAGATGCACTACCTCCAGACAAAACAATATAGTTCACATCATGGTACTGAGAACCATTGAAAAATAGTTGAAGTGAGCGACTAATTTGCTGAACAGCGGCTTCTTTAAACTGCTGCAGCACTTCTACTTCATAATCATCAGGTAAGCCACCTTGTTTCTTGGCCAAACCTGCTTCTTCCATAGATAAACCATAGCGACGCATGATTTCTTCGGTTAACTGCTTACCACCAAAAACCTGATCTCGGTTATATATGGTCTTGCCTTCATTCAAAACACTCAAAGTAGTCGTAGTCGCACCTATATCAATAATAGCGACTAACATGTCACTTATATCACCATCCAACTGACTTTGAATTAATTCAAGAGAGCGCTCTAATGCATAAGCTTCTACGTCAACAACTTTTGCTGTTAAGCCACCTAATGTACAAACGCCTTCGCGGACTTCAACATCTTCTTTGCGACAAGCAGCAAGAACCACTTCGATTAAATCATCATTATCAGGATGGGTGCCTTGCACTTCAAAATCGAGATAAACATCTTCTAATGGAAAAGGAATATGTTGATGCGCATCTAGCATGATCTTATTTTCTAGATCATCTTCGGAAAGGTTCGCATTTTCTTCAATGGTTTTTGTTATGACGGATGATCCAGACACAGCAACCGCAGCAGATCTTGCGCGACACTTAGCACGAGTAACTACTCTAGAAATAGACTCCCCTACAGCATCCGCATCCTGAATATTTTTCTCAACCACCGAGCCTTCAGGCAGAGGCTCTACCGCATAACTTTCTACACGGTAACGATTGCCTTGCTGCCCGAGTTCGATAAGCTTCACTGTTGTTGAACTAATATCCAACCCCAACAGTGTTGTTGTTTTTCTTTTAAGTAATCCGAACACCGAGAATTCCCTATTAGTACGAGCACTTACGAGAACAATATATTAATGTACATTAAATAACAGCTTTGCGGATATAGCAAACCTTGAACTAAAAAAATAGACCCCATAATGCTATCATTCCAGCTCAAAGCGAAATTTAAATTTTTATTCCTAAAACTAAATACAATTTCTATGATCCAGACCACATTTAAAACGTTAAAAATTACCGGTTATCTTGCATTTTCAGCCATATGCTTTGTCACTTTAATTTTTTCCGGTGTCACACTTTGCCTGATTCCCAATCTTCCACCCGTTGAAGAAATTCAAGACATCCAACTACAAGTTCCATTAAAAATATTCACTGAAGACGGGAAGCTCATTGCTGAATATGGAGAAAAGCATCGCTCCCCCATTGATTACCATGAAATTCCATCTAATTTCATAAACGCTCTTATATCTGCTGAAGATAATCGCTTCTGGGAACACCAAGGGGTTGACCTGATCGGCCTAGCAAGAGCAGCCACACAGCTAGCCACAACAGGATCCATACAGTCGGGCGGCAGCACAATCACCATGCAAGTAGCTAAAAACTACTTTTTATCCCGCGAAAAAACCTTTTCAAGAAAATTCAATGAAATATTGCTTGCTCTTCAAATTGAACGATCACTGACCAAAGAGCAAATTCTCGAG
Source organism: Litoribrevibacter euphylliae (assembly GCF_042646085.1). Taxonomy (NCBI): domain Bacteria; kingdom Pseudomonadati; phylum Pseudomonadota; class Gammaproteobacteria; order Oceanospirillales; family Oceanospirillaceae; genus Litoribrevibacter; species Litoribrevibacter euphylliae. The sequence goes on along the minus strand of NZ_JBHRSZ010000006.1, from coordinate 274,210 downwards.
CTCTATCTCAATAAGATATACTTAGGGCACAGATCCTACGGTATTTCAGCCGCTGCCAGAACCTACTATGGCAAATCAGTACAAGACCTAACACTGGCACAAACAGCAATGATTGCTGGTCTACCAAAAGCTCCATCCGCCTTTAACCCCTTAAGAAACCCAGAAAGAGCTATTGAGCGACGAAATTGGATTTTGGAACGCATGTCCGCACTCAACTACATCTCCAGCTCCCAAAAGGTTGTAGCTCAACAAAGCCCAGTCACAGCCAAGTACCATGCACCAAAATCAGAAATAGACGCATTCTATGCAGCCGATATAGCCAGAACAGAAGCCTTAAAGCTCTTTCCAAAAGATATCTACACTGGCGGATACAAGATATTCACCACCATCAATAGCACACAACAACAGGCCGCACTAAACTCAATTGCCACCCATCTTGAAAACTACAGCAAACGACACGGTTATTTTGGACCTGAAAACAACATAGACATCTCAACTGTTCTTAACAGCCAAGAAAACTCTGCAGACGTGCAACCACTTACTGCATTACTAAAAGACTACCGTCAAATAAACCACCTTATACCCGCATTAGTTTGGGAAGTAACCGATAAAGAAGCGAACTTTATTACTCGTGACGGAGAACTTATTACCCTATCAACCAAACAACTCACCTGGGCAAGACAACACATTAGCACCAACAAGAAAGGCCCTCGAATCAGAAAAGCCAGTGATGTAGTAAAACAAGGTGACATTGTCCGAGTTTATCAAGACAGCGACAGTAACGACTGGAAACTCGGCCAGCTCCCGAAAGCGCAAGCAGCATTAGTTGCGATCAATCCAAATTCAGGCGCCATCAATGCCCTACAAGGCGGATTCGAGTTTTATGCCAGCAAATTCAACCGAGTCACATCAGCTCGACGCCAGGCCGGATCCGCATTCAAACCCTTCATCTATTATTCAGCATTAGAAGACGGCTTTACCGCCGCCTCCATAGTGAACGACGCCCCCGTGGTATTTCAAGACCGTCAATTAGAAACCGCTTGGCGCCCTGAAAACGCTGGCGGAAAATTTTACGGTCCAACAAGACTAAGACAAGCGCTATATCAATCACGAAATCTGATTTCGATACGCATTGTGCAAACTCTTGGAATTCAACAAACCATTAACACTATTAAAAAGTTTGGCTTCCCGGAACAACACCTCCCCAAAGACCTATCGATCTCATTAGGTAGCGCTGCCGTAACGCCATTAGAACTTGCCACTGCCTACAGCATCATTGCAAATGGCGGGAAGTCAATCACGCCTTACCTCATCGACCATATTGAAGACTTTAACGGCAAAATCATTTATCAGAATCCAAACGCACACAAAGCAATAACACCTATCACGCCAGAAAGCTCAGAGCAAATCACTGAGTCAACTGACAACACACGTTCATCTAAAACAAGCTCAGATATTGATCCGCGCAGCATCTATATTATTACCGACATGATGAAAGACGTAATCAAGCTTGGAACAGGTAGACGCGCCAAAGAATTGAGAAGAAATGATATCGCAGGAAAAACCGGAACAACCAACGATCAAGTTGACGCATGGTTTTCTGGATTCAATGGAGACCTAGTAACCACTGTATGGGTAGGCTTTGACACCCCATCCACCCTAGGCATCAATGAATACGGTGGACGAGCTGCGTTACCAATCTGGGTTGATTTCATGAAAAAAGCACTCCCCCCTTATGAAAACACCTTAAAACAGCCCGAAGGAATAGTAACAATCCGCATCAACCCAACCACTGGCCACAGAGCTCTACCTGGTGAGAAAGACGCTATCTTTGAAATCTTCAGAAGCGAGCATGTTCCACCACCACCAGAAGAAGACAACGCAAGACCCGTCCTTATCGATCAAGGCCATCCGACTGATGTACTCGATGAGCTGTTCTAACAGCTCATCAATTTCAATCTATATACCCCACCACCAAAATTAAGGCATAAAAAAACCTCCCGAAGGAGGTTTTTTATATCTTAAGAATCAATCAATTAGATATCTTCTACAGACTTAAGCGGGTAGTTTGCTGGAAGCTCTTTAGTAGCAACCCCAGAATCAATCGCCGCCTGTGCAACTGCATTAGAAACCGCACCAAGAAGACGCGGATCAGTTGGCTTAGGAATAATGTAGTCCTTACCAAACTCAAGAGAATCAACACCATAAGCAGTCAAAACTTCTTTCGGAGTCTCTTCTTTAGCAAGACCAGCAATGGCATATGCCGCTGCAAGCTTCATTTCTTCGTTAATTGCTGTAGCACGAACGTCTAGAGCACCACGGAAGATGAACGGAAAGCCAAGAACATTGTTTACCTGATTCGGGAAGTCCGAACGACCAGTAGACATGATCAAGTCATCACGAACAGCGTTAGCCACCTCAGGCATAATCTCTGGTGTTGGGTTAGAACACGCAAACACGATTGGGTTTGGCGCCATTTTCTTAACCTGATCAGCAGAAAGCAAATCCGGACCAGAAAGACCCAAGAAGATGTCAGCACCTTCAATCGCATCATCAAGAGTACGCTTGTCAGTTTCAACAGCGAACATTGACTTGTACTCGTTCAGATCATCACGACCAGAATGAATTACACCCTTACGATCCAGCATATAGATATTCTCTGGTTTCATACCAGCAGAAATCAATAGCTTAGAGCAAGAAATCGCTGCAGCACCTGCACCTAGACACACCATAGATGCATCTTCGATTTTCTTACCTTGAATCTCAAGCGCGTTCAGCATACCTGCAACAGTCACAATTGCTGTACCATGTTGATCATCATGGAAAACAGGAATCTTACACTGTTCAATCAAAGTGCGTTCAATTTCGAAACACTCTGGCGCCTTGATATCTTCTAGGTTAATACCACCAAAAGTATCAGCAATGCGCTTAACAGTATCGATAAATGCTTGTGGGCTTTCGCAGTCTACTTCGATGTCGATAGAATCAACACCAGCGAAACGTTTGAACAGAAGACTCTTACCTTCCATTACAGGCTTAGAAGCCAAAGGACCTAGGTTACCAAGACCTAGAATCGCTGAACCATCAGAAATAACAGCAACAAGGTTACCCTTTGCAGTGTACTTGTATGCATCTTCTGGGTTTTTCGCAATTTCTTTAACTGGCTCAGCCACACCTGGGCTGTAAGCTAGGGAAAGATCACGTGAAGTTTCAGCGGGTTTGGTTAGCTCTACGCTGATTTTACCTGGCTTTGGAATTGCGTGGTAATCTAGAGCTGCTTGTTTTAAATCTTCAGACATTGTGAATATATCCAATCTCTAACAATAAAAATGTCCGAGAAGCATATATAAATTGCGATTATTGAACAAGCGATAATCAAGAAGATTCCTAGAAATATGATATTTCTCAGACAATCATTAGAAATTTTTTCATTCAAAGAAAAAGTGCATTAACGAAAGTTAATTTTTTAATAGAATTTGAGGACTTCTAAGAGGCAGCATATAAGGCTCATAGCGTGTCTTTTTCCGATGAATAACCCAACCACGCAACTCAATTAAATCGCCCTTCTTTTTTGTCTCTATCCCTAACTCATCCAACCATAACTTAGGCACACGAACCACCCTGGAGTCAGACAAACGCCACCAGTAAAACTGCTTGGACTTTGAAACCTTTTGCAATCGCCCCGACCACAATGCAAAGCCACCACGCTCGACATTCAGCCAATAGTCAGAATATTGCCACACACCCAACTTATTACTTCTCGCTTTAAGTTCAGCCTGCTTTAAACAGGCAGCGTATCGAGAATCCGACTCAAAGATCTGAAACCCTAAGCCATTAGCAATCAAACGTTCCGACAATAGAAAACTATGATCTCGCCCAGCCTCCTTTATCCACACATTTCCGAGACGACGCTGATACCTATCAACTCCCATCTCTTCTAAATAAAGTTGCTTATTTGAAATCCGATCTTTCACATAACGGGTTGCGTCTTCAGCAATGGGTTCCGGTACGCGTTTATTCCCGAAATTCATTTCGGGTGTATTCACAGTCACTAAGCGGAGATCACTATTCGAAAGACGCAAGGTATCTCCGTCCAAAACACTTTTAACAATTATCACCTGAAGTCGGGATAAATCAGGAGAAAGACAATCAGCCTGAAGACAAGTCGAAAATAAAAAGACACAAACAAAAAAGGCGCCTGAAATCAGACGCCTTTTTGAAGTAATCGCTAAATTACTTAGCAACACCACGGTTACCGAAACGCTTCTTGAAGCGATCGATACGACCACCAGTGTCAGTAACTTTCTGCTTACCAGTAAAGAATGGGTGACAGCTTGAACATACGTCCAAGTGAACATCTTTACAAAGAGTAGAGCGAGTTTGGAAGCTATTACCGCAAGAACAAGTAATAGTCACTTCTTCATAATTAGGATGGATATCCGCTTTCATAACGACCTCAACTATCAATACCGCAACCTGAAGAACGTTTTCAAACAGGCACCGCATTGCAAAATGGAATTTAGTTGTTCACTTTTCGGCTAAAAATCACCCGAAAAATTAAGAGGCGAAATGATAACAGACCTTTTACAAAGAACAAACCTATTTATAATAGAGATCTTCATTTATTCGACAGCAGACCGCATGGCCGTTCAAAACGACTTACAACTTCAAGAAACACACCCCTTACATTACTATGAAGTAGCGGTTAATCGACCACTCTTTCAAACCTATACCTATGCTAGTTTTCAGCCGATCTCTCTTGGCTGCCGAGTTCAAGTCAAATTAGGCCATAGCACAGAAGTTGGGATCGTAGTTGCTCAATCCACCAAAGCACCAGATTCAGACTTTACCATCACTACGATTGATAAAATCATCGATCCAACACCTATCCTCTCTGCTGAAATTTTAACACTGTGCCACTGGGGCAGTAGCTACTACTTTCAGCCTCTAGGTGAGTTCATTTTCACTTTCATCCCTAATTATTTGAAACAAGCAAAATTATTGGAAAGCTTGTATATCGAAGCTTTTGAAATCACCTCAAAAGGTAAGTATGCAAAGTTACCAAGCCAAGCCATCAAACAAAGTGACGCATTAGCCACCATCCAAACATTGGCCACAACGTCGAATTCCAACTTGGTTGCGAAGACCACCCTCAACCAACACGACATTAAAAGTGATACATTAAGGCAACTACTCAAGAAAGAGCTCATTCAGAAAAGCTTGATTCCACCCTATGCATACACAACAGCTCCTACTCAGACAAATGAGAACTCATTAACACTTAACCAAGAACAATCTGACGCCGTCAGTACCGTCATCAAGAACCAGAACACCTTTAAAAGTATTTTATTGGAAGGGGTAACTGGCAGCGGCAAAACCGAGGTATACCTCAATATCTGTCGCCACTTCCTCAATCAAGGCCAACAAGTGTTGTTATTAGTACCTGAAATTGGACTAACGCCACAACTGTCAGAGCGACTGCAAACTCAACTTCCCTATCCAATGATTACCCTACATTCGGATTTAGCAAATAAAGAACGCGCATCTCGCTGGCTGCAAACCAAACACAGCACATCATTGGTTGTTATCGGCACTCGCTCTGCAATCGCTTGCGACTTGCCTAAGCTGGCCTGCATTATCCTTGATGAAGAACATGACTCTTCATTCAAACAGCAGGAAGGCATTCGTTACCACTCTCGAAGTCTCGCGATAAAACGCGCACAACTAAAAAGCATTCCAATCTTATTAGGCTCTGCAACGCCATCACTGGAAACATTGACGAACGCCGAGCAAGGTCGTTACCAACATCTTCGCCTAACAAAGCGAGCAACAGGTGCCAACCTCCCTGAAATAGAGATTCAAGATTCATCACGTCTAACTGCAAATCAAGTATTTACAGACTCAACCTCCGAAGCCATTAGAAATACACTACAAAAACAGCAGCAAGTTCTTGTATTCATTAACAGAAGAGGCTTTGCTCCAACCCTGCAATGTTCCCAATGCCATTGGGTTGCGGATTGCGAGCACTGTGATGTTGCACTCACCATACACAAAGCTACCAATTCTCTGGACTGCCATCACTGCGAGCATAAGCAGCCGATTCCTAGGCGCTGTCCTTCTTGTAACTCCCCGTATATGTCACCACTGGGTTTTGGTACTGAACGCATTGAAAGCGAACTCATTCAACACTTCCCTGACCACCCAATTATTCGCATGGACAGAGACAGCACACAAAATCGAGGCAGCCTAGAAAAGATTCGACAGACCTTACTCGAAGGAACGCCTTGTATTTTGGTCGGCACTCAGATGGTCTCAAAAGGACATGATTTTCCGAACCTAACCCTTTCTGTGGTACTGAATTGTGATAACGGTCTGCATAATCAAGACTTCCGCTCGAAAGAACACCTGTTACAAAACCTTATCCAAGTTGCAGGAAGAAGTGGACGCTCCAAATTACAAGGACAAGTAATCATTCAAACCAACTACCCGGACCATCCGTTGTTTGTTCATTTTAAAGAACAAGATTTCCCCGGGTTCGCCAAAGAAGAACTCACGCACAGGAAGAAACTTGGGTTACCTCCCTTCCATCATCAAGCCGCCATTCGGATGCAAAGCCTGATGGATAACCAAGCATTTCAAAAGTTATTAAGTCTAGAAAAATACCTCAAAGACTGTGTTTACGCCCAAGGTAATCAGAACCTTGATATTTCGTTAACCATGCCAGCAGCCATAGAACGAAAATCGAATTGGTATCGTTATTTGATTGTGGTATCTTCGCCAAGCAGAAAACATCTACACCAATACCTCAATATTGCCCACGAGTATTTGCTCAAGATTCCACGCACTAAAAAGCTCAAGTGGGTCATTGATGTCGATCCTCTGGACACTTAAAATTTTGCGCTGCTTGCACCGCATCATCCCAACATAATTTCAATATAGAGTTAACGAGTTTCCAATGGCCGCCCACGACTTTGCATCCAACAAAAAGACAGCCAAAGCCAAGAGCACTTCATCATCCAAAGCGCCCAAAAGGAAACCAGCCAAGACATCAAGCAAAGGAGCAAAACCAACCACTCCTGCACCTCAACCAAAGAAGAAAATCCCAGCCATTGTTTGGATTATTCTTGGTGTATCTATTGCCTTTGGCGGACAGCATATTTTCAAGTATTTAAAAAACACCCCCGAAGTCAGCTCGGTTTTGGAAAAAGCCAATGAGAGCATTGCCGAAACCACTCAAAAAGCCATTGAACCGATTAAAGAAATTCAAGAAGAAGCACCTCGTTTTGAGTTCTATGAGTTACTCAAAGAAAACGAAGTTGAAGTGACAGTTGAACCTACTCCCGCATCAGAGAGAAAGCGGTATAAATACATAGTCCAAGCGGGTTCATTCCGAAACAAAGAGGACGCTGAACGCATGCGTTCAGCATTGATTTTAAACAATCTAACCAACACATCCACTGACAGCATCAGCACCAAGAACGGTACCTGGTATCGAGTTAATGTTGGCCCGTTTACTAATCGCTCCAAACTTGAAAAAGCCAGAGACACCTTAGCGTCCATGAACATTCAAGGGCTTGTAAAAAAGATTCCTTTGAAAAATTAATTCCTTTTCTAATAGCAGCCTTGATTTTCAAAAATCCACCCATAGATAGCTGTTATTCATCAAAGAAAAGGGATAGAAAATGACCACAATTTTGTCAGTAAGAAGAGACAATAAGGTCGTTATGGGCGGAGACGGACAAGTGTCCCTCGGCAATACCGTAATGAAAGGTAACGCTCGTAAAGTTCGTCGACTTTACAACAACAAAGTGATTGCAGGCTTTGCAGGCGGCACCGCTGACGCATTCACCTTATTCGAGCGCTTTGAAAGCAAACTCGAAATGCATCAAGGGCACCTCGTTCGAGCTGCTGTAGATATGGCCAAAGACTGGCGAACCGATCGCGCACTCAGAAAGCTTGAAGCCTTACTGGCCGTTGCCGACCATACATCTTCATTAATTATTACTGGTAACGGCGATGTCATTGAACCGGAACAGGACTTGATTGCTATCGGTTCCGGTGGTCCTTTTGCTCAAGCAGCCTCAACCGCACTCCTAGAAAATACCGACCTATCAGCTCAGGAAATCGTAGAGAAAGGTTTGAAAATAGCAGGCGATATCTGCGTATACACCAACCACAATCAAACCATCGAAGTCCTTGAATATTAATTGCCAAGCACATCAACGCTTCAGGAAAATACAATGTCCAACATGACTCCTCGCGAAATCGTTCATGAACTCGACAAACACATCATTGGTCAGGCAGGAGCGAAACGCGCAGTTGCCATCGCCTTACGAAATCGCTGGCGCAGAATGCAGCTCGACGAAGAGCTACGCAATGAAGTAACCCCAAAAAACATCCTAATGATTGGCCCAACAGGTGTCGGTAAAACCGAAATTGCTCGTCGCCTTGCGAAGCTGGCAAATGCACCTTTCATTAAAATCGAAGCCACTAAATTTACCGAAGTGGGTTATGTCGGTAGAGATGTTGAATCCATCGTCCGTGATCTTGCAGATATGTCCATCAAGATGCATCGCGAACAAGCAATGAACAAGCAACGTCATCTTGCGGAAGATGCTGCCGAAGATCGAATTCTTGATGCTCTATTGCCACCAGCTCGCAATGCAGGCTTTGGTGAAGAAGAGCAAAATACCGAAGACAATTCAAAGACACGCCAAGTGTTCCGTAAGAAATTACGTGAAGGCCAGCTGGACGATAAAGAAATTGAATTAGAAGTAAGCCAGCAACCGGTAGGTGTAGAAATCATGGCACCTCCGGGTATGGAAGAAATGACTAATCAGCTACAAAGCATGTTTTCTAATCTTTCTGGCGACAAAAAGAAGCGTCGCAAACTGAAAGTGAAAGACGCATACAAAATGCTGGTCGATGAAGAAGCAGGCAAGTTAGTCAACGAAGACGAGCTAAAACTAGAAGCCATCAAAGCCGTTGAACAAAACGGTATTGTCTTCCTTGATGAGATCGACAAGATTGCTAAACGCTCAGAAGGTTCCAATGCTGACGTCTCACGTGAAGGCGTACAAAGGGACTTACTTCCTCTGATTGAAGGTAGTACGATCAACACCAAATACGGCATGATTAAAACGGATCATATCCTGTTCATTGCGTCAGGGGCCTTCCATCTGGCTAAACCGTCAGACTTAATCCCAGAACTCCAAGGTCGTTTACCAATTCGAGTGGAACTAGAAGCCCTATCGACTGCAGACTTCAAACGCATTCTGGTAGAACCGAACGCGGCGATCACTACTCAGTATGTTGAGCTAATGAAAACAGAAGGCTTGAACATCGAGTTCGCTGAAGACGGCATTCATCGCATCGCTGAAGTTGCATGGCAAGTGAATGAGAAAACCGAGAACATCGGTGCTCGTCGTCTGCATACCGTCATGGAACGATTGCTAGAAGAGATTTCCTTCGATGCAACTGACCTTAGCTCAAAACACAGCGACAATCCGTTAAAGATTGACGCCGCTTATGTTGATAACTCTTTGGGTGAACTGGCCCAAGACGAAGACTTAAGCCGTTATATTCTTTAACAATAAGCCTTTGTTAAACTCGACTCTCGCTAATCCATTGATTAGCGAGAGCTCTGGAAGATTATGCAAAAACCGACCAAGATCCAGTACAAGAAAGCCAGCAAAACCCTGGTATTAAGTTATCAAGATCAAGAGTTTCAGCTGACAGCCGAATTTCTTCGTGTTCACTCACCATCAGCCGAAGTTCGTGGCCACGGCCCGCAAGAAGCCATTCTACAAATAGAGAAAAAAGACGTAGCCATTACCGCTATAGAACCTGTGGGTAATTATGCCCTTAAGATCAGCTATGATGATGGACATGACTCAGGCTTATATACTTGGGATTACCTTAAAGATCTTGCTGAGAACCAGACAAGTTATTGGGAGAAATATCTTTCAGACCTGGAGGCCGCTGGCGCCCAAAGAGAACCGAAAGTATTCTTCAAGAGCCAGTAACAACAGGTAATATTATCCTGCTATCCAATTGAATAATTGACGAACCATACCCAACTGCTCAGAAGAGTGATAGCCAAAGGTTCCATAGAGCTTATCCTGAAAGCTACGCCCGGTATCCTCTAACACCGCTTTATTCAACTTAATACCATACCGCTCAAACACCGGTGCCAATTCATCATAGCGTTCCAGTAAATCCTGACGTGTCATTTGATAAGCATGCTCACATACTTTCTGCCGCCCTTCGAAACTAAACACACTCGACAACAACATGGTTGCATCATCACGTCGTGGTTGAACCAATACGATGTCTGAAGATGGATATTGTTCTTCATAAGCCGACATTCCCAACTCAACACGAGAATGAATAAAGGTGCGTAAAGTTTGCCCTAATACGGCAGTTAATCCACCATTCCTAAGTGTTGTTGATTCCATGCTACCACAGTCAGACGCGGCTTCAGTATCAATAGGTACCAGAGGATTAATGCCTATCACTAAATCTGCCCCTTCATCCAAGGCTACCGATGCATGCATAGCTTTGAGCAAAGTACCATCTGCGAAATAACGGCCTTCAATTTCAACTGGGGTATAAAACCCTGGACACGCTACACTGGCCTGAACGGCTTTAGAAATAGGTATATGATCATAGCCGGCTTCACCAAAACGCACCGCTTCGCCTGAATCCAAATCCGCAGCCACTAGAAATAGCTTTCTTCGCAACTCACGAAAATCATCAGTACGACCGTGCCCGTCATAAAGCACACTCAGATATTCAGACAACACTTCGTTGCTGAAAAGACCGTTCGGTAACGCCTCTATTAGACCTGTAAAAGCTTCTAGGATGGATTGATCACCAGGACGTGACAACATATGCGCAACTTTGCGACTAATGATAGAAGGGACTTTTAATAAGCTCTTTCCATACTCTTTAAATGCAGGCTGAAAAAAGACTTGAGGATGAAATGGATGGCCATGCGGCTCATTAATAATAAAGATACGACACATTTGCGCCGTCGTAATTTGGTTTGCTAGATTAGCAGCGATTAGTGCACCACTGCTCACCCCAACATAGACATCGATGTCGTTGAAATTGATGCCATCAAGACACTCATCTAAGGCTCTCAGAGCACCAATTTCATAAATACCACTTAAGGGGCCACCCCCTCCTAACGCAAGACCAATTTTAAATTCTCTAGAATTAGTAGGGGTTGGTTTAATCACTCGTTATCTCTCTAATACTAAGTTAACAAGCTGTTATTAAAGCATTATTCTGCTTTTGTTGCAGTGGTTTTAGCAGACGTTCTAGGCTTACGAGTCGTCGTTGTTTTTTTAGCCGCAGGTTTCTTAGCTGTCGTAGAAGCCGGTTTTTTCGCGGCCGTTGCAGTCTTAGTCGCCGCCGGCTTTTTCGCAGCAGTTGTACGCGCAGGCGCTTTGGCCTTCTTCAACGTCTCAATATTCTTCTTAAGCGTCTCAATTTCTTCTTTTAATACGTCGATATCAGCTTTAGAAGGAATCCCTAAACGAGTTAACGCACGCTGAACACGCTCATCAAACACACGCTCAACTTTGTCCCATGTGGTATTCGCTTTTTCACGTACATCTTCTGCACGTTGAATTACATCGTTTTTTACATCTTCAACACGGTTGTTCGCATACTCAACCTGACGCATTACGCCTTCACGCCCGCGTTCTTCAATTTCTTTACCTGCAGTAACCAAAGCGTCGAAGTATTTATTCCCTTCACCGTCTGCTTTACTAAAAGCCCCCAGACCCGCCAACCAAATCTGATTGGTGTATTTTTTAATGTCTTGAGCAATTTTCATTTCTGATAGCGCCTTCATACGGTTATCAGTTGCTTCTGCAGCGTCTTTAAGCTTACCCATAGTTCAAAACCCTTTTCGATTCATTACTTACTGCCAAAAGGCAGCTTAAATGCAGAACCCGAAACATCATGGTTTACTCCATTACGGTTTAATACCAAGGCTTGAAACGAGTACCGCCAGTCCAAAGATGTGTTAACGCACCCTAATAAAGCTAACAATGGCAATTAGAATATGCATACTAAAGATGTTCAGGATTCCCTCATAAGGTATTCACATCCCCATAACAAATGACTATTCTTGAACGACTAAATTATTGACTCCAGAAAACCGTCAAATAAAAACAACATTAATCAGAACAATAGTTTTCGAATGAATCAATTACTAAGAACCCAATGGCACCCCTATGAGCTGTCCTCATTTCAACTAACCACCCAATCATTATCAAAGCATTGGACACGATTGCACATAGGAAACGCCGAACAATATCCTTCTGTCGAAGCGCTTGAAAGCAACCTCAACGAATACCCTATTATTGCTGCTTCCTTAGGCATAAATTCAATTAATGAAATTTCCGGCATGCTGATTCAGGGTTGGTTGCACTTTCATTTAGGAAACTTTCAAGAAGCGACTCAATTAGCTATTGCATCAGGCTTGCCCGGTTTAAACCTAGCGTCTAAATCCATGGCTATCTATGCCACGCATCTAGAAACGGACGAAACAACTAAGCTTGAATTATTTCAGGAAGCTATTCGATTAGCAGAACATGCCATAGAAGTTATGCCTAATCATCCTGACGCTCATTACAACCGTGCTTACGCCATGGGCCGCTACAGCCAAGGCATCTCAATCACAAAAGCCTTAGCAGAAGGCTACGGAAAAGAAGTCAGAAAGAGCCTTGAAAAGACGTTAGAGCTCGCACCGGATCACGCCGAAGCCCACATTGCATTTGGCACTTATCACGCAGAGATTATCAATCAGGTCGGCAAACTGGTTGCCAGTATTTCCTACGGAGCCAGCAAAGACTCAGGTCTGAAACACTTCAGAAATGCCATCCGAGTTGCGCCGGATTTTCCCATTGCCTATACACAATACGCCGATGGTCTATTAATGATGTATGGCCCAACAAAGTTAAAAGACGCCAAACAGCTCTATGAAAAAGCCGCAAAAAGCGATATTGCTGATGCAATGGAACGCTTAGATCAACAAAATGCGATTGATGAATTAAACGCCATCTCCTGATTCCCACCTTAACTCACTGCCGAATTGTTTCCCGATAATTCGGCAGAAACGTCCAATTCCTCGGATTCCACGACAAGCAGATCTACAACTGGTCGTATTTTCGTCTCGGCAATGTAACATTGTGCTACGATTTACAACAATGCGTTTCTAGTATCTAGGACGAATTTGAATAATGTGGCATAAAGTACTGACTAGAATGATAAATATAACCAATCAATCAACGTTCACCGTTGAAGTATCAGTCAGGTGTCCGATTTATGTTGGAAACGAGTCATATGCATAGACTTATCGAACCTATTCAACAGAGCTATCAAGAGCTTTTCAGTGGCGAAGTATATCTTTGTGGAAAAGCTGCCGTCTCAGTCAGAAACCACAGTGGCGTAGCACGCCATACGGTAATAGCTGTGCACGGTTTTCTGGAGAATCATTGCTACTTTACAGAAACCTACTCTCAATCAGACATCGAACTCATTCTACTTACATGCAGTAACTATCACATTCCAGTGACTGGGCCAGAGCATACCCATGCTGATTGGTTCGATCATCCAGAATATCCTGAGTCATCCATTGAATACGACGCATCCATTTTAGTTCAATCAATGGAACGTCTGGCCAGCTCAAAGAATGTCCGCATTCATGGTCATTCACGTGGCGGCGCGGTAGTTCTGGAAGCGATCCGTCAAAACCCTGAGTTATTTAAAGATGCCGAGGTGCTGTTAGAAGCGCCGGTACTGCCTCAGGGGAAGATTCACCCGATCCCGAAAGCCTTGATTGACAACATGTCACCAAGAATGTGGCCTTGGGCGCTACGCTTACTGGAAAAGACGCCTCTTTCCACCTATTCCCAAACCTTCTTTGGTGAAACACAAGGCCGGAAAAAGCTGTTACTAGAGCATCTGTTTAAAAACCCACAGAACGCAATGACCATCATCAACAACATTCATTCGATTGAAAGTTGGATGGACAACACCTCTACAGATATTTACAAGAACATTAAGCGCGGCACCATATTAATTCCCGAGCGGGACCGCATTCTGTGTAAAGATCATATGCTTAAAAGTGCCCTCTCCTCCCCCAATAACATTAGGGTGGTCGAAACCAAAGGAACCAGTCACTTTATTACGTTGGATGACACGAACAGTCTTCCACCTTTGACGATTCCTCTGTCACTTCAGTAGGGTTAGCTCGGAATCACAAAAGGTTATAAGAGTCTGAGCAACATGATCAAAGATAAGCTAGCGAAGCCAGTATCCGGAAAACACGGAGAAGCCCTTCGCCAGCTCTTACTTCAAAACCGAGATCGGCATAACACCGCTAAACCAGAAGACCAGCAGCTGGCGTTACAGCACCTGATGGTCTGGCAAACAGATCGACTCCGACAGACACATCAAGACCTCTTCCTTTCAAACCGCTATCAAGCCGCCGCACATTATTTTGTTGATGACCTGTACCTGTCTCCCAGCGCCATTCAGCGAGACAAAGACCTAGAGCGCGTCTTTCCAACGCTGGTAAAACTCTTACCCGATGACACTCTGGAAACCGTTGCGAACGCCATTGAGCTAAACATTTTATCTGCAGAACTGGATCAGCAACTGGCAAACATCATGTTTCTCCAGGATAGATCCTTGACCATCTGTGCGTCTCAAATTACAGAAGAACGCTATACCGATGCTTATTTAGCCACCGGGGCAAAAGATCTTCGACAACGACAATTAAACCTAATCGAACAGATCGGTCACGATCTCGACCATCTTGTACGCTTTCCGTTTATTTCCTTAACACTCAAACTGATCAGAAAGCCGGCTCACAAAAAAGGCCTGGGCAGCTTACATGACTTCTTAGAGCGAGGATTCAACACCTTCAAAGCATTAGGCGGCGCTGAAGAATTCATGGAAATTATTGTGAAGAGAGAAGGTAAGATTTTAGAGAACTTAAACGCAGGCAAAGCAAGCCCGTTTGAGATATAAACCGTCTAACAAAGAGCCTTCGGCCTAGAATAAGAGCTTCAACCAATAAAGCAAAGAGCCTTCAGCCCAAAAAAAAGAGCCTCTAACGAAGCTCTTTCTCGAAATAGTTATGAATCTCACGTTCAACAACCGCTTTAAACGGTCTCATGAGTAGAGACAACTCAACGTTCACCTCAAGCGTGTCTTCAGTGACATCCAGAAAGCCTTTTACACCGGTACGATGAAATTCCAGCTTATTGCCTTTCCATTGATACTTAGCATCAAATCTGTCAGCCAGCATCAACGCCAACTGCTCAGCGTCTTTCAGTGCTTGTTCAAGACCTAGCTTATGATTTTTCTTTACGTTTATTTTAGCCATACCACCTAACCGACTAGGATATCAGGCGGAGCATTCTACCCCAAAGCCAATGAATTCAACAAATTGACCTTTATCAAAAGACAAACCCCTGCTTTCAAGGTTAGAATAGCCCGAATTTAAAGCTTCCACAGGACAACTTTCGTAGACCGAAAGCATAGCGCTATGACAGAACAAGATAAAACAACGCACTTTGGCTTCAAACAAGTGCCAGTCAATGAAAAAGCAAACAAAGTCGCAGATGTATTCCACTCAGTAGCCAGCAAATATGACATCATGAATGACCTGATGTCTGGCGGCATTCATCGATTGTGGAAGCGTTTTACCATTGATCTAAGTGCAGTGCGTAAAGGTCACCGCGTATTGGATATCGCAGGCGGCACGGGCGATCTCACTAAGCAATTCTCGAAATTAGTGGGCAGCGAAGGCCAGGTGGTACTTGCGGACATCAATAGCTCAATGCTGGAAGTTGGCCGTGAGCGTCTAACTAATCTGGGCCTGACAAATAACATTGAATACGTTCAAGCGAATGCAGAGTCACTGCCTTTCGATGACAATTCATTCGACGTCATTACCATTGCGTTTGGTCTTCGTAACGTTACAGATAAAGATAAAGCACTGCGTTCTATGCTTCGCGTGCTTAAGCCAGGCGGTCGCCTTTTGATTCTGGAGTTTTCCAAGCCGGCTAACCCTGTACTAGAGAAAGTTTACGACACCTACTCATTCAGCATTCTTCCTAAAATGGGTCAACTTGTGGCTGGTGATGCCGAAAGTTACCAATATCTGGCTGAATCCATTCGTATGCACCCGGATCAGGAAACACTTAAGGACATGATGGCCGACGCAGGTTTCGTACGCTGTGATTATCACAACATGACGGGCGGCATTGTCGCGCTTCACAAAGGCATCAAGCCTTAGGTTTCAGTCTCACTATGCTGAACATGGTATCGACAGCGACACTTGCGATGATTGAAGGCCTAATCAATCAGGCCCTCAAGCAAGATCCGGTAACACAAGCAAAACTTTCCAAACTAGAAGGTAAGGTCATTGCCTTGACGTTGAAACAGCCCAAAGTCACCATCTATGGGTTATTTCAGCACGACAGTATTCGACTGATGAACAACTACGAGTGTGTGCCAGAGCTTGCGATTACAGGTGCCACGTTCGATTTTTTACAACTGGCGTTAGCGGATGACCACAACAGCGCGCTGTTCAGCAGTCGAATCCGAATGGACGGTGATGAACATCTGGCTCAAAAGTTAATGACCATTGCCTTAGGTTTATCCATCGACTGGGAATATCTTCTTTCGAAAATCACCGGCGACGTTATTGCTCATCAAATTGGTCAAGGCGTTCGCGCTTCCACTCGATGGATCAAAGATACCCATCAGAGTATGACGGCCAATCTGGAAGAATATATTCATCACGAATTACGAACTCTTCCACACGCCAGTGAAGTGGATTACTACTGCGAACAAGTGACGTCCCTACGTCTTGCCAGCGACCGATTAATGGCTCGAGTTAAAGCGCTCGAAAGCCCATCATCGAGCAATAGCAACAAAGAATCCCCATCTATCGAACAAAACATTACATCCCAAGGAGAATTAGGTGACGAGTCTTAAACGAATTTTGGTGATCATCTGGGTTATCAGCAAATATCGTTTAGATCAGCTTATACCCTTAACCCTAGTCCCTTGGTATGTTCGAGCGCTATTGATGTTGGCGCCTTGGCATTTTTTCCCTACGCCTAAAAAACTCTCCCGCGGTGAACGAATTCGTTTAGCGCTGCAAGAGCTAGGCCCTATCTTTATTAAATTCGGTCAGATTCTTTCGACTCGACGCGACTTAATGCCAGATGACATCGCCGAAGAACTGAAACTCCTTCAGGATCGTGTTCCGGCATTTTCATCTGCCATCGCCAAATCCATCATCGAAAACTCGCTAAAAACCAAAATTGATGATGTCTTCGATGAATTCAGTGAAGAAGCCTTAGCTTCTGCGTCGGTAGCTCAAGTACATACTGCGAAATTAAAGAATGGTGACGAAGTCGTGGTTAAGGTCATTCGACCTAACCTAGTGCCAACCATCAGTAAAGACATCTCTGTCATGAAACTCATGGCAAGCCTGCTGGAAACCTATTGGTCTGAAGGCAAACGACTGCATCCTAAGCAAATTGTCGAAGACTATGAACACACCATCTACGATGAATTAGATCTTCAAAAAGAAGCCGCCAACGGCTCTCAACTAAGACGGAATTTCGAAAACTCAGAGCTGCTCTACGTTCCTAAAATTTACTGGGATTTTACCCGTACCAGCGTGTTAGTTATGGAGCGTATTTCAGGGATCCCTGTCGCCGATGTGGATGAGCTGCTTGAACAGAAGACCAATATGAAAATCTTGGCTGAACGCGGTGTGGAGATCTTCTTTACACAGGTGTTCCGTGACAGTTTCTTTCATGCCGATATGCATCCTGGCAACATCTTTGTTTCTCGCCAGCATCCGCAATCCCCCCAGTATATTTCTGTCGATTTTGGCATCATTGGCTCACTCACCGAGAACGATCAAATCTATCTTGCCCGAAACCTCCTGGCTTTCTTTAACCGAGATTATCGACAAGTTGCACAGCTTCATATTGATTCGGGCTGGATTCCAAAACACACCCGCGTCAATGAATTTGAAGCCGCCATCCGAAGCGTTTGTGAACCCATCTTTGAAAAGCCTCTGAGTGAAATCAGCTTTGGTCACTTCTTACTAAGGTTGTTCCAGGTAGCTCGTCGTTTTGACATGGAAGTACAGCCGCAATTGGTGCTGCTACAAAAAACACTCTTGAATATTGAAGGCCTGGGCAGACAACTCTACCCTGAACTGGATCTATGGCAAACCGCCTTACCTTATCTTGAAGGCTGGATGAAGAACCGAGTGGCGCCGCCTAATGTACTAAAAAATATTCAACTGCACGCTGCTGACTGGGCCGAGCAGACACGCCAGCTGCCGCAATTAATGTTTCACGCCATCAGCCAATTGCAATCAGCGGAGCAACATCGATTAGAGCAGAGCCAGCAACTTCATCAGCTACAAAACGAATTACACAACCAAGCCAAAGCAAAGCGTAATCGCATGATTGGTTTGGTACTGGTTTCTGCAGCTGGCTTATTAAGCTTTCCTGCAGCAAGCGAGCTGATCACTCAAATGAATACACCCACTGCGCTTCTCTTAGCCGGGGGAATATATTTACTGGCACTGAAGCGCTACTGATGTGCATCAAGATAGGGGATGTTATCCATTTGTATGTGATAGACATCCCCCATCAAACCCATTAAAGTGATCACCATATTAAACCGACTCCATTCTTTCATATTCATGAAGTAACCTATTCTCTATGAGCGACGTATTAACATCCTTACAAAAGGTACTCGAAGAGCGTAAATCCGCCTCTCCAGACTCATCCTATGTAGCTAAACTACATAGTAAAGGACTCAACAAAATCCTTGAAAAAATAGGTGAAGAGGCAACCGAGACCATTATCGCGGCAAAAGACATCGAACCAGGAAAGGATCATTCAGACTTAGTCTATGAGACGGCTGACCTTTGGTTCCATTCAATGGTAATGCTCAGCCATCTGGATATTGATGTGAGCGAAGTACTTAACGAATTAGAGCGTCGCTTTGGCCTGTCAGGCCTGGAAGAAAAAGCGAACAGAAACAAATAACTTCAGAGGTAGCTTATTATGGCTGGTATTAGCATTTGGCAATTAGTAATCATTCTTGGCATTGTGGTTCTTTTATTCGGAACGAAGAAACTAAGAAATATTGGTTCTGACCTGGGTGGCGCAATCAAAGGCTTTAAAGGTGCAATGAAAGACGGCGAAGAAGACGCTAAAAGCATCGAGAAAAAAGAGTCTGAGACAGTCAATACCAACACAGCGACAAAAGAAGAAACTAAACATTAATAGTCTTATTTCTTCTTATCTATGCACTTGGCTGAGTTGTATTAACCCTAAGGTAGTTAGCCTCTATGTTTGATATTGGTTTCTCCGAATTATTTATTGTCGCGGTGATCGCGCTGCTTGTACTTGGGCCTGAGCGTTTGCCAGGCGCGGTACGAAAAGTGGGATTTATTCTTGGGAAGGTCCGCGCCAGCTGGAATGGTATCCAAGATGAAATCAATCGCGAACTGGAAGCTGAAGAGCTCAAAAAGCGTATTCAGGACGAAACCAACAGTGTCCAACAAACACTGAACAACAGCTTTGACATTGATGCCTACAATGAACGGATTTTGGAACAAGAACGAAAAATCCGTGAAGGTATTCAGCGCGAAGTAACAGATCCGAGTCAACCGCCGGAAGCAGCTCCGACAGCACCTTTAACAAACAACGCATCATTAACAAATGACGCATCATCAGCTCAAGAAGATACTGATAACACCAATAACATTGAGTCAGCTTCGACGACCAACGCGTTAGTTCAAGATTCTAATAAGTCATGACCAACCCAAACACTCAGGAAAATCCTCAAGAGGATCAACACGGCCAACCGCTGATTGCACACCTCACGGAACTTCGAGATCGACTACTACGATCTGTTCTTATTATTTTGGTGGTATTTGTCGGCCTCTACTCTTGGTCCAACGAGCTTTACTTATTCGTATCAGAACCGTTGAGACGCTTCCTGCCTGAAGGCACCAGCATGATCGCTACGGGCGTTGCATCTCCCTTCCTAACGCCGTTTAAACTCACTTTAATGAGTGCCATTTTTCTTTCTGTACCGTTTATTTTGCACCAAGCCTGGAGCTTCATTGCCCCAGGCCTGTATAAACACGAGAAAAAATTTGCGGTTCCACTGTTAGTTTCTAGCGTACTTCTGTTTTATAGCGGTATGGCCTTCGCCTACTACGCCGTGTTTCCGATCATCTTTGGTTTCTTCACCAGCATTGGCCCAGAAGGCGTCGCTATGATGACCGACATCAACCAGTACCTAGACTTCGTACTTAAGCTATTTTTTGCTTTTGGTGTTGCCTTTGAAATTCCTATTGCCACATTTCTGATCATTGCCGCAGGCTTAAGTGATGTGAAAAGTATCGGCGAAAAGAGACCCTATGTGATCGTTGGCTGCTTCACCGTCGGCATGCTAATTACACCACCGGATGTAATATCTCAAACACTACTGGCTGTCCCTATGTGGCTGCTGTTTGAAGTGGGATTATTGTTTGGTCGCTTGGTAGACAAGCCTGAGGACACGTCCAACCAAGAAGCATAATAAAACGGTATAGATAGATATAACACACATAAAAAAAGCGCCATGACCGAAAGATCATGGCGCTTTTTTATTGATTCTGTCGAGTATTACTCAGCAGATAGCTTCTCGATGTCAGCTAGCAATTTTGCAGCACGCTGCTCAAGATCTTCAACCACTTCTTTATGAACGTGCGTTGACATTGCTGCAACACGGTTTTTACCCATACGGAAAAGACCAAACTTGATTGCTTCGGCATTTTCTTTTAGTTCAGCCAACAATTTAGCGTCCATTGACGATATCCCCTACTGAGTACAGTTAAAACATGTACTTTTGAAACCTGCTATTTACGCACGTCCAAAATAAGTACGTTTAAAATTTGCTGGGCATTGTACCCAAAAAGGTTAGCCAATGACCAGTTGAAATGCCGTTTTAACGGCATAGATCAATAAATAAGATGCCTTAAATTAGACTTCCAATAAAAAAGTCACCGGCCCATCATTCAGTAGCTCAACCTTCATGTCTGCACCAAATCGTCCGGTTTCAACTATCGAATGCTGCTTTTGGGCTTGCTCTACAAAATAGTTATACAGGGACTCTCCCTGTTCAGGCGACGCACCTTTACTGAAGCCAGGGCGAGTTCCCTTTTTAGTATCTGCCACCAAGGTAAATTGTGACACCACCAACAGCCCACCGCCGATTTGCTCGAGGTTCAAGTTCATCTTGCCCTCTTCATCAGAGAAAATTCGATACGACAGCACTTTTTTTAACAACTTCTCAGCCGTTTGTTGATCATCGTCTTTCTCAACACCCAAAAGCAGTAAAACACCCTGATCAATTGCTCCGGTGATTTCACCTTCAACCGTCACACTCGCTTTACTGACTCTTTGTATTAACCCTTTCATCAGTTCCTCAATGCCCTTTAGCCTAAGCTATGAAAAACCACTATTTTTACACAATTTAAACAATGAAACCTTTTATACTTAATAAATCAGAGGGACAATTAGCAGCTTGGCGGATAATCACAATCACCGCCAATATCGAATGGAATCACGTCTAATTGAGAGGTATTACTTTGATACGCCAAATACTCCTAACCCTATTTTCTCTTTCACTCATCGGATGCGGTGGCGGTGGGGGCGGCGGTAGCTCATCTGGCCCCAAAGCGTCGTTTTCAGTGTCGAGTACATCAGGCCAAATACCTTTTACAGTAACGCTCGATGCCTCTTCATCATCTGGCGCCTCAAGCTACAGCTGGACCTTTGGTGATGGCACCAGTGCAACCGGCGTTAATCCAAGTAAAACCTATACCGAACCTGGGGTTTACACCATCATCCTAACGGTAACCAATGACGGGAAAACCAACAAAACCAATCAACAAGTCACCGCATTGGGATACAACATTTCAGGCACAATTACAGCACCTCAGACCTCAGTGGCCGATTCTGACACCGCCGACCCTAACATGAATGTGTCCAACAACAGCTTTGCCATCGCTCAACTCTTACCAACCCCAGCCATCGTCGGTGGCTTCGTTAATGAGTTTTCAACCGATTCGACGGATTTTTACCGGATTGAATTGAGCGCTAATCAAACCATCAATCTTACGACATATAGATATCAGAATAATGTAGATACCAATCCGGACCTAGATCTGTACCTGTACGATGAAAACCAAAATGCCGTTGATTCCGCAGTAAGCCAGGATGCGTCTGAGAGCTTAACTGTCGCTCAAGATGGTATTTACTACCTTGAAGTCAGGGCCTACAGCAACAGTGCTAACTACCTTTTAAACATCGGCGGCAGCACCATAAACCATGTATCTCAAACACTGTCCTCCGAATTCGTTGTTGGTGAAGCTCTCTTCAGGAATAAACAGAACGCCATTACCGCTTCGGGCACCAGTGTCCCTGATATCGGTAAATTAACCATGTCAGACACCGCAACTGCCACCTCAAGCAGCATCAGCTCTAAAGCCATCACTACCAGCAAAGCCAGAACCGCGTCCAGTTCCGCAGTTGGCCATTGGACAGAAGAACAGCTCGATAAACTGCAGACACTTCTTTGGATCAAACAGCTCAATAAAGCAGATTCCTATCAATACGTTGAGCCGAATTTCTATCGAAAAGCGTCTCTCACACCCAACGACCAATATTTTAATTTCCAATGGCATTACGACAACATTCAACTGGAAGATGCTCTCGATCTGGAAACCGGTAATAACAGTGTGATCGTTGCCGTCGCTGATACTGGCGTTCTATTAAATCACCCTGACTTACAAGGGCAATTTGTCGCAGGCTACGACTTTATTAGCTCTACAGAGTCCTCACAGGATGATGATGGCATTGATAACGATCCAAACGACCCCGGTGATGATTCCAATTTCGATGGTTCCAGTAGCTTCCACGGGACACACGTCGCTGGCACGGTTGCCGCAGCAACGAATAATGCCGTAGGTATCTCTGGAGTCGCGGGCGGAGTAAGAATCATGCCGCTTAGAGTGTTAGGAAAGAATGGCGTTGGCACCAGTTCGGACATCATTCAAAGCTTGAGGTTCGCAGCGGGCTTATCAAACAGCTCAGGAACAACACCCGCTCAAACCGCCGATGTGATCAACCTAAGTCTGGGCTCAACCAGCTCATCTCAGGCAGAACAAGACCTGTATAATACGTTAGCAACCATGGACATACTGGTTGTTGCTGCAGCCGGTAACAGCAACTCATCTACACCGGATTACCCAGCCGCCTACAACAACGTCATTTCTGTGAGCGCTACCAATATCAGTAACCAAAGAGCCTACTACTCAAACTTTGGCAGCACCATTGATGTCGCAGCCCCCGGTGGAGAACTGACTTCGGATCTGAATGGCGATGGTTTCCCCGATGGTGTGCTAAGCACCCTTGGCGATGATTCAGGTAATACCTTGCAATACATCTACGGATATTCAGAAGGGACTTCAATGGCGGCTCCGCATGTCGCCGGCGTTGCTGCACTGATGAAGTCAGCCAATAGCAACCTAACCGTGGCGCAGTTCAATACGCTTTTACAGAACGGCGATCTCACCGACGACTTGGGCGCAGCTGGCCGTGATAACAGCTTCGGCTACGGTTTGATTAACGCCCGAAAAGCGGTTTTGGCCGCGACAGGTGCGGTCAACGCATCAGCGAATATTGTTCTATCCAGTAATTCACTGAACTTCGGAAGCTTCAGTGATACCACCAGTATTACCGCTGCAGATAGCTCTGACGGTACACTCGCTATTGCCAGTGTCACGCCTTCAGAAAGCTGGTTATCCATCACATCAGACACCATCGACGCCAACGGCTTTGGTACCTATCAGGTCTCTGTTGATCGGACATTGCTTGCAGACGGGCTCTACACCGCATCCATCGTATTCGACGCAACCAGCACCACTGAAACGCTTAATGTCCTAATGCAAGTTACGACCACCGCCCATACCGCTGACGCCGGTTATATCTATATTTTGGCGATTGATCCAGAAGAAAGGGAGACCCAAGGCTTCACTGCAGCCAGCAGTGTTAATGGTTTGTACACTTATACCATTGAAAACCTGACATCAGGCGAATACCAAGTGGTTGCAGGAACAGACCTTAACGCCGACAGCCTGATTTGTGATCAAGGTGACAGTTGCGGCGCATTCCCGACACTGGATCAGACATCAATTCTCACGATTAATGGTGATGCTGATAACATCGATTTTACGGTCAGCTTTGAAAACTCTATTTCAGCCAGCTCATCGTCGAATGAAACTCAGCAATCAACAGAGTTATTTCAAGTGCCATCCTCTCAGGAGCAAGCAGGTTCAAATTCACCTTCATTAGCTCAATAGAGAGCCAGGCTAAAATAAAGAGCCTTGCTAAATAGAGGGCTTGGCTAAATAGAAACACAGTGCCGAGTAATTTAACGATTACTCGGCACTGTGTTTACACTTTGAAGTTCGCTACTTGGGCACTGAGCCGCTCGGATAAATCACTCATTGACTTAGCCGCTTGATCGGTTTCATGAACAATTTCTTCGGCGCTGGCCGCCGTTTCGGCAACGTTAGTTATATTGCCCTCGATTTCCTGAGCAACACTACTTTGCTCCTCAATACCACTGGCGATTTGAGTGTTCATCGACAGAATATCATCCACCATTTGTGCAATTTCTTCGAGCGCAGCCCCGGCTTCTGCCGCTTTTTCAGACGTCGATGATGTGTACTGCTGACTGCTCTCAATCGCATTCACGGCTTCCTTAGAGCCTGCCTGCAATCGACTAATCATTTCATTAATTTCTTCAGTGGATTGCTGTGTGCGACCAGCCAAGGTTCTCACTTCGTCCGCCACCACAGCAAAGCCCCTACCTTGCTCGCCTGCGCGTGCGGCCTCAATCGCCGCATTCAACGCCAATAAATTCGTTTGCTCAGCAATCCCTCGGATCACCTCAACCACAGAGCCAATTTCGTCGGTGCTGCTTGCCAGGTTATCAATGACTTTCACAGCAGAATCAATTTCTCCCGATAGCTGTCTAATGTCAGCGATTGAAGCATTTAACACACCTTGACCCACTTGCGTGCGTTCATTTGCCGTTTGTGCTCGCTCAGCTGCATCGGTGGCATTTTCTGACATACTGACAGAAACTTGATACATTTCCTGAGCCGCCGTCGCCACCAGTTCAGTATCGCTTTTCTGTCTGGAAACACACTCAATGGAACGAGTACTGTTCGCGCCTAAATTCTCGGTGGCCTGGGTTAACTCAACAATGCCTTGTTTTACATCCGAAACCAATTCATGGATTCGTACCACGAAAGAGTTAAAATTTCGTCTAAGATCCGAGATTTCATCATTGCCCGAGATGGACAGTCGCTTGGTCAAATCTCCATCCCCTTCAGCAATGTCTTTCAATGCTTCCGCCGTGGTTCCCAACGGACCAATAATGCTCTGGGCAATCAACACCACAACCCCCACGGAAACCACAACCACAATCAAGGCAATCATCAACATTTTGATCAATGCCTGTGCAAACAACTGATCAACGTCGTCTAGATAAATGCCCGAACCAACAATCCATCCCCAAGCCGAGAAACCTTTGACGTAGGAGATCTTAGCCACCGGATCATCATTACCTGGCTTTGGCCACAGATAAGGCACAAAACCACCGCCTGATTTCCTTACAACGTTAACCATTTCGTTAAAAAGAAAGGTGCCTTCCGGATCTTTAAAACCCGATAAATCTTTGCCTTCCAGTGCAGGCTTTATTGGGTGCATGACCATCACTGAATCCATATTGTGAATCCAGAAATAATCATCCTCTTCGTATCTAAGATTACGAACGGTCGCTTTCGCCAAGGCTTTCGCTTCAGCTTCATCCATTCGACCAGCTTGCGCTTCTTTATAGAAATGCTCGATCACATGCCAAGCCGACTCGACCACATGCCGTGTTTTTTCATAGCGATCCGCAAGCAATCGCTCGTGAAATTGATTTGATACCGAAAAAGTAAAGAACAAGAAGCCTATGGTAATAACAACCGGTAAGACCCATAGGCGATGTGATATTTTAAATTGACGCAAAAACTTCATAGAAAGCACCTTTTACTTCAAACCAGAGCTACTTCAACTAGCACTTTCTGATAAGACTAGACAATTCTTAGAAGTACATTAGCCAAAAATTGCACTTACTCGCCATTTTCCTCCGGCGTTTCATTGGTTAAGCGTCGGTACATATCATCAGTCGCTCGAACCAAAGCGTCTGTCAGCGGAGCATCCATTGCGGAGTGCCCGGCCTCTCGAACAATCAAGAGAGTGGAATCAGGTAAGGCATCATGAAGCGCTTGTGCGTTATCCATACAACAAACGATGTCGTATCGACCATGAATGATAACGGTAGGTATGTTCTGAATTTTATGACAGTTTTCGATTAACTGATTTTGTTCTAAGAAGCCACGATGCTTAAAGTAATGTACACACATAGTTGCCATAGACAATGCAAAGTGCGGGTCAATAAAGTGCTCAACCAACCCTTGATTCGGCTTTAGCGTTGAACAACTGCCTTCCCATTTACACCAAGCTTTTGCCGCGGCCATACGCGCCAGTTCATTCCCTCCCGTAATGGCCTCATAATAAGCATTCAACAAGTCATGGTGTTGTTCTTCTGGTATTGCAGCGAGAAAGCCTTTCCAATGATCAGGGAAAATCCGACTGGCACCACGCTGATATAACCATTCAAGGTCTTCATCACGGCATAAGAAAATCCCCCGAAGAATCATCGCTTCCACTCTATTCGGATACGCTTGGGCATAGGCCAAGCTCAACGTGGAACCCCAAGAACCACCAAAGAGCACCCACTTTTCGACACCCAAGGTTTCCCGAATATGCTCTATGTCTTGAATCAGTAATTCTAAAGTATTGTCTTTAATTTCCGCATGAGGCGTCGATCGCCCAGACCCCCGCTGGTCAAACAACACAATGCGGTATTTTTCAGGATCAAAGAATCGACGCTGAAAGCCTTCACATCCAGCCCCTGGCCCACCATGCACCACCAACATCGGCATGCCTTCCTTATTGCCACACTCCTCCACATGAAGTGTATGCAAATCAGATACTTGCAATGCATGTTCAGCGTAGGGTTTTATCTCTGGGTATAAGGTATGCATGAATTCAATCCTTGATCATTAGCAACGAACGGTTAAGCAATCAACACGACTTAGATTCATTAGTTTAGAGCAAATATCAAAGCTCGTCGGAGCCACTTACAGATTCCAAACATAAAAAAGCCGCATCCCCCAAGGGGGATACGGCTTTATAGCATGTGATTATGACTTTCTATCGAACGCCTAATCGTTAACCGGCAGAATTACTTCTTGCTGCGGCTTTCACGCTTACGCTCATGCTCTTTCAAGAACTTCTTGCGCAGACGAATGTTGTTAGGTGTTACTTCTACCAACTCATCGTCTTCGATAAACTCAAGCGCTTGTTCCAGAGTCATTCTAACTGGCGGCGTTAACTGAATGTTTTCATCCGTACCAGAGGCACGAACGTTCGTTAACTGCTTACCTTTAGTCGGATTAACCACCAGGTCGTTATCACGGCTGTGAAGACCGATGATCATACCTTCGTACACTTCGATGTTTGGATCGATAAATAGACGACCACGATCTTGAAGCGCAAACAAAGCATAACCCAGTGCTTTACCTTGAACCATAGACACCAATACACCATTAATACGGCTGGTTACTTCACCTTGTTTCACTGGGCCCCAGTGATCAAAGATACTGGTTAAGATACCGCTACCTGAGGTCAACGTCATGAACTGGTTACGGAAACCAATCAAACCGCGAGATGGCATCACGAATTCCATACGAACTCGACCTTTACCGTCTGGCACCATGTTGCTCATTTCTGCTTTACGGTAACCAAACTCTTCCATGATTGAACCTTGATGCTGTTCTTCAACATCAACAACCACAGCTTCAAATGGTTCTTCGATTTGACCGTCTACTTCACGCTGAACAACTTCCGGACGAGAAATACCCATCTCGAAGCCTTCACGACGCATGGTTTCAATCAATACCGACAAGTGCAGTTCACCACGACCAGACACTTTAAATTTCTCTGGTGTGTCACCTTGCTCAACACGAAGCGCAACGTTGTGGATCAGTTCTTTTTCCAGACGCTCAGAAATATTACGGCTGGTTAACAGCTTACCGTCCAAACCAGCAAACGGTGAATCATTCACCTGGAAGGTCATGCTTACAGTTGGCTCATCTACAGACAAGGCCGGCAATGCTTCTGGCGTAGAAGGATCACAAATCGTGTCTGAAATTCCTAAACCGTCGATACCTGTGATACAAACGATGTCACCTGCAGTCGCTTGTTCAACTTCTACACGCTCAAGCCCCATGTAACCCATGAGCTTCAGAATCTTACCGTTACGTGTTTTACCTTCACGATCCACAACCGTTACTTGTGAACCTGGCTTCATAGTACCGCGCGTGATTCGACCAACACCGATAACACCTAAGTAGTTAGAGTAATCCAGTGCAGATACTTGCATTTGAAGCGGGCCGTCGATGTCTACGTCTGGCGCAGGCACTTTATCCACGATCATTTCAAATAATGGTGTCATGTCATCCGCAAGATCGTCTGGATCAAGACCCGCAAAACCATTCAATGCAGACGCATAAACAACCGGGAAGTCCAACTGCTCATCAGTTGCACCCAAGCTATCAAACAGATCAAACACCTGATCCATTACCCAATCAGGGCGAGAACCAGGACGGTCGATTTTGTTGATCACAACAATTGGCTTCAAACCTTGTTCGAACGCCTTTTGCGTTACGAAACGTGTTTGTGGCATAGGACCGTCTACGGCATCAACCAATAGACATACGCAATCCACCATAGAAAGAACACGTTCTACTTCACCACCAAAGTCGGCGTGTCCCGGTGTGTCTACGATATTGATGTGGTAATCATTCCATTCGATAGCCGTGTTTTTTGCAAGAATCGTAATTCCACGCTCTTTTTCCTGGTCGTTTGAGTCCATGATGCGCTCTGCACCTTGGTCTTTGCGATCCAACGTCCCAGACTGTTGAAGCAATTTATCAACAAGCGTCGTTTTACCGTGGTCAACGTGCGCAATAATGGCAACGTTTCTTAATCTCTGTATCAAAGGAATCTCCAGAACAATATCGTTACCTCAGTTATGTAGATGAGGCAGGATTGCTTGTAAATCTTCAGATTTTTAGGCCCAAAGCGGTCATTTGGCGCGCATTTTACATGCTTTTGAAGGGTATTAACATAGGTGAGTGGTTAATATGGAACCAGCTGTAAATACGGCCATTTGGTTATATTTTTGAAACAAAACCATAGTATTTTCAAAGACAAAAAACGGCCTCCAATGGAAGCCGTTTTTATCACACCAATTAATTCGTTACAGAGACTACAAATTAATTATTTTTCTTAAACACTTTTACATTGGTGTAACCATCCGCCTGCAACTGCTGCGCATGCAACTGGCTCATCACACCACGATCACAATATAAAAGGTATTCCGTGGTCAAACTCATCTCTTTAAAGGCTGAATGCAACCGATAGAACGGAATTTTTTCTACAGTCATACCATCTGTGGTTTGATCATCAAGAATGAGCGGTGACTTTTCTTCTTCATCCGGGTGACGAATATCAATCACCACCGTTTCACCAGAAATCTCGGTAACCTCTTCAACCTTTACGTCTTGTTGAAAATCTTCAACCACGTTTTTAATGTGCTGGATAACGAGACTCTCAAGTGCCTGCTCTAATACGGCAAAGTCAAACTTCTCTTCAACCTCAAGCACACGCTTCATTGATGCTTTGGTGGTCGGCTTATCAGAAATTACGCCGCAGTATTCCGGCATATTCGCTGCGAATTCGTAAGTGCCGATCTCGGTCGCAATATCAACAATCTCTTGCTTGTGCGTCGTAACCAAAGGTCTTAAAACCAACGTATCGGTTACACGATCGATCACCGACAGGTTCTTCAGAGTTTGACTGGACACCTGCGCCACACTCTCACCGGTGACAATGGTATCCAACTCCATCTTCTCAGCGACCGCACTTGCAGCTCTATACATCATGCGTTTCAACACTACGCCCATGTAAGAGTTATCAACTTTTTCCAGAATCTCAGCAACAACGCCCTCAAACGGGACACTGACAAACTTTACACCGTGGGAACTGCCAAATTTCTCCCAAATATAGTGCGAGACTTCTTTCACACCCAATTCATGCGCTTTACCGCCAAGATTGAAGAAACAGAAGTGTGTTTTGATGCCTCGACGCATCGTTAAATAACTGGCAACGGTAGAATCGAACCCACCTGACATTAAAGAAAGTACCGACTCTTGAGAGCCCAACGGAAAGCCACCTAAGCCTGGATGTTTTTGATGCACGAGATACAACCACTGATCTCGAATCTCCATATTGATCTGTATTTCAGGGTTCTTCAGATCAATGCCTCTGGCATTACAGTGTTGACGCAAACCACCACCTAAATAACGCTCTGCATCAATGGATTTAAAATCATGCTTACCTGCACGCTTAACCCGCACGCACAAGGTTTTCCCTTCAATCTCATGACCATAAAGCGCTTTAGCTTTTTCCAAAGTATCGTCAAAGCTTTCATAAGGATATTTTTGAACGCTTAGGAAATAAGCAATACCCGGGATATGGCCCAATGCTTCCGTCACCTGATCCACAATCACGGAATCTTCCGAAGCCGTTTCTACTTCCACCGAATCCCACTGACCAGTCACAGTTAGCTTAGGGTCAATGCGTTTCAGAACGTTTCTTAGATTCGCTTTCAGTTGCTTAATGAGTTGCTTTCGAACAGGGCGACTTTTAATGGTTATTTCAGGAAATAGCTTAATGATGTACTTCATGAGTGAGCAAAATACCGGGCAGAAGGAAAAATGAGCGGCGATTATACCTGACCCTTTATAGCGGTACAAAATATGTGCTTCAGTATAGACAACCACTCATCCAGTTCAATTTTCACACACCCTATTTACCGCACCAAACAGACGCATAAGCACCATTTTAGTGCAACATAAAAAGCGCTTGCACTAATAAAAAGCATAGCTATAGTAGCTTCATCGGGCGAATGCAGTAATCTTGCGGTTTAGCTCAATCAAAGTTAATGGCACACCATTTGCTTTATTAAAAACACAAGATACGGGTACACCCGAAATCTAAAGGATTAATGCTGGTTCGATTCTTATAATAAGCGTCTCTTATTAGGAACGATCCGGTTAAATTTATGTGTAGCGGAGAGACAAATGTCTAGCAATACAATTGAGCTAATTAAAGAGCATAATGCGAAGTGGGTTGACCTTCGTTTTACTGACACGCGCGGTAAAGAGCAGCACGTAACTATTCCTGCGACCGAAGTTGGCGAAGAGTTCTTCGAAAACGGTCAAATGTTCGATGGTTCTTCTATTTCTGGTTGGAAAGGCATTAACGAATCAGACATGATTCTTATGCCAGACGACGAAACGCCTGTACTTGATCCTTTTACTGAAGAAGTAACTGTTAACTTGCGTTGCGACATCATCGAGCCTGCTACTATGCAAGGTTACGAGCGTGACCCACGTTCTGTAGCTAAGCGCGCTGAAGCTTACCTACAATCTACTGGTCTAGGCGATACTGCATTCTTCGGTCCTGAGCCAGAATTCTTCATCTTTGACAGCGTTAAGTGGAAAGCTGACATCTCTGGTGCTAGCTACTCAATTGAATCAGAAGAAGCTGACTGGTCTACTCACGCAGACTTCGAAGGCGGTAACACTGGTCACCGTCCACGTGTTAAAGGCGGTTACTTCCCAGTTCCACCAATCGATTCTTGCTACGAAATCCGTACTGCAATGTGTGCTGCTCTTGAAGCAATGGGCCAAGACGTTGAAGTACACCACCACGAAGTTGCGACTGCAGGTCAGAACGAAATCGGTGTTCGTTTCAACACACTAGTTAAGAAAGCGGACGAAGTTCAGGTTCTTAAGTACTGCGTACACAACGTTGCTCACATGTATGGTAAAACTGCTACCTTCATGCCTAAGCCACTAGTTGGTGACAACGGTTCTGGTATGCACGTTCACCAATCTTTCTGGAAAGACGGTGAAAACCAATTCGCTGGTGACGCATACGCTGGCCTAAGTGAAACTGCTCTTTACTACATCGGCGGTATCATCAAGCACGCTCGCGCGATCAACGCATTCGCTAACGCTTCTACTAACTCGTACAAGCGTCTTGTTCCAGGTTTCGAAGCACCAGTTATGCTAGCTTACTCAGCGCGTAACCGTTCTGCTTCTATCCGTATTCCTTACGTTGCATCTCCAAAAGGTAAGCGTATCGAAGCTCGCTTCCCGGATCCAACCGCTAACCCATACTTGGCATTCGCAGCTATGCTTATGGCTGGCCTTGACGGTGTTAAGAACAAGATCCACCCTGGCGATCCAGCAGATAAAGATTTGTATGATCTTCCAGCGGAAGAAGCAGCAGCTATCCCAACTGTTGCAGAAACGTTCGACGTTGCTCTTGCAGCACTTAACGAAGACCGTGACTTCCTGAAAGAAGGCGGCGTATTCACTGACGATATGATCGATGCATACATCGAGCTTAAGCAGGAAGAAGTTGAGCGTTTGAACATGACAACTCACCCAGTTGAGTTCGACATGTACTACTCTGTTTAATCCTTTCGTAAGAACGGAATAAACTAAAAAAGCCTCCCTCATGGGAGGCTTTTTATTTACTATACTAAAATCAATTTTTATACGATCATAACCCCCTATGATTCTTGAATAGGCAGTTGATTTACCATGAAAAAAACCGTCCTACTGAGCTCAGTCCTAGCCCTGGCATTCGCATGCACCAACTCAGTGCAAGCCAAGGTTTACAAATGGGTTACAGAAGATGGTACTGTGGTTTATTCTGATCAACCGCATCCTGATGCCGAGATTCTAAATATTGAACCGCTTCATCCTTACAAAGCACCAAGCTATAACCTTCCAGAAACAACAGAGGAAGAAGAGGATAAAGCCCAGGTCAATGCCACTGCCCGATACAGCAGCGTTACCGTAGATTTCCCTGAACATGAAGCCAACATTCATGGCACCGCTGGAAGCTTCACCGTAGCAGTAAGTTCTAACCCTTCGCTGAAAAAAGGCGATAAATACCAACTACTGATTGATCAACGCGCTATCGGAGAGCCTACCTCTCTCACCCAATTCAATGTTCAAAATATAGATCGCGGCGAACATTCAGTTGCTGTTCAAATTCTGGATAAGCAAGGCAGCAATATAATGACCAGCCCCGCCATCACTGTCTTTATCCACCGCCCAATGGTTAAACGCAAAACACCAAAATAAGCGTTCTTATCATCACAGAAACTAAAAGCACCAATTTAGTGCATCAATACCAATATCGCCCTAAAATAAACTTAGGAAATCCCATTTTTCGGGATTAAAACTCAGATAAATCGCACCAAGCGTGTTGTTTTACTGTCTATGTAGCATACCTAGAAGCTGGCTTGCTTCTTGCTTTTGCTTAGTATTGGTCATTGTTGTGCACTATTATGGATAATCAAACCTCATATAAACGAATTCTTGATAACCTAAACACCTCTGTCATCGAGTTAGCGAATGATCTAACGATCCGCTATATGAATCCGGCTGCAGAGATGTTGCTACAGGTTAGTGCTAATCGCATGAAAAATGTGCACATCAGCAGCTTGTTCCTTGAGGATGAAGAAAATCTCGCGCTCCTCGAACAATCCGCTAAGAGCTGCCACCCCTTCACTAGACGTGAAACCACACTGCATCTTCCAACTCGTACTCCGATCACACTCGATTACATTGTTACCCCAATCACCGAGGTAAACAGTCAGACCTTCCTGATCATGGAGTTGCAACCCCGCGATCGTTTAATTCGAATTTCTCGGGAAGAAGAGCTGATGGCCAAACAAGCCACCACTCAAGTGTTGGTAAGAGGGCTCGCCCATGAAGTCAAAAACCCTCTTGGCGGAATTCGCGGTGCAGCACAGCTATTAGAGCGAGAATTGAATGATCCACAGCTGGCGGAATTCACCAATGTCATTATTGAAGAGACGGATCGCCTTCGCCGTCTTGTGGATAAAATGTTGGGGCCTCGTAAATTACCGGAACGAATAGAAACCAACGTTCATGAAATCATCGAACGCGTCTGCACGCTGATTGAAGTGGAGACAAAGGGCTCGATTAAACTGATTCGTGATTACGACCCGAGCATTCCTGAATTTGCGGCTGACCCATCTCAGTTAATTCAGGCCATTCTTAATATCAGTCGTAATGCCATGCAGGCGCTACAAGAGAACAATGTAGAGTCGCCTTCTATAAGCTTTAGAACCCGAGCGTTACGACAGTTTACTATTGGTGCGCAACGCCACCGCCTAGTCTGCCAGCTGGACATCATCGACAACGGCCCAGGTATTCCAGAAGACATTCTCGAGAACATTTTCTACCCAATGATCAGTGGCCGAGCCGAAGGCACTGGTTTGGGGCTCTCCATTTCTCAGTCCATCATCACTCAACACGAAGGCCTGATCGAATGTAAGAGTGAGCCAGGGAAAACGGATTTCACAATTTATCTACCTTTGGAGTTATCATCATGAACAAAACGAATAACGTCTGGATCGTCGACGACGACCGTTCAATTCGTTGGGTATTGGAAAAAGCGCTATCTCAAGCCAATGTTCCCACCAGCAGTTTTGAATCCGGTGACGAGATTTTAAAGAAACTCCAATACAGCCAACCCGAAGTGATCATCAGTGACATTCGTATGCCGGGCGTGGATGGCTTAGATCTACTGGATCAAATCCAGACAGAACACCCTGAAATTCCTGTGATCATCATGACCGCCCACTCTGATCTCGACAGTGCCGTAAAATCATATCAGCGTGGTGCCTTTGAATACCTACCAAAGCCGTTCGACATTGATGATGCCGTTACCTTGGTTAAACGTGCATTAACTCACGCTCAAGAGCAGAAAGAAGAAGAGCTGAAATCCGTCGAAGAAGCCAGCACCGAAATCATCGGTGAAGCGCCTGCGATGCAGGAAGTGTTTCGTGCCATTGGTCGTTTATCTCAATCGAATATCACAGTACTGATTAACGGTGAATCAGGAACCGGTAAAGAATTGGTTGCTCATGCCCTGCATAAGCACAGCCCTCGTCGTGCGAAAGAATTTATCCCGTTAAATATGGCGGCGATTCCAAAAGACTTGATTGAATCCGAGTTATTCGGCCATGAAAAAGGCGCCTTCACCGGAGCCGCAGGTCAACGTCGAGGCCGCTTCGAGCAAGCCGATGGAGGCACACTGTTCTTAGACGAAATCGGTGACATGCCAGCTGAAACCCAAACACGGCTATTACGAGTTCTGGCCGATGGCGAGTTCTACCGTGTAGGCGGACACACGCCGGTGAAAGTGGACGTACGCATCATTGCT
Organism: Litoribrevibacter euphylliae; assembly: GCF_042646085.1. Lineage (NCBI taxonomy): Bacteria > Pseudomonadati > Pseudomonadota > Gammaproteobacteria > Oceanospirillales > Oceanospirillaceae > Litoribrevibacter > Litoribrevibacter euphylliae. Next base: position 238,562 of record NZ_JBHRSZ010000006.1, on the reverse strand, counting down.
GCAACCCACCAAAACCTGGAGCGTTTGGTAGAAGAAGGGAAGTTCCGTGAGGATTTATTCCACCGTTTAAACGTCATTCGCATCCATATTCCGAAGTTGGCAGATCGTCGCGAAGACATTCCGAAGCTGGCTGAATTCTTCCTACAAAAAGCAGCAACCGAATTGAACGTTGAAGCCAAGCTGCTTACCGAAGAAGCCGTTGAGTACATGGCCGGTTTACCGTGGAATGGTAACGTTCGTCAGCTAGAAAACACCTGTCGCTGGCTAACGGTTATGGCGTCAGGCCGTGAAGTTCATATCGGTGATCTTCCTCCTGAGCTGTTAGATGAGCAAGAAGTTCAAACCTCCACCAGCAACTGGGAAGCCGCACTTAGAAACTGGGCGGATCAGGAACTGTCAAAAGGTAAGAAAGGCGTCCTCGATGATGCGGTTCCTACGTTTGAACGCATCATGATTGAAACCGCGTTAAAGCACACGGCAGGCCGTAAACGTGATGCCTCTATTCTGCTTGGCTGGGGTCGCAATACTCTGACTCGTAAAATTAAAGAGTTGGAGTTAGAGACCAAAGATCATCCTGATGACGACGATGAACACTAAGTAATAAGTAGAACCTAAAAAGCCGATCCATCATGGATCGGCTTTTTCTCTCTAATAGTCAGGGCTACTCTGATCTAGTTCATCTACCCTCTTCGTCTAGCCTACTACATCCAACACTCGCCTCTTAAATTTCGCACCTGACGCTTCGGCTATTCGCTGGCACTCAACAACATCCACATCCTCCAAACCATCAATGGCAGACACTTCCACTTTCTGAATGTATTTCGGAGCCAACTCTATAAAGTCTCGAACCGCTTGATAAGCACCCGGCTTCTTAGGATGACAATGACGGTTATAGACAGCTTCGTTCTGGGCGTTCAAAGAAATCGACAGCGCATCCACCACTGAGGCTAAGTCCGGCAGGATATTTCGCTGATGAACCAGATTGCCCAACCCATCGGTATTTACTCTAACTGGAACACCTTGAGCTTTCACATACGCTGCGATCTCAAGCAAAGGCAACAAGCGCAGCGTTGATTCACCGAAACCGCAGAAGACGACCTCTTCAACCTTCGACAAATCGCCTAACTCAATAATAATGTCGGAAGTACTCGGCTGCTTTTTGATGTGAAGATCAAACTCATGAACCTGAGTCGAACCGTTATGCTTGGGGCAGAACTGGCATTCTAAAGTGCAAGCATTGGTCAGATTAATATAACGCTTGTTACCAATGTCATAGACAAGTGTTAAAGCCATCGACAACCTCCTAACAATATGAGGTCAGATTAGACCACAACGCCTTGGAAGGTTTTGATACACATCACTGGAACTGAGTTAAAAACAAAAGTAGATCACCAGTCTACTGTAAAAGGTACTAACGGTAACTTTCTCTTAAATAAAACACCGGCTCGCGACCGGAAAAAATGCCGAAGGTGCCGGTTCCCACCGGGTTTTCATTCGGAATGTTAGTAGGGGTTTGGATTAAGAAATCGTACTTTAGCCAATCCTCCACATCCAAAGTGACATTAACACTGCCTTCATTGCCTTGCCCCGGGCCTTGATTCGGCTGGGTAGGTTTATTTAACCGAATAATACCCTGCCCCTGATCGAAAACTCCCAAACTGGCACTGACATCGCCCGGAGAGCCAGGATTGAGTTTGCCTGTGTATTGATCCAAGGACAGATCAGTATCAGACCACACATCATCAGAGCACGAATCATCCGTATTAACGACAAAAGCATAGCGATTATTAGCGGCAGACACTTCCGACCAATATTCAGTCCTTAGTACCAGCTCCAAAGGCACCAACTCAGACCCTGAATTATTGCCGATCCAGGCACGACCGTAGCGAATTTCAGTCCCGGTCAGATTCGCAATAGTGTAATCTTCACATAAGCTCGGATTGTTCAAACAGGCTCCATCCAAATCAGTTAACTGCCCCTTGTCCAAAATCCAGTCCAGATTAGCCTCGAACGGCATATCCCCCGCATCACCAAACAATAATGCATCACTGGAACCAACCTGATTATCTTCTCTTTGATAAGAAAATAAGAAGCCACTGAAGGTAATGACTGCATCACCATCATAATCGTCAGCTTCTGTAATCAGAGCAGAAGAAATGCTTGGATCAAAGGCTAATGTCGGATTCCTGTTCGTCACATTATTCGCGACGGTGACATTTGTTGCGCTCTGCGGATCAAGTGCAGCTAATTTGAAGTAGTCCTCAGCAGTCCCTTCCCCACCATAATTCTCAGTTATATCACCACCCACTTCGTGAGCAGTTAAACTAAGTACGATGTCACTTTCTAATTGGAAGTCCTGGCTTTGATAAGTGAAATCACATGCCCAGCCTGTGGCATCATCCAATACCGGAGGAGTCGGCGAGTGAGAGACTGTAAAATGATTTGGAATAAAACGACCAACATTTAGAAGGGATACAGGTAGGTTAATACCACTGCCCAAATAACTTCCGGAGGTCAGCGCTCCCGAAAGACTAAAGATACCGACCTCATCATAATTAGTAGTATTAGTACTGACACCAGCACTAAAACCACTGAACACCAAGTTGCCAGCGACCTCACCTAACAACTCTCCTTGTACACCTGCAACAGGTAAAAAATTTGAAATCGAGGTGGTTACTGTTTCTGCTGTATTTTCCTGGCCAAAACTATTGGTGCATGCATTATCGTACAAATCGCTGCCACTATCAGGAACACCATCGCCTAGACCACTGTTCTCGGCATTATCATCCACACTTTCCCAAAGCACCGATCTCACCGTTAAATGAAACGATTCACCTGCTTTTTTATATGCAGAGTCAGATGGTCCTGCTGCATAAGAAACACCTGTCAGAGCAGTATTCCTGCTACCTGATGTAGAGCAAGTGGGTGTAACACTCGCATCATGAAGGTCCATCGTCAAACCAAATGGCCTCACAATGGCATCTGAACTCGTGCCAGTTACTTCAACGACACTCCCATCTAATGATGAGACATAACCAGATTCATCAGACACACTTATCGAGAACTTACCAACATCGGTAGTCCCTAAACTCACACTTGCCACACCGCTGGTGAAATTGACGCCTGTAAAATTCACCGTCCCAGGTTTACTGGACGGCAACAATACTGTTGATGATGCCGACACAGACGGTGCAGGTGGTAGAGGACTGGAAAAAGCGCCTCTATCTGTATACCAAGCATACAAGTCTTTTGAACCCTCATAGTCAGTCACCACACCGCATTGATCCATAGGGTCAGCCGTATCACGGTCTCGGCGAACATAGCTGATCGTTGCTTGATGTGCTCGGCCAGCAACCGCGACTGTTGGTAAATTATCCGAGGGGTCGGCATCAATAGGGTCTGTCCACTGAATCAGAAATGCGTTATCAGAAAAGCTAATATCATCCGAATCGGCGGTTCGATTGTTTACACTGTCAGACACCCTGAGTTTAATTTGATCCGCGTATATATAACTTAACTCAACAACCGCCTGCCCCTGGTCATTGATGTGAAACTGATAGTTTGCAGCACCATCATCGGCCGTGGGATCAGTGAGCGTGCCTTTACCACTTCCGACAAACCAGCTTCCGCGACTAATTGCTGCCCCACTATTATCAATCACTTGTAAAGAAACCGTTTCAGCATAATCAAGTAGTCTACTTGTGCTGTTACAAGGTGAAGAACTATCTGCACAGGCGGTGATAGTCACTGCCAGATTTGAACACGTATTTCCCTCTTCAACCGCGCTGATTTCCAAGTGATCCAAAGCAGAAACACAAGGGTGGGTATAATCCATAATATCCTGGATACCCGCTTCAGAAATGGCGCGGGAATATATTCTTACCTCATCAATCAGACCGTCCCAATATCTTTGTGGTTGGGTCGAGCCAGATTGATCATCCGCGCCAATTTGCAAAGTATCCGAGTTTAACGTTAATGCTCCCAAGTCTTCGGTTTTAGCGACATCCAAGGTGCCATTAACGTAGATGGCTTGGTACGGTTGAGATTGCGAATAAACGATGGCCACATGTGTCCATTGATTCAGAGGAATGAGGTCATTACCCGTTAGCTCACGGTTGCCACCGCCCCACCACCAATTGATTCGGCCGCTGGAATTTAAATGAAACTCAAAGTTTTCATCTTTTGAGACGATAGACTTTAATTCCGAACCATAGGAATTAGGATGAATCCACGCCGTCACCGTCAACTCGTCGGAGATATCCAAACTGTCATCATCAGGAATACTGAGGTACGCCGGAGAACCATCCAGATTGGCCCCATAACAAACACGAGCAGGCGTACTGCTAGCACCACCAATAGCCTGACCATGCAAACCACTGGTATTGGCGCTGTTTTGCACTTCATTGGCAGAGCCATTCCAAACGGTTTCATCGAGCTTGTAATAAGCTCGATTCGAGAAGTCCGCAACAAATGAGTCCGAAAACGCAATAAACGACACAACTTCTGTTGTGTGGGAACGGTCATTGTCGCTATCTGTATCCTCATCAATCTTTAGCTGAACGTCGCTGTTGGAAACCGAGCATCGTCTTGTCCAGCCGCCATCGGCACCATCCCGCGTTTGCTTATTACCAACAACCAACGGCGGCCCCGAGTAGCTCTGCTGAAAGCCAATACTCGTGCAGTCATGAGTAACTGAGTCTGAGGAACGAAGCACTTCGCCAGAAATGACATTACCACTTAAATCTTTGAAATCTGGAATAATGCCATTCTCAATCGCCAAATAAGCCACTTGTTCTTCAGAGGAAACACTTCCCCCTTGAACTTCGGCTCGATCCATACTGATTTGAGCACCGGTAGAAGTCACATTGTTTGCAAAGCCGGTTAACCATGGCGTATTAGAGGTGGATGAGCCATTCACTTTCGACTGAACCTGTACCAGCACACTCGGCGCCGATGAAAAATCAGTACGGCTAAACGGTAGATTTAAATAAGAACTGCCTGACACTGACTTACTCTGAAAGTTAGTCATCGAGAGAATATTCACTTCCAACTTCGGCCCATTATTCGGAAACTCAAACTGCCCCACTGGAAACACCACATAATGCACTTCCATATCAGGAAGTGTCGCATTATTTGCTCCCGGCGGTTCCAGAGCAATCACCTCAAAACTGTCCTGGGTCACATTACGAATACGGAATGCCTGAGGGTCTGGGTTTGCATTATCCGTTAGCACAAAAACGGCCGGGGTCGATTCGTACGATTGATTGAATTCAACCGTTTGCCAATTGCCGACCGAGTTGACCGTGACACGCCCCGCTTCCACCACCAAATCATTGGCAGGCGTCGGCGGCACATACTCCGAGTCATAGGAAAAGTCAGATGAAAACACCAACAGGCTGGCCGCTTCCGCAATGTGGCTACGTTCAGAATCCTGACGTTGGTCTTCATCCACCAACAAGCCAACCGAAGTATTCGAAAGACTACAACGACGAAACCAGCCGCCGTCCGCTTCATTTCGAGTCACCTTACTGGCGATGACTAAAGGAGGGGCCGAGTACGTCCCCGAAAAGTTGTGAGTCGTACAACCATTACTGTAACCCACGAATTTTGATGAAGTATTTTGTGTTTCATAAAGAATGCTGGTGTTTGATGTTGATATAAATGAACCCTGAACATCTGATGGTAGATAGAGATACCCTAATGACTCATTCGATATGGCATCAACTCTAAAGTTAGGGCCGGACGTAGAGTCATAATCCTCACTGCGATCAATGGTCACATTAAACTCATCATCCGCTTGACTCGTCACTACCGCGCCCATCCAGGGTTGTAGTTCCCCACTGGGTGCATGAGCCGGCGAATTGTTCATTGTTTGCAACTGAACAAAGGTGGCTGCACCAGTCACACCGGGGGTGGTCAAGGTGGTACTGTCATTTCTATCCAATCCACCGCCTGGGCCGGTATTGTTAAAGCTCTGGCCATTATAGGAAAACATACCAGCAGTAATCTGATGCCCACTAGGTAAGGTATTGGTTCCGGGTTCAATGGCAAAATAATGTACCGTCATACCAACGTGAGGGCCATCCTCAGATTCAGGCTCAACAGCAGCTACCTCAAAGCCAGTCGTAGTTACGTTTCGGATACGCGTCATTGCGCTATCACCGCCATCGGTGGTTGCCATAACAAACACTACTGGAACAGAAGTAAACGGCTGATTAAATGTAACGGAAGTATAAGCCCCGGTGTCGAAGGTACTATCAAGTGTGACTGTCCGAGCTTCCATCTTCCAAGCGTGAGCCCCGCCTGAAAACAAAAGCGCGCAACAAAACCAACACAGTGAAATCAAATAACGTGACAACAAAGAACAGCTCCTCTCTGTCTTACGATTAATTTTCAATCATCATAGATACGGTCAGTTCCCGCGAAGCAAAATCCGGGCTCACACCCAACTGCCCCTGACCACCGTAAGTAGCAAGTACTCGAATTTCGTAGATGAAGACATTATCGGTACTGGAACCCTCTTTATACGGGCTTTGAGTACAAGATTCTAAAGAAATTGTGAATCCCTGAATACCAGAACCAATGCTTCCGGTAGCAGGGCACGCATTATTATTAATGACCTGATATGCCGCCCATTCAACGCCACTATATGTGGCATAATAGGCTCTTGAACTTTGAAGTCCCATTGACGAGGTCGCCGTTTGATTGCTGTTAATCCGTTCTAACGCCGCAATGATTAATGCCACGATCACAATCAGAAACGCAACAGCAGGCAGGGCAAAACCACGATTGATGGAACGAACGCCAGACACTTCAATCATGGCGCATTATCCACATGTATTTGATGAACCAAACGTACTCGTTCACCATCGTCAGCGACAGTCAAAGTAATGGTTAACAAACCAGAGCGCTGTGCATTGCCTGGTTCATAAGTGAAATCACATTCTGTGACATTTTCAACCAATTGGGACTTCACACTCGCACCTGATAATGGGGGATTACTTAGATCATTCGCTTGAGCAGCTTCAAAATCATAATCTTGATACCGCCAAATCGTTTCCTGGGAAACATCACAAATGTAAGACATAGCTTGATCCACCAGATAGAAACGCTTCTGGGGTGACTGAAAAGCAAACTGATGCCCCGTATTCAACGTCATTACATTGCTGTCCGTACCGGTATAAGACAGAGCATTACCAGCGCCTGAAATTACATGACTGCCCAGTACCGGAACAGCCGAAGAAGCTGGATTGTCAGCCGGATCAGCATACACATTGGCACCATTGACCGGGTTATCAAATGCATCCACTTGCCCAATATTATAGATCACCAAGCGGTCATCGGCGCCAATCACCGGCAAACGTCCTAACACTTGAAAATCAGTGTCCTGAGTTGAGAAGTCCAAGACTTTATCGTCATCATTGACCGCCCCATCACCCGCTAATAACCGATAACGTCCAGCGTCTTTAATAGGGATAAACTCAAGATACTGATCTGCACCAACACCTCCGGTCACACGCAAACTGTTAGGTAACGCATGACGAACATCTCGAGAAATCTGACGTACCGCTGTTTCAGCTTGATCCACCAACACCGCTCTACGACTCAAATCGACAAACGCCGTCATTTGATTCCCGATCATGGTGGCAGCCAAAACGGCTACGATCCCGGCAATGGTGATTACAATCACCAATTCAATTAAGGTAAAGCCATTAGCGGGTTTAAATCTCATCATACTTATCGACCTCTAATAATTCGTTCGATAAGCCGAAAGAACAACATCAGCCCCTAACGGACTAGTAACTGCAACGGTGACTAATAACGCATCAGCATCAGCAATGGTAATTCCACCAAAGTCAGAGAAAGTTACAGTGACGGAAACCGTGTAGTTCTCCAACCCACTAGTAGCAGTACCGGTTTGGTCTTCAACACCAGAAGACGTGTAATTATGAAAATCGCAGACATCGTCTTTGTCTTGTCGAGCTGCTTCGACATCAGTACACACGTTTCCGGAATCAGGATCGGCAAATGGCTTAAGCAGAATTTCTTCCATTAAAGATTCGGCGGCAACTTGAGCTTGCGTTTGAATCATAGGGTCAGCTGTACGAGTGACTATCGATGAAAACGCTGCGGCCAGTCCAGCAATGGCAATGCCTGCGACAGCAATGGCAATGACCATTTCGACAAGTGTCATGCCTTGAGCATTGAGTTTTAGAAAAGTCACCGGATATACCCCGTATGACCATCAATAGTGATCGTTCTTCCTGCTGCGCTTAGCGTTGTTTGGGTCAGGATGGATTCACCTGAATTTGTCACCTGCCCTCGAGCAGTAAAAATTAAAGGAGAGGTCGTTGACGACCAAGCACTACCCGCAGGTCTGCTACTTACGCTGTAATCATCGCCTTCACCCGGACGAATCACGGTCACAGAAAAGCTGGCGGAAGACGCAGCATTAAAACAGTTAGCATCCTGTTGCAACACAAATCCACTGGCCTCAACCTCAAACTCAACACTACAGCCTGTGCTCATGGCCAACTTATGAGAATGCCGTAACCCCGCCATGACATCTTCATAAAAAAAGCGCTCATCATAAGCGCTTTGAGAAAAGAATCTGGGGATTGCCGTTGCCGCAAGAATCCCCAAGATGATGATCACCATAACCAATTCAATCAGAGAAAAGCCTTGCTGCTTGGTCATGATGATAGGGCATTAACAGTTAGTATCTAGGTTAGCAGCTTTATTAACATTCACAGCACCTGAAGCCGTTACTTCATATGTAAAATTACAAGTAGCAGGAGCACCACCTGCGGTCCAAGTAGTAGTCGTAGTCCCTGTTGAAGTAAAGTCATCATTTAACCCTGCTGCAATGCCAATACCATTTGAAGCTGCAGAAGGATACCCAAAGGTTGTACTACCTGTATTTAGATTGTCTAAATCAATAACTTGCCCTTCTAAAGTAATAGATGCTTGCCCAGTACTAGCTCCTTCCGCTAGCCATGCGGAATGAACAATTGCCGCGGCTGATTTGGCTGCACCAGCGCCAGCCTCAATAACAGCTGCATTCGCATCCGAACTCAAATTTGCAAAACGAGGCAATGCAAACGCAGAAAGGATACCCAAGATCACGATGACCATGACCAATTCAATTAACGTAAAACCTGTTTGTTGTTTCGTCATAAACTTTCCCCTAAAAAGTTCGTTCAATAATCCGTCACGCATTTCCTAATTTCGGTTATAGCATCCTAGCTACACCCCATGTTTTTCTCTTAATCAAACATTGATTTAAGTATCAATGTCCGTAACCACGGCACCATTACGAGCGTTGTATTCAATATCATAGCCGTCATCGGTTCTACGGTATGTATAACGACAGTTACCACTGATGGTATCGACCTGATAATCCGGATCATTTAATAAGTCATTGTCTGCAGATGGCGCATTATCCACCAGTAAAGCATCCCACAAACGTTTGCATCGTTCTGCACTGTCCATGACATCGCTATTGTTCGAACCTGTCCCCTGACCTGCATCGGTCGGCCAGCCATCAGAGCTGGTGGCAATATCATCGTTACCGTATCCGGTCACTTCATCGACGGCACCACTGAACCCATTCGCAACCCACTGGCTTCGCACCAGAATCACCGCCGACGCTAAAGCCCCACCGACACCCTCCACAGAAGATTCATGAGCGTTGTCTTGTGCATCCATCATTCTCGGCAATGCAACCGCCGCCAAGATAGCAATGATTGCTGTCACTATGACGAATTCAATTAATGTAAAACCGTTACTTTGATTCACTGCCTGAGCATCAACCATTTGCATATTGTAAGTTCGCATATAAAAAGCTCGCATGTAAAAACTCAATCGTGTTTTAAATTCTTCCTGGCCTGCATTGGCCAAATAAAAATAAAACAAATAGCTCAGTAGGTTATCTTTAATTATTAAACAATTAATTTAACAAAGTATAGACAATATCCTACAAATATACTGTTTCATCTTTGAGTCCGATCAATTACGGCGAAATATCTCGATGATCGCTGCTGTTTTCAAGACAAACGGGCAACCTTTACCGTTTCATCGCAGAACTCAATTCCCACATCGGCAGGAATACACCCAACGCCAACACCACCACCATGATCCCCATAAACACCAACAGAATAGGTTCAATGGCTTGGGAGAGCATCTTTAAATCGTAATCCACTTCTTCTTCGTAAAAATCGGCCACATCGTGCAAAAGTTTATCAACCGATCCCGTTTCTTCACCAACCGCAATCATCTGAAGAATCAAAGGCGTAAACATACCACTGGCTGCGGAAGTCCGCGCCAACGAATCACCACGTTCAATACCTCGCCTCATATCTGCCACTGCGTTAGCGATATAGCGATTACCAATACTGGCACCAATGATGTTCAGACTTTGCAAAATAGGCACGCCGGATTCCGACATCATGGCAAAGGAGCGGGCAAAGCGACTAAGCGCTACCTTTTCAAAAATCTTCCCCATTAAGGGCAGTTTTAGCTTTATTCGATCCCACCACAGTTCACCGTCATCGGTTTTGATGTAATAACGAAATCCGAAAAAAGTCGCCAACATAACCAATAAGATCACCCACCAATATTGAACACTGAACTCAGAGGTTGCCATTAAAATCACAGTAGGCAGCGGCAAGTCAGCGCCCAACTTAGAAAACACTTTAGAAAACTGCGGGATCACAAATAAATTAATAATGAACATCGCAACGGTAATCGCAATCACCACACTGGCCGGATAGCGAATGGCCTGTTTCACACGACTGCGCGTTTCACGCTCTAGTTCAATATGATCAATCAGCTTCTTAAATGCGTCATCTAACTTACCAGTACTCTCTCCCACATGAACCATGCTGACAAAGATATGAGAGAAGACATCGCCATGATGCCTCATGGATACAGCCAGAGAATTACCCGTAACCAGCTCAGAGGCAATTTGATTCAACACTTCGGCCATACGTTCATTTTTAGAGGTATCCGCCAACCCTCGAATCGCTTGAACAATTGGCATACCAGAGCGAGTAAGCGCATACATCTGACGACAAAACATGCTGAGGTCGTCGAGCTTTACCTTAGGTTTTGGCAGGAATTGCTTAAGATCGATGTGATTGGAACTCTCTTCAACAGTCTCTTCGATACGCACTGGCGTAAGCTGTTGAGACTGAAGCATTCCTGCGGCCGCATCGACACTGGAGGCTTCGATAACGCCTTCCACTTTGTCGCCTTGCTGGTTTCGACCGAGGTAGCTGAACTTCGCCATGTGTTAATCCCCTAAATCCGGTAAATCGAGATCTAAGGAAATCTCACCTGAAGAAAGCGAATCACTAATGGCATTGCCTGTTTCCTGATTCTGGCTGGTCGCTTCTTGCTCTAACGTTTCATCATCTGGCAGATTAGATGCTCGCTCATCTAACGAAGCACTGATACGGAAAACTTCATGCACCGAAGTAACCCCCGCCTTCGCATAACTCATGGCACATTCAGTAAGAGAGACATAATGCGGATTGTCTTCGGCGGCTTGAGCAAAATCTGCCGCACTATTGCGACGTAACGCATCCAACATCGCATCATCCATCTCAAGTAACTCATAGACACCGATTCGGCCAGAATAGCCAGTGTTATTGCACTGATGACAACCGCGACCTTTCACAAACACAGTATCTGCATGTTTCGGGCTGATGTTTTTCACCCAGGCACGTTCTTGTGATGACAGCTCATCGGTTTGATTGCAGTATTCACAAACCTTTCGAATCAAACGCTGAGCAATCACAGCACGCAAAGAAGACGCCACCAGATAGGCATCACAGCCCATATCAATCAAACGCATGGCCGTAGAGATCGAGTCGTTGGTATGTAAAGTAGATAGCACCAAATGCCCGGTCATTGCCGCTCGCAAGCCAATCTCTGCGGTTTCCTGATCACGCATTTCCCCGACCAGAATGATGTCCGGGTCCTGACGCAAAGCCGTTCTTAGCACTGAAGCAAAAGTAAGCCCCACCTTGGTGTTCACCTGAACCTGAGTGATTCGAGGTAAACGGTATTCAATCGGATCTTCGGCGGTAATGACCTTCTGTTCAGGTCGATTCAATAAATTCAATGCCGAGTATAAGGTGGTGGTTTTACCACTCCCGGTTGGCCCGGTAACCAAAATCATCCCATGCGGCCGATGAATCAAGGTTTCAAAACGCTTGCGAATGCCATCCGGCATTCCCAATTGAGATAACTCAAGCGTACCCTGAGATTGATCCAGTAAACGCATCACTACGCTTTCACCGTAAGGCGTTGGCAGCGTCGATAAACGCACATCAATGCTCTTATTCAAGATACGAATATTAAAACGACCGTCCTGCGGTAAACGTTTTTCAGAGATATCCAAGCCCGACATGATCTTCAAACGAGAAACTAACGCACTGGCAATACGCTTCTCTTTCATCACCTGTTCTTGAAGTTCGCCGTCAATTCTTAAACGAACCCGCAGAACGCCTTCATCTGGCTCAATATGAATGTCCGAAGCTCTCACTTGCACAGCATCCTCAAAGATACTTTGCAGCATCCGAACCACTGGTGCTTCCGACGCTTCACCGCTGCTGGCAATTTCTTCCAAGTCAAAGTCGGTTGATGATTCCAGCTCATCTTCCAACTCCGTCGCCAAAGACGCAATCTCATCTCGACGACGATAAGCGCGATCCAGCGAGTTCATTAAATCCTGCTCTTTTACAAAGGCAGGCAATACCGGACGCTTCAAGTTGCGTTGAAGCTCATCAATCGCCATCAGATCCAACGGATCAAGCATCCCAACCAGATAACCGTCAGGCTGATCGGCTAACAGGATGGCACGAAAACGACGCGCTTGAGTCTCAGGTAAACGGGTAATTAAATCGGTTTTAAGCTGGAAACGGACTAAATCCACAAATGGGTAACTGAAGTGATCGGCCATCACTTCCAGCATTTGTTGTTCGGTCACAAATTTCAGATCAATCAGTGCCTTACCAATCTTCTTACCACTGCGCTTTTGTTCTTCCAGCGCCGTCATCAACTGATCTTCTTTAATCAGCCCTTTGCTTACTAATAAGTCACCGATACGTATTCTTGGTTGTGCCATGTTACTTCTGCTCCTCAGCTTGTTTGGCTAAGGCTTCCAACTGCTTTTTGATTTGATTGGACTTCCTGGCAGCAAACTCTCTGCCGCTGGCTGGTAATGTGCCCGACTGCAACGCCAAAGAATAAGCTCTGTACGATTTATCCAAGGCCTCAAGTGCTTCTAACGAGAACGCCATGGCTAACCACCAGCGACCATCTTCCGGTTGGCGTTGAACCAGTAAGTCGTAGGCTTTAACAGCTCTTAAGTGATCGCCTTGTCGTTGATAAGCGCTGGCAGCCAATGCCAACAACTCACTCGATGAAGTGATGTCCACATTCTGCTGATCAAGATAGTTCACCAACACTTTTGGTGTCTTACGCAACAACAAACGCGCTTTCAATGCCATGTACTTAGGTTGATTAAAATCCGTCAGTAATTCATCGACTAAGGCTTCACTTCTCAACACATCACCCTGTTGAAAAGACGCCAATGCCTTCTCGTAGAGTTGAACTTCTCTGGTTTTACTCTTGGTTAACGAGCTCTTCAACTCAGAGTCAAAAGCTTCCGCAACCTTTGGCTCAGGTTTTACAACTGAAGGCGCCGGTTTAACAGAGGTTTGCTTCTTAGATTCGGACGAGACTGATGACTCGGTATGAGAGGCGTTAACTAATTTGGGCTCAGACGATTGCACCGAAGCCTTCATTGGTTGGGTAGGAATTGGTTGCGTAGGCACTCGTTCCGTTTGCTTTGGCAAAGGGCTTTCGATGTCCGTTGGATTCTCTGTCTGCGCCAAGGGTAATACCTCAGTCACAGTAGCCGCTGCAGGTTGAGCTTGTTGTACTGATTGAGGTTCTTGTATTGTTTGACTCCGAAACTCAGCGTCGGCTTGCTGACTATCCATCACTTGAGACACCTTAGTTTGGGGCGTCTCACCTCTCTGAGCATCGGCTTGTGACTGCATAGCAAGGTCAGGCTTGACTGTCTGAGTGGCTTCGTCATTCGTCGTTACCGGTAAATCCGTTTCAGATTCATTGTCCGAAAGAAACTGAGCAAGCTGCTTTCCTAACCCAAATTCTTGATACCCCAAAAAGCCGACACCTGCTAAAAGAACCAACACAATCAAGCTCACTAAAGGCCGGACCCGACGCTTAGAACGGGATTGGTCCGACCTCCCTTGGATCAAACCCAACACCGAGGTATCGGGGCTATCCGGTTTCCTGTCGAGATCGTTTAAAACGTCGTTGATTAGACTCATGCAACTTTCGCCTTAAATAATCTCTGCCAAAAAGAACGCTTAGCAGGCACCGCTTCGGTATCAACTAATGCCTTTTTCACATGCTCTCGGGTGACAATACTCTCGCCTTGACTGAAGGCCAGCAACAATGATTTTTGGGCCACCACATTAATAACGCGCGGCGTACCGGAAGTACCTTTATGCAAGGTTTTCAACGCTGGATATTCGAACAACTTCGCGCCATTGTAGCCCGCCACATGAACGCGCTGCGTGACGTATTGCTCTAGATCTTCGAAATCCAGGCGATCCAACGATGCCGAAAACGCCAAACGCTGTTTAAGTTGGCGAAAACGATCTTTAGCCAGCAAATCATTCAACTCTGGCTGGCCAAAGAGCACCATTTGAATCAATTTCTGTTGTTCGGTTTCAAGGTTACTGAGCAGACGAACTTCTTCAAGAGTATCTTCAGGCAGCGACTGTGCCTCATCAATCACCAGAATGGTACGTTTGCCTTCTTGAGCAATTCGAATCAATTGATCATTAATCGCTTCAATCAGTTGGTAATGGTCGAGCTGTTCAGCGTTAAGGACATTAAGCTCACGTGCCAAGGCTCGTCGTAACACCTCGGGCGGCATGGCCGGATTGGGAATGTATGCCGTTACGTATTCCGATCCTGTCAATTGATTCAATAATTTACGACATAGTACAGTTTTCCCTGTACCCACTTCGCCCGTGACTTTAACAAAGCCTTCACCGGTTCCCAGTGCAAACACAAGGGTATTAAAGCAATCTTTATGCGTCTTCAGATTGACGAAGAATTGAGTGTTAGGCGACAGCGTAAAAGGCAGTTTGGTAAAACCAAAATGCTTACATAACTGATCCATAATTTCCCTGGGATGCTTAGCCAACCTATCACCTACTTTTTATATGTTCGTTAACGAGTGACGTTTGAGTTTCTCTGAATGCGTTGAACGGCGGTTACTGAAAAAAGTCCGGAAAGCGTTGACGAACCTGTTGCAGTTCTTTTTCCCACACTTTCCCTTCAACGATTTTAGGTTTGAGCAAGATCACCAGTTCCACCTTTTCAGTCACATCACGCTCTTGAGTGAAGAGCTTTCCTAGGCCTGGAATGTCTTTTAACATCGGAACACCAGCTTCTAATTGCTGGCTGCGTTCTTCCATCAAGCCACCAATGACAACCACCTGACCACTGCGAGCCCGCACAATGCTGTCGGTTTCACGAATGGTTGAGAAGGCTAATGGCAGAATCAAATCTCCACTGTCGCCTAAGGTAACGGTTTTGGTTTGATCTTCCACTTTAGAAATGGCTGGATGCACGTGAAGAATCACTTCTGAGTCTTCACCAATATGTGGCGTCACATCCAAGGCAATGCCGGAGAAGAATGGCGTTAAGGTAATATCAGGCGTATCGCTGGTTGAAGAAGAAGTACTGGTTGTAGTACTCGAAACGTCGGTGACGAAGAACTCGTCAGAACCTACTTTAATCACCGCTTTTTGGTTATTCACGGTGGCAATACGGGGGCTTGATAGCACGCTCACATCACCTTGCGACTCGATTAAACTGATAATGGCATTGAAGTCGGTGAAGTTAAGGCCGAACTTAAAAACACCCTCAACAGAAGGATCAATCAAGGTGCTGAGATTACCAGTATCAAACCCTACCACCACTTCATTAGAGGTATCGGTAATATTCGAGCCAAACCCATTTCCGAAGGTATCCCACTGTATTCCCGCCTGATAACCATCCGATAAGCTCACTTCCAAAATTTTGGCCTCAATGATCACTTGTCGTTTCAAGCTTAATTCAGCCCGTTCCAACATCTGTTCTACATGTCGTAATTCAGACGGAAAGGCTCGAACAATCAATAAACCGGTATGAGGGTCGGTAATCACTTTGCGGCCATCGTCGGCGCCAATAATCATGCTGACACTGGTCAGCAAGTTACGCCAGAAATTCGACTCAGTAGTGGTTTCAACGCGCGCACTCTGAAGTGTTTCGGAACTACGGGATGAAGTCGATGACGTGGAGCTGTTTTCTTCCGTGCTCGAACTTGAGACCTGACCGCTGCTGATCAAAGTCGACGATTGGCCAATTCGAACAATGTTCGGATAATTGATCGGGAACACTTTGGTTTGAATTTCACGAGGAACGATTTGATAACCATAATCCTTTGGCAAGAAATCGAAGTTATAAATATCGCGTACGGCTTTTAATGTTTCTTCCAACGTTACGTTTTTAAGACGAATGGAAATATCACCGGATACACCAGGATGCACCACCATGTTCTTACTGGTGCCATCCACCAAGCTCATAAAGAACTGTTTCGCCGGGGTATCTTTGGCAACCACATCGAAACGAACTGTCTCTTCAGACGTCACTTCCAACTCAGGCACCATCAAATCCGCCAACACATCCGGTAACTGATGCGACTCCTGAACCGCTGCCGGCTCTGATTTCATCACTGGCACTGGTTGAAGTTCTTTCTTTGGTACCGACTGACAACCAGCCACAAGCGCAACAGCCAAAACACCCAATGGACGCAGACTCGTTAACGTTTGGTTCAACAACTTTTGATTCATACCTGTCACTCGGTCTCTCTCTTTATCTGAAAACCTTTCGTATCATTAATCGCCAATACTTTAAGCTTTCCATCCACTCGCAGAATTACTCTGTCTTCTTCTATTTTGAGCACCTTGGCTCCGTCGATCTTTACGCCTTCCGAAACCAGTGTTTCGTTAATAATCGCGCGCTTTCTGTCATCCGATATTAATATTTGGGACAAACTATACGTCGTCGAGCGATAACTTTTAGTCGTCGAGACTGCCCCATAACCAGGTGGCCGCATCGGATCAGCAAGCGTTTTAGTACCGATCAATAACACGCATAAAGACACACAAGCGACGATCAGCCGTTTTAACCGTACACTCAATCTCACAGTGGCCTCACTTGCATGCCGATGAAGAAAGCTATTGATAAACACCGATCAAATCCTTACTGGTACTCAGGGTATACACCTCTAACGACAAACGTCCCATAGGGTAATCTTGCATTTGAAACGCCAAATTTTTCCAAAACACTTTTTCAGGCAATCTTTCCACTTGCGATAGGTATTTCTTCACCTGACCGTATTGGCCTTCCATCTCAAGCAATAACGTATGTTGATACAAGTTAGCCTGTGCATTTGCATCGCCTTGTGACATCTTAGTCATACCATTCAAGGTCACTGGTTTTGCAGACAGACTTTTCACCGACGTTAATTTCAACCCAGACTCTTTATTCAGCAATGAGGCCAATACATCCGACATTTGTCTGGGCTCAATGAGTTTATCGGTAATTGCCTGAATTTCTTGTTGGTAACGCAGCGTTTGCTCACGTTCTTTTTCGATCTTTTCACGAATAGACTTATTCGGATCAAAGGTCGATTCAGCAATCACCTCAGCAATTTCCACACGTACAGAATCAATCTGCTTTTTAAGATCCGCTTCCTGAGCCATCAAACGATTACGATCAGCCAATAAAGGATCAAACACCAACAACTGAAACATCATATAAAGCGCCACCAACAAGGTAGCGAAAATAATGCCGCGCTCACGGACTGTCAGCGCATTTAACTTTTCAGAAAGCAGCAGCCACTTATCCTTCATTCTTACCTGCCCCTGCTTCAGTACTCAAAATAAAGTGAAGATAATTTTGATTATCCTCATCCCGCTCCAGATTGAATAAATTAAAAGAACGCCCTCTGAATGAATTCGCTTGTTTTAATCCATCGATATAACCCGGTAACACATCCGGCTGAGAAACCAACCCGGTGAGACGCATGCTCTGTCCTTCGGAGAGCACATCGATACGGGTTAACCATACCTGATGATGATCAAACTGATTTAAGTCCTGAAACACATTCGAAAATGCCTGAGCATCTTTTAACGTATCAGACTTAAGATAATTCAATAGTCTAATCTTGTTGTGGTTTTGATCCCGCAAAGTGCTTAACTGAGCTTCCAACGCCTTACTTTTCACTTTCTTAGGGTACTTACGTTTAGTCTCTTCCAGCTGTTGTTTCTTTTCACTCAAGTGACTCTGCTGTTGCTGAACCTCACGTTCCAGCTCAGGCACGGGATAATAAAGCGCAGCTGATACAGCAAACAAAAGTAGAATAGCCACCCCAAAATACTGCAACATTTTAGACGCTGGTAATACGATTACCGGGGGTCTGAAGTCATCGCTGTAGAAATCGACTTTTTGATTAATCCTCAAGCCAACCTCCAATCACTGCACCGATGGCAGAAATACAATGATCGAGAATTTCAGGCGACTCCGACTCATGGGAAATATTCTCTGTAAACTGCCAATGCCAAGGTTGTACCTGAACGTCCAGCTTCTCATTCAAGACACCGGCCAGTCGCACGTTATTGACATCCGCAGGCATTAAAATAATTCGATTCACCAAGCCTTTACCCAGCTGACTTTCGTAATAGTCCAAGGACCGTTTAATATCGAACATTAACTCATCGCATTGTGCCCGATCATAATCAGACAACGCCTCTTCATTGAGACCGCTGAGGTGATCCACCCCAATACCAAGGTTTCTTGCTAGATAGAGATTACCACTCTCCAACAAACGCATTTGCCCTTCAGAGGTTCCTAAAGACACCATGCCTGTGCTCTCGCCCTCAGTCACTCCGGATGCAAACAATAAATTACTTAAGGATAGATCCTTAATTGTAATTCCTCTGATCTCAAGGCCTTTGTGTTCGCAGGTATCCACAATCTGCTGGATGAGTGCTTTTTCGGCTACCGCGACATAGACCATATTCATACGGCCTCGATAAGCATCTTCCGGTAACTTAAAATACTGAATCGTTACGGACTCTAAAGGCTGACTAATAACATCTTTTACTTTCCATTTAATGGCATCAGCCATCTCTGCTTCCGGCACATCCGGCGCATCAATCAGTAACAGGTTATAAAAGTCATCCGACAGCGAAATATAAACTTCGCCATAGAGCCGTTCGCTTGAAATTAAACGTCTTAAGGCGCCCTGCCATTCATTGTCTTCATAAGGCAGAAACCCGGAAGACTTAACATGGAGTCCGTTTTTAGTAGACACTTTCGCACACGCCACACCGTTCGACTCTATCGAAATACCATTCAGCAGTCCTAAGCGCTGCTTCTTTTTCAATCTCGGCAGGCGTATCATTCAGTTCCTTACAACGTATAACAACGTAGCGTTCTAGAGTTCAAAAAGAATACAATTAATATACGATTGTATTAGTTTAGCAACATTTTTAAACCTTATTACTAAAGATTAATCGCTAACCATTAGAATTTATTGACAAAATGCTTGATATCGTTCTTTACCAGCCAGAAATCCCGCCTAATACAGGCAACATCATTCGCTTGTGTGCAAACACAGGTTTTCAACTGCATTTAATTCGTCCGTTTGGGTTTGTGATGGACGATAAGAAATTGCGTCGTGCCGGCCTGGATTACCATGAACTGGCCAATGTAGAGATGCATGATTCGCTAGACGATTATCTGGCAGCACGTCAGCCCAATCGCGTTATGGCCATCACGACTAAAGGAAGAACAGGTCACACAGCCGTTGAGTATCAGTCTGGTGATGCACTGATCTTCGGCCCTGAGTCACGTGGTCTTCCTATTGAGTTTATTGAGTCGTTACCAGAAAACCAGCGCCTACGTATTCCTATGCTGAAAGACAGTCGCAGCTTAAACTTATCCAACAGCGCGGCCATTATGATTTATGAGGCTTGGCGACAATTAGACTTTGAAGGTGCAGAAGCCCTATAAGCCAGCTAATTTAGCGCTCTCGCTTAATTCACAAGAAAGGACAGAAACAGCCTCATGGATGGACCAGCCCAAGCAGAGTTAAGCGAACCTTATTACACTCAAGTCCCACTCCCGGATTCCAAAGCAACCCTATTCCTGCTTGGCTTTTGTCTACTCTTTGGTATTCACTTTAATATTCAAAATACCGGTGGCACCGGGTTGGAAATGCCATACAACGCGGTGGTGTGGTGTGTTATCAGCCTACTATTTTCTGCCATGCTGTTTCGTCTTGCCAAGACCCGACAATGGGTAGACGACCCGGCACTCAAGCTCCTCGGCTTGATTATGGTGGCATTGGTTATTCCCATCGCATTTCAGGAAATTGCGGAAACCACACAGGCTGGCACTCGGGTGCTTGCCATTCTTGCAGGCCTACTTCTGACAGTACTTTTTTTTCAAAGTATCTTGGCCTACGACAGCTGGCAAAAAGTATTTTACCTTTTGGTTGCCGCCAGTGTGATTGAAGCCGCACTGTGCTTGATTCAGCAATATTTCCCGAGCATTGCCACGCTTGGTGTCTACAAAGAAGATTACGGGCGCCCCTTTGGCTCATTTCAACAACCCAATGTCAGCGCCAGCTTTATCGCAACAGGCGTTATCTGCAGTTTATATCTGATACTGAAACCTCACGATGAAACGACCACTCAGCCTAAAATTGCATTGCTTATGTCTTGTGCGTTAGTCGGCTCATCTGCATTGATTTTACTAGGCTCTCGTGCCGGCATCTTTGGCACTCTATTGGCCCTCATTTTCTGCCTACCACTGATTTATAACTATTTAACCACCCACAGTGAGCTCTCAGCATCGTACAAACCTCGGTTGTTTTGGGGCTGGCTTGTGTCAGCCATAGTAGGTGTATTGTTCGCAATCATCAGCATTCAGCAAATGGAGTCTGGCGGACGCAACCTCGAAACCTTTCAATCCACCGCGAACCGTACAGGTATTTATCTGCAAGCCTTAGACATGATCCAAGATAAGCCGTTGTCTGGCTGGGGGTACGGTAACTTTGAACGTAACTTTTTAGATTACTACGCAGAGAAGTATGACTCAGGAGAGTACACTCACCAGATCATTACCAATCTCGATCATCCTCACAACGAGCTTTTATTGTGGGCCGTAGAAGGTGGAATTATTCCGCCCTTATTACTCTTAGTACTTGCCGGGGTTTTGATCATCCGAGCAATGCGTCATTTAGGCATCGTATATGGTCTGGCGGCTCTAGCGTTGCTCATTCCCTTATCGTTTCATGCGAATACCGAATACCCTTTTTACCAATCCATTGCGCATTGGTTGGTTTTCAGTTTACTCACCGCTTGGTTGCTGTGGATTACCAGCACATCTACGATTAAGTGTTTTAAATTCGATTTTTTTGCACGTTGCTTCGCGGTAATCATTCCTATCATCACCATTCCTGTGATGGTGCTGTGTATTCAAGCAACGTATCAGGTGACGAAATATCACTCGAACAATAAGCAAGACTTCCATCATTTGGGCGATGTCATTCACCCTAGCGGAATCTGGAAGCGCTTCTTTTTTGATGTCATGACCTACCGCCTGATTGTGGGTCTGCAACAACAAGACCAGCAACAAATCAAAGCCTATGTACAATGGGCGGAAGAGTTTCTGCAGCACACACCAAGATTGTCGATTTACTACAATTTGGCCAATGCTCACTGGGCGCTAAAAGACTACGAGCAATCCATTAAGATTATGGAAGAAGCCGCTTACTTGTATCCTACCGATACAAACCTAAAAACAGCCATCGAGAAAACCAAAGCTAATCTTCAGGCAATACAAGAGCCATCGGCTTCCCAATAATGGGTGTTTCAAACTCAAGTCAGACGCGAAATCGAACGCATAAAAAAAGCAGCTCAGATCCAAGATCATGAGCTGCTTTTTTAGCAGTTGAAGCAAGCCTTAGTGAGTCGCTTCAGCCTGATCTGCTTCCTGCTGCTTACGCTGCATCGCTTCTGCAAAGATCGCATCGAAGTTAACCGGTGCTAACATGAACGGAGGCAAACTGCCTTTAGTTACCATGCTATCGATAGTTTCACGTGCGTACGGGAAAAGAATGTTCGGACAGAATGCACCCAGTGCATGAGCTAGACGCGGACCTTCCAAACCTTGAATCGCGAAGATACCGGCTTGCTTGATCTCAACCAATAGCGCAACTTCATCGTCTTGCTTAGCGGTTAGCGTGATGGTTAAAACCACTTCATAAAGATCATCACCTACTTTCGCGTTACCTGTATTCAAGTCCATGTGAACTTGAGGTTTCCATTGACTTTGGAAAACCTGAGGTGCGCGTGGCGATTCAAAGGAGAAGTCTTTTAGATAAATTCTTTGTAGTGCAAAACCAGCGTTTTGCGGTTGCTCAGCGTTCTGAGCTGCCTGATTTTCTTCAGCCATAACGATACCTATATTTTATTATTTTCCCGTACTGTAATCGCGATGCCTGACATGACCAATAGCTGGAGAATGAGCCTAGATACAGCACGGAGTGCTAAGAGTGACTTAACACTACACAACGATTTTGACAAAAACAACCGTTGAAAAGCGAAGATTGATCCCCACAGGAATTCAGGAAGAAAATATAGATAAGAAGAAGAGGTTTGAAGAGGCAGAAAAGAGATCTATTTAAAGATCTCTAAACTTCCGAAGATAAAGTGCTTCCAATAAAGCACTTCAAATAGAGCGCTTTGAATCAATTAAGCAAGTTGTCTAAGTTCCCGGCACGTTCAAGCGCATAGAGATCATCACAACCACCAACATGATGATCACCAATCCAGATCTGCGGAACTGTACGCTGATTACTTTTAATCATCATTTCACGACGCACTTCCGGCTGACCATCCACAATGATTTCTTCGAAATTAACCGCTTTAGACTTAAGTAGCTGCTTTGCACGAATACAAAACGGACAATAGTTACTGCTATATATAGTTACATCAGCCATTAAATCACCTCAGGTAAAAACTATCGGAGTATGAGAATGAGCTAAAAGTTCAACGTCAGAGTATTAAAACAGCTCAGACGGAAACTTACTCAACCGGTAAATTCAGGCTCGTCCACTCAGCCATACCGCCAGACAAACGAGTCACATCGGTAAAACCATGTTTTCTAAGAACAGAACCTGCGGCGTTAGAGGTTTGGCCCATTTTACAAACCACAATCACAGGTTTTTCTTTGCTCGCTTCCAACTCACCAACACGGGAATCCAATGAAGCGTAAGGGATATTCACAGAGTTGATAATATGACCTTTCTTATAATCGGCCTTTTCACGCACATCTAAAATCACCGCGTCTTCTTTATTCATACGCATGATAACTTGTTGAGCGGACAAGGTTTTACCACCCTTACGCGTTTCAGAAATAATGAATAACACCAACAACACAACCCAAGCACCTACCAACATTGCATTGTTAGTAGCAAACTCAAAAAACTGTTCCATGAATAAAATCTCACCGTCAATATCTTGTGGCGCGTAATAATACAGTGTCACACCCTATTTGAAAATCGAAGGATGTAAAAGGCTACAAAAAGCCGATGACCACTAAACCTACCAAACATGATGACCGGATGACAGCCCCATCAAATTTGCGTAAAATTGTGCCTTTTTTAATCGCTGACAAAAACAGCCAGAGAACGCATGACTAAACAAACTACTGCACTGATTATTCTTGATGGCTTCGGCCACCGTACTGACTCCGATCAAAACGCCATCCTGAATGCCAAAACTCCAGTTTGGGACAGACTCATCCAAGAACAACCAAACACACTGATCAACACATCAGGTATGGCCGTAGGGTTACCGGAAGGTCAGATGGGTAATTCCGAAGTGGGTCACATGAACCTGGGTGCAGGACGCATTGTTTACCAGAACTTCACCTTGATCACCAAAGCCATCGAAGATAAAGCTTTCTTCCAAAACGAAGTTTTATGCGCTGCCGCTGATAAAGCCAAAGCCAGTAATGGTGCACTTCATATCCTAGGCCTTCTCTCTCCGGGCGGCATTCACAGCCATGAAGACCACCTTAAAGCCATGGTTGAACTGGCTGATCAACGTGGTGTTAAAGAAATTTATGTTCACGCATTTCTGGATGGCCGCGATATGCCACCGCGTAGCGCTGAGCCATCAATCAAAGCGATGGATGAAGTCTTGGCCGCAACAGGCAAAGGCCGTGTAGCAACCTTAGTTGGCCGCTACTACGCCATGGATCGTGACAATCGTTGGGATCGCATCGAATCGGCCTACAAAATGCTGACTGAAGGCGTTTCGGATTACACGGCTGCAAATGGTGTGGAAGGCTTAGCCGCAGCGTACGAACGTAGTGAAGACGATGAATTCGTCAAAACGACGGTTTGTGTTTCGGGTGATCAAACACCAGCGACCATTAATGATGGGGACGCGATCGTCTTTATGAATTTCCGTGCTGACCGTGCTCGTGAGATAACCCGTGCGTTCACCGAAGACGACTTTAAAGGATTTGAGCGTAACAAACGTCCTGCTCTATCGGATTTCGTGATGCTGACTGAATTCGCTGCGGACATTAAAGCCAACTGTGCTTATCCACCATCCGAGTTGAAAAACTCTCTAGGTGAATACGTCTCTAATAAAGGTTTAACGCAACTGCGTATTGCTGAAACCGAAAAATACGCCCACGTTACTTTCTTCTTCTCAGGTGGTCAGGAAGCTGAATTCGATGGTGAAACCCGAATTTTGGTTCAATCACCCGATGTTGCTACTTATGACATGCAACCTGAAATGAGCGCGCCAGAAGTAACTGATAAGCTGGTTGCAGCCATTAAGAGCGGTGAATATGACCTGGTGGTTTGTAACTACGCCAATGGCGACATGGTCGGACATACCGGTAAATTCGATGCTGCAGTAAAAGCGGTTGAAGCCCTTGATGAGTGTCTTGGTCGTGTTACCGCTGCAATTAAAGAAGCCGGCGGCCACTGCCTGATCACCGCTGACCACGGCAACTGTGAACAAATGCTGGATTACGACAGCGGACAAGCTCACACCCAACATACAACCGGCCCAGTACCATTGGTATATGTGGGTTCAGGCGTATCAGTACAATTGAAAGATGATGGCGCTCTATGCGATATCGCACCAAGCTTATTGTCATTGATGGGCCAGGAACAGCCGGAAGAAATGACCGGTCATTCGCTGATTAATAAATAAGACGTTCTGCGCCTTATTTCGGAACAGCAACCCGCTTGTAGTTCCAAACTAAGAAGCATCACTCAAAAGCACCATCAAAAAGCGGCTGTCTTGATGACGCCGCTTTTTTATTTTCCTTGCTTCCCCTAGAATCAGCACTCGCCTAATAAGAAAACACCTAAATCAGACATTATTAAATGCGCGCACTGTCTAAGTTTGTTTTTACCACACTTGCCCTTTGCTTCCTGCTGTCGTCAGGGATCTCAACCGCTGAAAATATTTCAGACGTTGAGAAAAATCTGTCTCAGCAAAAATCTGACATTGCCAAACTCAAGAAGAAGCTTAGTAAGTTAAAAGTCGAACAGAACAAACAGAATAAAGCGCTGCAAGCGACCAGCAGAAAAGTAAGCAACGCCCGCAAACAACTGCAAAAAACACAAAAGTCACTTTCATCGACTCAGAACAAGTTATCGCAGCTGCGTGAGCAAAACCGGGAAATCACTCGTGAGCTAAATAAAAGCAAACAAGACATCCAAACACTTCTAATTGCGGTCTACAAAAATCAGGACAACAACCAACTCAAGCTTTTACTGAGTGAAGAGTCACCTCAGAAGCTGTCCCGCTTGCTAAAGTACCACCAATACTTGCAACAAGAGCAACTCGATAAGATTCAAGTTCACTTAAAGACGTTGGAAAAATTCAAACAAAACGAACAAGCGCTGACAGCAGAACTGGTTAATCTTCAAAGTCTTAAAAAAGCCCAGCAACAAGAGCAAGACGATCTTTCTAACGCCAAGAAACTCCAACAACAGCAACTGGCAGAGCTCAAACGTTCAGTTACCACAGAATCCAAACGTCTAGAAAAAAAGCAAAAAGATCAACAACGACTCAACAAGCTGTTGAGCGACATGAAGAAAGCGCTGGAAGATATCAACGCCCTTGGCGGCAGTCGCCCGTTTAAATCGGACAAAGGCAAAATGCCGTGGCCCGTCAAAGGCCGCATTATGCGTTCTTTCGGCAGCGCTCTCGCCGGCGGTAAGCTAAAGTCTAATGGAATCTTGATTGGCGCCCCTTCAGGCCGAGCAGTTAAAGCCATCCACAGTGGACGCATTGTGTTTGCCGACTGGTTCAGCGGATTTGGTTTACTAACCATTATTGACCACGGTGATGGTTACATGAGCTTATATGGGCAAGCCGAGTCTGTGGTTCGGGAACCAGGGGAATGGATTAACCGCGGTGATGTCATAGCTTATGCCGGTAATACCTCGGACACCGACATCGAAGGGATCTATTTTGAGATCCGAAAACAAGGGACGCCAATCAACCCGAAAAGATGGTGTACAGGCCGTCCATAACGGTATAGCATTAATCAGTTATATCGTTTAAGAATAAGTGCTTTACTGATTAAATCTTTCCGCGGAAAGACCGGTAATCAATCAAAAGCAGACAATAAAATATTAAGACCTAAGTAACGGTCAGACATTAATTTTCCGAATTGTAGGTGTATAAATGAACTTGACTGCTAAAAGCAGCTTGGCATTTTTATTTTCAACAGCCTTGTTGATTAACTCAAATTCAGCCAGTGCAGACTCTTCTCAATCAGTCACGCCCGTTCTTAATCCAGAAACAATCAATTCGGAAATAACAGACGCCGATTTGCGACTTTCAGAACTTCCAAGCTCGGAAATCGCCCCCTACATTATGGCGGCCGAAGAAGCGGAAGCTCAGCAAACTACTGCAAGCGAAGCGTCTGAAGACACTCCAGAAGTTGCAGACCAAAGCGACATTCCTGAAGATGCTCGTCTTCCACTCAAAGATCTTCGTCTTTTCGCAGAGATTTTTAACAGCATTCGTACTTCCTATGTTGAAGACGTAGACGATAAAACGTTATTGCAAAATGCCATTCGCGGCATGCTGTCTGGTCTTGATCCGCACTCAGCCTACCTGGATTCAAAAGTCTTCGAAGAACTGCAAATCAACACCTCGGGTGAATTTGGTGGTCTAGGTATCGAAGTACAAATGGACAACGGTTTTGTTCGAGTAGTTACCCCCATCGATGAAACGCCGGCGTCTCGTGCAGGGTTGAAATCGGGCGACCTAATTATGAAACTGGACGACAAACCAGTGAAAGGCATGACGCTTGATGATGCGATTAACATCATGCGCGGCGAACCAGGGTCTGACATCGTTTTAACCGTACTTCGTGAAGGTGAAGAACAGCCACTTGAATTCACTCTGACACGTGATGTCATCAAAGTGACCAGTGTGCGCCACCGTTGGTTAGAAGACGGCTATGCGTATGTGCGCGTTTCCCAATTCCAGGTGCAGACTGGCGAAGACCTAAACAAAGCCATTTCGAAACTTCAGGAAGACGATAAAGAATTAAAGGGCTTAGTGCTTGATCTTCGAAACAACCCTGGTGGCGTGCTTCAAGCCGCCGTTGATGTGGTTGATACCTTCCTAACCAATGGCCTAGTGGTCTATACCGAAGGTCGCATTGGTAGCTCTAAATCACAATTCCATGCGACGCCGAAGGATGTTATCAACGGCGCTCCGATTGTGGTATTGATTAATGGCGGCTCAGCATCTGCTTCCGAGATTGTCGCCGGTGCACTGCAAGATCATCGTCGTGCAATCATCATGGGAACTCAAAGTTTTGGTAAAGGGTCTGTACAAACCGTCATTCCAGTAGACGCAGAAAACGGCATCAAGCTAACCACTGCTCGTTACTACACGCCAAACGGCCGCTCAATTCAGGCGCAAGGCATCGAACCAGACATCACTATTGAGCGCGCTAAAGTGGAAACCATCAAACCACGCGTTCAATACAAAGAGGCTGATCTTGCTGGTCATCTGGAGAACGAAAACGGTGACGGCGAGAAGCACGAAGAGAAAGAGCAGCTGGCTGAACGTGACTATCAATTGTCAGAAGCATTGAATGTACTGAAAGGTTTCAACATCCTTTCTACCAACCAGTAATAACCTCAAAACGTTATTACTATGCTGTATTCTTTTTTTTCAAAAGCCCTGTGTAACACAGGGCTTTTGTGTTTCACCCTACTGATTTTCCCTCTGTCTCTTTCGGCTAATAGCACACCGAAAGTCACCATCATCATTGATGACATTGGCAACAATGAACCCAGAGGTCTGAGAACCGTCAACCTACTTGGCCCGGTAACCTTAGCTATTCTACCGGATCGACCTTATTCCAAAGAACTGGCAAACAAAGCACATAAACTGGGCAAAGAGCTGTTGCTTCATGCGCCAATGGAAAATCTCAGAGACATACCATTAGGCCAAGGCGCTTTAATGAGCACAATGGATGCATCACAATTTCAGCGTCAACTGATTAGAAATATTGACGCCATTCCTCATCTCATGGGCATCAACAATCACATGGGCAGTTTGTTGACCACCAAGCATCTTCAGATGAATTGGACCATGACGATTCTTAAAGAGAAGAAGCTCTTATTTGTCGACAGTAAAACCAACCCCAAAAGCGTCGCCAAAGATGTGGCCGTCATGCACGACGTACCAACGGTCTCCCGTGATATTTTTTTAGATCACGTTCGTACGACCGCCTTTATCAATAAGCAATACGAAAAGTGCTTAAGTATTGCTAAAAAACAGGGTAACTGCCTGATGATTGGGCATCCTTACCCGGAAACCCTGGACTACCTTGAACGCGTCTTACCAGAACTTGAAGGCCGAGGTTTCAAACAACAACCGTTATCAAGCCTGATTGAAAAAGAAACGCTGGCTCGAAGAGAGCACCGTAAAACGAAAAAAAGCCCAACATCACCTGTTGAGCTTTCTATGAAAACAAGTCAGTAATTGAAATAGATTCGTATAAAGGTCGAAGGACCTATAGTCGAACTTCAACTCCCTGCTTCGCCATGTATTCTTTTGCTTCTGGCACTGAGTGCTCACCAAAATGGAAGATACTCGCCGCCAACACAGCATCCGCCTTCCCTTCCACAACACCATCAACCAGATGCTGAAGATTACCTACGCCACCGGACGCAATCACAGGGATCGAAACCGCTTCACTGATCGCACGCGTCACACCTAGATCAAAGCCTTGCTTAACACCGTCCTGATCCATACTGGTTAGCAAGATTTCACCCGCACCGTATTCCGCCATTCGCTTCGCCCACTCAACCGCATCAATGCCGGTTGGCTTACGACCACCATGGGTAAAGATTTCCCACTTACCTTCATCAACCTTTTTACAGTCAATAGCGACCACGATGCACTGAGAGCCAAAACGCTCTGCGGCCTCACGAACAAACTCAGGGCGTTTCACCGCAGCACTGTTAATGCTGACCTTATCCGCCCCTGCATTCAGCATGGTTCGAATATCGGACAGCTCACGAATCCCGCCACCTACAGTCAAAGGAATAAACACCTCACTGGCAATGGCTTCTACTGTATGTACAGTAGTTTCACGGCCTTCATGAGTGGCGGTGATGTCTAGGAAGGTGATCTCATCGGCGCCTTGTTCGTTGTAGCGTTTAGCAACTTCGACCGGATCACCGGCATCACGGATATCCACAAATTGGACGCCTTTCACAACGCGCCCATTATCTACGTCTAAACAAGGAATAATGCGTTTGGCCAATGCCATAATTTGTTCCTCTATATCGATAGCTGTACTATCAAGTCATTCATGGAGTCCCTCAGACATTTAAATTTCACTTTCTCAACAGCACATCCCTGTGCTGATTCGAAAGACGCAATATCCATGTTGCTGTGAAATTACAAATGTCTGAGGCACTCTCTTTAGGCTCGTGCCACCTGATACTTGTTTCATTTAGAAAACAATCGAAACTGGGCACTTACTTAGCAGAGATAAATTGAAGTAACTTCTATGCCTGCCCATCCCACGAAGCAAAGTTCTTCAGCAACTGCAAACCAGCCGTGTGACTTTTCTCAGGGTGGAACTGCACCGCAAACAAATTGCCGTGCGAGATAGCAACATCAAAATCCAACCCGTAATGACAAGTGGCTTTCACTTCATCAACACGATCCGCCTTCACATAAAAACTGTGCACAAAGTAGAAGCGACTGTTGTCTTCAATACCATCCCAAAGCGGATGATCCATTTGTTTTACCTGATTCCAGCCCATGTGCGGCACTTTTAGCTTCTCACCAGCTTCGTCTTTCAGAGCTTCTCCGAAGAAACGAACCTTGCCAGGCAACAAACCAATGCAGTCAACACCGCCATTTTCTTCACTGTGCTCCATCAGAGCCTGCATACCGACACAAATAGCCAACACAGGCTTTTCAGCCACAGCTTTCTTAACCACATCGTCCATACCAAGACGACGAATTTCAGCCATACAATCGCGGATTGCACCAACGCCCGGGAACACGACTCGATCAGCAGCTTCAATTTCTGCCACGTCCGAAGTCACAATAACTTTGCTATCACACACATGCTCAAAGGCACTGGCTACGGAATGCAGATTGCCCATGCCATAATCAATAATTGCAATGGTCGACATGAATTACTCACTCTTCAAAACTAATGTCTGTCTTTTATCTAAACAGGAAGGTGTTATAGACAACCTTTGGTAGAAGGCATCATACCCGCCATACGCTCATCTACTGAAAGCGCCATTCTTAATGCACGACCGAACGCTTTAAACACAGTTTCAGCCTGGTGGTGAGTGTTTTTGCCACGAAGATTATCAATGTGCAAAGTCACTTGAGCGTGATTTACAAAACCGTGGAAAAATTCAGAGAACAGATCAACGTCAAAACCACCCACTGAACCGCGAGTGAAATCGACATGCATTTCCAAACCTGGACGACCAGAAAAATCGATCACGACGCGTGAAAGCGCTTCATCTAGCGGCACATAAGCATGGCCGTAACGAGTGATGCCTTTCTTATCACCAATGGCTTTGGCAAACGCCTGACCTAAGGTAATACCGATGTCTTCAACCGTATGGTGCGCATCAATATGAAGATCACCCTTTGCCACAATATCCATATCAATCAAGCCATGACGAGCAATCTGATCCATCATGTGATCTAGGAAAGGAACTCCGGTATCAAAGCTTGCTTTGCCTGTACCATCAAGATCTACCGAGATCTTAATTTGGGTTTCCAGAGTGTTGCGTTCAACTGTGGCCTGACGTGCCGACATGCTTGTGCCTCCAAAGGGGATTCCCGCAGGAATCAAAATAAACAATCGCTATTATTCAAATGGGCGATTATTATAACGGCTTTCTAGCAGGACTGCATTTATAACTGCCGCGCCTGATTTAGCGCTTTTTCTGGCAGTCATTTCTTGGGGAAATCCACTGTATTTCTCCTTCTATTAGCAGATCGGCTAAGCTTAAAAGAAACACTTAAGAGAGCGTTTACGTGCCTGTTATTTTAAGAAAAGTTACCTCGCCAGAGGGTCAAGATCATATCGACCTCACCAAAACCCTTGGTGAACTTCAAGAACTCATACTCAACGACCAAGTAGTTGAGAATTCAGACGAGAAAACTCAAACGCTGCTTCAACAGCATAACCAACCAGATAATCAGTGGATTGCTTGTGCCTTCTTCAATGACCGTATCATTGGCGCGATGACAGTAGAAGAATCAACAGGTCAAATGAAGTTGAACAACTTTACCGTTCGCCAAGTGACTCGTGATCGAGGCGTTGGTCACCGTTTGCTGGACCTAACCATTGCAGAAGCAAAAGGCAAAGTGGTTTTGCTGGAACTTACTCGCGACCAAAACGTCCGAATGAAAGATTGGCTAAATCAGTACAATGCAGAGTTCGTTTCAAACACCTCTGCCACCAGCCTGTATAAAATTATTCCGAGTGAGCATGAAGTATAACGACAGGATTCAGAACTATCGCTTTGGCCGCATCACGATTTTTCTCGTGGTTGCAGCCTGTCTGTATGTATTAAGTGAAAAACCCGAGTTATTGAAACTGAGCGAATACAGCACTGAATATCGAGATCAGCTAGCTCAAAAGATGGATCGTTTGTCATTGCAGTATTTCATTGATACCAATGTGGACGGCGAGTGTACTCTGGTCATCATGCAGAACGGTGAACCACAAGCACTCACCGAATACGATGAAACCAGTGATCTAGCTTGTAAGCGAATACTCCCTTACATCAAACCACCACAGTCGCAACCGGCCTCCAGCAAGGCATCTTTTTCAGACCAAGAGCTACTCGACATTCCACAAACCGACGATATTCAGTAAGCCAATTCGGCTCAGGAGCAACACCTACGGAAGGGTAATATGCCACCAAGCTCTCATAACATAACCTCTTCTGATTTGTTTACTGATTACTTGGTAATTGGCGCCGGGGTCATTGGTTTATCCATTGCCAAGCATCTGTCAGATGCGGGAAAAGAATGCTTGGTGATCGAGAAGCAAGGTCTCTTCGGTGAAGAAACCAGCAGCCGCAATAGCGAAGTCATCCACGCTGGTATTTATTACCCTCAAGGCTCATTCAAAGCTCGGCTTTGCGTGACAGGCAAGCATCAGCTCTACAACTATTGTCAGCAAAGAGCAATTGAGCACAAACCTCTCGGCAAGTTGATTGTCGCCACCTGTTCAGAGGAAGAAGAGCAATTGTCTCTAATTGAATCAAAGGCTCAAGCCAATGGTGTCCTCGATTTAGAGCGATTATCTCAAGCGCAGGTTAATGCCCTGGAACCTAATGTCAAAAGCACCTCCGCGCTGCTATCCCCTTCCACCGGAATCATCGATGCCCATCAATACATGCTGTCATTGGTCGGTGATATTGAGGACGCATCCAACGCCATTGTTTATAAAGCTGAAGTCACAGGGATCGAACCGACAGCAAATGGCTGGACAGTCTCCATCAACAATCAGGGAGAACAGTTAACGGTTCAATGTCGTTGGTTAATCAATGCCGCAGGCTTGCATGCAAATGCCCTTGCAGAACTCTACATGACAGATGTTCCGCCGATCCATTATTGTCGCGGCTTGTATTTCAGCTATTCGGGCACGCCTGTTTTTCAGCATTTGATCTATCCGGTTCCAGAAAAGAACACCGTCGGCCTAGGCATTCACGCGACACTCGATATGGCCGGTCAGGTCAAGTTTGGCCCGGACACCCAATACCTGGACAGCATTGATTATCAGATGCCCGTAGATAAGGCGTTGGCAGAGATTAAAGCCAAGTGGGCTCAAGCTATCAAACGCTACTTCCCTACTCTTGACGAACAAAAGCTTCAACCCAGTTACGCGGGCATCCGTCCAAAGCTCAGCGGCCCAAATGAAGCCGCCCAAGACTTCAGAATCGAAGGTCCAAATGAACATGGCTTATCCAATTTAATTCATTTGCTAGGCATAGAATCACCAGGTTTAACGTCATCTTTGGCGATTGGTGAGTACGTCTTACAGCTAATTGATCAATACGAGTCCTGACTGTAAATGAATAACTTCCGTAACCTATTGTCTTTTCATAACATACTATCGTTCCATAAAAAGTTACTGACTCACTTTGTACAGGATAACTGTCTGCAAGTTGCAGCAGCGCTCACCTTTACCACGCTGTTCGCGGTAGTGCCGGTCAGTTTTGTACTCTTCACGGTACTTAAATCCATTCCCGCCTTAGCTGAGGCCAATGGTCAGATTCAAGCCTTTATCTTCGACCACTTCGTTCCAACCTCTGGCACCGAAGTAATGACTTACCTCCAACAGTTTGCCAGCCAATCAACCCAACTTACTTTTATTGGCTTAGCCATTCTGATCATCACTGCGGTGTTGTTATTACGCACCATCGAACAAAGCATCAACCAGATTTGGGGCATCGCCCAAGGCCGCAAAGGCATGGTCAGTTTTCTGATGTACTGGGCGATTATTAGTCTTGGCCCGATCCTGTTAGCCAGCGGTTTATTGATCTCCTCCTGGCTGGCCTCGTCCGAGTTCTTATCACAGACCCTAGCCTGGATCAACGTAGGAAACTCGTTGTACAGCCTTATGCCTTGGTTGCTCAACGTCATGGCATTCAGCCTGATCTACATCGTAGTACCGAACTGTTATGTGCCTTGGCGGGCAGGCGTTTCAGGCGCACTCGTTGCTGCGACCTTGTTTGAAATAGCGAAATATGGCTTCACTTGGTTTGTTACCAACTTATCGTCTTACCATTTGATTTACGGAGCCTTTGCTGCCATCCCCTTATTCCTGTTATGGATTCACATCTCCTGGCTGATCACATTGTTAGGTGTTGAATGGGTTAAAGGGCTGGTGACTTGGCAAGCCACACAACATGCTGCGAAAGAATCCATCTTCCACCAGAGTTTACGAATTCTCGAGTTTCTATGGCGCAATCATGCCGATGGTCAAACCACCACGGCAGAAAGCTTAGGCCATTACCTCACCGAAATAGGCTGTGATCACTGGAGTGACATTCGACGCTTCTTACTGCAAGAGAACTTGATTGCAGTAAATGCTCGTGGGGATTTTTTGATTGGCCGAGACTTCCACCAAGTAAAGATTTCAGACTTGATGAGAAATGCACCGTGGAATCTTTCTGAGTGGGCCCAACACTTTAAACATCATTCCAACGAGCCTTGGCAGCATGATCTGCTAACACACTGGCAACAGCTCGAAGAAAGCATTGATGCCCAATTCCCACAGAACCTACAACAAGTGCTGACGCTGTTGTCGTCGAAAATAAAGAGTAACCTCTCGGACGACGCATAAAAACTGTTTTATGAAGAAGAGTTGAGCCATTTAGGGATACGATAAACAAGTCAAATTAAGTCTATGCGTAAATTTAGAAACCTCCCAAGACCAAAGCAAACAGAAATAAATCGAATATTCCCGGATTTACAAGAAGCAATTGAAAGGCATGAAGGTTATACATATATAGGCATAACAGTATTTGACCATTGGCTCAGTCGTGATGAGGCTAATCAATTATTAGAAAATGTTCCTGAGGATGAGCAAAAGCGCAGGAATCAATTACTGTATAACTTCAGTAAGAAACTCCTATCAGAGGCAGAAGTCTTGAACTTTAAGTTCATTGGAAAGTGGACGAAAGCAAAACCACTCTTTAGAAAATTTACGTCGCAAGAAGCAGCATTAGAGTATTTGAATCCAGCAGCAGGAAATAACCATAAAAGATTCTTTGAAGTTGTCCTACCAGAATTAAAAATTATTTTTATGGAAGGCTGGGATGATACAAACATCATGTATCTGAAAGATGCATCTGTAAAACCACTCATACAACAATGGGCTAAAGAAGCTGGGGTTTATTGCTTAGATATGAAGAGATAACAAATTAATCCTTTCTCATCCATTGGAATAATATGTCTGCTTTGACATAAAAGTGGCCCTTTCTTTCCCACTATCAAATTGACCATTAAGTAAACCAAACCACCAAAGTCAAACGCAAAAAGCCGATCTCTGAGGATCGGCTTTCACTCTCAAAAGTAATCAAATCAGCTTATTTGATGCCCATGCAGTTTGCATAGTAAGTGGTCGTCGCTGGCCAGTCAGAGAACACCCCAATCACGCCTACGTCTTGTGCGAGTACGTGCAGCACTTCCATCATGTCGCCTTCGTTATCAATGACATCCTGGCCACCCAGGTCGCCATTTACAGATTGGTAGTACCAACCACCGTTATCTTTCAATAGACCTGAACGCTCAAGCGTCCAAGTGATCAATTCCAACCCAGCGGTTTTTGCATTGATCGCATACTGAGAGGGTACGATGTCGCCGTTGCCACTGACATCCAACAGCATCCACATTGGCGGAGCCAGCACTTTCACGCCGTCAGCTACCCATGATTCCATTTCAGCCAAGCTCACGTTCACATCGTACATACCGTCTAGGAATACCGCCTGCTCACCAAATTCTGGCGCGTTATTTACCCAGTAAACCACGTCGTCATAGTTGAAAGACTGAGGCCAAACGCGGTTTGGTTTGATGCCAGCTTCCACATACTCATTAATCATCTGCTGAGCGTAATCTTCCTGTGTGAACTCACCTTCATACGGCATTTCAACTTCAGGAGATTTCAGCTCAGGCGTGAAATCTGCCCCCAGAGAGTTGATCAACTGAATGCTTTCTTTGTGAGTCATCAAGGTGCCACGAGCGCTGTATAAATCAGTACGCCAGTCCGCAGTGGCATTCATGTACTCAGCGATGCTGGTTGCACTTTTGTTTGCAGCGTCCATCTTACCTTTCAGCGTTTTGAATTCCGCCAGGGTAATGTCAGAAGTACAGCATTTGATATCAGCCGCATTAACCAAGTTACCTTCGCTGTCGAATTCAGGTGGTACTGAACAGCTTTGTGCCAGAGACGTTTCAAGGATATTAGTCGTGGTATGAAGGTCACATTGCGCATGACGACAAACCAACTCGCGATCTTTGGTGAAGGTCACGTCACATTCAACAATACCGGCACCCATTTTTGCAGCGGCTTCATAAGACTCCTTGGTATGCTCAGGGAACTGCATAGGTGCACCACGGTGACCAATAGAGAATTTAGTACGACGGTTTGTTTTTCTTTCACAGCTTTGAAGCTTCTCTTTTAGTTCACTCGCATCCATATCTGACACAAGATAAAAAGGACGCGGTCCAAGTTCTGCTTTGGCATTACGGTTACGCAGGTAGTCAAAACGGCTTTTCATTTGTTCCAGGCGCTGTTCCATGTCTTGGCTTTTTGGCGCCGCTTGAACGGGAAGGCTAATGGCAATCAGTGACATCAGCACACTGATCATAAGTGCTAGTAATCGCATGGTATCTCCAACTTCGTAATTATTGTGAGGAATGAAATTCCCTTGGTTGTTGTTGAGTTAGATCTGAAGTTTCTGGATATAACTTAAGAAACATTATCATTTAGTTGAGCTAACGTTGGAGATGCTAGGAACTAAATATTACGGTTTTATGCGATTTTCTTTATGGGTGTTAGTCGTTTAGATGTCGTTTTTGAACGCCTCTTCAAAAAACGTAGCTCGAACGTCCTGTGATTAGTCTCATCTACCTCACACCGCTCGCTTTGAGTAGAAATTTCTGCACGCACAAAAAAGGCGCCTTGAGACGCCTTTAGATTGCAAGCTCACACCTTTGTATTAGGGAACCTCTGAACAAGTCCGCTCTAGCTCAGCAGTGCTTAAGAGAATCAGCCTAAGCCTTAGATGCCAGAACCGTTCCAGTGGCAACCATAATACTGCCGCCTACGCGATTGAAACGTTTTTCAGCCGCCGGATCTTGAAACGCTTCCCTCGCCTTAGATGCCATATAAGCATAAGCCAACATCACACACCCAAGTACCAAGGAAATAACCGTCGCAACCAAGAACACATCCATCGCACCGAGGTCAGTAAGATTCACAAAGGTTGGTAGCATCCCTAAATAAAAGATAATCACTTTCGGGTTACTTAAGGTGATGACCAAACCAGAAAAATAGTTTGCGAACCAAGAGTTTTCTTCAACCCCTTCAACATCGACTGCCGTTGGTTGACTGCGCCATAGCTTGATACCCAGCCAAACCAAGTAAGCAGCACCAACGTATTTAACAATGGTAAAGAAGCTACCCATGGTTTCCGCCATAACGGCCAAACCAAATACCGCCATTAATAGGAACACTAAGTCACCGGTCACAATTCCAAGTACCACGACGGAAGCATGTCCGAAACCTGAAGACAAAGCACGAGCAACCGTTGCAAACACACCAGGGCCAGGCATAGCTGCCAGTAATAACATGGTTCCAGCTAATGCCAATAGGGATAATAACGTCATAGATCTAAACTCCAGATCAATCAAGCCGATGCTTATTCAGAAGAACCAGCCAACAAAAATTGATCAAGAATTGTACTATATCTTCCAGAATCCTTCAGCTTTTTCATACCATTAGAAAAAACCGCTTCAAGCTCTTGGCTACGAGGGCTTTGGCGACTGAAAAAAATAAACATATCTGCTTCACGCAGAGGCTTGTCATGATGAGTAATGAGATCCCACTGTGATTTAGGAAACATACTCCGAATCATCTGATAACCAACGACTACACTGCCTGGCGCAGCGTCTAAGCGACCCGCCATTAACTTACGATAGTTCTGATTCTCATTGGCTACTGTTTCAAGCTGAATACCATGTCGCTTCAATTGTGAAATATGGCTGTAGCCAATAACACCACCAATGGAATACTTTTTAAGGTCTTCAAATGTCGTCCAGTTAAACGGACGATCTTTACGATAAAAGAATACTTCTTTATCTCGAATCACACTTTCACGGGAAATAATAAAGAATTGGGTGTCACCTCGGTCGGAGTTAATAAACCACGGAAAGGTACCGTCACTCTGCCCTAATTTCACACGCTCATAACTGCGCTTCCAAGGGTAATAGTTGAGCTCGACTTGGTAACCTTCCAGTTTAAAGGCTTCTTTAACCAGAACTTCAGCAATCTTACCGTTTTGATCGTTTTCAGAAGTAAAAGGCGCCCACTCACCGATATCCAGTTTCACGGTTTCAGCAAAACTAGACTGACTTCCCCCAATGAGCAACAGAAGCCCTAAAACGCCGAAAAGAGTCCTAATTCGTTTCATCGTCTATAGCAATTCCTATTTAGGTTCTCTCACTATAGACGCTGTAGAGACTTTTGAGTTCGCAGAGCTCATAAACGAATATCTCAAACCATCCTTAGGTTTTGAAACGACTCACTAAATCCGTTAACTCTTGCGACAGCTGACTCAAGGTCTGAGAGTTGGTATGTGATTGTACCGATGCTTCATTGGCTTTTTGCGCTTCATTATGAACATCGGTAATGTTCATATTAATGTCTTCTGCAACAGAGTGTTGCTCTTCCGCCGCCGCGGCAATCTGAGTTGCCATATCACCAATATTACTTACCGAGCGCTGAATCGACTCAAACACAGCTTTGGTTTTTTCAGTGGTTTCTACTGTTTGCTTAGAATGATCTAAGCTGCTGGACAACTTTTCAGAAACCACATTGGTGCGCTTATTCAATGAGGAGATTAAGTTATCAATTTCCTCAGTAGATTCCGCCGTTTTCTGAGCAAGCGTACGAACTTCATCCGCAACCACCGCGAAGCCTCGCCCTTGCTCTCCGGCACGTGCCGCTTCGATAGCCGCGTTAAGCGCTAACAGATTTGTTTGCTCGGCAATGCCACGAATGGTATCCAAAATGGAGGTAATATTATTCGCCTCTTCGGCCAGTTCCGACATCGCATTATTGGAATCCACGATAATGTCTTCCAAGATGTTCACCGACTCTGAAGTTTCCTGAATAAACTGACGTCCCTGACTGGCTTGTTGTTGGCTCTCATCCGCAGACGAAGCCGTTTCACTGCAGTTCTGTGCCACTTCGTTAGAGGTTGCGACCATCTCATGGAAGGCCGTAGATACTTGCTCAATAGAACGCGACTGTTGATCAGAAATCGAGCGTACTTGCTCAGAGACTCGACGCGCGCCTTCCGCTTCTTCACCCACTTGACTGGCATTGGATTTAATCTCTGTGATGAGTTTGTGCACCACTTCTACAAAGCTGTTGAATGCATCGGCCATCACGCCCGATTCATCATTGGATTTCACTCTTAATCGTCGAGTTAAATCACCTTCACCACTGGCAATTTCCTGCAAGCCTTGAGTAATGACTTGCATCGGTTTGGTGATCACACTCGATAACCACAAACCAATCAGCGCGAAAACTACGATCAAACTGACACTGACGACTCCAATCACAGAAGCCAGTTTATTTGCTGACTGAAATACTTCTGACTCTGGAATCAAGCCTATGAATTTCCAACCTAAATCTGGCGACTTATAGATGCTCGCGAACCAAGACTTACCGTCTAGCTCGACTTCGACCATGCCTTCTGAAGAGGCTAACACCTGATACACGTCACCTAACTCGGTCAACTTTTTGAAGTTATGTTCCAAGTTCGATGGATCTGCTAACACAACCCCCGTATCTTCGATAAGCATCAAATACCCTTGCTCACCAAACTTAACCTTTTGGACCATGCTGGTTAGTTTTCCAAGGGTGACATCCACCCCGACAACGCCTTTCAACCCCTCTTTTGCATTAAATACTTTCAAATAATCTAACAGCGGAGTTCCAGTGGTAACGTCTGCATAAGCAGGTGCTCTTACCGCTTCATTAGGATTCCCGATCGAAGAGGTATACCAAGGGCGCTTTCGAGGGTCGTAATATTCAACGTTCTTACCTTTTGGCCACTGAATATAGCCACCATTACTCATTCCCAAATAAACAAAGGCTAGATCCGGTCGCGACTCGCCAAATTCCTTTAACAACTGGAAGGCTTTGGCTTCAACCTCGCTGTTTTGATCCGGCGTCATAGGTGCCGATGACTTGTCCATATACGTCATCACTGAACTGTCCAGGTTCTGAATAATCTCAGTTGACGCTAAATACACCGCATCTTCCGCCAAACCATTGAGATATAGGCTAAAAGCATTATCGATCTGACGAATTTCGTTAACGCTTTGCTTTTCAAAAGAAGTAACAGCGCTGTCTCTCACCGTCATCAAAGAAATCACTGTTACTAACAACACTGGTATGATCACACCAGCTAAGAGAGTCACCACAAACTTAATTCGAATGCTCACTTACGTCCATCCCCTCAGATGTTCCTTCTGAGCTCATTCACTCAGACTATTTTTTATACACCTAAAACTTCAATAAAAGCATTCCCGCAATACTTTTAACCACTGAATTCTCGGCGCTATTCTCGACACTTGTCTAACTATAGTAGCGGCCAAGAAAAGCTCCACTTTATGAACTTTTGTTTAAATTTCGACCAGACTTTTTGGTAGCTATAAAAACCCTTTGTGATAATCAAGACAACAAACAAGTATTGCTATTGGATCTGCCTTCTATATCCTTAGCCCTCATTTATCCATGCGTAATCGCTCAACTAAACTCTCCGAAAGAAAGCAGTTCATGGCTCAAAAAACGCCTTTTAACCAAACCGTCCTCAGCTGGTTCGATCAACACGGTCGCAAAGATTTACCCTGGCAAAACCCTATTACGCCATATCGTGTATGGGTGTCAGAAATCATGCTGCAGCAAACGCAAGTCAAAACCGTCATTCCTTATTTCCAGCGCTTTATGGACACCTTTCCTACGGTGACGGATCTCGCCAATGCCTCTCAGGATCAGGTGCTGAGCCTCTGGACTGGGTTGGGTTATTACGCACGCGCCAGAAACCTCCATAAAGCTGCACAAATTGTTGCCGAACAACATCAAGGTGAATTTCCAAAGTCAGTAGAAGGTCTGGTGGAACTGCCGGGTATTGGTCGGTCGACCGCCGGCGCCATTGCATCGATCTCTATGGGCATTTCGGCACCAATTATGGATGGCAACGTCAAGCGCGTTTTGACTCGTTTTCATGCCATCGAAGGCTGGCCTGGCACCAGCAAGGTAGAAAAAGAACTTTGGGCGATTGCTGAAGCCAACACACCGCCGGAGCGGACGGGTCACTACACCCAGGCAATGATGGATTTAGGCGCAACCCTGTGCACCCGCTCCAAGCCTGCCTGTGGTATTTGCCCGCTTCAGCCGGAATGTAAAGCCTATGAGCTAGGCACACCGACTGCGTTTCCACACTCCAAACCAAAAAAAGAAAAGCCAGTGAAAAGCGCTCGCTTCCTGATGATCCTCAACGATCACAATGAATTACTGCTGGAACAGCGTCCTTCCAAAGGAATATGGGGCGGCTTGTACTGCGTGCCTGAGCATGCGCCGGAAAGCACCTATCACGCCCTACCCGATTACGTTGAAACCGAGGAATGGCCTGCGTTTCGCCATACCTTCAGCCACTACCACCTCGACATCACACCGGTGCTGTGTCGAATTGTGCAAGAAAACCAACTAATACAAGAAGGTCAGCCATCATCAGAAAATTCATCAAAAGCCGCAGGAATCATGGAGCCAAAAGGCCACCTTTGGTATAACATGCAGCAAGAATTAACCGTGGGCACAGCCGCACCTATGGTCATACTCATCGAGACCTTAAAACGCCATTTGGCAGGCTAGCGAGCTAAAAACATACGCCCTTTAACAGAGAGAGTTTCATCATGTCACGACTGGTTATGTGCCGAAAATACAAGCAAGAACTTCCTGGTTTAATCGTTCCACCTATGCCAGGGCCAAAAGGACAAGAGATCTTCGAAACTGTATCTCAGAAAGCCTGGCAAGAATGGCAAAACCATCAAACCATGTTGATCAATGAAAAACATTTGAACTTGTTGAACCCTGAACATCGTAAATTTGTTCAGGAAGAAATGGATAAATTTCTTGATAACGCTGATTTCGAACAGGTTGAAGGTTTTGTACCAGTGAAAGACGCTGGTGACGTGCAAACCGTTGATGCGACTAAAACTGAAGACAAGTAACAGCAAAACAACTAAGTATTTAACAAGCGATTAGGATTCGACCAAAACTGCTTACACTTTGATCAGATTGACATTTTTTTATCAAAAAACTGAAAAAATTCACTGATGATAGTTGACAGGTTTCTGAAATCCTTGTTTAATGCGCACCACTTAGCCCAGATAGCTCAGTCGGTAGAGCAGAGGATTGAAAATCCTCGTGTCGGTGGTTCGATTCCGCCTCTGGGCACCACTTTATTTCTTAATAAAGAGTTGAAGCCTCGTCAATAGAACGGGGCTTTTTCAATTTAAGTCATCGAGACTTACCCTTGCCCAGATAGCTCAGTCGGTAGAGCAGAGGATTGAAAATCCT
This sequence comes from Litoribrevibacter euphylliae, assembly GCF_042646085.1. NCBI lineage: Bacteria > Pseudomonadati > Pseudomonadota > Gammaproteobacteria > Oceanospirillales > Oceanospirillaceae > Litoribrevibacter > Litoribrevibacter euphylliae. The sequence continues at coordinate 195,446 of NZ_JBHRSZ010000006.1, read as the reverse complement.
CGTGTCGGTGGTTCGATTCCGCCTCTGGGCACCACTTCCCAGCTTTAATTCAAAACCCTCGGTCGATGCTGCTGCACAGCGCGTTACAATTCCGCCTCTGGGCACCACTTCTTACTCGAATTTGAAAATCCTCATATCAATGCTGCTGCACAGCGCGTTACAATTCCGCCTCTGGGCACCATCTCCCTCTAAGCCCTACTCTGTTGTTCCAGCCAATTTAAAATAGCTTGGTTTGTTTCTTCCGGTTTTTCTTGTTGAATCCAATGTCCGCAATCCAGACTGACCAAGTCCACATTCGGCACAAACTCGCTTAACCGTTCAAACTTGGGGATTATGTCGCGATCGCCATAGATCATCAAAGCGGGATGCTGAATGATCGGGTTCACGTCAGCCAGGATGTGCCAGTTTCGGTCAAGATTCCTGTACCAATTGATACTACCAGTGAACCCTGACGCCTCGAAGGCGGAGACAAAGACGTCTAGCTCGCTCTCGCTCATTATTGGATCACCTAAGGGTTGAACTGCTTTGGCAAGATTAATCATTGCCATGCCAGTTTCAGGTGGCGCAGGAGGTATGTTTTTACGAAACATATTACGTAGAAATTGAGCTGTATTTTCTTCTAACACCGCATCCGCAACACCGGGCTGTCGGTTGAAGTGAACAAAGTAGTAATCACCGCCAAGAATTTGCTCCATAAACTCGATCCAGGGAATGTCTCCTCGTTCTTGGTAAGGCAATGCCAAATTAATCAGTTTATGGACTCGGTTTGGATGCAGTAATGCCATTCCCCACACAACCATCGCTCCCCAATCATGACCAACAAAGGTAGCCTTTTCATACCCGTAGTGATCGAGAAGTGCCACGAGATCACCAGTCAAATGCTCAACATCATAAGCTGTTACATCTGTTGGGCTGAATGAATTACCGTACCCTCTCTGATTCGGAACGATCACATGATAACCCGCTGCTACAAGAGCCGGTATCTGATAACGCCAAGAAAAGGCATGCTCCGGCCAACCATGACAAAGCACAATCGGGTTGCCTGCGTTTTGCTGGCCAGCTTCAAAAACTTCCAGCTCAACTCCATTCACTGAAATAAGCGAAGGCTTGGGAAAATCGTCTGGATTAAACATTAAATTACTCCTCTATCCATTTGAGATAACCAGCCAATGTCTTGCTGGTAAGAGCAGATAATGTAAAACTCATCAGTGCCAAATATTGACACCAATAACTTCCTTAACAATGAATAACCTGACGATATGAATGTTCGCCAAAGACAAGATGCCATAGTTCGCAGCCTTCGCCGCAAAAGCACTTCAACCATCGCTGAATTAGCGGAGGAAGTCGGCGCATCCAGACGTACAGTACTGCGCGATATCAGCACGCTACGTGATGAAGGCTTTGTCATTCATTCTGAGTCCGGGCCTGGGGGCGGCCTGCAACTTGACCCTCAATCAATTCAAACCACGGCCCGGCTTTCGGTCGCCGAAGTCTTTGCGCTGCTTATCAGCGTTGCCTCCATGCGTGCAGCCGGCAATCTCCCCTTCTCTGAGCTTGCAGATGTGGGCCTCGCCAAAATAGAGAAAGCCTTACCATCGGATAAGATACGCGGCCTACGCCGTTTTTTAGACTGCCTCTACGTTGGGAAACTTGCACCGCAGGTGGACATATCCGATATGGGGGAAATGGACACAACTCTGTTGCCCGCCTTCGAGACGGCATTTTTGCAACAACACTGCCTGCGCTTTCAATACCGTGACGCAAAAGGAAAAGTAAGCCATCGTGAAGTGGAACCCCAAGCCATGCTGATCTTGCCGCCACTATGGTATTTAGTCGCCTGGGACCCGGCTCGTGAAGACTTCCGCCATTTTCGAATGGACCGGATCAGTACACCTGAAATCGTAGAAGGTAGCACCTTTCGGCGTCGATATGTGCCCTTTGAGGATGGGATTACACCAGTTCAAAGTTCGGGTGAAAAAATGCAGTGAGTCATTTGCTCAACTAAACAATGTACCGCTTTTCATCTAAAAAGTATTACCTCCTAATACCCCAAGAATCACTCACTTCAACTTGGATTGTTTCCATTGAGCGCCCAATTTCTTAGCTCTAAATTCCACTCCGATCATTACGAAAAAACAAACGGAGGGCGCTATGAAAACCTTGAATATAGCAACCAGATATCTCAAAACATTACTTATCACAACACTGGGGATTTCACTCAGTCAAATCGCAACAGCTGCTGGGTTAATGAGCCCGAAAGGCAGTAACCTTCCTGACCTGGAAATTAAGCAGCATCACGTTGAAGTCACGGTAGAAGATGGTTATGCCATCACCAGCGTGACTCAAGTCTTTGGCAACCCCAACGATGTCACACTTGAAGCCATTTATTCCTTCCCTGTACCTGAAAAAGCGGCTGTCGGTGAGTTCACCTACTGGATTGACGGCCAACCGGTGACCGGCGAGGTAATGGAAAAACAACAAGCCAGAAACATCTACGAACAAGAGAAAGCGCAAGGCCGGGAAACCGCTCTGACCGAGAAGGATGAGCACAAGTCGTTCGACAGTGCCGTCTACCCTGTCTTACCGAAACAAGATGTCAAAATACGCTTGGTCTATATTCAGGCCGTTCATGCGGATCACGGCATTGGCCGATACGTCTACCCGCTTGAAGAAGGCGGCGTCGATGAAGAGAAGCTGGCGTTTTGGTCATACAACGATAAGGTGACCGAAGCTTTTAGTTTCAATATGAAGATTCGTTCGTCTTACCCAATTGAAGACATTCGTCTTCCGAAACATCCTCAAGCCGTTGCTAATTCCACATCCAAGCAGGAGTGGTCAATCTCAATGCGTAACGCTCAGGCAGATAACGAGACAGAGAATGACACAATCTCTCAGGAAGCCCAGGAAGGAGTCGAAAGTGCTCAAATCACCTCCACCACAACACAAAACATAGTTCAAACACTGGATCAGGATATCACCGTCTACTGGCGTCATCAGAAAGGGCTTCCCGGTTCAGTGGATATGATTGCCAATAAAGAGCCAGGTCAGTCTCGTGGCACCTTCATGATGACCATCACACCGGGCGATGATTTGAAGAAAATTAACGAAGGCCGCGACTGGGTATTTGTTTTGGATTTCTCCGGTTCAATGCAAGGTAAATACCAGAGTTTGATCGAAGGCGTTAACCGAGGGCTTGCCAAACTTAATCCGAATGACCGATTCCGTATCGTGCTATTCAACAACAGCGCTAACGAGATCACCCGAGGCTATACGCTGGCAACGCCTGAGAATGTAACGCGCTATACACAAACGCTCGAAAACACTCAACCAAACGGCAGCACCAATCTATATCGAGGTTTGGAAGAAGGCATGGACGATCTCGATTCAGACCGTTCCAGTGCCATCATTCTGGTCACTGACGGCGTCGCTAATGTCGGCACCACCGAGAAGAAAGCCTTTCTGAAATTACTCGAGAGATACGATGTTCGATTATTCACCTTTGTCATGGGCAACAGCGCCAATCGACCTTTATTGAACAGCATGGCTAAAATCTCCAATGGCTTTGCAATGAGCGTATCGAACAGTGATGACATCGTTGGCAATCTGATGCTTGCAACCAGCAAGCTGACACACGAAGCCTTTCACGATGTGGAAGTGGAAATTGATGGCGTAAAAGTCAGAGATCTAACACCCGAGAAAATTGGTTCGGTGTACCGAGGCCAGCAGTTGATTCTATTCGGTCACTATTGGGGATCAGGCAAAGCCGATGTCACCATCAAAGGTAAGGTTTCTGGTGAACAGAAGGTCTACAAAACGTCTTTTGAGTTTCCTGATGACAGTCAGTTAAATCCTGAAATCGAGCGTCTGTGGGCATTCGGAAAGATTGAAGAACTTCAAAATAAGATTGATTACCTGGGCGAAGATGCCGATGCAAAACAAGCCATCGTCGATCTTGCCAAAGAATACGGTTTAGTGACGGATTACACCTCAATGATCGTGGTAAGAGAGGAAGTGTTCAAACAACTAAATATCGCGCGCAACAACGACAAGCGCGTTAAAACCGAACAGGCAGCGCGTCAACAACGTGCCTCTCAAGGTGTTCGTGATAATCGTAAAGACACGCAACAACCGGCGTTCCAATCACCTCGCTCATACCCAAGTGGTGGTTCCGGTGGCGGCTCCAGTGACTTCTGGTTGATCTTGATGTTATTACCACTGTTCGTTAGCACCTTTAAAAACAAACGCCGTAAGGTGTAAAGGAAACACTATCCCGAGGGCTTTTCAGAGGTATTAGCTTAGAAAGCCCGTCGGGATACATTCATTACCACCTCTAACCACAAAGCTCTACAACTACAACGCCATACAACCATAATGTAAAAGCCATGTTTATGTTCAGAAGAAGACCTCTCATCCAAATATTGACGCTATTTGCACTATCTCTTCCGGCGTATGCTTTCGACATCCCCGCTAATCACAACAACGAATGCGTGGTGCTGCTGCATGGGCTGGCAAAATCCAAACACTCCATGAAAAAACTGGATAAAGCACTGCAAACAGCCGGTTATGCGACAGTGAATTACGACTACCCATCTCGATCAGACTCGATTCCAAGCCTCGCAGAAACACACATTAACAACGCACTAAGCCAATGCCCCAAAGCCCTCAAGATTCACTTTGTCACTCACTCGATGGGTGGCATTTTGGTAAGGCAATATCTGGCAGATCATTCAATTCCTAACCTGGGACGAGTCGTCATGTTAGGGCCGCCTAATCAAGGCAGTGAGGTTGTGGATAAGTTACATAACCTACCCGGTTTTGAATGGATCGGCGGCCCCTCATCACTGCAATTAGGCACTCAAGAAAACAGTACGCCAGCACAACTTGGCCCAGCCAATTTCGAACTTGGGGTCATCGCGGGTTCTCGCACAGCCAACCCCATCCTATCTCTGTGGCTACCCGGTTCTGACGATGGAAAAGTCACCGTTGCCAATACAAAACTTGAAGGAATGAAACAGCACATCGTACTGCCCGTCACTCACCCTTTTATGATGAAGAATCGAAAAGTCATTGCTCAGGTAAAACACTTTTTAGCACAAGGGCAGTTTGCAACCGAAACAATTCAAGGGACGTAAGACTAAAATTTTCGCTCGTCCTTTACACGACGCTTGGACTCAAAGACTTTAGGTTCCCACAAACGCATCCCAGTAATAACACTGGTGCCAAAGCGTTCCTCAACCGGGAGCTTTTCATCCTGTAGATGCAAACTGTGGAAAGTTTCAGCCAGCTTATCAAGTTTGCGTTGGAAGGTTTCATTAGACGCTCTCGATAGCATGCCCACCAAGACCTGACGTTTTTCGCCTGGGTCATTAAATCGGTGACTGAAAAATTCCATCACCAGCTTTTCTTCAAAGAAGCGCTGAATGGGCCCGTTTTTTTGCCAGCTAAAGTTTCGGTCTACCAGCAGCTTAATACGATTACCTGGTAACAACTCAATCAATTTCAACCGATCCAGCTTGGCCAGGTATTGTATAAGCTCGGTTTCGCTGAACTCATAAACACTCAGAATATCCTCAAAGCTCCATCGATTTAGGGCACTGTTTGCCACAATGAGCAAAGAAATATCGTTAACAATTTCCTTCTCTTGCTCAATGGTCAGTGTCCGAATCTGGCTGGATTGGCGAGCAATATCCACCAAATCGCTAAACTCCATCCCCAACAATTCGCAGATTTGATCCAATCGTTTTAACGAAAAGTTCTCTTCTGCAAACAGCCGTTTAACACTGGCCTCGCTCAGATCCAGCGCATTAGCTACATCAAGGTATTTGAGACCGCTGGCTTTAAGGCTTGCCTTTAAAGCCTTAATCAGAGAGGAGCTACGCGACATGAAAATTCATTCCTTTGAGATGTAAATCGAGATTCCTGAACGTACATTTTAGCGAACTAATTTTTAATACACTAAAGGAAACCGGCAAATGAACAACAAAAAACCCCGCCTAAAGCAGACAGGGTTCTTTATCAAATGCAATTCACAGACCTATTGATAATTACAAATTCGCTATCGCCAACACGCCCAAGTAGCCCACGGTATACGCCATCAACAACCAGTGGAAGAACTTCATATAGGTAATGAAGGTCAGCTCGGTAAGTTTACTCAAGGCAATCACACCCGCCGCAGAACCAATAATGAGTAGCGACCCACCCACGCCTACCGCGTAAGTCAGACCCAGCCAATCCGCCGTATCCATTTCAATACCAGATTTCAAGATTGCTGCAGTTAACGGCACATTATCAACCAATGCCGACAAAATCCCTACAAAGTAGTTTGCAACATACACAGGCATTACCTGATACAACTGAGGAAGGAAGTCCAACACCGACAGTTCTTTCAACATGCCTACTAACAAGAGAACGCCTAAGAAGAAGAGCAAGGTATCGAATTCCACTTCACGCACATATTCCAACACGTTTGGCTTGGTTTCGCTCTTGTAGATGATTCGATGAGTAATGAACATTACCGATAGGCCAAACAAGAACGTCAGCACAGGCGGTACAGAGAAGGCCACACTCATAACTAACGTGCCAACAATGGTCATCAGGAACAACAACGCAATCAGCTTATCAGCGAAGGCGATTGGGCGTTTAAATTTCGGCAAGGTCACTTCTTCATTGATGCCACGCATCAGGAACAAGGCCAGCATCATCACACCAAATACTGCAGGCGCGATTAACAAAAACAAGTCAGTAATGGTGACTTTATCCGCCAGGAAGATCATCAAGGTGGTTACATCCCCAGTGATTAAAGATACACCACCTGAATTCACCGCAAACACAATCAAGGCTGCAAATTTCAGCGTTTGCTTGGGCTCTAATTTCAAAGAAGCCAGCAGAGAAAGCATGATCAATGAGGCGGTAATGTTGTCGGCCAAAGATGAGAATAATAAGCCCAGCAAAGCAATCATAAACATCAACGATCTGAGCTTAATCTTACTCGGTAACAACCGATAAACGAGCTGCGTAATCAACCCCTGCTGGTTGAGATAAGCAACAAAGGTCATCGCCGCCATTAAGAATAACCACAGCGTTGCGATCTCCAGAAGGTTTTCATTTAACCCTTCCTTTACGTGCTCAATGTTTCCTCCTTCGGGAAACATAAATGCTAAGATCCACACCAGAGATCCAATAAAAAGCGTTGATTTTGCCTTATTCAAATGAATAACATCTTCAATGATGATTAAGACAAACGCCAGCGCGATCAAACTCAATATCAGCACGTGCATTTTCAATTCCTGCCTTATCTGTCAAATTTTTCGAACGGATTATGCGCCTCCATTTTTTGAAAATAAACGGATATTTTTATCACCCGATGAAGTCACATCGTATGATTCGACAAGGCTTCAAGTGAATAGGAACTGAATAATGAAGCAACACCTAAAACACAGTTTGTTAATTTTATGCACCGTTTTTTTAGTAGCCTGTTCAGACTCAGGTCAGCTCACGCCCTTGTCCAAACACGATGTCATTGTTGCGTTTGGCGATAGCCTTACCGAAGGCGTTGGCACGGATAAGGCCAACGCCTATCCAGCCGTATTAGAAGAACTGACCGGGCAAGGAGTGATTAACGCTGGCATTTCAGGAGAAATGACTGCGCAAGGATTAACACGCTTCGAGAAAACTCTGGAAGACTATCAAGCCAGCCTGGTTATTTTGTTGGAAGGCGGGAACGACATCCTACGAAACCGTTCTTCGACTCAAACAAAGCAAAACCTGGCAAAGATGATAGAGATTGCTCATCGGAACGATATTCAAGTGTTGTTAGTGGGTGTTCCGCAAAAGCAGCTGTTCTCAGACACCGCGCCCTTCTATCTTGAACTAGCAGAAGAATACCAAGTGCCATTGGAGGCCGAACTCGTCTCAGACCTTCTGCGCAGCCCGCAATACAAGTCAGACCCGATTCATTTAAACGCGGCAGGCTATCGGAAGTTAGCGGAAGGCTTGTATCAAAGGTTGATTGACGAAGGCGCTATCGACAAATAAGCCTCGATGATTTGCTGTGCTTCGGGGTGCCGTCTGACCACTTGACGGTAATGTTTAATGGTTTGTTCTAGGTAGCGGCGATGTGTAGGCTCGGAGAAATCCCACATCTGATCACCGGTTGAAGATAAAGGGTGAGTTGCTGAGAAAGACACCCGAAATATTTCGTAGATGCGGCCTTTATCTTCCACCAGCGTTTCGGTTTCCAACCCCAGCCCCTGCTCTGCCAAGAAAGTACGAACTCGATAATGATGGTAAACCGGGCACAACAGAAAAGTGATATTTCCTAAGCATTCAGAGTGTTTAGTCTCTCTAATTGAATTCAACAAACCTTGAATAATCTCAATCATCAAGTCACCACCCACACCGGCGATAATGATCAAATGGCGACACTCTTTAGGAAATTCGAGAAGATTTAATTGCGCAGCACTCTGGCAGTGAATCTGCCAATACTTTTTAAACTCATTCGCCTCATCTGACAATCGAGTTTCTAACTGAGTCATCAATTCCGGCACCACATCCACAAAGTGAATCACCGGACGGTTATCTGTCTCTTTTGAACTCTGACTCTCTTTCGAAGTATCAGCAAGCAACGCTTGGCCTAACAAGCCATGATCACAACAAGTGTCCCAAATATGCTGATAATCCTGCTCGACCAGGTCAATAATGGTTTGAAGTCGCGGGCTGAGTTTCATGGCTACAACAGAAAAGCGGGCGTAAAAAGAGCTGTATCCTACCCCAATTAGTCGACGACTGCCTTAAAATATCGCTCGACTGTTCCTCTAGAAATCCTTAAAGTACGCAGCTCATTTTTTGCCCACATCAATTCAGGATTTCTCTCGTGCTTTCGACAGCAAACATCACCATGCAATTTGGCTCCAAGCCGCTCTTTGAAAACATCTCTGTAAAATTCGGCGAAGGCAATCGCTACGGTCTGATCGGAGCCAATGGCTGCGGTAAATCGACCTTCATGAAAATCTTGGATGGATCACTGGCACCAACCTCAGGCACAGTATCATTAACGCCTAACGAGCGTATCGGTAAACTGAATCAAGATCAGTTCGCGTTCGAAGAATACACTGTGATTGATACCGTTATCATGGGCCACGCAGAATTGTGGGAAGTGAAGAAAGAGCGCGATCGTATCTATTCACTACCAGAAATGTCAGAAGAAGACGGCATGAAAGTCGCCGACCTTGAAACTCAGTTCGCTGAAATGGACGGCTACACCGCCGAAGCGCGCGCCGGTGAAATTCTGTTAGGTGCAGGTATCGCTGAAGAATTGCATTTCGGTCTGATGAGCGAAGTAGCTCCGGGTTGGAAACTGCGTGTACTTCTTGCTCAAGCCTTATTCTCTGATCCAGATATTTTGCTACTGGACGAACCAACCAACAACTTGGACATTCACTCGATCCACTGGTTGGAAAGCGTGCTTAACGAACGTAAAAGCACCATGATCATCATCTCGCACGACCGTCACTTTTTAAACTCAGTCTGTACCCACATGGCGGACATCGACTACGGTGAGCTGCGTATCTATCCGGGCAACTACGATGACTTCATGATTGCATCGACAGCAGCGCGTGAACGTCTGCAAGCGGATAACGCTAAGAAGAAAGCACAAATTGCCGAACTTCAACAATTTGTGAGCCGTTTCTCTGCCAATGCATCGAAAGCAAAACAAGCAACCTCTCGCGCTAAGCAAATGGAAAAGATCAAACTGGATGACATCAAACCTTCCAGCCGCGTCAGCCCGTTTATCCGCTTCAATCAAGAAAAGAAATTACATCGCCAAGCCTTCATTCTTGAAGATATGGGCTTTGGATATGAGAGCGAGCACCTGTTCGATGGTGGCAACCTGATCCTTGAAGCCGGTTCTCGTTTGGCCGTCATCGGTGAAAATGGGGTCGGTAAAACATCTTTCCTAAAGTGTTTGATGGGTGAATTAAACGCAACTTCGGGTGAAATCAAATGGGCTGAAAACGCCAAGCTGGGTTATTGCCCGCAGGACAGCAACGACGATTTCGCTTGCGACATGACCTTGTTTGATTGGATCAGCCAATGGCGCCGTCCGGAAGATGATGAGCAATCATTACGCGGAATTCTTGGCCGCATGCTGTTCTCTTCTCACGACATCGGCAAGAAAGTCAGCGTCTGCTCCGGTGGTGAAAAGAACCGCTTATTGTTCGGAAAACTGATCATGAGTAACGCTAACGTATTGATCATGGACGAACCAACCAACCACTTGGACATGGAATCCATCGAAGCCTTGAACATGGCACTGGAAATGTTCGAAGGCACTTTAATCTTCGTGAGCCACGACCGTGAATTCGTTTCGTCGTTGGCCACACAAATCATTGAAATCAAAGACCAGAAACTGGTGCATTTCCAAGGCACTTACGATGAGTACTTGGCATCTCAGGATTTGGAAGGCTAGCCCCTTTCAGCGTTACCATTCAGAAGCAGCAATAAGCATAATGCTGCTTCTGATAGCCTGTACCAAAAGTAACCCGAAAAGCTGTGCAAATAGCCAAGAATAATGGCACATTAGCTAACCTGAGAATTCCAGATAATCCGCAGGTAAGAAAATAATGATCAACTGGCAAGTATTAGCGTTTAATCAACTGTCTTTGGAACAGCTTTATCAGATCCTCAAACTGCGCATAGATATTTTTGTCGTTGAACAAAATTGCCCATATTCAGATTTAGATAATCTCGATCAGCAATGCCGCCATCTTATGGCCATCGAAAACGATCAAATCACTGCCTATACCCGTTTGATTCCACCTGGAATTGTTCATAAAGGTAGCCTATTAGAGAACCAAGCGGCCATTGGTCGAGTGGTGATTTCAGAACAAGCGCGCGGTCGCAAGTTGGGTTACGAATTAATGCAGCGTTCCATTGATGCGGTATGGGAAGAAACACCCAATATCCCGATTAAAATCGGTGCCCAGCAACACCTGGAAAACTTCTATGGAAAGTTAGGTTTCAAGACCATTTCGGATATGTATCTGGAAGACGATATTCCGCATATTGATATGTTGCTTGATCCTGAGAATAATTAAGCTCCTGCTCACAAAGCTAAGGCAATGGACATGCTGGCGCAACTCATCACTCAAGCACATGCACTGATCGAACAAGCCGATGGTAGTTTTCCGGTTCAAGTATTTCATTGTCGAGAGAAGCAACAGCTTCACCGTGTCCATTTTTTCCAACCAACCTTGATGTTGGTTCTGCGCGGCGCCAAACAGATCTCAGGGCCAACGCCGACTCAATGCCCGGAAGGCAATATGTTGTTGGTGTCGAGCGGATACGAGTTTCCCTTTGCCAATATCCCCAACGATTTCTATATGGCATTGGTGATTCCCTTCTCACCAGAAGATTTCCCGAATAAAGCCGCCAATAACGACGATGTACCAAGCATTGAGATTCAACAGGCACCGAAATCTATCCTGACACTGGTGTTGCAGTTAATGAATTTGAGTAAGAGCGGCTTACCCGTTGATGTTTTACACTCTCGCCGTAGAGAACTGGCCGCATTACTGAGCCATCTTCAACTGGATGCCAACCTACGTTGCCCTGCCACGCCAACGTGGCGAACGAAGGTAGTTGATCTTTTGCAAACTGACATCGCTAAAGAGTGGAAGTTGGAAGAGGTCTGCCAAGCCCTTGCTACCAGCGAATCCAATTTACGACGTAGACTGCAACAAGAAAACACCGGCTTTCGGGAATTACTCGAAGATTTGCGCCTCACCTACGGCCTTGGACTGATCCAAACCAGCCACTTTCCTATCAATCAGATTGCATTGGAATGCGGCTACCAATCGGCGTCACGTTTCAGTGAACGCTTCAAAAAGCGCTTTCAAACAACTCCGAGTGAATTGAGACAAGCGCTTTAAATCGTTTTTAAAGAACGAGTTTTTACAACACCTAGTTTTTAAAGAAGTAGTTTTTCAACAAGTAATTTTTCAAAAGCACCTTTGGCGGTTTCAGGCAACAACTTGAACGTTTCCGGCGAACACGGATTTCTCAGACCGATAGACTCATTGCTATCAATTAGATCTCAACAGATCTGATCACCCTTAATCCGAACACTCTTAATCCAAACACCCGAAGGAGTTTCTGATGAAACTACGTTCCTCTTTACTTAGCCTTGCGTTAACCAGTGTATTTACTGCGACTGCATCCGCAGACATGACACTCACCAGCACCGACATTCGTACCGGTGAAAAAATGCCAAAAGCCCATGAATTTGCAGGCTTCGGTTGTGACGGTCAGAACCTGTCGCCACAACTAAGCTGGGCGAATGCGCCAACAGGCACTAAGAGCTTTGCAGTCACAGCGTATGATCCGGATGCCCCGACCGGCAGCGGCTGGTGGCATTGGGTGGTCACGAATATCCCAACGTCGGTAACAAGCTTGGAAACCGGTGCAGGCGCGGAAAACAGCACAGCCTTGCCAGCAAGCAGCCAAACCTTCCGAACCGATTACGGTAGCAAAAGCTTTGGTGGTGCTTGTCCGCCGGAAGGTGATAAGGCCCATCGCTATCAATTCAAAGTGTTTGCTTTGGATGTAGAAACACTGGAATTACCCGCGGAAGGCAGTGCCGCTCTGGTCGGTTACTATCTCAATGCTCATGCCTTAGAAATAGCAACACTGGAAGCCTTATATCAGCGCTAATGCGCTGCTATGAGATGACTAGTAATACATCACTAATAATAAATGGCTAACACATTAAATAGGCCAAAGCCGGTATAAGGAAGATGGTATTTTCGAAGCTGTACTATCAAAGCACAGTCATCGAACCAAAACAGGGCACTAAACGTCATTATCCTACGGTTCTATGAGCTCTTCCTTATACCCCTTTCTCTGTATCTGAACACTCCATACAGGTATTGCTCACACGGATAATGGGCAACCGCTATTTTTGCGCAAAATCGTTAATTCTTTCCTATTTATTGTCCTGAGATGACATCGAATTTCTAGAAACTCTGCTAACTTGAAACTTAGCCTCCAAGCCAGTCATAAACAGGTTTGGTGCAGCTTTTTATTTACCCAATAACCAAACATAAGTTGAGGGATTTAAAACGTTATGAGCGAAGACTAGGCTAGGCAAAATTCATCGAAAAGGCGTAGGGGCCGGCCCTCCGGTTTATATCTTGATAAATGAGCATTTGATCGGACTGGCGCCCCAGAAGAATTTTAACAACGCATCGTCGAGCGCAATAGTTTTTAAAACCTCAACTGGCGGTTTTTCGCAGTCACAAATAGAGCCCAGGCAGTAGTCGATCATTAGCAGTATCAGCGCCGGAATAACGAGCAATTACTAAATGGAGATTAGTTCGATGTCTACTGATACCCCCCCTGTTGAAGAGCAAACGAAGAGCAGCGATGAAACAGCCAGCTTGTATAAAGTTCGTGCAGACCAAGGTGTGCCAGGTTCAGACGAGCCAAATTTAAGTAAGTACGACCACGATCACTCGGTGATGAATATTCAGTACGCAACGGCTGTTCGTTTTGAAACACCAGTAGTGCCCAGTTTTTCTGTGTTTGGATCTCTCTTATCCGTACTCAGTTTGTTATTAATGACGGTTTTATCCGTTGCCATGTTCATGCAGCTTACCGGACTTGGCCAAGCCTATGACGTAATCCCCTTAGCCATTTTCGAGAACCTACCGACCGGGGAGTTAGCCAGCTGGACTTGGGTTCCCTTCTTATTCACCATCTTTGGTGCGGGGTTAGGTTTTCTCTATGAAGGCTCGTTGTTAGTCACAGGTCAGCCTTTCCAGCTGATGAAAACCAAATTCGGACAATTCATTCAAAGCATTCGATTCTTGAACCTTGCTCCAGTGGTAGCGTCTCTGTTCTTCTTTACCTGTAGCATGATGATTGCACAGGTAGAGCTGCGAACCGCACTACTCTACCTTTCAGGTGCAGCAGCATTTGGTTTAGGCTTTGCCCTCTTTTATGGGGGGGCACAAACCGCTGTCAGCCTAACCTTATTGGGTACTCAAGTGGCTCAAATTATTATTGTGCTCAGTGCTACCGTCACACCGCCAGGTGGGGAGCTGGTCACTCAGTTATTGATTGGTCAGGCATTACTTCAAATGACCTCTCTTTTGATCGGTACATCAAACCCGTATAAAAGCACCGCGTTCCATATCATCAGTTCCATTTCCGGCGTATTGCTATTCATGGCTATCATGGAAGCAACGATCGCTTCTCCAGGTTTCTCCGAGAAAATGGCCATCGCCTTACCACAGGGCAGTTTGCTTCTTTGGGGCTTTATTGCCAGCTGCGCCATTGGATTAATTGCGGTGGCAGTGGTATCTCCCAAGACACTTGCATCGTGGCGCTCTCAAACCAGCCAATTGATTTGGGCACCTCTGTATTTCTTCCTAGTCAGTGCCAAGCGTTTTCCAAAACCGTTCAACCTCAGCACCGTGTATGACAACAACCCGCCTGAACAAACTCAGCTCAAGCCTTACTATCAAGTACATACCGAGTTTTTACTACAAAGCTTGTCGATTCCTGCCGCTGTTAAATTGGAAAAGAACGTTACTATCTTTAAGAAACTAGTGAACAAGATCGTGGGCATCTTTAAAGTCATTGCTTTACTGGATCATTTCTTCCCGCAAGCCAAGATATCCGTTCCTATCGAGACAAAGCCTCGATTACCGATTTGGAGTGACGGCGAAGAATACTGGCCGAACTTGTTCACCAAGAAAATCTTTGGTCTGACCATTCCTGGTTACGGCGGCCACATGGAGAAAACACCGGAGCCCGTTATTGATGCGTACAAAGCAGGTCAATTGATGGCGTACCTTACTGAGTTTGGAGTAGCCGCAACCTTCGCCAAAGCTTGTCTAGAAAAAGGGCCGGGCTATTTGGTGTCAGACTTCAGCTTCCTAGAAAACTATGAAACAAAACCTGACTATGAGTCCTACGGCGGTAAGGCCTACTTCAAAATCAACAATGACAAAGAATGTTTAGAACTGATTTCCATAGTAGCACCACATTCAGATCAGGAAATTCCGGCGGATCCAAACAGCGGTACCTTCCGGTATGCTGAAAGTTTAGTTCTGGCTTCGATGTACTACCAAGTCATCAGCGGCAAGCACTTAGCTGAAATTCACATGACCTATAATCTGGTGGAAGTGGCCATGCATAACGCCTTTGATGTGCAAGGCCAATGGACGCATCCATTCCGTACTTTCTTATACCTGCATTTCTTCTCCCACGAGTTGGCCGAGGAAATCACCACTGAGCACTTGGTGCAAGAAGGCGCGGTGTTTACCCAGATCTTCGCCACGACACACGACAGCCTGATTAACCACCTCAACGACTGCTATCACGACTTCCACTACGGTGAAGATGAGAACTTTGAAGAACGAGCGGCGTTAATGACGATGCCGCCTAAACCGGGGGAAACACAAGATAAAATTCTTCCAAACGCCTGCATCAATTGGGAGTTGGAGTACTTTGGTATTTGGCATAAGTACACCACCGCACTGATCGATATTATTTATCCAAACGATGATGCAGTGAAAGAAGACCAATACCTTCAAGACTTCCACTCTGCGTTGTTAGAGGTACTGGTGAACGGCTTACCAAACCGCTATCAAGCATTCAAAACCAAAGAAGGTGTTGCGCGTTTTGCGGCAGATACCATCCATCACACGGTTGTTCGTCATCAGGTCTATGGCACCACGGGTGTGAAAGCCGCGTTAGATCCTCGTATTGGTTCACCACAAATTCCGAGAGATCTTGGTACACCGGCAGTTGATGAGTGGCGTTCACTGGCTTACGTGGCCTTAGCCACAGGTCGAGCTCGTTTCACCCTGTTGATGAACGATTTCACCTATCTGTTGGATGGCATTGATGCCAATTACAAACAGCAAATGAAACCGGTATTTGATCAGCTGCAAACAGATTTAAAAGCACTTGAGGAGAAGTGGAACAGTACAGAGGACGAAAAAGAATACAACATTAACTACTTCCGAGCGGTGCCTTCTAAACTACACACCGGCCCAGGATACTAATTTCGGAACAGACCCGTTTAAGTCGGAAAAACAAAATCAGAGTTGGCTTTGACCAGCTCTGATTTTGTATCCCGTTAATAACCGCCGTTAGCAATCACTCCACACAGCCAACTCATTACCGCTTGGCTCTTCAAATTGAAAACGACGACCACCAGGAAAGGTAAATATCGGTTTCACAATCTTACCTCCCGCTTGCTCTACCTTCTCAAGCGTTGCCTCCAAGTCATCACTGTAGAAGACAATCAAAGCACCGCCTTGTGTGGTTTTCGAACTCATATCCGCTTGAAAAAAACCGCCGTCCAATCCTTGGTTGGAAAACGCCGCATACTCAGGGCCATAATCCTCAAATGCCCAACTAAAAGCTTGTTCGAAAAAGCGTTTGGTAGCAGTCAAATCCTTCGCCGCAAACTCAACGTAATTTATCTTTTCATGTTCGTTCATTACAAAATCCTTCTCGTTCGTCATGCCATTAAACTTGGACGCAAAAGCTCAATACCGTTTTGTGAATAACTCACAGCTTAGACCACTTGTCCTCTAAGCGTTAAATCTCATATAAAATGCTTGATTTTTAAAATAATCCACAGGCAAAAGCGCAAAATAAGTGTATTATTTTTGACCTGAACAAAAACGTACCACTTTCTTCTAAGCCTTACAATTCGTGGCCTTGAGCAACTTACTAGACACTTATTAAGTAAGTTATACACAGATTAAGTGGATAACTTTTACGTACATTAGATAACCAATTCATATAATTTGAATCAAAAATTCAAATGTCAACGCATTTTTTTATGATTATTCACATTTGAGTAAAGATTAAATTCATATTTAGAACAACAATTCAAGAGTGTTCCAAAAAAAAGACAAAATAAACATAAAGCACTGATTTTATTACACTTTTATAATTCAGTATATTTTTGATACGTTTTCGAGTTTTCCGCATAAAACGGGCGTTCAAGGCACTTCCGCATAACTTAATAACAGAGTTATCCACAAAAATTGTGAATAACCCCGATTTTTCATTATTTTGTAAAGAATTAGACTTAATTCTTTAATCTACACATTACATTACCTTCCAAACTCGTTGCATCTGAAGTGCTTCCCGTACTTCCGTTGCTTTACGTTCAGAAGACATTTGTTCTAACAAAGCCAGTGCGGCTTGGTAACTGACCACACTGCCATTGGAGGTAATTACGTTTCCATCGATTACATAATTGGTATCGTATTGAACATCCACCTTTGGGTAAGCACTCTCAAGACCGGATTCCCCACCCGCCCATGTCGTCGCTTTCTTACCATCAAGCACACCGGCTTCTGCTAATACAAACGCTCCCGAACAGTTACTGGCCATCCATTCTGCCGTTTTTGACGTCTGTTCGATGTAATCAATCAGTTGTTGATTCTCTAACAATGGATCCATGTCATAACTGCTCGGCATCAAGAGCACATCAACTTTAGGTCGATCTTTCACATGGGCATCGACCTTCAGCGTGATGCCCTCTTCGGTGGTGATCAACTCAGAGTCACCGACATTAATAACAAGCGTTTCATAATCCGAGAACCAACTCTTCTTGCTGGCAATGCCAAACACCTCGATCGGGGCTGTCACATCCGAACTCAACACCCCATCAAATACGATGATGCCTATGCGTTTGTCATCCGCCATTGCAGGTGTCGACATTGCCACACCAGATACGGTAGCACTGAGTAACACCGCGCCCACTGTAAAACCACGAATTCTACCCGTCATAACAGGTCTCCTATTCATAAGTGCAATTAAATTAAACGTAAATAAAAGGTGAGTTGGATTTTATGCCTAAGCCTAAAGTGCTTAAATATCACGAATAGAACTTCACTAATGATATTAATTCACTAATACTTTTAGCCTGATAAGTAATAATGTGATCAGCAATAATGCGCCTAATTACTCACTTGAAAGACGACCAATATGGATAAGCTAAATCTGTTAAAACTCTTTATTACCGTGGTGGATCGCGGCAGCTTTGCTTCTGCTTCGTCAGCTTTAGGGCTATCACCCTCAACAGTGAGTAAAGCCATTGCGCGTTTGGAAAGTGATCTCAAGCTTTACTTATTTCATCGCACCACACGCCAACTGACCCTGACCGAAGCCGGCACCGCTTATTTAGAAACGGTTCGAAAGTTACTGGCAGAACTGGAGCAGTGTGAGAATCAACTGGTTCAAAGCAACGATGCGCCACAAGGCCGTTTAAGGATCAATGCACCCGTTTCCTATGGTCGGCGTTATCTTTTGCCCTTACTGGGCGAGTTCCATCGCCAATACCCTCATATTACCGTCGACCTGAGTTTCGACGATGCCTATGTGGATATGATTGAACAAGGCATCGATATCTGTATTCGCAGCGGCTCACTGGATGAATCTTCCATGATTGCCAAGCAACTCAGCCCCATGGATTTCATCACCTGTGCTTCCCCTGACTATCTGGAAAATCTAAAAAGCGCGCCTTCGATTTCTGAGGACGACTACTACGATCACCCTTGGATTCGTTTTCGTTTTAAACAGACGGGTAAGCTGATGCCTATTCTCGTCAACCAACCCGAACACGCGTTGGCTCGAAGCCCTGGCGAAGATTTTATCGTGGATGACGGAGAGGCCATGGCCCAACTCTGCGCCCAAAGCTTAGGTCTAACACAAATGCCGCATTTTCTGGCGAGAGATTGGTTAAACTCTGGGGAACTGGTGCCGGTTACACCTTTTGTCCGGGGTAAGGGCTTTGGGGTCTGGATGGTCTACGCACAACGTCAGTTCCAGCCTGCCAAGATACGAGCCTTTTTGAATTTCATGAGCACTCAGATAGAAGCACGCGGTGAAACGCAATTTAAGACATGGGCTGAAGACCTTAGGATTCACTCAAACGACACTTCTTCAAATTAAACCGCTGAATGACAGGGTATGAACGCCCTTGTTCTGTGACTTTACTTTCAAATAGTACAAAGGAATTCACCCTGTACTGGATGGGTTGGAAGCTCTGACGATAGAAGGCATCCAATATATCCAGATCCTTTTTTAAGGGGTTAGATCGCCACCGACCTCGAGCCAGAGTAATGTGTGGATGATAAGGACGTGAATCCACCTCGAGTTCACACGCTTCCATCACAGGTATCAACGCCTGATGCAGATTGCTTAAGGCATCACAAGGGTCTAAACCAGCCCACAGCACCGAGGGTTTTTGCTTCTTACCAAAGTACCCCAAAGACGACATTGTCAGCTCAAACGGCTGACAGATCAGAGATTGATTGCATTGCTGAAGAACATGAAGCACCCTCTCTCGCTCTATCTCACCAAAATAATGTAGTGTGATATGAAACAGCGCCGGTTTTACCAAACGAAGATGCTTTGATTGAGTAGGAAGATAAGACGCTAAGTCCGCTTTTATCGTTTCGGATAACTCAAGCCCTAGAAACAATACAGACATGACAAACGACCTTTATGTATGACTCATTCAGACTCGTGCATGTATTCCAGATCCAGGAATCAATCACTTGTTGTCTCATTCTTGAAGAGTTCAATCAACGGATCTTTACACGATTGAGTTTCAATACACCGCTGATTAGCCTCCGCCTGTAGTCTGATCTCCTTAAAATCTGGCAGATAACTTTGAAAACTTTTAAATACCTGTTCACGGAGCCCTTGATCAAGTAAACGATTCACCCTCGCAATTCGTTGTTTACCTGCTTCGGTATCCGGACAGCTGGCACGAATGGGCGCAAAACTGGTACCTTCTTTCAGCATTAAATACTCTAAAGAGTGATCAGGATATTCTTTAACAAAGTTTTGAAATTCTTCAGGAAACAACAAAGCACTGTCCACATCTCTATTCGCTGTATTGGTAATTCTCAGCATGCTAACAGGCCCTTGAGATACCGTAATGTAGTGAACTTTTATGGCCGGATCTGCTTTAGCCTTTTCAACGATACGAGCCATTTCACCAAATAAAGGACGTTTCTCCATGATCAACATACTGCCACCTGTTTTGGTCGCTTCAAGCACATCGACAATCGAGACCACACGGGTTTTCCCTTGATTCGATAATCGCTGATAAAGCTCAGACCTTACTGCCACACCGTAATCTACTGTGTTCATGATCGAGTGAGAATAAACTCTGTGCTCTGTATTCGGTAATTTCCAACTGCCCGAACTACAAATATCAGAGTGTTTATCCTGCATCATACGCTGCCAACGTGCGGTATTAGTGTTAACTACTCGCCCGGTCAAACCAGCAGCCACATAGGCACCGACCAAATCAAACCCTATGCCTTTTCCATCTCTGGAACCGTAAGGAGGAATATTAAAGGTATGCCAGCCATAGTCTTCATCCGCAGAGATCGTAGAAGTGCACACAAGCATGAAAACAAACATTAGCCAGCACGCATACTCGTGTACCCAGGCCTTTTTAATTACACAACTCAAGACTTCTAGACCACCCTACTGATTCCTGAACAACACCATCTTAATGCCTACAACCACTAACACCCACTAACTCCCAACATAGCAGAGAACCTACACATCAGCTTATGTACCAGCATATTCCCAAAAACAAAACCATCATATTCGTACCTTAATAACAGCTCTATCAAAATTTCCAGAGCAAAACATTTCAATAGCCTTACATATACTATAAAGTACATCTCATTCATTGGATTAAACGTTGTCAGACAGGATGTCGTATTATGAAAATATTCATCAAACTCATGTTGTTGGTATTGGTTGGCGCAGTTGTCGCTCCGATGTTTATCAAAGGGCCCGACGGCGAACCCATTGTCACCCTGCAAGAGGTTCTACCGTCTTCTTCCTCTTCTGAATCCGCTTACGTTAGCCCGTCTTCAAGCTCATCCAAATTAACCACCGTTTATAAGTGGAAAGATGAAAACGGCCAATGGCATTTCTCGGATAACCAAGCAACAGGCCAAAACCATGAAACACTGAAGTACAACCCGAAAGCCAACATCATTCAGTCGTTGGCAAAAAAAGAAGAACCTAAAGATGGCGCAGCAGCGATCCCTGGCGTAAACGGCGAATACATCGCAGCGGTTTCAAGACGATCTCCACGCAGTCAGGAAGAAGAACTCGAAGAAGAGTTAGAAGGCTTGGATCCTGAAGTTGTTAAGCGTGTTAGACGCGCACTGGGATCTAACAACAACGCTAATAACAATGACATCACAGGTGGTGCAGGCATTAGTTTAACCACCATTCCAATGTCTGAAATTCCAAAGCTCATCGAACAAGCCAAAGAAGTTCAGGCGCTGTTAGATGAACGCAACGAAGAGCTAGAAAAGGCGATTAGCAAATCCGTACGATAAGGCCTTTCGCTCTTTTCATAATTAAGCCCTGACATTCGTCGGGGCTTTTTTATTGCCTACAAGTCATTACCTACAAAGAATGTCCTACCAGAAGTGACTTAGCTCACACGATCAAAAAAGCTTCCCCCAAAAACCGCGCCCAAAGGGCACTTCGAACCCCGGTAGTGACCCGAATCTGCAATACAGTTGTCACAGTGACTCGTCAGGATAGGCCCCTTTATCTGGGCCGGGTCTCCGACCAATCCAAGAGATCACGAACAACTACAACCCCCATTAAATAGCTCAGATAAAAACAAGACAAAGGAAGCTAACACATGATCAAACAACTACTCCCTATACTAACCGCAAGCGCATTAACATTAGGCGCTGCAACGAGTGTTTCGGCCAACGATACACCTCTATGTACCGACTTCGATAACCTGGATAACGCACCGTACTTTTATTATCCAGACAAAGACGGTTTCCGTTTCTTCTGGAACAAGTGGCTATCTGCGGACATCCCGTTCCACATGGGCCACGACACCATCATTGGTGAAGGTCAAACAGCCACTGTGGTTGGTAAATTCGACTACGGCGCTATTGCCCATAAAGATCTGGAATTCGAATACGTTAAAGCCTATATCTACGGCGGAGAGATTTCCGATTGGGAATACATCGGTAAATACAAGACCAATAGCGATGGTAAAATCTACGTAGACGTCGATGGTCTAGACGCTGGCCACTATCAAGTGAAAATGGTTGTGGTGGGTGATCTATCAGAAGCCAACTCTTACATCACTGTTGTGAAGCCTGGCACCAAAGCGGTTGTATTCGACATCGACGAAACCCTGACCACCAGCGATCTTGAGCAAATCTTAGATTACACTGGCATCGAAGCCGCCGACGCGCGTGGCGGTGCAGCCGAGTTGGTCAACAACTACGTGGCAAAAGGCTATCACCCTCTGTTCATCACCGCTCGTACTTACTGGTACGCAAAAGGCACACGTCATTGGTTGAGCGACCACCTGAATGTACCGGAAGCAACCCTTCGCACCACGCTAAGCAACGAAACCGGTTTATTCAAAACCGCTGAATACAAAGCTGCAGTGCTAGAAGAAGTGACCGCTGCAGGTATTGAAGTGGTTCGTGCTTACGGCAACGCAACGACGGACATCGAAGGCTTCAACCAAGGTGGTGTACCACTGGAAGAAATCTACATCGTCGGTAAGAACGCTGGCGCAATGGGCTCTCAAGCCATCGACGGTGAAGATTACTGGTCACACCTTTACAGTATTGTAGAAGACACACCTGATAGCGGATGTGCGCGTTAAGAAGGGCTTAGGTTCTAAACTGGATAAGGCGGTGTTACACCGCCTCGTCTAAATTAAATTAACGCTTAACCAACCCCCACCCAAGAGAATAAACACAATACTGACGAACACAACCACACCATTAAACGGGTAATCCTTTTCTAAATAACACTCACTGGGCTGATTAACATCATAAGTAACGGTTACAGACTTACCTAACGGATATTTCATCACATAGGCTTGCGCGATACTTTCATCGTTGGTGCTGATCGAATTCGAAAAATAGGTGATTTTACTACTTGTATATTCCTTATCAGATACAGAGAACACATACTCGATATCTGCAGCATAGAACATACTGGTACCGTTCAAATCATTCTTCAGTTTATCCTTCACTCTAGAGCAACTAATCACCCCTTCGCTGGTAGAGAATTCTGTCCTTTGAAATTTGTATTTAAGATAAATCATCCAACCGAGTAACAATGAACCAATCGCTAAAAACAAGCAGGGCGCTAAAAAAGATAGCCCATCGAACAAAACATCCATTGGTGCAACCATGTTTTCAAATTCTTCTTTTTTCATTACATACCTGAACTATAAATTGAATGTCGGCTAAACAAGCGTGTTAAGCTTACTAACTGGCAAGCCCCTCACAAGGCTCAGACCACTACTAATTAGATTCCCAGAAACCGGCTAATCACACATCCAACGAAAGAAGGATTATTTCCAATTCCAGAAAACCATGAACGCTCACTTCTCATTCACTGTTTCAACCAAACAAGC
Source organism: Litoribrevibacter euphylliae (assembly GCF_042646085.1). NCBI lineage: Bacteria > Pseudomonadati > Pseudomonadota > Gammaproteobacteria > Oceanospirillales > Oceanospirillaceae > Litoribrevibacter > Litoribrevibacter euphylliae. The sequence goes on along the minus strand of NZ_JBHRSZ010000006.1, from coordinate 171,964 downwards.
CGATCAACCTCTGCTTGAATGTCTGCTGCCGTGCATCCCCTATTTGACCACTGAACAATGGCAGAGACTTTTAGATCAGAAATTGATAACGGTAGATAATCAAGTCATCACCCAAAACACACGAGTTCATGAAGGTCAACGAATCGCCTACACCGTTCCCGATTACCAAGAAGCTGAAGTGGATACGCGTTGGAAACTGCTTTGGCACAACCATGAAATTGCTGCCATTCATAAGCCTGCGAACCTACCGGTTAACCGCACCACCCGAAACGTCTACAACACACTAATTCAACTGCTTCGCAGGGAAAGCCTCTGGCCCGATGCCCACTTACTTCACAGGTTGGATCTGGAAACCTCTGGCGTAATGTTAATCGCCCAAAACAACGACATCGCCAAGCGTTATCAGTCAAAGTTGGAATCACTGATCAAACGGAAAATCTACCGCGCCGTGGTTTACGGCACGCCTTCTTGGGACAATTTAGAGTTTGAATGCGACCTCAACACAATGGGAGACAGCCCCATTCGAAGCCAAATGCATGTGGTAGCAAACGGGCAAGGCAAACCCAGTAAAACCCATTTTACCTTGCTGAAATCACAAGGTGATTATTCCCTTATTGAATGCGAACTCTTTACTGGCCGAAAGCATCAAATCCGCGCTCAGCTGGCTCACCTCAGCCACCCAATTCTCGGTGACAAAATCTACAGCAATAACGGTGAGTTTTACCTCAAGCGAATCGAGAAAAACCTCACCAAACACGACTTTCAAAAGCTCGGCCCCAGCCATCACTTACTTCATGCTTACGAGCTGCATTTGCATAATCTTTGGGACAATGAAGGTGAGGATATCGTGATCCGGAATGAACTGTTTTCTGAGGAGTTTTTGTTGAAGAAGTAACGAGGCGATAAACGTACACCACTACACTCTATAAGGAACAGCGGTGCCAACAGACTTATGGTACAGTTAGAAGTAACTAAGACAACACAAAGGAAGTAAGGTATGAACATTCAAAACCTTACCATTTCAGAACGTATCATATTAGCCGAAGCACTTTGGGATAGTATCGCTAATCAGGAATCAGAAGTCGTTCTTACTGAAAAACAGAAACTTGAACTGGATGCACGACTGTCCAACTACGAAATTGACCAAGACGCGGGCTCTTCCTGGGCAGCAGTTAAAGAAAGGATCACTTCTAAAAAATGAGTTATCAACTCACTGTTCGCAAGGAAGCCGAACAAGATATCGCTGAATACTTTGACTACTACGAAGAAATCAGAGCTGGTTTAGGTCATGATTTTATTTTGTGTATCGAAGAAGCGTTATCAAAAATCGAAAGAACACCATTAAATTACAGAGTTATACATAATAATGTAAGGCGTATTGCGATTAGACGCTTTCCTCACAGAGTCTTCTACATCTTGAGAGAAAGCAACGTTGTGGTCATTGCGGTTTTTCATGCCCAAAAAGATCCTAGCTCTTGGAATAAGCGCTTGTAAACTCTTAGCAATACCAAAAGTCCAAAGAAACCAACCATTAACAACCACTTCAGAGTTGAACCAAAGCTGATGATGTTATTTTTCTTGGCTCCTCTCTTACTTGGAATTCCAATCATTATTGTCGTGCCAAATATTCAAGATACATCCGACATAGATTCATGTTTAGATAGAGGCAGGAGTTATGATTACTCGATCTGTCCGTGCGACGATGAAACGACTCATCCTAAATAGCTAAAACATCAGTAGCACTAACAAGACAACTCCCCAATTAAGACCAAGGAACGGACACATGCAAAACACCTACACCATCAAAACGATGAACCAACAGGAAGTTGAGCTTGCTGTGGAGTGGGCCGCACAAGAAGGGTGGAACCCTGGCCTTCACGATGCCCAGTGTTATTACGCCGCAGACCCTAACGGTTTTCTTATTGGCTATCTGAAGGATGAACCAATCGCGACCATTTCAGCGGTTAAGTACAGCGACGATTTTGGCTTTATTGGCTTCTACATTGTTAAGCCTGAGTATCGAGTGAAAGGCTTCGGTATTCAGATTTGGAATGCGGCGCTTGAGTATCTGAAAGGGGCAAATGTTGCTCTGGATGGTGTCGTCGCTCAGCAAGAGAATTACAAAAAGTCAGGTTTCAAGCTCGCATACAGTAACATTCGATACGAAGGATTAGGCGGTGGAAATACACTTGAAGATGCCAGTATCGTAAAGCTGGCTTCCCTACCCTTTGATACCATCGAAGCTTATGATCAGCCATTTTTCCCCGCCAGCCGACCAAACTTCTTAAAAGCTTGGATTACTCAGCCAGACAGTCATGCTCTCGGTATCATGAGCAATGGAGTGCTTTCAGGCTATGGTGTGATTCGTGAATGTCGGGAAGGTTATAAGATTGGCCCTCTGCTGGCAGACAGCCCGGAGTTAGCAGAATCACTGTTTCTTGCATTGAAATCAAAACTAAACACATCAGACACTGTCTATCTGGATACGCCAGAAGTTAACCAAGCCGCTGTTAATCTGGCAGAACGCCACGGAATGAAAGTGTCATTTGAGACAGCAAGAATGTATACAGCCGAAACACCAAACATCCCATTGAATCGACTGTTTGGTGTTACCTCATTTGAGATTGGGTAGCCAAGCTTTAACGAGAACAATATGAAATAGGAAGCTCATGCGTAATATCCTCACCATATTTCTATTAATATTTTCAGCCCAAGTTTTAAGCGAAGAGTTAAAGTGCGGTCAGACCAATGTCAGCATTGAAAAGACCGGACAGTGGGAGAATACGAGATACCAAGTAATAGCCCAACTTAAAGACCGAAAAACTGAGCTTTGGCTAAATAGTATTGATCATCTAAGTAGCCAATGTGTGTTAGGCAGCAAGAACAGAGACAAGATTCTTATCAAGGCCCATTGTGGAGGCTCTGGCTGTTCTGAACACACCTATACCATTATTGATGCTCAAACACTTATGGTTGAATTAGTACCAGTGCAAGGTAGATCTAACTTGATTCAGGCTGAAGAGATCATTGGCAGAGCGATTAAATAGTAGCAGGACACAATTTTAAAAAAGGAATTCCATGAACATCCAAGCAGTAACCCAAGACAACTACCAAGAATTAATTGAGGTTTGGGAAGCCTCCGTCAGAGCTACGCACGATTTCCTACCAGAAGAAAACATTTCAGAGCTCAAGCCTCTGATTCTCCAACACTACTTTGATGCTGTAGAGCTACGATGCGTTAAAAACAGCGATGACAAGATTCTGGGTTTTATAGGCGTTAGTGATTCAAACATTGAAATGCTGTTCGTCGATCCGGCTCACATTGGCCAATCTATTGGGCGACAACTTACTGAGTTTGCCATTAAACAGTTACAAGCCCAAAAGGTAGATGTGAACGAACAAAATCCAAAGGCCATTGGTTTCTATAAACGTATGGGCTTTATTGAAACTGGTCGTTCCGAACTGGACGGTCAGGGCAATCCGTTCCCGTTGATACACATGACATTAACGTAAGTTACACCTCGCAAGATGAGGACGGGCATACTCATGATGAAGAGGTTCAAATTGAAACTTTTTATCCCACAGCAAATTTTTTCGAGGATAGCGTGTTAAATTCCATACAAGACGCATACTCACTTTTAGATAAACTTAATGCACCAGAACATTTAAAAATACATGTCCGTCTTGTTGGCGAAGCCGCGGATCTCATCATTGATACGTTACAAGGCTTAGGTTTTTTACTAGATTTTGAATTTATCAGAATAGGAGTTGCTATTCATGATATTGGTAAAATCATTCATACAAACGAAATGATTGGCCCTGGCTCGGAACATGAACCGGAAGGGGAACAAATGCTTCTTGAACTGGGTGTCGATGCCCGTATTGCTCGCTGTTGTCTTTCCCATGCACGTTTCGATTCCATGAATTGCAGCATTGAAGAACTGTTGATCGCACTTTCTGACAAGCTATGGAAAGGTAAAAGAGTCGAAAGCTTAGAGTTAAAAGTCATTGACACATTAGCCCAAATTAAAGGCACAGACAGATGGGATTTGTTCGCTGATTTAGACGCCTGTTTTGAAAACATTGCAGCAGGTGGTCATGATCGATTGCAGCGTAGTATAAATTCTTAAAATCATACTCAACCAGAGGTCACCATGTTTATCGCTATGAACCGTTTCAAAATCAAACCAGGCTGTGAACAAGACTTTATCGAGATTTGGAAAGGCCGGGATTCTTATCTTGAAACCGTACCGGGTTTTAAGGAATTCCATTTGCTGCAAGGCCAAAGCTACGATGAATTCACCCTATTTTCTTCACATGCCGTATGGGAATCGAGGGAAGCCTTTGAGGCCTGGACAAAATCGGAAGCCTTCCGAAAAGCACACGCCAATGCAGGTAGCCGCAAAGATATTTATGCTGGCCCACCACAGCTTGAGTGTTTTGAAAGCGTGTTATAACGACAGCTTTAAACATTAGTGAATTTCTTTCACGTGTAAACTTCCACTCGCGATATGTTTAGCAAAAACAGGCACAAGTAACATAACAGGATGCGTTATCTAAACACCTATCACTGACTAAAGGACTATCATTTATGAGCCTTGTTGCCTGCTTACATTCGAAAGTAAAACCGGAACACACCGATGAACTCATGTCGTTTTTAGAAGAAAAACTTCCTGCTGTCAGAGGTTTTGAAGGATGCAGGAATGTTTCCATTTATCTTAATAAAGAAAATGGCGACATGATATTCAACGAACAATGGGCATCAAAAGAAGCTCATGAACAGTATTTGTTGAGCATCCAAAACAATGGCGTGATGTCTCAGTTACTTAGCTACCTAGCATCGCCGCCTAACGTTTCATACTTTGAGAAGTTGGATATATAAGTTTCGTCTTAATAAACACACCACTCCCCTTCCCAAAAGAACACTCTGCTTGCTTTCACCCAATTTGGGTGGAAGTATAAGCAATCCATCTCAAGGAATTTATGAGATGGAAGTTCATCACTTAGGGAAGACAAAATGGAAAACAAATTCCGCTACAAAGCTTGGGCAAATCAGGAGTTGCTCGAACTCGTCGCACAGATAAATAAAGACACATATCCGGAACAATTGACCACCGCTGTTCGCTTACTCAATCACACCCTTGTGGTGGATAAAATCTTTATTGCTCACCTGCAAGGTCTAGCTCACCCGTTCTCAGCAACCAACACCCCTGAAACACCAACACTCAGTCAACTCAAACAACGCATTGAGGAAACCGATGCCTGGCTGATAAATTATGCTCGTGAACTAAGCCCTGCCTCATTGAAAGAAGACGTCGACTTTACCTTCACCGATGGTGTTTCAGGGCAAATGTCGCGAGCAGAAATTCTGGATCACTTAATCATCCACGGTGCCTATCATCGAGGCAATGTAGGCATGCTATTAACCGACTGTGGATTAAATCGCCCTGCCGATATCTTCACTCGGTTTTTGCATCTTCAAGATCATTAACAATAACGACCTAAGTATTCACACTCATTTGGATAGGTTATGGGACCAGATATTTATCAAGTTGAATTAATAGGCAGTGGCTCTTTATCTGTGATGGCTAAACCTGTCGCAGGAGAGTGGATTGAAGATGAGTTTTCAGGCATCGCTCGTTGGGGCATCGACCGAATCGTTTCTCTGCTTGAATTTACCGAAAGTAAAGAACTTGGACTCGAGACAGAAGAAGAGATCGCTAAGCGGTTTGGAATAGACTTTGTTGCTTACCCAATCAAAGACAGAGGCTTACCTAACTCGATTTCCGAGTATTTAAGATTTACCAAAGAACTTTATCATGATGTCGCTGGAGGCCTAAATACAGTCATTCACTGTCGCGCAGGCATTGGTAGAACCGGAATAGTCGCCGCTGGCGTGTTGCTCCATTGCGGCTTTGAACCTTTAGAGGCGTTCGACCATATCTCCAAGAAGCGCGGAGTGCAGGTTCCCGATACTCAAGAACAAATTGATTGGGTAGTAAAAAGCCATTCGGCTATGAAGACCTCACTCTAGAGCTTCCCAAAAAGGCCTTACCAACTTAAAGGAACTGTATGGACATTACTAAATTAAACGACGAAGAGTTACTCAAGATCGTTAAGCCTATCGCAGAGCACACTGAAAACGCTTGGAACGAAAAAAGCTATGAAGGCTTTTGCAAATACCTTCTCAAAGCTGCACCAGGACAACTGATACCTGAAGAAGTGTTCAACCATCAACTCGAGAATGAATATGATCGTTATGGTCTTCATACGATAGCGGATTTAGTCGCAATTCATCGCAACCCTGACAACGTAGTTGTCATGTGGAAAGTAAATTTCGAAAAGCGCCCCGAGCCCGGTTTGCTAATGTACTGTTTCATACAATACGAAGATGAAGTTCTCATAGACGGGTGTATTTACCAAGCGTAAAAACGAAGACTCTGGAAACCACAATGCCATTTACACCATTCCACATGGGCCCAGGAATCGCCATCAAAGCCCTACTTCAAGGCAGCTTCAGTTTGATGGTATTCGGCTGGACTCAAATCATCATGGACATCCAGCCTTTGATTGTGTTGATCACCGGCGAGGGTCATCTTCATGGCTTTAGCCATACTTATGTTGGGGCCACACTACTGGCGTTGCTGGCTGCGCTTACGGGAAAGTATCTGTCAGAAATCGGGTTATTTGTACTCGGCCTTAATCATGAGTGGAAAGTAAAAATCGCCTGGTGGGTAACCTTTTTATCGGCGTTCATCGGTGCTTACAGCCATGTGTTGATAGATAGCATTATGCACAGTGATCTAGAGCCCTTTTATCCATTCGACACATACAACCCGTTTTTAGGCTTTATTTCGATAGAGGCCTTACACAAGTTTTGCTTATACAGCGGTGCCGTCGGTGGCCTACTCTATTTCACTATTCTAGAAATGCTCAAACATAAAAATAAACGCGCTCAGCGATAGAGGAATCACATGAAAACCATTGGCTTATTGGGCGGTATGAGTTGGGAAAGTACACAAGGGTATTATCGCGCCATCAATGAAGGCATCAGGCATCAATTAGGCGGGTTACATTCTGCCAAAATCGCTATGTACAGTGTCGACGTTGATCCCATTGAAAAGCTTCAACATGCAGGCGACTGGCAAGGTACCGCAAAGATTTTATCAAAAGCCGCGAAACGTATTGAGGCAGCGGGAGCAGACGTTTTGCTAATCTGCACGAACACCATGCACAAGGTTGCACCGGACATCGAACAAGCCATTCAAATTCCGTTACTCCACATTGCAGATGCTACCGCAGAGGTACTGGTGAAAGATGAAATCAAGAAGGTAGGTTTATTAGGTACCGCCTTTACGATGGAGCAAGATTTCTACAAAGGCAGGCTCACCAACAATTACGGGCTTGAGGTTTTAATCCCCTCATCACAAGACAGAGCAATCATCCATCGCGTTATTTATGAAGAGCTCTGTTTAGGGGTCATCAAGCCTAACTCTAAAGCAGAGTACTTACGCATTATTGATGCACTTGCCGATCAAGGTGCGGAAGCGGTCATTCTCGGTTGTACGGAAATAGGCATGCTAGTCCAACAATCGGATACCACGATTAGATTACTGGACACCACAGCCATTCACGCAGAAAAAGCCGTCGAATATGCGATATCCGACTAACTTGCATAATAGATAATCCGGCAAGGAAAGCCTCATCATGAACTCAGACATTCAAGCAATATTTGATCGCTATCCGGCACATGTCCAGCCACGTCTTTTACAACTCAGATCCTTGATTCTCGATATTGCGGAAAGCGTAAATTTGGGCAAAGTTGAAGAAGCGTTAAAGTGGGGGGAACCCAGTTTCCAAGTCAAAAGCGGCAGCCCAATCAGAATGGACTGGAAAGAAAAAACACCGGATCAGTACTACCTGTTTTTTCACTGCCAAACCAAACTGGTCGATACCTTTCGTGAGCTGTATTCCAACTCACTAACCTTTGAAGGCAATCGCGCCATCGTACTTGATGTGAATAAGGATCTTCCCGAAGGCATTATTCGACATTGCTTAACTCTGGCCATGCAATACAAACGGATTAAACACTTACCATTGCTGGGTGCATAAAGAACGACATTTATACCCTCTAAACAATAAAAAATATTAAGGACAATTATGAGCATTACCCGAATCAATGAGTTCCAAGCCGCAGATGGCAAAGCCGCCGATTTATTCACCTTCCTGAAATCGTTGAAAACTTACATTTCTTCGTCGCCTGGATGTGAGTCCTGCGAAGTACTGCAAAGTAACGATAACGACAGTCTGTTTGTAGTGATCGAAGTGTGGGATTCTGCTGACTCGCACAAGGCCTCTTTGGACAATTACCCTCAAGAAGACATGGCTGCCGCTATGCCTTTGATCGGCGCACCACCAAAAGGCGGTTTTTATCACTCATAGCTCCGACAATTACTTATGAATGATCAATCTTCAAGCCGAGCGCATGAGAGACATTAGGGATGAAAATCAATGATCATTGAAGCATATAAAGATGAATATCAAGACGGTATCATTCAACTGATTGTGGGTATTCAACGCTCTGAATTTAATTTAGACATCACCGCCGACGATCAACCCGATTTAATGAACATCCACAATTTCTACGTCACAGGAAAAGGCAATTTTTGGGTGGCAGTAGATAACGACCAAGTCGTTGGCACCATTTCATTGTTGGACATCGGTGATGACACTGTCGCCCTACGAAAGATGTTCGTGGCCGAATCTCATCGAGGTAAAGACAAAGGCGTTGCAAACCAATTACTAACCACCGCGTTTGACTGGGCGGAAGCGAATCAACTTAAAGCCATCTACTTAGGCACCACGTCGAAATTTCTGGCGGCCCATCGTTTTTATGAGAAAAATGGATTCTCAGAAATCATGAAATCAGCCCTTCCTGAGCGCTTTCCGATGATGGCTGTAGATACCAAGTTTTATAAACGGGAGTGTTCTGAATAACCTCTGGTAATCACTCTGACAGCACATTGTAATGCCAGGTAAGCAGTCAACAGGTTCGCTCTTTTAGCATAGCAACTAATTCTCTCGCAAAAGTATGACAATCATCCGGCCACGGGCTGAAAGGTAGTTGCCATCTCGAACAACACATACAGCGCCACCGCCACCTGGCTTGTCACGGTAAGGAAGTATCAGCCCGAGAGTGTAATCACTCTTATGTTGAAGATTGGCTTTGACTTCATCCTCTACAGACACAGAATAGGTGCGATAGTAATCCCCTAGTTTGGATTTCGTGGTGTATCAAGCAAACAACTCCATCCACTTTGGAAGAGCCGTGGCTTTTCGGTTATATAAAACAGATTTGCCTGTTTCCGGATCAATCGAACGAGCAATGAGCAAAACACCATGGCAAACCGCTGCGACAGGAATATCCAGTTTGAACGCATCGGAAATTAAGGTTTGAGCGTGTTGAGATTCGAGCAAGGTTTTCATCCCTTGAGCATGACCGCCAGGTACTAAGATGCCTTCCACATCATTGCGGTTCTCAATACGAACATCACTAATCTTTAAGGGCCGATTAAACGACTCACTTGAAACCATTTGACGGTAAATCACTAAATCTCGTTTTCGAGTCATAAAGAAACTCGATAACACACCAAAGCCCAAATCGGTTAATCGTTTATCGGCATAAGCCACATCGCCAAACGGCGTTGCAAAGCACACCTCGTACCCAGCATCGATCAACGCTTTCCAAGGAACAGCGGATTCTGTTGGGTCATAATCTGAGTCAGGCAGTAATTGTCATTGTCTCCTTACACCGGCTTTTTAGAAACACTAATAGTTAGTGACTTACCTAATTCAAGCTGTCACAACAAACGCTGCAAACTTTGAATTTGGCGCCAATCTTTCTTACTCTGAAACGTCTCTAAAACATTGATATTTTGATCATGTCAAAACAACAATCCGTCATCAGAAACTATGTTCAAACCTTAATTGATACCACCATCAATACAGGCGTGACACTACATGATTTACTTGATGGATTAGCCCTAACAGAAGAAGATCTCAAGCAACCCAATTTTCGTCTTGAGATGGATGTGATGACACAGCTTTGGATGCGGGCTGTCGAGTTAACGGATGATCCATCTCTCAGTTTACATGTCGGTGAGCACATGCAGTTGGGCTCCCTTCATGCCTTTGGCCCCATCGCAATGAACTGTCCTACTCTGGGGACGACCATTAAATACATGATTCAGTACTCCAGAATTGTGAGTGAAGGCGGTTCACTGTCCTGCAACCAGCTAGATCAAAGTTGCCATATCGAATATCAGCCAAACGACGGCTTATACGCTCTAACACGCCATCAAATAGAAGGGGTGCTTTCAACTCTAATAGGTATTGCTCGAATGATTTCAACGAATGACTTGAACCCTCAAGCTGTATTTTCAAGCACGATGTGCCACGCTCAAGTAGCAGAACGACTGAACCTTTCCCTGCGTTCTCTGCAACGTAAATTGAAGACAGAACATAGCAGCTATCAAGACATTTTAGATACATATCGACAAGAACAGTCAATACACTTATTCACCAATACCCATTGGTCCATAGCCACAATTGCGGAACATCTGAGTTATCTCAATCTAAGCAGCTACCATCGAGCTTTTAAACGTTGATATGAAATAACAGAGAGAAATACAATGAATTCCCTCCGCTCTATAGAAGTAAACCTGATCTAATTCATCATAAACCAGGTCGATTAGATGAAATGCTTAAAGCACAGGGAGAGTTGATTTCTTAGCCTCAAAGTCGGCATCTTTCTCCCTAGTCACTCCAATAGCATCAAGACTATCCCTGTCATTTTGAGAATAGGTTTCAGGCTTTATCAGAGGTGCAAGCGACTCCATTTGAGGGCAGTTCCAGTCGTCTCCTGCACCAGACTCTATAGCCACCTGCTGAAACAACGAATACTTCTCTTCAGGCACTGCATACGCAATAGCTTGCCATGCCGCTTTAGCATCTCCATCATTTAGGGAATCCATCTTCTCTATAATGAATAGATGCTTATCATTAGAAGACATCTGTTCTATATCAGGATGCCCCGATAATTCCGTAAAAAACTCGCACGTTTTATCGAAATCATTAGAACAACCAGAGATAACAACAACCAACAGTACTGTTAATAACCTAATCATTACAATCACCTAACAAGATGTACTACAGTAAATAAATTTACCATTTGATGCCCTTTCAAAGGGGTACTTAGGACGCATTACTCGAAGTGCACTTTGTGGTTCAAAATCAATTACAAGACGACCCTTTGCGTCCGTTAAATAAACCCACTGCCCATTTTGTCCTTGCCAAGCTGTCCCACCATTTGAAGCAATCGTCTGAGCGATAATAAATGGAGAACTAGAACCATAGCTCTGCACAGGAAGAATATAAGGTCTGTACTTAGCTAACTGCTGCAATCTAATTGCTTGGACTTTTTGGTTGATATCATCATCAACTATTGCCTTTAAAGTACTAACGGCCATACCAGCAATACCACTAATAAAGCCTGAACCATAAATTCCAACATCAACTGCACTTGGTGTACTACCTTGAGCACCATAATTTAACACCCAGGTAGCTGGAGTGATAAGGTTCCCAACAGAACCCCGTCCAATTTTATCCAAACCTAACGCTGCAATAATTCCACTGGTGTTTTGAATTAAGTTTGTATTATCTCTAACCTGCTGACTAAAGGAGGCACTTTCTTGTCCTTGGGGAGAAGCCATACTCTTTCCTTGTACTATTTTCCAATATCCATGAATTGATGTTGTTAAATTGCTGTGTAGAAGCTAACGGAGTAAATCATAGTGCACTTAGATACGTTGTGATTTACTTCTAGTTCTAGAACCAAACCATGAAACTACTTAGTTTTAGATATAATCACTCCTTTAAATCTAAGACTGTTATCTTATATTCACGGTGAGGTGCTTTATAGAAAGAAAGATGACCTGACTATATTTTTTCATCTCCTGACACAAGGAGAGTGTTCAATGAAACAAATTACCTTACGAAGTTTTAGCATTATAGGTATCCTATTATTCCTACCTCTATTTTCATTCACTGTTTCTGCCCTACAGCTTATTGAGAAATCAACCCAAACCTTTGTGGAATGGAAACTTCAAAACACTGTGAATGCCGTAAAACATGGGAACAACGTATAAAACACTCCATGCAGCTCCAGTTAATCAGCCTAGAGATCATGGAAGAAAAGCTCACTCAATTTAGCCAAGTTAAGTACATGAAAATTGTAGACAAGCTTACATTAGATGTTCGAATCTTTCTGGATGTGAATTCTATGGTATTCACTTTGTAGCAATCATTGGCGCCGTGGTTGCGATGCTCATGGGCATTGCCCTGACCTTCTACCGCTTACATGTACTGGAACAAGATTTTGGTTCGAACTCCATTAAGGCATTGGGCGTGCTGGTGTTTTAGCCTTGTTTAGTCATTTTTGCCGTGTTAACCAATTTTGGCAGTGAGACATTAGCAGCACTTCTAGGAACAGTTGCAGGCTATGTTCTGTCTAATACGGAAAGTAACTTCACCAGAAAAGAAAGTGATGAGTCATAGAATTAAAAAAGCGACCTGTGTCGCTTTTTATACATCAAAATAATGTGAACGAAAGACTACTAACCTTGTTTTAGTTCATCCATCATCGACTGCATCAAACTACGAACTTTCTCCGCTTCTTGAGCGATCATCACTTTACGCTGTTCAATATCGTCCGGCAAATCTGACAAACTGATATCCGGCTGATACAACTTGTACATCACCTTAAGTTCTTTTAAACGCCTCGTTAGTTTTGGAATGTTCAAAAGGCGCGTTTCACGAATACGGTCGTAACTCTTTTTAGGCAGTTTCTTTAAAAGAGGATCTAGCTTGGAAGAAACAGGCAGTGTTTTCCCCCATTGCTCCGACCCTTGATGCACCATGACCAATACCGGCACATTCAAGCGCAATGCGAATTCAATAAAACGCGGGCTCAGGAAAGGTTCAATATCCAAGCCGTTACCGTAGTTACAATTTTCGCCTTCCGGTTTTACCAACAAGTCAGTGAATCCTTCGTTCTCCATCTTGGCTAGAAACTCATCGAAGTTCAGCCCCCGATCCACCTGGGTAATGTATTGAATAGCGTACTTGTACAAAGGAATCTGATAGAACAAGCGCCACATAATGGCGATAGGTTTACGATCGGCACCGCCGTTATCACTATAGAGCTTATTCAAAGCAATGGTCGTCGCCAATGGCCCCAGCATCGGACCGTGATTCAATGCCACAACCAATTGCGGATGCTCAGAAAGAATCTCGCACATGTTATCGGAAGCAGGATGGAAAGAGATTTTCTTGGTCAAAACTTTAGTCAGAGCTTTACCAACAAACGAAAAGTCTTTGAAGCGCTTCATAACGAACTCACTTAATCGTTAAACCGAAGGACGGCCAGTCTGGCCACGAACCGTAATTAAAACGGCCCGCACTGTACTGGAATTGAAGTGCAAATTGAAGGTAATCCCACGACAGTTTTGTAATACGTCTGTGGTTTGATCGTCGTTTTTTCTCTGTTTTCTTTCGTTTTAGTTGTAAATCCTATGTGTGCTCTTATTATGCAATCTATCAGTAAATCTTGACTAAAAAGTCTTGTTTTATGATTTAAGGAATAATCTAGGGATCAAAGACGCATCCTTCACCAACTAAGGAAAGTTACCATTCTATGAATGCATTTATATTTTTCGCGCAATTGGCGATTGCCATTTTAATGTTGATTGCTGCGGCATCGTTTTATTGGGGACGAAACAAAGCAACCAATCGATCAAATTCCCTGCGCTTCACAGAACAACCGGTTCGAAAGATCACCGACGAAGAACGTTCCGCCATCTCACACCTATTCAATGAAGCACTCGATGTCGATGACGTCTACACCATTGAAGGGCAATTTGACTATGTGCACATGGAGTTCAATAACGCAGAGAGTACCTACGCCACCATTGACGGTTATCGAGTCAATCTACCGATTAACGCCATCCCGTTTATTCAAACCGAGAATAACCACGCAGAAGTGGCGTGGACTCACGATGAGCTGTATATCCTTCGTCTTAATGACCAGTATGATGTGGTAGAAAACAGTAAGGATTCTCAAGCTGTATCGGAAGGCTTGGATAAATTGATCTCAGGCGAACGAGGAAACATCGACGCGCTAGGGTTGGAAGTTCTCTACACTCGTCCCGCCACATTGAACGAAGTAAAAGCCATTGAAGGCAGCCAAATCGGGATGCGCTTTTTCTTTTTGATTCCGTTGATGGTACTAGCACTGGTTTTGATCAGTACGTTCTTGGGGCCAACAGCCACAATAATGGCCCTGGTACCCTGCTTACTGATGTTTTATTTCTTGTTTTTCCGATACCCCAAACAAGCAGCAGGAACCCACACCATTGCCAAAGTCCGAGGTCGAATACACGGTTTTCTTACTCAGGAACACCAAAAGGATTTACAGCTTTACTTTAAGGACTACGAGGCCGGTGAACGTATGCTATCCTATACAGTGCCTGAAGCCTGGCTAGAAGATTTCACTATGCACTTCAGAAAAGAGGGTGAGCCCAGCGAACCCATCGACTTCGAGATTTGCGTTGGCCACGATAACATCCTTTCTATCGCCGACGGTCGATCCGTTGAAGCGGATGCACAACAAACACCCCTCTACCGTTATGCTAAGCATGTATCGACCGCGTTATGTTTGGGCGTAGTGCTGTTCATGCTATCAGCCGTGCAGGAAGGCGATAATCCAAACCTTGGTGAAATGGGCGTTTACTATCTATTAAATGATAAGCCCCAGCATCACATGACGACACCGAATCAATTCATCCATAGCAACTTACAGGTTGGCGATAAACTCTCGCTCAACGGTTCACGAGCTTGTTATATCGATACGGATCGTTGGTCTAGCGATCTATTTTGTGAGCGCTTTGGTTTTGTTGAAACACCTTCTTCGCTGACGTTAAGTGACCCTAACAACCAAAGAGTTCTGAGTTACTTCGCAGAAGGCGGCGAAGAAAAAACCTTCCCGCTGATTCATCAAACCGCCTATATGATGGCCAGCATCCAACTCACCATGGCACAAAAGCAAATCGCCCAACGTGAAGATATCTTTAAACTCACCAACGCCAATGCGCAGATGATTGCTCACACCATAGAACCTGTGTGTGATCTCAGTGAACACTGCGAGACGCTTAAATCCGAGTTGGTCGCTTTGTGGAAAGAAAAAATGAACATCACCGACTGCAAAGATAAAGAGTGCTGGACAGCAATGATGACGGCCGACTCGAAAGACAAACGCGCCGAGTATGTGGTCAGATCAGACATTCCTGGCTATCGAAACGCCCTTAACAGTTTCCACAAAGATTTGCGTAAATTGGTCTACACAGACCTGGTCAACACCATCAATCGTGTGGAAGCCAGATGGCTGATTGAACCAGAACGTCGATCAGAAGCACTGCTTGATGCAGGGCATTACATCACAGGCCTAACACGATCTATAAGTCAACGAAGCATTGATCGCGTACTCTCAACCTATCAGGAGTTACAAAGCTTTGAATTAACTGGCCGAGTGACTGACATCGAAGAACTAGAAGGTCAAACCGTCATTCGTGTGGATTCCACTCTCACCGATGACGTCATGGAACACGCCGCGATGTTATGGGTACTGTACCGCATTACCTTAGCTTTATTCATCGCGCACTTGTTGGTTATCGCAGTCAGAATCACCTTGAATATCATCAATAAGAAATCCAGTACATCAGGACGTGACACTCTGACGGTTAGTTAATTAGTTAAAAAAGAGGGAATCCTACTCTGGTTGCTGTTTACTTTGCTCGTACAAACTCATTGGTACTCATATTGCTTTGCACTACTCAGACGAGCAACGAGCAGACGTTAGTTACACACTCAACATCAGCTAAAGAGTAGGATAACCCGCATGATAGAAGGATCTACAGGCCAGATTCACTCAGCAAATGGGTCGAACCTGGTTAAAACACGGTCACAATCAATTCCAAGCAGTGGCAATCTTGTGCCGTCTGCATCTTCCAATCAAACAGCAGACACTGTCCACATCAGTGAAATCGCGAAATCGCAATCTGGCCAAAAAGCAGAACCTGTTAGCACATCTCAAGCAGCAGGAACCTTAATTGACCTAAGCACCCGCGAAGGCAAACTTCAGTTTGGTTTAGCTGCATTAGGACAAAACACGGTCGCGGGTTGGACTGCAAAAGGGCTCGAAGTCTCAGAAGAAGCACTTATAAACGCAGCCGAAGCCATGCAGGCAGGCTTCAAAGAGAACCTTGAACGATATGGACCCGATTCGATGGCAGGAAGCCGAACTGCATTGAACGCACACCAGATTGTAATGAATTCACAAGAAGTGCCTGACTGGTTTGTGCAGGAATACCAACAGAACTTAAATACGATGGACAACCCGGAAATGAAAGCCGCCTTTCAACAAGGAGCCACCTATTTCTCTTCACCATCTTCTGCAATTAGCAACCAAGCCATAGCAAATTACACCAGCATTACACGTTATGAATAAGGCCGACTCAGTTTTCTGATCTATATCAATTACCCAAGTAAAACACTCAAGTATTATTCTCTTCGTCGTCAAACAACAGAGGAAAACACTATGGGTTGCTGCGGTAGCTGTGGTGGCGAAGAACAAAAGCCAGCACAAGATCAAACTGAAGATAAAGCCAAAGACGCAGAGAAAGCATCGAAAAGCTGACTCTGAATTGGTTTCTCTTTAAAGGTTTAGTTAGTGGTTTTGCAGGACGAGGGGTATCTCGCCCTGCTTTTTTGCGTGAAGGAAATAGCCCGTCTTAGCCATGGAGGACTTTCAAAGCATATTGAGGATCTGCTTCGACAAGACGAAGCAATGAGCGTGCAGCGCCTGTAGGATGACGACGCCCCTGCTCCCAGTTTTCCACAGTTCGTTTTGATACACCTAAGAGTAAGGCAAACTTTTCTTGCGGAACTCCTAGTTTCTCTCGAATGGCTTTAACTTCAGGATCAGGAAAATCGAAAGCACGGCTTGCTTTGTCTTTCCCCTGGACAATGTCGTCCATCTGTTGGATGCTGGCCATAAGTTCATCAAACATGTCTTGTTCCATCACTGCCACCTCTCAACAATAACTCTTAATTGTTTCAACTGTTCTTGGGTGAGATCACTTTTCTGGCTTTTCGGGTACACATAGAGCATGCGAAGCTGATCGTTGTCCACAACCCAATAGTAAATAGCCCGAACGCCGCCCTGCTTACCTCGCCCCTCAAGTCGCCACCGAACTTTTCGTAGCCCTCCAGAACCTTGAATAATCTCGCCTAGATCCGGCCTGCAAACTAATGCTTCCTGTAAAGCTTTATATTCATTATCACTCATCAGTTCTTTAATGAGCTTTGTGAAAATAGGTGTTTCAATGATAACCATTAAAAGTGCCATTATATACGCCAATGACGTATGTCGTCTATTTAATTCAAACTAATCAATAGACACTACATAACAGCATCAATAAGGGCTATCCGGCATATTTATGAATCAATAAGTTCATCCTTACTTTGACCCTTCCCCAATCCATCCCAGATCATCCATGATGCAATACAAGCATGGGATCACAAACAGCACCAGCAATGTGGTGGCAAACACACCGCCCACGATAGAGAGAACCAGCGGGATCAAAATCTGCGCCTGTAAACTGGTTTCGAACATCAGCGGCAGCAAACCGGCCATGGTAGTGACTGAGGTCAGGAACACCGCTCGGAAGCGTTCTTTACTGGCCATCACAGCTGCGTGATGAACATCGTAGCCTTCTTCCACATGCCACTTCACATACTGCACCAGCAAGATCGAGTTATTCACCACGATTCCGGCCAGTGAAATGAAGCCCACCATACTCGGCATGGTCAGTTCATAGCCCATCAATAAGTGGCTCCAGAACACACCGATTAAAGCCAGTGGAATCGCTAACATCACCATCACAGGTTCGATGTAACTCTTAAATTGGAAACTAAGAATGATGTACACCGCAAACAGCCCCACCACAAACGCACGCACCATGGATTTAGCCGTTTCTGCACTGTTGGCCGACTGACCTTCCAAAGCGACTTTCAAGCCAGGGAAATCTGCTTCTAATTGATCAAAGTAGTCCGCTTGAGATTCGGCCAAGATCGCAGCAGCGTTAGTAATTTCAGTATCGACATCACCCAATACCGTCACAGTGCGTAGTCCTTCGTAACGATTGATTCGTGCAAAATTACGCTCATAACTGATTTCAGCCACCGTCGCCAACGGGATCTGACTGCCATCCGGCAATACGATTGGGAAGTTATCGAATCGGGTTAATAAACTGCGATCTATCTTGGAGAGACGAACGTCCACTTCCAGTGTTTCATAACCTACTTGTACTTCATCGGCGGTCGAACCTTGGAACGCGGAACGTAATTGTGACGCCACGGTAAAGCTGTCTACTCCGTAGCTGTTGGCTCCCGGTCGAATACGAACATTAATTTCTTCTTTCCCCGGACGAAGATCGTCCATCAAATCATTTACACCATCAAAATGACTTAAATAACTCTGTAACTGCCAAGACGCTTTCGTCAGCACCTCTAAATCATCATGTTTCAGACGAATCTCAATGGCTCGACCCGCCGGACCAATGGTTGGCTGTTTGAACTGCAAGGCAATCACCCCAGGTACTTCACCAACCCCCTCTCGCCAAGCCGAGGTAAACTCATTGATGTTAGTAGTGCGTTCTTCTGCAGACAGTAAATCCAGTTTCACCGTCGCAATGTGCGTGCCTTGCTCAAAAGCATCCGGGTTGTAGTTGTATTGAACCGTAATGTGCTCCACCAACGATTGTTGATCCGGCTGTTCTGGTGTTAACGCTTGATTCATTTTTTCGGCTTGAGCAACGATCTTGGCAACCACCGCTTCGGTATCTCGTAACGGTGTGCCTTGCGGCAGTAACACTCGTGCTTCCACCAAATCACCATCCAAATCGGGAAACGGGGAGAATCGCAACAACCCACCCGCTGGCAGCGCGAAGGTAATGAACAAGAGGCCAATGACACCGCCCACAAAGGCATAACGCCAGTTCACCAAGAATTCCACAACATTGACAAGCGTTGTTTCCCGGAACCTTTCAAAGCGCTCATTAAAGCGATCTTTAAAGGCGAACAGTCCGGAATGCTCTTCCTCTTCAGGGTGCGCTTTCAACGAATGCAATAGATGCCCAGGCAACACGAGGAAAGCTTCAATCAAACTGACCGCCAGGGTCACCAAGAGCACAATCGGAATGAACTTTAAAACCTTACCGATTTCCCCTTCGATAAACGCCAAACCGATAAAGACACTGACGGTAGTTAAGAAGGACGACAAGACCCCCACGCCCACTTTGCCTAAGCCTTCCATGGTGCCATCCACCACCGACTTATCGATGCCTTCTTCCAGCTCGACATCCTCTGTTGACGATGGGTTACGTCGTCGTTGAACGTAGGCGGCGATGCTTTCGGCGATCACGATGGCGTCGTCCATCAGAATACCGATGGCCATCAACAAGGCCACCATGGTGATCATATTGATGCTGATGCCAAACAAAGACATAACGTATAGCGTCGCCAGGAAAGACACCGGCAAGCCCATCGCTACCCAAAAGGCAAAACGGATTCGGAAGAATAAGGCCAACGTTAACGCCACCAAAATGAAGCCCTGCCAGCCATTCTCCACCAGCATGTTCAAGCGATCCGTCACAATCGAAGTACGATCCTGAGTGAGTGTTAGACTCACACCAGATGGCTTACGCTCTTCTTCCAGCGCAAGAAAGCGTTTAATCTCATCCAACACCACCAGCGCATCGTCGGCCTTGGATTTACTGATTTGAAGGATGGTCGCCGGCTGCCCATCGAAATAGATCTTCTCTTCGTCTAACTCAAACTGATCTTTAACCGTAGCAATGTCACCAAGACGAATTTCCGCCCCTTGTTGATTCGACGCCACCACTAACGACATTAACTCTTGTGCCGAAGTCCGTTGTTCGTCGTATCTCAACAACAAGGTTTTATCCGTTGTTTCCAATTGGCCCAAGGGCATTTTGATGTTCTGACGCTCAATTTTCGCGGCAATGTCCGCAAGACTGAGGTTGTATTGACGCATCAGAGGCACCGCCAGCTCCACTCGCAACTGACGCTCGGAGAAACCTTGCATCGTCACTTGTGCCACGCCGTCCAAACGCTGAACCCGGCGTTTTAAGTCTTCCGCATAGCTTTTCAAATGGGTTTGGAAGGTATCCGCCGTCACCGCAATACTGACTACCTGATCGAAACGATTCTGCTGACTGACCACAGGGCGTTCAGTGGCATCGGGAAAATCATCAATGGCGTCTACTTCGGTTTTGATGTCATTGATAAAGCGGTTTTCATCGCCGTCGTCGTCCATCTCAACAATCAAGCGACCATAACCTTCCAAAGCTTCACACTGCTTTTCTTTGAGGAAAGCGATACCAGAAACGGCATCTTCCAAGCGCTGACAGATGGACTCTTCCACATCCCCCGGTGCAGCACCCGGCCAGATGACTTTGGTTTCCACTTTTACCGGACGACTGTCGGGGAAGGTTTCACGTTTAATGTTTGGCAGTGCCATGATGCCTAACATCATAAGCATCAACATGATCAGGTTGGCCGCCGTTGGGTGGGCCGCTAAATAACGCAACATGGCTTACCCCTCCTGCGACGTTTTTAACAGAGCACCTTCAATCACAGGGATTAAATCAGTCAGAATGACCTCGTCTCCCGCTTTAATTGAATGTTCTCCTGACACAGAAGTTATCGCCACCCAGCCGGAATTGGTAAACAACTCACGCACAGGGCGAATGCGTAATCGGCTGTCTTTATCACGAACATAAATCTGCCCGTCATGCACCGCTTTGGCAGGCACCGCCAAGAAAGGCTGCTCGTTGCCCGTGACTCTCACTTCCACAAACATCCCCGCCACCAAAGGCGGACGTTTACGAATTTCCATGTGTTGAAGATCTTGTTCCACTTCAACAATTAAACCTACAGTGCCTCGGGATTGATCCACTTCACCACTGATGCGTGTTAATTGCCCCGGCCAGGAAATTTGTTCACCGGCGGTGTACATCACCACTTCGGCTTGAGGAAATAAGTGGGCTGGATTAGCCGTTTGCAAAGACACTTGAATCTCACTTGGCACGGTTCGCATCGCACGGCGCATATCGTGAACGCCCACTTGAGCTTCCACTTCCATCTCACTCCAGTCGTGCGCAACGACCATCACTTGTTTAGGCGAAATCAATTCGTCTTCATTGATATTTTCTTCAACGATCAACCCGGTAAATGGCATTCTTACAACGGTTTTTTCAAGCAAACGTTCGGCATCAGATACTCGTGCTTGTTGGACTTTCTCACTGGCTTCCAACACCAGTTTACGAGACGGCACCAAGGTTAGTTGGTTTTCCAAATCCTGTACTTTCTGACGCTGTACCAGTAAGTTCCGACGTTCCTGATCGTAGCTCGACTGTGAGGTCAGCTTACGAGACAACAAGCTTTTCTTACGAGTCACTTCCTTCTCAACAATGGTCAGCTGATTACGCTCAATCTCCAACGACAGCTTAAGATTGTTGGCTTCAATATCGAGACGTTCCAGCTCAGACGTAACGGAATCCAAATCCGCCTTGGCTTGCGCTAATTGCAGCTCATAGTGCAGCGGGTCTAACGTCAGCAATACGGTGTCTTTATCAATAAACTTACCGCGCTCCAAGGACGGATTCTTATAGGTAACCCGGCCTTCTACTTCCGAAATGGCCTGCCACATTTTTTGTGGTTTTACATGACCAAAGGCGATAATTTGCGCGCCCATCATGCGTTCGCTTAACGATAGCGTTTCCACCAGCGTGGCTTTCTCACTGACGTCGGTGACCGGTAAAGGCTTCTTGTTTTTTACGACCGTCACAAGAACTAAAAAGCCGATCGCAATGACGACAAAAAAGGACCACTTACGTTTAAGAAGGTTGGGAAGAGCTGCCATATCAAGAGCCTATATACGTTATTATTATCTTGCCGTTGGGCTACGGCCGGAACAGAAAACCGTAATACCTTAGACTCAGTCTAGCTCGACGTTAAGCAGTATAATTGATCGTATTTAATCACTTGATTAATTTTTACAGAAAGAGAATAAAAGAAGAGTTAGAACGTATTTTTTAGTATTGAAATAAAGGTAAATACGGAGACCTAATAAAGCCAATAACAACACAAACTTGAACGATATTTCAAGACACTTATTCTCTAAGAGTCAGAGGCTATATTCTCCAACTCTCGACGAATTTCCTGCTTCTCATTATTCCGACGACGAACATTGCTCGCAGCCTTAATGATCTCGGTTTCATCCCGATGTTCCATATTCGAGTGGCCACGTTTACCGCCGTTGCCACCTTCGGTTGGGCCTTTCAGTGTTGCCATAGGTTTGCCTTATTAATGCTTTGGATTTCATTATTCAATCACCTTATCTTAGGTGCGAATGAAAGAACGCGAACTAATCAAAAATCTTAGTCATTTAAGTTTAAAGATGCTTCCAGATACTCATAAGCTTTTGGTGCTCTTCTTCTGTAAGAACCATTATCAAGTCCAATAAAATGGTTATCGCAATAATTAAGCAAAGAGTATTCAAGACTAACAGAGTGCTCATTTGAATACTTGTTAGCTTGTTTCAGAATTTCGTTAAAAATTTTATTCTTCAATAACTCTATGACCTGTGCACTATCATGTTCTTTTCCTGCTCCCCGAGACCAATACAATTCCACCTTTTCCAAAATAGCTCGTTCTCTTTCTGACCATTGGTGATAGCTATTCTTGTATGCAGGTGCTCTTACTCCAAACATATTTGAACACTCTAATAATATTTTTTTATTAAACTCACTTCTAATCTTAATATACCCAACAGCCTGACTGGGGTTGGCAGCATCAGGGTTGTTTTCAGCTAAATTCTTTGCAAAAGAAACAAAATCAAAATTAGGGTCACGAATTGACTCTGATATTTGAGGTTTACCGCAAGAAACGAGGAATACATAACACATAATAAAAATGAACTTTTTCAAAGCCCCCCCTTATACCTTAATACCAGTAAAACAGTTACGACTTAGTGCTAAGCCCCCTTTTTATAAGCAGAAAACTCTACCACACCCACCGACAAGAAATCATAAAAAATCCCAGCCGAAGCCGGGATCAAAAACATACGATAACTAGAGCTTTCTAAGACGCCGCCAGTTGCCCAAACTGCTTTCTCTTACGTTCGAGATACGCTATCCCCAACAGCGGTAAGATGATCAAGCTACTGCCTACGATCAGCCAAGCGTCCGGTACTTCATCGAAGAATAAGACACCCAACAGAATGGCCCAGACCATGCCGGTGTATTCTGCGCTGGTCACCTGTTGAGGGGACACCCATTTGTAGCTCATAAAGACGGTGGCGTTGTACATGGAGATAAATACTGCTGAGCCTAAGGCGTAGTACAAGGTATCTGTATCAAACGGTGCATCTTCCCACACGGCCAATGCCATTGCGATCGGCACCATCATAATTTGGCTGACCAACATGGAGTGAACCGTCGATTGCCCTTTCGGTAGTTTACGAACAAGCGTGGCACTGATCGCCAAAGAAAAGGCCACTCCGATGGCACTGATGGCCGACCATGAGATTTCCAACGGACGTAAGATCACCAGAATCCCAATGAATCCACTGATGACTGCCAACAAGCTGGCCTTTGATAAGGGCTCACGAAAGAAAAGTACGGACAGCACCACAACCAACAACGGCGCAGCATAGAAAATGGCATTCGCCGTCGCCAATGGTAAGGTGCTTAACGCCACCACCATACAGCAGATGCCCGCATAGCTAATGTGCGCTCTTAGAAATTGAATACGACCGCCTTCCCACAGATTCCCGAAATTCACTTTTTTAATGAAAGGCAATAACAGCAGCAACATGATCACTAAACGTACGGCTACAAATTGAAAAACAGCGACGTTTTCGCCCTGCATCTTCACAATAAGGTCAGACACAATCGCCATACCGTTGCCTAAAATCAGCAATAGAATAGCACTGTTAACGGTTTTTCCAGACATAAACAACTCCCACCCTTTTCACTCGGCTTATCCCTGCGCACTCAGGGACACGAACAAAAAGCGATCACAAACTAAACAGAAGGCGATCAGAATACGTCGGAAGAAACATGATTAAAAATGATATATATTTGCTAGCATTAGTTTTTTAGATACTAAAACAATAGAAAGAAAACGGATCTAAGCCATGAAACTACCACCGCTGAACGCCCTGCCCGCTTTTGAAGCCGTCGCCCGTTTAAACAGTTTTACGAAGGCAGCCGATGAACTGAATGTCAGCCAAAGCGCGGTGAGCCATCAAATTCGCGCTTTAGAGTCGTATCTCGGGGAAGATCTGTTTACTCGCAAGGGCAGAAATCTGTCTTTGACGGAACAAGGCCAAAACTATTGGGAGGCCATCTCCAGCAGTCTTAATCAGATCGAGCGGGCCAGCGAGCAAGTTCAGGGCATTGCCAGTTCAGAAGTACGATTGGCGCTGTTCAGCTCATTTGCGGTGCGTTGGTTGATCCCCAATTTACCCAGTTTGCAGCGTGAGCACCCGGAGGTAGATCTTCAGTTGGATATGAAGAATGAGAGCCCGGTGTTATCCGATCACACTGCCGATTGCTTCATCACCATTCATGGCGAGAGCAAAGGCTACACCATGGATTTGCTCTACACAGAAAAGCTCTTCCCCATTTGCAGCCGCAATTACTGGAACCACATCTGCGATACGCTTTATCAAGCAGGCATTATTGATAGCCTGACACCGACGCACATTCCTGCCGAGAGTCTCTTTCAGTTTCCACTGTTATCCACTATCTCAATTTTTTGTAAGCCAAAACAAGATTGGCTGCTGTGGGCCTATGCTGGCCGATTAAGAGTGCCGGACAGTGTGAAGTTTCAGCAATTCAGCCACATGCTATTAACGCTGGAGGCGGCTCGCCATCATCAAGGCATTGCTCTGACCAATGACTATATGTATGACCCGGAACGAGATTCCGACCTGGTTCGACTGCCTTGTCATGACTTCATCACCGAGGACAAATTTTACTTTGCCTTCAAAACCAGCCGTCGTAATGAACCCAGTATCATGAAGGTTCGGCAGTGGATTAAGAAGACCGCCCGTACTTCTGGGTTGGCTTAAGCCCTTTATTTTCGGGGGCTGTCGATATAATCACCCTTTGGGGTGAGGTTTTTGGTCAAATTTTTAT
Organism: Litoribrevibacter euphylliae; assembly: GCF_042646085.1. Taxonomy (NCBI): domain Bacteria; kingdom Pseudomonadati; phylum Pseudomonadota; class Gammaproteobacteria; order Oceanospirillales; family Oceanospirillaceae; genus Litoribrevibacter; species Litoribrevibacter euphylliae. The sequence continues at coordinate 146,561 of NZ_JBHRSZ010000006.1, read as the reverse complement.
TGAATAACTGTTTAGCAAAAAATCATTACAAAAATAAGATTCCGCCCATTTTGGCGCAATGGTATAAAGATCAAAAAACAAACAACCGTGCATTTTGCACATCTCGCAGGACGCGATGCTTTTGCCAAGCGCCAGAGAACTGAAACCAAGTTTTCCTGCGCTTATCGCAAAGCCCTTTCAGCATTGAAGCTGTCGTTTGAAGGGGTAATTGGCAGAAATGAAGTCGCCAAAAATCATAGCTCTCGGTCTTTTTATGCTCGGCAGTTTACTGCTGATGGGCTTCTCTGCGCTTATTTTCTCAGATAGCACACCAAACGATGTTGATTATGGTGTTGAAGATAATGAACCGACGCCTGATTGCCTAAACAACTGCGAGCCCGTATCTTTCAGTTCATTCAGCAATGCTCCAACCGCAACCAAGGCTCCGACATCAAAAGCCAAACCCGAGCCATTTGCCAACGCCGAGATGAAAGCTCAGCTCAAGCGAGTGGCTGACATGTACGAATATCAAAGCCAATTCCCAAGTTATTCCTACCCGATCAGTGCAACTAACCTTCAGCAGTTTATTCCCAACCGCCATATTCCAACTGCGTTGCCAATGAAGGGATTGGGCTTAGGTGATGACTTAACCCTTCAGTTGGGCTTGAACAAATTCCAATACTTTTGGGGCGAAACCATAGACGCAACCGTCACGGCCAATCTTGGTGAAAACACCGAAGTTACCTTTGCTGAATTCCAACTGGTAACCGCCGACGGTAAGAGTATTTTTACGCAAGGCGGTTCATCCAGTTCGGTATCCCTAAGTAGTAACCAAGCTACAGCCAGCTTAATTCTCTCTGAAGTCAACGTGCCGTCGGAACAAGATTTTTATGTGGTCGCAAGTGTCCGTTATGCCAATCAAAGCGATCGCTTTGAGATTCGAACGCCGCTCAAGATCAGCCACAAAGTAGGTGAAGTTGAAGGCGTTTCAGACAGCTACGTAGAAGGTTCGCATTTGATGATCCCGGTAAAGGTTGATCTCGACGACACGGGGTATTACGTGCTTTCCGCGAATCTTTACAGCGATAACAATGAGCCACTGATGAACCTCAGCGCTAAAGGGAAATTCAGTGCTTACGACGACATCATTGAGTTGAAAGCGCATTACAGTGCTTTATCCGCGAAACAAAGCGAAGGCCCGTATCAGTTAGATGATTTCGAACTAAAAATGCTACCGGCAAAGCCAGGAGCAAAAAGTGGTTATGGACAAGTACCGGACGAAGCGTTCGACGTTCAAGGCTATCCATTTAAAGACTACGACCAAAGCCCTTACGTTGACCCTAACGTCGAGGCCAAAGTGGAATTTTTAAGAACTTTATCGACGTCTCAGGGTTAGAAACCTGACGCATAAAGCGCTTAATCAACGACTTCAGATCACAGTACACCACATGGTTGGTTTAAGGTGATTGAAGAAGGGATGGAAGAACTTAATAAGTTCCCTTCACGGACGAACTACATCGCTCACATCGGCCAATAAAGGTTCGATGTAATTGACTAAAACAAAATAACAATAAGAGAGAGTAATGATGTTTAAGAAATTAGCAGTATCTGCATGCATCATCACAGGGGGAATGCTGGCGGCTTTGCCTGCAAGTGCACAACTGGCAGGGAAAAACGTGATTGCCATTCACGGCTTTCAACCAGGCAATTTGATGTCCGGTGATCAAACCGAACAACAAATCAGCCAAAACGGTGAAAGTTACTGGGCGGACTTCTGGTTGCAACACGCTGATGCGCGTATCGACTGGGATTCCAACGACCGTATTGAAGGCGACACCGCACAACGCATCTACGACAAAATCACTGAGCTTTCACGCGCGGGATTCTGTAACGATGGTTGTGTTTTGGTAACCCATTCAACCGGTGATTTGGTGGCCCGCTACATGCTGGAAAACCAAGCGCACTGGTTAGAGTCACAAGACCTTCAACCACTCAACATTCTGGCAGCGATCGACTTTGCTGGCGCCGGTGGTGGTACTGAATTGGCTGATACAGCCATTCAAGCCGCTAACAACGACGCTTGGTACATGTGGCCGCTGAAAGAAGCTTCTGAAGCCTTCCTTGGTTTCGAACTTCAACCAGACAACATGGGTGTGCTTCATAACCTACAACCAAGCGTTGCGCGTTCAATGGCAACGTCTGTGTCTGACGTACCTCGTCTACGCATGGTAGGTGCAGGTTCTGAATACGGCGGTATTACAAAATCCTTCATTACCGGCTCTGACGACTCGGTTGTGCCTTTGCACTCTGCGTGTGGCGCAGCGGACAACGGTAGCTACGACAGCTGTCTGCCAGACTTGGCAATGAACGGTAAAGTAGAAAGCAAACCAGCGCCAAGTAGCTTCTTCCCGAATCACTTCCCATTAGTGATGGCAGAAGGTGCCGGTCATGGTGCAACCATCAGCAATGCCACAGGCAACGAGATGACTGCATCCACCAGCAACTACAGCGTCAGCGGTTTAAGCATGAACCTAACGCTTGAACAGCGCGAAGAACTGGCTTGGTGGCAGCTTTGGGGTCAAGGTGACAAGTACACCACGATCAAAGGTGCAAAGAACCAGTCCATGTCTGCTGTGGTGTATAACAGCTTTTAGAAATAAACGTTGGATCTAACGACTGTTAGATTTGAGAGCGATATGAACCGGGGTAGAAGACATTCTGCCCCGGTTTTTTATTTGTTAACTGTCAGGCTTTTGATAATGAAGAAAGTCATATTTAACTCTGCCACTTTCTAACTCCATTTCATGAAGGGCTACTTCGCCTTGCCGTTTTAACTCAATCCCTCTGGGCAAAGAAACCCAAAACGCCCCTTTATCTGTCTGAACTTGTAACTTTGTTTTATTACCTTCTTCAGTGAAATGAACTGTAGATCCTATGACATGACCAACTACATCCCGACCTTGTTCGATTTGTTGCTTAGAAACTGCGTAAATACACAAAGCGAAAATACCACTGATAAGAAAAACAGGCAGTGCCTTTAGCAACTTCTGTTTCCGTTCTAGACGATCAAATTTACGTTGAATATCGTTCATTAAAAATTCTTTTTTGTCCAAACCTCAATCAACCCAACCCTTCCAACTCTCGACTAATATTTTGTCGGGCGTTAGCTTCCAGCGCTTCATAAAAAACGTCACATGAGTAAATACGAGGTCTTGCCAAGAAAGACGTCAACAAAGCTCTTCGTTTTCGAGTATAAATAAACTTGGGCACCCAAGCGTATTCCTGTCTCACATCCTGCTGATATTTTGTATAGACTTCTTCTGAACGACCAAGAATCGCCAGATCAATATCGACAATAAGCTTTTGATCTTCGTCGACAGGCACATAGTTATGCTCAGTCGCCATGATGAATTCAACAACCTTATTGATGGTTTCTTCATTCGCTTCATTTTCAGTTAAGAAGGTGCGTGCCCACTGAGCACTTTTAGCCTCATTACCAGAAGACTTAGTTTTATAGATGGCGTCATGGAACCATAACGCCAGTTCGATCAGGTCTTTTTGACTCGTCAATTCCTCAACCTGATCTAAAGATTCTAATACCGCCGCTAAATGCGATAGGTCATGGTAGCGTCGATGTTTTTCGGAGTAAGCGGCGATCAGAGCGTCAAAGGTTGTTTGATTCTCTGATAGCCCTAAGCGTGTCATCAAAGCTTGCCATCGCGCCTGCCACATAATGAAATCCTCGTTACAACATATTCCTTGTCGACAAGAATACCCTGCAAACGCGCTACTCCCAACTCATCACACCGTTATATTCTGTGCAGTTCATAACAACGTTTTCAGCATCCGCAATGTAGACTTGTTGCTTAGCCGAGACGGGATAAGTCAGATACTGAGAGCAAGTCGCACTTTGGCCATTTCCTACCACAACCTTGGTACCAGGTTTGAGCGTGCAGCTCACCATTTTGTCCAGAGGTGACCATTGGTAGCAAATCTCATAATCAGAGCGATACGCAGAAATACTGCCAGCGGGTTCATTAAACGCCCACCACTGACCGTATTGGCTGTTGGGATTGGTGCTGTTCCAAGCGCGGAAGACTTTTACCTGTGCATTTTCTTTACTCTCATACACTTGACCTTGGCACAATTTACCTTGGTCTTTTTCACCTAAGGCATCATTCAACAACGCTGTATCAGTAACCGCACTGAACTGGGTAGACAGCACTTGAGGTAAGTCTGTGCTTCCCACACAGGTTTGTGGAGCAACGTGAGCACTTTCAGTAGGAACAGTAGAACAGCCTTGTACAGCAAATACTAAGGCACTTAATAACATCCGTTTCATAGAGCCATAACCTTTCAATGAGTGAATTACACTCGCTCTAGCCATTTAACAGACGAGAGTAAGCAAGTATTAAAACGTTAGGTTATGACCCCAAGAGATATCCAGCTTCTGCTGATTACAGGTAATTACATATAAATATCTACCACCTAAAACGAGAAGTCGCCAACACCTTTTTTAAGTAAAAACTATACGTATGTCGTATAGCATTTACTTACATTCTCGTCTTAAACAAAGATCTTGAGAAAAATTTCACAATTTTAATAAATCTTATTTTTTATCCACCTGAACTGAAGTAGCGTCTCACATTCTAGGATTTCACTTAATGAGAGAACAAAGAAAAAGCCTCTAAAGTTAAGCCACCTTCCCATTGCCCATTGAAAAGGATTTCAATATGCCAGAGTTAAAAATCGTGATGTCTGTTGGCATTAAAGGAAAAAATCTTCCAAAAGATGTCAAAGCAGTTCAAGAAGCGCTAAACGAACTAATTCACCTCATTTCACCGATTAAAAGACTTACTATTGATGGACAGCTTGGGCCTAAACCGGAAAACTCCAAAACGGTCAAAGCAATAAAAGAGTTTCAAAGAAAAGTGGTGATGTTTAAGCGTCCAGACGGCTTAATCACCGTCAATGGTCGAACACACAAGAAGATCAAAGAAAAACAGTCCTCCACAAAGTTAGCAGCTATCGTTTCTCCCGCAACATTTGTCAGTACCATCCCTTGGATGAAAACAGCCCTAGCAGAAATAGGGCAATCAGAGGTTGCAGGTCCAAAAGCAAATCCTCGAATTTTAGAATACTTTAAAGCCACTAAGTTTTGGGGAACAGATGACTCAGGCGGTAAAAATGCATGGTGTGGATCTTTTGTAGCTTGGGTACTAAAAAAACATGGATTTAAGCCTGTCAAGAGTGGTTACAGAGCAAGAGAATGGGTTAATTTTGGAAAGAAGATTGAAAAACCAATTCACGGAGCTATTGGAGTCAAAACTCGCAAAGGTGGTGGTCATGTTGCCTTTGTAGTAGGTAAGAGCAGTGATGGAAAATATTTATATATGTTAGGCGGGAATCAAAGTAACCAAGTTAAAGTATCAAAATACAAAGCTGAGGTGTGGGATACATTCGTCATTCCTACGAGCTTCGACACAAAACAAAGCTCATTACCCGTTTATACTAAGAAAGCTGCTATTGCAGGAAGCGAAGCTTAATCAAAAGGAACTGACTCATGAAAAGCTTACTCTTACTCTCCCTAACTCTTTTCTTAATTGCATGTAAAACATCTGCGACAGCAAATAACCAGGAATATTCAGAACAAGAATCGTTCCTTATAGAAGCAATTCAAAACACGTCTTATTCTGCGGTCATAAAACACACTCGTGTTGAGGTCATCCCATCAAATGACCAAGACTTCCCAGAACAACACATCTATTACGCAAAGGTAATTGAAACCTTAAACGGAAAAGAGCTCACTACCCTTAGTTACTCTATGTTCGTAGAAGAAGGTGAAGATGCGGTTATAGATCAAAGCCCCATTATTGTAACCCTGTGCAAAAATGGTGAAGGCTTCTACTGGCCAGGAACAGGCGCCCAGTTTGAAAGCACACCAGCTCTTATTAATTTAGCTAAGAAGAATGTAACGCGTGTTAAATCCCATCCAGAACAGGGTTCACATTGCAATTACTAGGGAACCTCTGAACAAGTCCCTATAACAAAGAATTAGCCGCTGACTCAATACAAGTCTGCGGCATCCCTTATCTAAACCTCTACTTCCTCAAAACGCGACGCCATACCTACCCCACCAACAATCAGCGATTGAATTTCGCCGTCATTTGTTGAAAGACGAGCATCAAGACAACTAGGCGATGCCGGTGTCATCGAGTACCCTTGTTCGATCACAAAGTGGTCTTTATCCATATCCAGGTAGTCATGCAGATAGCATACGAGCGGGCCAGCAGCCATGCCGGTGGCAGATTCCTCTTCAATGCCATAACGCGGGGCAAACATCCGGGTTGATGCATCACGACCTTCGACATTGGTTTCGGTGGTGAAGACGTAATAGCCGATTAAGTCGTACTTTTCGGAGATGGCTTCTATCTCCTGCTGATTCGGTTGTATTGCTTCTAACTGTGCAATGCTGTTTACGCCCACAACCAAGAAGCCGTTTCCAGTATTGGCAATCACAGGCTTAGCCATGACGTCTTGTTGTGACAGCCCCAATGAACCAAGAATGCGCTCGTGATCCCCTTCTGGGTCTGAATACTTAGGTGCCAGTTGTTCCATGTAGGCAACGTTGCCTTTGACTTCAATTTGTCGAACACCATCAATGGTTTCTTTGGAGGTATTTGGTGACGGGATCAAGCCTTGCTGCGAGAGGTAGCTGAAGGTGGCAATAGTGGCGTGCCCACAATGCGCAATTTGCTTCTGCGGCGTAAAGAAATCCAGTTTGAAATCCGCCTCGCTAGATTGAGATACAAACGCCGTTTCTGACAAGCCAACTTGCTTGGCAATATTAAGTTTTTGCTCGTTAGATAATGCGTCGGCATTTAGGACAACACCTGCAGGATTCCCCCCACGATGGTCATCGACAAAGGCATTTAAGATCGCCACATTTACTTTCATCACCCGTCTCCTTAGATCATTGTTAAATCGGTATGAAAGCAATGCTAGCAATCTAGACCATGGTCTAGGTCAAGCCTTTTAGTCGAGAAATTTTATTCGCCGTGACATCGACATAATGCTCGATGTTTTTCTGCTGTTCCTTAAGATGTTCAAGATGATCTTCGAGAATACTCAAACAGGTAGTGCTGTCATCATTGTAAAAGGCAACGGAGTATTCTTTGATTCGACTGAGTGGCATTCCCGAGTTTTTCATGCAGGCGATCCAGTTTAATAGATCCACATCTTTGCCATTATAAGCCCGATGACCGCTGGCATCCTTCTTGGGCTGATTGATCAGCCCTTGTTTTTCATAATACCGAATGGTGTGAATACCTAGCCCAGTATTCTCGCTGACGAGTCCGATTTTCATAACACTTTCTCGTTTTAAAGACCTCAACCTAACAAAAAACAATCCTATAAAACACACCGACGTTGCGCTACAAACCGCAGATGTTTTTTCACAGAGACAATCCTTTACTGCAACATCGCCTGTACATTGCCAGAAAGATCTGCCGCTTTATGCAATAAGCCATAACGTTGTCGATACTCGGTCATGGTAATGCCCATGGTTTTCTTAAATAGACGTCGAAATGAACTCACGTCTTCGTAACCCGACTCCCAAATCAAGCTGTTCACCTGCTTATTACTGGTTTCCAAACCGCGTCGAACAAATTCGATACGCAAGCGCTGAAGATAAGCAATCGGCGTTTCACCGGTGGCTTGTTTGAAACGGCGCGTTAATTGGCGTTCGCTGATGGACACTTGCGCCATTAATTCTGGTAACGATTCTACATCCTGAAAATGTTGTTCCAACAAGTCTTGAAGCTGAGACACGTAAGCATCGCCATGGGAACGATTAGGTATAAACATACTGAACGGCGTTTGAAGATCTTGTGCCGGTTCAATCAGCATTAATCGCCCCGCATTCAATGCCAATTCCCGGCTGTGAAATCGCTCAATGATGTAAAGCACCATCTGGGAAATGGCGGACGCACCACCAAAGCTGATCACATCACCGTGATCAATCATCAATTGGTTCACGTCGAATACTTGTTCCGGGAAAAGAAGATGGGCTTTACTGTCCATGATCCAGTGAGTCGTTAATGCTCGATCAGACGCAATACCGGATGCAGCCAAAATAAAGTTGCCATGACAGACACCAACAACCACAGTACCTTGCTGATGCCAGGCTTTAATCAATTCAATGTAGTCTTGGTTATTAACCAGCGCTTGCACCAACCGTTTCTCTCTGGCAGTCGCTTCGACCATTCCCGGCACGATCAGGATATCAGGCCGGTCTGTTGGATCGACAGGTGCTACCGGGGTGATCGGAAAACCATTGTAGGCTCGGTGTTCTTTATTTCGCCCGATCATTTTGAACGGGAAGATATCTTCCTCAATGCCACTACTTTTTCGATGACAGTAGTTTGCCGAAATTAAGGTATCCACCACAGAGAACACACCTGACGCGGGGCAATTGTCCCCAATCAGAATTGATATTGTTTTTTTCTGCATAACGAACCTCTTTTCCCAATCCCTACTCGGGCTCCCGTCTTAATTCACAGTATAAATGCTAATTTAGCCATGCCCGCCAAGCCATATTTGACATTAAGGGTGCGGTTTTAGTCATATCAACTGAGTGACTAATTTAGCACCTTAAGTGCCTTAAAAGACACTCCTTAATAAAAGCAAGGGTACTTATGATTAAAAAATAGACACATGCTCGATACATCATATTTAAGGAGCCAACCATGAATACCACGGTAGACGTCACACACAATCAACCAAATACAACGAAGAATGTACGCCACCATTCACACGATTCAGAACCACGCTATCCGGAACAACGCAGTGCAGAGCCTTCAGTACTGCATCCTACATCACCAGTTACTGAACATCAGTGGTTAGAACACATAGAGAACTTCATTGGAAAGAAAAAGCAACCAGCACCGTTCGTGTGGGCAGGAAAAGCCGTTCGTGCCGTCAATGTTATTTCTACACGAGCAGCCGGGAAAATGGCCTTCAATATCTGGTTTACTCCTCAGAATCGTCCGATCAACGAAACGGATCACGCATGGCTAAGCTCGGCATCACAAGAAACTATGGATTACCAAGGCAACGCAATTCCCATATACCAATGGGGATCAGGACCAACAATTCTTACCGTACATGGCTGGGGTGGTCACAGCGGTCAGTTCCGCCAACTGACACAAGCCTTGGTCAATGCAGGGTATCGAGTCATGGCGTTTGACGCACCAGGGCACGGTCGGGCTGAAGGCAAAACCACCAACGCCGAAGAAATCAGTGAGATCATCCAACAGATTGCGCAGCAAGAAACACTAACCGGTATTATCAGCCATTCCATCGGCGGACTGTCCAGTCACAATGCGTTGAATGCGGGAGCAGAAGCTGGCTTTCATGTGGTACTGAACACACCGATGTGTTTAAGCCATATCGTTCATACCTTCAAACACCAACTGTCTTTGCCGTCAGAAGTGATCGACCAACACAAGGCCTTAATGGAACAGAAGTTTGGTGACAATTTCTGGGGCGACTATGACTTACGAAACCAGAGCTATCACATGCCACAGTTCTACAGCTACGACGACAAAGATCATCAAGTCAGTCTGGAAGTCGGTAAAACGCTGAAAAGCCAAATTCCAACCGCAGAACATCGCTTCACCCAAGCACTTGGGCACAACAAAGCGGTAAGAGATCCAGAGGTCATTGACGCGGTAAAAGCGTTTATTGAGAGGAATGCAGAGTAGTTGAGTGTCAAACGCTGAGAAGCAACCGAGCAATAGCAACCTGTCTTGCCAGTTGAAGGAAAAATGCTGTAATTATTAACCGCCTTACAACTGGCCTTTTTAACCCGACTTTTAACCGGCTTTCCTCGCCCGTTTAGTACGATACATTTCCTGATCGGCCGAATCCAATAACTGATCAAAATCCATCTCCACTTCAGGCACCAAAATACCGCCAATACTGACTTTTAACGGACGGCCAAGCGACAGGAGTTGATGACTGAAGTAGAGGTTCATACGCTGAATCACTGCGGGCAAGGTATCGATCTCTGAGAGCAATACCAAGGCGACAAACTCATCGCCACCGATGCGTGCTGAAATGTCATTATCACGAAGACACTCTTCCATGCCTCGTGCCAATTGGATAATGGCTTCATCCCCCGCCTCATGCCCAATGACATCATTGATCTCTTTTAAATCATCAATGTCGAGATACAACAACCCCATGCTGCAACCAATACGCCGAGCCAGTTTGTGCTGCTGATGGGCCAACGCTTTAAAACCACGGCGATTATAAAGACCGGTCATCTCATCGGTGATGGCTATTTCTTCGAGCTCTTTATTACGCTGGATCAACTCCAGATCACTTTCAACAATGTTCCGGAATTGCTCGACAAGCTTCGGATAAATCGGGTCAAAGTTGGTGGGTTCTTCATTTAAAATGCAGATGGTGCCAAATAAATCACCACAGGGAAGAAAAATTGGCATCCCAAGATAGGATACTAAGCCATCGGCCACTTCTGGGTTATCAGCCCAGAACGTATCCTTTCTAGCATCCCGAACATAGAGCGGATCTTTGGTTTCTACGATCTTCTTACAATAGAGGTTAATGTCGTAGCCAACTACGTCCCCGGTACCGTATTTTATTGCTTGTTTCTCAGAGGCAACCACAGTCATCAATCCATCCGACGAACACTGCACTATGTACCCCGCAGAACAGTGACACGCTTCCGCCATGACATTCACGGTATGCTGCCATTTTTTAAGCCAAGGGCCAAAATGATCGGAGTTAATAACCCACTCTGTCTGAGACATAAGCGATTACCACATCAGGGGAAGACACTGTGAACAAAAGGTTTACTTGATTGGCCTGTCACGCACACTAATATCTATAAAGTTAGTCGGATTTTCTTAAACTGTTAGGGTCAAGTGATGAACGGTTGCAAAGAGACGGTGCAAATCAGCAGACAAAAAACGGGGAAACCAAGAAGGTTTCCCCGTATAAACGTGAGACTAAAGAATCGCTAGCGACCGAAAATCATACCGAATAACCATCTCAAAAAATCAATGAGACGTTGCCAAGGGTTGGGTTGTGGACGGTTATCCACAATATCAAACTCAGCGCTTACCGATTCTCGACCATCAGACACAATCACAGACACCGTAGCCGGTAAATGTTCAAAACTGGCATCCGTCAGCTCAGCGGTAATCACACCTTGGTCGGACACAGCAAAACCGGCTGGCAGCCCTTGTACTTGATAACTTAAGCTGTCGCCATCGGCATCGGTGAAGTAGTCGCTAAGATCCAGCTCTACCTCTTGATCCATACTGGTCAGAGAAAGATCAGATATCTCATCTACTTGCTCTGGTGCCGTGTTTTCGAAGCGCAGCCCCACCACAATCGGATCGTGATCTGAAGATCGATACGCATCTGGCGACGCATAATGATCAATGGAGTCATATGGCTGACCGTTGGTTTCGGTCAGGTAATCCACCATTGAATCTTCAACCGAGTTGATGTGCCAAGCATCGACACTCACCACATGCTCAACCAAAGCATCGCTCGCTAACGCATGATCCAAGCTGCCAAGGAAACCGCTGAATGAATACGAGAATGGCTTTTCTTCAGAGGCCTTATCGGTGTACTTCAGGTTGGTAAAACCATCACCATAGAACACCTGCATTGGGTCTTCCTGACTGTAGGCATTCAAGTCACCCAAGATCATCACTTTATCCGTTTCAACACCGGTTGGCTGAGTCGCTAAGAACTGAGTCAACGCCTGTGCGGCTTTGGTACGAGTGAGGTTACAGTTGCCTTGACCATCCTGACCTTCATTGACTTCATTACACGCCGAACCTTTGGACTTAAGGTGGTTCACAGACAAGGTGAAGGTCTCACCCTGATAATCGAAACTTTGAATCAACGACGGGCGGTTTTTGTCGTCAATAAACAGCGGGTCGCCATTGTCATCCACAGGCGAGTTGTCACTGTTCAGGATTACCGTGTCACCGGTAGGGTTCAACTTAGCCGTGCGATAAAGCAGCCCCACTGAAATCGCATCGGTGCCAATCGCACTCACACCCGGATTAACAAAGCTGTATTCGTTGCCCGGTTGTTGTTGCCTATTCAATGCAACCACCAAATCCTGAATGGCACTGTTGGCATCAAAGCCGTCGTTTTCAATCTCCATCAACGCAACAACATCAGCATTCATCGCCGTCAATGCCGCCACGATCTTATCCGTCTGCACAGTGAACGCATCGTAAGTTGGTGCACCACGAGAAGTTGGGAAACCACCGCCTTGACCATCGCCATTGAAGAAGTTGAGTACGTTCATGCCCACCACAACCAGATCGGCCTCTTCCGAGATCACAGGTTCAAGCGTACGAGGTGCGGTCGGATCAATGGTCAGATTTGAAGGGATCACCGTATAGTTGTTACGCCAGCCGTGCATCACCCCTTCAAGGTCACGGACGCTGTAACCGATACGCATTGGGTTATCCGCAGAGAAGCCTGAGTCGTCCGGGAATGGAATGAAGGATGGATAAGAAGCCGACACGCCATCATCGACCAACAACACATCGAGTGGACGCGCATCCGCTGCCGCTTGCGCTTCAGCAGACCCCGGCAGAGCAATTTCTGTCGGTTGATAGTGCAACTTAGACGACACCACGAACTGACCGTAGTTACCAAAACCATAACCTGTGCCAAACAGATCACTGACAATCAGTTCTTGGTTGGTTTGAACGCGCATCCCTTCAACGGCTTCCAGCGCTTCAAGCGATGCCACAGGTAAGGTTACAGACGCAGCGGTTGGTAAGTCGTTTCCAGAAGAACACACCACCAGTTCATCGACGCTCTTCAACTGAGTGGTGTTATTGAATTCAGCCACCGATGCCATCAAACGAACTTTGTCGCCGACATTCACAGCATTGCGGTAGTCATAGACGAACACACCTTCCGAGGTGTTGTCATTGCCATCACTGTCAGACGCTTCCTCTTGTAACCAGAAACCGCTGTACTGATAAGAAGAGTCGCCGTTGGCCAAAGCACCGCCTTGCAGATCCGCCGTCACAATGGCTTCAACAATCACCTTCTGACCAGACAATGGCGACGCATCGTTTGAAATGTCGATGATATGGCCCTGCACAGCACTGATCAATGCGTAGTTTTCAACCGTTGAATCACCACACTCACCTAAGGTTGGCTCAGGATCAGGGTCAACACCGCCACAGGCATTCACCGCTCCCGGTGTTGGAGTCAATTGTTGATAACCGTCGCTATTACGCGCGATGCCTTCACCACAACGCTGGTTCGAGTGGTTATCTTTATCGCCTGCGCCACCTTCATTAACTTGCGGCTGCCCTGCATTCAACAAAGGCAATAGACCGCTGTCATCACCATCGTTGGTGTCATAAACCAACGCATCAACCAGATTATTGGTTGTGATCGCTGACCCGTTCGGAAACTGGCTGGCCGCCACTTGATACAAGGCAACCGCATCGGCTCCGTTCTGAATCAAGTTGCTGTTTGGCGAGACATCCAAATCACAATTGACCACATATTCGGCATCACCACACACCACGAAATAGCCATTACTGTCAGTAACCTGACCAGATAGATCAATTGTCTTGTAACTACTGTCGTTGCTGCCGTTGAAAAACACTAAGGCGTAGCCATCCAGGGAGGTATTCCCTGCGCCACCATCGTACAGTTCAACGAATTCGGCGGTATCAGTACTCGGGTTGTCGCTGTCTACTTCATTAATGACCGGCGCAGCCATTAGTGACGTAGCTACACTGCTGCTCATAATGGCAGAAGCTAATAATAATTTTCGCATGAGAGCTCCAATTTTTAATCGAATGGTTATAGTTTTGGATTAAAAGGAGCTATTAGACGGAGCAATTGCTACAGGTCGGATAACAAACGATGAAGACTTTGTGCGATTTTGATGAAACCTTATAAATTTGTATGAACGCACACAAAAAACGCACACAAAAAAAGAGGTTCGCAATGAACCTCTTTTTTATTTCTCTCTATTAAAGAGTAATCAGAAAGAAGCTTAGCCTTGCTGGAATGGATAAATGGAACCCAGTTTCAACAATTGAGTTAATTCATCCAACGCCGTACGCGACTCCACCAACAGGCTTGGGTCAGCCAGATCTTCCGGTGACACACGATCACGGTAGTGCTTTCCAACCCATTCAACCAAATCCTTATAGACTTGATCGTTCATCAACACGTTCTGATGCGTGGCCGCCAATTCAGTCTCGTTCAAGGCTACGCGCAAACGTAAACACGCCGGGCCACCGCCGTTTTGCATGCTCTGTTTAAGATCAAACACTTTAACCTGCTTGATCGGCGTATTCATCGTCACCAAGGCATCCAGATAATTGGACACAGACGGCACATCACGACACTCATGCGGCACCACTAAGGTCATGTAACCATCGTCGTGACTCAATAACTGGCTGTTAAACAGATAAGAACGTACCGCGTCTTGTACGCTGAGATCCTGATTGGTCACCATCACTGGCACCAAACGGGTATCCAGCAATTTGCGATCAATTTCTTCGACCACTTGATGAGAGTTCAAAAAGGCTTCTTCGTGATAGAAGAGCACGTTTCGGTTACCCACCGCGATCACATCGTTATGGAAAACACCTGCATCAATGGTTTCAGGTTTTTGCTGAGCATAAACCACACGATCACGAGAGAGTCCGTGTAAACGCGCAATTCCCCGACACGCTTCCAGGGTTTGGCGTGCAGGGTATTTCTTCGGCGCAGGCGCGTTTTCACGGAACGCTTCACGACCATAAACGAAGAACTCAACACCGGCACTACCGTATTCATTACAGAAACGGGTGTGGTTTGCTGCGCCTTCGTCACCAAATTGCGCCACCGCAGGCAACGCCGGGTGGTGGGCAAAGTGATTCTGGTCTTTAAAAATAGTTTCCAGAATGCGGGTGGTAGTTTCATGCTCGATGGAACGATGCACCTTGGCATTCAGGTTAGCGGCAGTAAAGTGTACTTTGCCGTCTTTGGTATCGGCACTTGGCGATACCGTCGCTGCGTTTGCCGTCCACATGCATGAAGCCGAGCTTGCTGCAGCTAAAACCACAGGTTCGTTCACTGCGGCACTGGCCAGTACTTCACTGTCAGAACCGGTGAAACCAAGCGCTCGTAGCGTTTCAATGCTTGGTCGTTCCTGAGGCGGCAAAACGCCTTGCTTGAAGCCCAAATCATGCAGGGCTTTCATTTTCTCAAGCCCTTGCAGCGCTGCTTCCTTCGGATTCGAAGTCTGTTTTACGTTACTTTCAGACGCGACATTCCCATAGGATAAACCGCTGTAGTTATGGGTCGGGCCAACCAACCCATCAAAATTCACTTCATATGCAGTCATGGTATTTCCTTCACTTCTACACTTAGTACCGGACTCATTTTTACCAAGCTGTTACTTATCAAATTAGTCCAAATCAGTCCGGCTACAGGGTTATCCAATTACAGAGTTAAGCCAGGAGACAAGCTGCCTGGGACCGACAGGCTTTCGTCTTCCAGCGACGCCATTGGGTAGGCGCAATAATCCGCCGCATAGTAGGCACTCGCTCTGTGGTTACCACTGGCACCGATACCACCGAACGGCGCGGCACTGCTGGCACCGGTCAATGGCTTGTTCCAGTTCACGATACCGGCCTGAATCTCATCCAGGAACTGCTCATATAACTCAGGATCATCAGCCAATAGCCCCGCCGACAAACCAAATTCTGTGTTATTTGCACCTTTCAACGCTTGCTCAAACGAGTCATAACGAATGATGCTCAACAACGGCCCGAAGTATTCTTCATCTGGCAAGGCCGTCACCGCCGTTACATCAATAATGCCTGGCGATAAAAGCGCAGTACCTTCTTTTAGACGCGTCACTTCAAGTAAAGATTGGCCGCCCAATTGCTGCAAGTTTTCTTGCGCTTTTAGAATACCTTCGGACGCAGGAAGAGAAATCAAAGAGCCCATGAAAGGCTGATCTTCGGCGTTGTATTCGCCCACTTTGATGTTCTTAGTCACTTCAACCAAACGCTCGATGAATCGATCGCCCTGCTCGCCTTTCGGTACGAACAAACGACGTGCACACGTACAACGTTGACCTGCAGATACAAACGCAGAGAACACCGTATGGTGAACCGCTGCCTCGACGTTTTCAGGGTTATGAACAATCAGCGGGTTATTACCGCCCATCTCAAGGGCCAGAATCTTGCCCGGCATACCCGCGTATTGTTTGTGCAACAGATGGCCCGTTGCAGAGCTGCCGGTAAAGAACAAGCCATTGATGTCTGGATGACCCGCCAACGCAATACCAGTTTCTTTAGCGCCTTGTACCAAGTTGATCACGCCATTTGGTAAGCCCGCTTTCAACCAGATTTTTAGAGTTTCTTCGGCCACCATTGGCGTCAGTTCACTTGGTTTGAACACCACGGTATTACCCGCTAACAGCGCAGGTACAATATGACCGTTTGGCAAGTGCCCCGGGAAGTTATATGGGCCAAACACCGCCACGACACCGTGCGGCTTGTGACGAAGAACCGCATGCCCTGCTGCCACATCGCTCTCTTGTTTGCCGGTACGATCTTCATAGGCTTTGATCGAGATTTCGATCTTACCGATCATGGCACCGATTTCAGTGGCTGATTCCCAAAGCGGTTTGCCGGTTTCTTTACCGATGCACTCCGCCAAGTGATCTTTATTTTCGCCTAGCAATTCAGCAAAACGACGAACCAAGGCCATGCGATCTTCTAATGACGTACGACGCCATGCCGGGAAAGCTGTACGTGCTGCATTCACCGCTTGATCCACTTGCTCTGCAGTCGCCGAATGACCGGCCCAAAATACTTCTTGCGACACAGGATTAGCAGACTGAATCACTTCACCTTCACCTGCCAGCCATTGGCCGTTAATTAACAATCGAGGGTCCATATTAATGCTCCTGTGTTCTGAATTCTGTTGGGTCTTGCCCATGTAGTTTCTTAGAAGAACCGGCTTCAGACGGTGTCCGTTCTGAATCGAGACGCGGCTCACGTAACGACACAATACGCACCTGATCTCCGGTGTTTACCTTCAAATATTCTGCTTGTTCTTTGCTGATCAATAACAACTTGCCAACCAATGACGACTTGTTGAACAAGGTAACGCGGAAGTCTTCGTATTGGGTGTTGGACACCAATAACGGATCTCGATCGGAATCATCGAACGGCTTTGCCGTCCCTACTTCCACCGTCACCAAACGGCTTTGACGCACTGCGCGAATGTTCTCTACGAATGCTTCCACCAGCGGGCCGGCATCGAAGATGTCCACCAAGCCATTAAAGTTAAAGCCTTCGCTTTTCAGCATCGCAAGTGCCGGACGGGTGTTATCGTGCGTTTTACCCACGATTTGCTGCGCTTCTTCAGATAAGAACGGCAAATAGATTGGGTACTTCGGCATCAGCTCGGCAATGAACGATTTCTGACCAACACCTGTTAAATAATCGGCGCGGGTAAACTCCAACGAAAAGAACTTGCGACCTAGGGATTCCCAGAACGGCGACACGCCATTTTCATCGGAATAGCCACGCATCTCAGCAAAGACTTTCTGACTGAATAAATGGGCAAATTGCGCTAAGAACAAAAATCGGCACTTGGAGAGCAAACGGCCGTTGTTGCCTTTACGATAATCCGCATCCAAGAACAGCGAGCACAATTCACTGCACCCGGTCATATCGTTGGTCAGATATAAGGTTGGCGTTTGCTTATGAATACCCAATTCGGATGACGCATTAACGGTGGTACTGACGCGGTAGTTGTACCAAACATCACCAAGCCCCACGGCGGCCTCCAAACCACAGACACCAGCGATTTGCCCGGCATCAGTATCTTCCAAGGCAAACATATAGAAACGGTGACGTTCATCTGTTTTTTGACTGAACGACTCTTCAGATGAGGTGATCTTGGCTTTCAACAACTCTTCATTCGCTGGCAGAGTCGTCAAACCTGAGCCCGCGTTTTCCGCCATTCGCATCAAGTCGCCGAGGTCTTTTTGTTCAATCGGTCGAATCACTATCATGGTAAGACCTCCTAGAAAGGTACGACCGCAATGCGATCGTCCTCATGTAATCTCAGCGCCTGAATCTGGCGTTCTTCTAACTCAACGGTTTGCTCGTGCTCATCCAAGCCAGTGAGAACACACCGGAAATCCGACAACGTTGGATTGCACACCATGAATTTGCTGCCTTTCGGGCGCTGTTCTGCCAATTGGAAACGTTTGTAGTGGCAGTTCTTCAAGGTATGAATGTCATCCAAACGCGCAATTAAGGTCGGGCCACCATCAAAGATGTCGAGATGCTTACTGGTGCGGAAACCTTCACGCAACAACAGCTGATAACCCACTGACGCCGCATCGTTCGGCTTGCCCATCACCGCCTGCGCTTGCGCTGACAACAAAGGCACGTAAATCGGATGCGATGGCATCAATTCAGCAATGAAGGTCTTGGTTTTGATGGCCGAGAAATAGTCGGCGGACTTAAAGTCCATATCAAAGAAATGACGCCCCAGGCTGTCCCAGAAAGAAGAGCCATCGTCTTCCGTGTGCTTACCCTGGATTTCAACGATGACTTCACGAGAGAAAAATTCACGGAACAAACCGATAAACAACAAGCGAGAGCGAGACAATAACTCCAACGCATTACCTTGCTTGTACTCGCGACGAATCGACAAGGAGCATAACTGCGTTTTTCCCGTCAACTCATGCGTCATGTACAACACCGGCACACGGTTATGAATGTCCAACTGATGTGAGGAATGGATCAACTCATCCTTTCGATAGTTATAGAAAGGCGCACCGTTGCCTGCGCAAGCGTCAATGCCTGCAACGCCAACAATGTCGCTGTCACAGCTCTTAGCGTCACTCTGCTGACTCAAGTCTTCCATAACGAACAAGAAGCGTTCTTTGCCTGCTACCGACTTCTCACCCGAAAAAGATTGGCGAGACAACTCAATTCGCTGGCTCAGCAAATCCCGTTGATTACTTAAGGTAGTTAAACGCGCTTCACTGGTCGTGACGAGTTTTTCAATCCCTGCCAAATCTGAATGATCCGCAGGACGAACAACCAACATAGGAATCTCCTAATAAGGGTTGATATAGAGATGATGTGTATGAAAATAATTTGAGGTGAGGGTGATACCCAGTGAAGACCCCAGCAGTAAAGACAAGATGCCGTTGCCTTCCACCACTCACCTCGAACCTTTAAGGGCTGATATCCAGATCACCATTGATCTCAATCAGCCTAATACTTTGGCTCTGACTTATGCAGAGACCAACTGATCAACAGCCTTGGCAAAGGCAGCCATACCTTGATCAATCAAGTCATCTTCCACCACCAAAGACGGAGCAAAACGAACGACATTTGGTCCGGCAACAAGCACCATGACACCCTGCTCTAGCGCTGCGTTTAAAAAGTCTTTGGACTTGCCTTTCCATTCGTCGACCAGCTCAGCACCGATCAACAAACCACAGCCACGGATATCTTTGAAAATGCCGTGTTTCACGTTGATGTCTTCCAAATGCTTACGGAAGCGCGCTGCTTTGTCTTCAACGCCTTGTAATACTGCTGGCTGACTTACGATGTCCAACAAGGCCTCACTGACAGCACAGCCCATTGGGTTACCGCCGTAGGTGCTGCCGTGAGTACCGATGGTTAAGCTCTTAGCAATGTCGCCACGGGTAAGCATAGCGCCGATTGGGAAACCACCACCCAACGACTTAGCCGTGGTCAAAATGTCCGGCGTCACACCGTATTTTTGATACGCATACAATGCACCGCTGCGACCGACACCGGTTTGTACTTCGTCGAAAATCAACAACGCATTGTGCTTATCACACAACGCACGCACACCTTCGATGAATTCTTGCGTTGCTGGCTGAATACCGCCTTCACCTTGCACTGGCTCCATCACCACTGCACAGGTTTTGTCGGAAATGATCGCTTCTAACGACGCCAAATCATTGAAATTTGCATGGCGAATGCCGTCTACCGCGGGTTCAAAGCCTTCACGGTATTTCGCTTGGCCACCCACACAGACGGTGAACAAAGTACGACCGTGAAAGCTGCTGTTGAACGAAATAATTTCATTCTTCTCCGGGCCTGAATGCTCCCAGTGATAACGACGCGCCAACTTGAATGCCGCTTCGTTCGCTTCTGCACCGGAGTTCGCGAAGAACACCTTGTCCGCAAAGGTCAGGTCGGTCAGTTTCTTAGCCAAACGCAACATTGGCTCATTCGCCAACACGTTACTGACGTGCCATAGGTTCTGAGCTTGTTCAGTTAAAGCTTCGACCAGTTTTGGATGGGCATGACCCAATGCACTTACTGCAATGCCGCCCGCAAAGTCGATGTACTCATTGCCTTGTTGATCCCAAACACGAGAACCTTCGCCTTTCACAGGAATCATTTTTCCTGGTGCGTAGTTAGGTACCATTACTTCATCAAAAAGCGCTCGTGTTACTGGGGTTTTCGTTTCTGTGGTCATTCGCAATGTCTCCATCGAACGGTCTGAAAGAGAAAATTAGCTCATTCAGACAAAAGCATGTGAAAAGATATGGAGAAATTCTATGTGCAAAGTCAGTGACTCAATTTCATAAATGCGACCTGGACTTATATAACTGCGAACTTTCTGGTTCGTAATAAAGATGCTCTGGAATAAAGAGAATGAGCTGATCATCAACAACCGTTTATCGCCAAAGATCAAAAAACAGACAAAAACACACCCATTGTATTTGCCTAATCACGACTTCTCACCATACTCAAAAAGAATCAAGAGCGCAGAGTTTAAAAGCTGAATTTAAAAGATGTACAAAGCGCCTATAACGATCAGTGATGTCTATCAGTATTCACTATCAACATTAGAGATAAGAACACCATCAGAGCATAAACACGAAACATCAACAGGGAATGGGATGACAACCTATGAACATGGACGAATTGGAATACTCTCTTCTTGAAGAGCTAACGCGTATTGATGCCTTATTGAATCAGCAAGCACTGACTTGGTACGGTATTCGAAAGGCAATTAATATTCTCAACGCGCACAATCAGGAATATTATCCCAACCTATTAGCGCATGTGTTCAACGACATTCGAACCATGTACATCGATCAGACGCCAATAGCGCGACTCTATCCGAGACTGGATCATATTATGGAGTTGGCACTTCAGCTGGATCAACAAATAACCCCAGTTCCTATACTCGACGAACCGACCTTCAAGTTACCAAAAGAAGTGGTATTAGAAATTGCGTGTTAGCCTAGGTATCAACTAACTCCTGAGAACCCACGCGCATTTACTTCTTATTAGAACGGCCTTATTGAAACGGCCTGACTGAAACCGTCTTACTGAAACTGGGCCTTACGACGCCGTTCTTCACTCGGCGTCATTCCGTAATTATTACGATAACTGGTGCTCAAATGTGCGCCCGAGGAATAGCCGCACTGCAGCGCAATTTCCATGATACTGAGATTGGATTGGTGCAATAAACTGCGCGCACGTTCGAGCCGCACTTGTTGATAATATTTGGACGGCACCGAGTCCAGATATTTCTTAAAGAGTCGTTCTAGCTGACGACGAGAAATGCCAATGTGCCCGGCAATATCATCCGCAGATAGAGGCTCTTCGATATTCGCTTCCATCAATTCGATGGCATTCTGCAGCTTGGGTTGCTCTTCACTTTGCTGATTGGTTAATACTCGTCGATGTGTTTTGGTGGTACCACCGATTCGCGCCCGAATAAAGTGTTGCGCTAACGACTCGGCCAGCTCAGGGCCATGATCACGAGCCAACAGAAAGGTCATCATATCCATGGTCGAAGTACCACCGCGACTGGTCGCCCGATGACGATCCACCACAAAACTGTCTTCAACGATGCGTACATTCGGGAAACGATCGTATAAGAAGGCGTCGTTCCACCAGTGAATGGCGGCTCGATGATTCACCAGCAGTCCGGCTTCCGCCATCACGAGACCACCCGTCGCCAAACCGCAGACCAAACCATAGCGGTAACTGTTCGCTTTCACCCAAGCAACCAACTCCGGTTGGCTCTGATAGGACACCGGCGAGCCACCGCAAATAATCAATGCCTGTCCTTTTTCAATGGCCTCAATGGGTTCGACTTCGACAGAGTTTCCTGCTTCCGCCTGAACTTGAGTACAATCAAAACCAGCAAAACGTAACTTATATTGATCCTCACCCAGGATACTGTTAGTTGCCATGATAGGCGCAGTCGCTGATCCTAAAACCAGATTGGAAAATCCTGGTAGCAATAACACCACAAGCTGGCGCAGCTCACCCGGCGCCACAGGAAACTCTGGTTTAGTCGCGTGAATCATGGATGGTGAATTTTTAAACTCTGACATGAATGGGGGGTACCCGATGTATGTATTCTTAAACAAATGTATTCTGAAACGTGACTTATTCGAAAAGGCCTTTTTTCAACAAGACGCCATTGGCCATCATCTTTTGCCCCTTGGCAAACACCGTATCTAATTCAAGCGTAGCAGCATCCAGTAAAAGCACGTCGGCATCCGCCTCTTTCTCGATTCGGCCCTTACGAGGTAACTTTAATATCTCGGCTGGTGTTTGGGTCACCACCGTCAGCGCTTTCTCTAAAGGCACCTCATGGTCGCTAACCGCATCGCGCACTTCATCCAACAAACTGGTTAAAGAGCCTACTTTCAGACCGCGCAATCGTCCTTCGTCATCAAAATCAGGCAAACTGGCAAAGCCGTCTGAACTGAATGTAATTTGCTCGACTGGCACCCCCGCATCTAATAATTGCCATAAGGCTTCTGCACACTTTACTTCACCTGCGGCGAGAATTTCAGGCGTAGTACTGGCGGTTAAATCCAGATAGCCGCCCAAACGAGCAAATTCTTTACCGGCATCCAACAGGGTTTGAGTGCGATTAATGTGCGTGGGGTAAAACTGAGTGATGGGAATATCCGAGTTGCTAACCACATCCAGCAACGGCTGCAAGCAAGTATCTGCATCGCCAACATGCACCGAAACAATTCCGGCTTTACCTGACAACATACCACCGACACGTGTTTGTGCGGCCAGACGTGCCAACTCCTGAGTTGAGGGTTGACTGGATCTATGATCGGAAATGGCCACTTCACCAACACCGATGAATTTATCGATCAAGATAATGTCTTTATCAATGGCATCAAATAAGGTTCTTGCAGGTGTTTGATACGAGCCGGTATGGCAATACAGCGTCAGCCCTTCTTCCTCTAACGCGTGCGCTTTGGCCAATAAGTTGGTCAAAGTACGAGTCACCGAATCCGTCCCTAACACCCCAACCATGGTGGTAACACCGGCTTTGACGGCATCGGACAAATGCATTTCTGGAGTACGCGTGGTAAAGCCACCTTCACCGCCACCACCGATAATATGCACCAGAGAATCCACTAACCCAGGTGCCAACACCTTACCTCGCCCATCGATTACGTCGACATCCACAGAGGTAGACAACTCAATGTTTTTACACACAGATACAATTTGACACCCGGCAATCAACACATCTTGTTGACCCAGATACCTTGGGGAATATACTTCGGCGCCTTTGATTAGATACACAGATACAGCCTTATTCGGTCTACACTCAAATATTAATGGATAAATCTATTATTTATTAAAGTAAGTCAGTGGCCGATAACAGTAAAGAAGTTCTATCTCATCGCCATGTAATACGCTATTTAAAACAAAGCCACTCATAGCAGCAGGAACCCTTATGAGAGTCTCGATTTTTCTAAAGTCACAGCTCACCAACTTGGCCTTTTTAATTATCTTATTTTGTTCTTTTGGTTGGTTAATGATGCAGATGAACGAAGTGGTTTCGAGAATTGAGCACACACAGGAATTCCTGGAAGAACAGAATGTCGCCATTGCCGAGCAGAAATCGTTATTGAATCACCAAAAAGAGAAGATGGATCTTCAAGCGGTCACTCTCAGTGCCTATTCCAACTACTCTCGTTACCTGACCTGGCGCTTAGAATCAGCTATTTCCACCGACAGCCGTTCCATTGAAGAAGCCAATGAAGCGGAACAAAAACTCCGTACCGATCTCAACAAAATCATCGAGCTGGATGAAGAACTGGGTGAAGCAGCGGACGTCGTCGCCATTTACCTTGAAGACTTTAACAGCACCATTCAAGAAGCCATCGAACTGAATAAAAGTGGCGCAGAAGCCCGGTTAATTCGTTCGAAAGTGGGCGAGTCTCAAAGTCACAGCAGCGCCATGAATGCCATGTTCGAAACCATCTTGGAACAGGCGGCACTGTCGGTCAATGAAGCCAGTGAGGGCGTATTCAGTGCCGGTGTAAAAGTAGAAGACTCGATCACCAAAGTGCAAACGGCCAGCCAAAAGAACATCGACGATGGTAATGCCATGGAAACCAAGATGATCTACATCTTTGTGTTGGCCTCCATCATCAGTGTGGTGATTGGCGTCTTGGTGGCCAAATCGGTGACCCGCCCGATTCGACTGCTTACACAACAAGTCAAAGACATTGAGCAAGAGTCGGATTTAACTCGTCGAATCAACATTAACAGTCGCGATGAAATCAGCGACATTGCTTCCGCCGTTAATAGCATGCTGGCAACCTTCCAAACCATTATTCAACAGCTGATGAAAGAGTCGGATCAGCTGGCTACTGCATCACAACAAAGTAAACGATTAAGTGATCAGAACCTGGAAATTGTCGAGCAACTGAAAGCCCAGTCAGAAATGGTTGCCACCGCCAGTAATGAAATGGCGATTACCATTAAGGGCATCAATGATCACACCGAAGAAGCGGTCAACCAATCCGACGACGCCACACGCCACTGTCAGCAAACCGAGAACATCATCCAAGCTACTGCAAATAATATTTCTACTCTCTCCAATCAGGTAGAGGACACCGTACAATCCATCAGTGAAGTGGCTAAAAACAGTCAGGCCATTGGCTCGGTACTGGATGTGATTCGGGGCATTGCCGAACAAACCAACTTATTGGCGCTGAATGCTGCCATTGAGGCTGCCCGAGCGGGTGAGCAAGGTCGAGGCTTTGCCGTAGTTGCTGATGAAGTGCGCGCCTTGGCTCAAAAAACCGGCGATTCTACCAACGAAATTCAAGCCATGATTGAAACCCTGCAAAAAGGGGTGACGGGTGCGGTCTCAGAGATGGAACGCAGTAAAGACCAAGTTCAGACCTCTTTGGAAGAATCCCAGAAAGCTAACGACACCATTCAGGCGACCGTTACCGCTGTTGCCACCATTGCCGAAACCAATCAACAAATTGCCCACTCGACGGAAGAACAAGCCACCGCCGCCGAGAGTATTGATGAAAGCATTACCTCCATTAGTCAGCTGTCCGATGGCGTTGCCTCCTCGGCAGAATCCGCAGCTCATTCCAGTGAAGAGCTCGAGCGCATTGTGGTTCACATGAATCAAATCATTAATAAGTTTAAAGTGAACGGCTAACGTTCTTCCCTCATCTATACACATCCATCTTACGGCCTGCTCTTAGCGGGTCGTCTCTGTGAACGCTTGTTATTCTCTGTTTACGCTTAAAAACGCCCTCAGAAACGTTTCGATAGAGACTTTCGCTTACTTTTTCGTAAGAAATCTCCCTTTATGTAACCAGATATTACGTACATCAGAAAATAACCTTCGCTAAGTGATTGAATTGGTTTGGCTTGAACGTGTTTTTTAAACGCTCATTTAATACCTGACGTTCTGGCTCAAATTTTGACCGTCTATCTGCTCTCTATACTGAAAACTCAGCCCTTGTTTTAAGCAGAGATGCCTCTCAATTTGCGCTTAAAGCAAGAACCATTAGCAGCTATTCCAGGCTATTTAGGGAGTGATAGGAATGCTCAGGAAACCAATATTACCCTTGTTGCTGGCGGCTTCATCCCTCTTCCTTCATGGATGCGATAACGATAAGAGTTCCAGTTCCGTATCCATTGACTCAGGAAGCAGCGGCACTTCAGCAACCACGTTTACGGTATGTGTCGATAACAGTAATGTCACTGGTGCTTGTGACCCCTCGCTGGCCACCACGGCGGCAAGCGTTCAATTTGATCGAGCCTTAAAGAGCTTCCTATTTAATCCGGCCTACGCCGCGGCGGTAACCGGACTCACGGATTTCTTTGTGTTTTACGTAGATGCCAATGGCGCCATTCTTTCTACACCCGCCGCCGCAGCGGCCACCGTTTCAACGACGGGTTTGGCCGACGGCTTCTATCAGATTACCGTTACCGGTGACCCTACAGAAAATATCGCAGACAGTGCTTTTCCAGTAATTGCAGTCGACTTTAATGGCACACTGGATCTCGCCACCATTCAAGCAACGGCAAGTCTGGCAGCATTGAATACGGCTCAAAATGGCACCACCTTTACCACACCGTTCGTACTGTTATCCGATCTCAGCGATGCCGATGGTGATGGTGTCACCCTTGATCAAATCAGTAGTGACACCTCGATAGCCATCATTGCTAATAATCTTCTGGGCACTCAAACTGCCGCAACCCTGGAAACCTTCATTGAAGATGTGGCTGCAGAAGCTTGGGGACAACGAGCCACCAATCCCGATTTTGATCTGACTCAAATCGTGTTAGATAACGAGCCCGATCCTGATCCAACCGTGCAAGTGTACGAAGACATGATTGTCAGCGGCACCGTTTCAGGGGCATCAGCACAAGCCGCAGCCTCCAGTGCTGAAGCGGGTGTCGCCATTGATGAAGCCGCCGTCACTATTTTAGGACTCGACCAGGATGGCAATGAAATTTTTACCGCCGTCACACAAACCGATGAAAACGGTTTCTTTAACGTTAATCTCCCGACGATTGAAAACTCAACAGAAAGTGTACTGACTCGTATCGAAGTCACGATTAGCAAAGATGGCTATGTGGTGGGTGAAAAAGTATTCACCGACGGATTTGAAAGCGGCGCATCTCTCAGTTTACGCGCCTTGTTAGGACAAGAAACGGTCGTGACCCAAAGTCGTGATCAATTAGCCATTACCGCGTCCGGTGAACGTACCTTCCGTTTAGGTCTGGTTAAATACAGCAGCGGCGAAGTGGCTGCGGTTGCCGGTCAACAATTTGCCGACGCCCGCGCGTCTGCCGACAGTGATACCTTACTCGACATGGCCATTCCCGAAGACTGTGTACCGGCTGAAACCACGGCCGTTACCGCGCGTGTGGCCTATTTTGATCCTAACGATCAAACCGATGTGCAGTCTTTCCCTGGCAGCTTCCAAGGAACCGGCGATGACACCGCTGGCGGCGACGGCATTAATTTAGACGCCGGAGCTAATGACGAGACCTATCGCTTAGTGTCCTCTGTTTTCAGCCAAGTGAAGTTGGAAAACCAGGACGGTGACAACCTCAGTATTGACAGCAGTTGTGGTACGTCAGGGGATGCTGCTACAGCGGCCGAAGGCGATGCAGCCGTCATGACATTAAGCGTGCCTACCGACAGTTACGACACCATTACTGAAGACACCGACGCCGATACTGAAGGGGTTCAGGTTCCTATCTATATCTATAGCAACGGTTGGAAGTTTGCAGGTAACGGTACCTTGGCGGTACTCAGTGACACCGCTGGTGTGGATTACGAGCTATACACTGGAGCTGTACCTCCATCAACGACCGACACGCCGGATCTGTTTGTTCAAATTACCGTTACCGAAGGGAATGAGTGGATCAAATGGATCAACCTCGATTGGCCAATTCGTCCTGAAATTGACGCACAAACCTTATGTCTCGCAGGCACCATTGAGTTTGATGGCGCCGATAGCAGCGATCTTGAACCCTACAATGGCAGTCTGGAAATTGAATCTAACACCGGTTGGGAGTGGGCCTACATAGATCAGGGTAACCTTGACTTCACTACCCTCCTTTCAGGCAATGCCGATCCCGAGACCTTCACCTATCAAGTATGGAACTGGCGTACTGCCAGCTATGAAACACTGACACCGACCAGTGTGGTTCCTGACGATGACGAAGATTGCGATATCAAACTCTCTTTCGAGGCAACCTTAGAGAATCCATTGCAATGTAAAGTCTCAGGTACCATTACCAAAGCCGATGGTAATCCTGCGTCCTTCTTCTGGTTCGAGTTCAATGCATCTAATCAGTTCTTTAACTGGGGCAGCTCGAAACAGAACGGCAGTTATTCCTTTGGTGCACCGTGTGATCAAAACGGCACTATTTATGTGGCGGGTCAGGAGTTTACGGTGAACTCAGCCGATTTCGAAGACGATGTCCAAACCATCGATATTCAGCTGGAAAACGCGGCGCCTGAAGTCTGGGCCTGGGCACCATGGCGCATCGTCAATGGCGATACGGTCGATGTTGACGTCTTCGCTTGGGACTTTGATGGCACCATCGCCAGCATCACGGCCACCACCTGTGAAGGCGGTACCTGTACTGCGCCAACAACGGCAGGACAACCTTTCTCTTACACCGCAGACACAGAAGGTGAGCACACCTTATCCTTCACTGCAACGGATGATCAAGGGGCCACAGGCTCCAGCAGTATCACCATTGTGGTTGATCCTGTGGGCAATAAACCACCGAGATTCAATAACTTCCGAGTTGATGGCGCCTTCGGCGGCTTGCTTGACGGCATCATCGTGGGACGAGGTGGGTTCATTGATGTCCGTAGCGGTGACACAGTATCCATCAGAGCCCAAGCCTTTGATCCGGATGCCGACCCACTCACCTATCAGTGGACAGGCTGTGATACTGACACAACCACTAATACGTGTGTGGTCACCACGACTTCCTCTGGAGAGTTGGCAATTTCGGTCACTATCACCGACACACCAACCACGGGAGATCCGGTTTCCAAATCGGCATCCATGACACTCAACGTTCTGGATGACTTACCACCGGTTATCGGCACTATTTTCTCTAAACCAGCGGCGGCCATTGATGGAGGAAACGGCAATGTCAAAAACTTACAGTTTAAAGCCTTTGTCGACGATGACTTCACCGCGCCACAGAATCTGACCTTTGAGTGGAACCTGGAAGCCAGCGATGGTTCAGGCACGCCAATCACAGGTACAGACCCAGAACTCTCAGTGGCTTCTGGCACCTTGGTGGCAGGTGAATACGATGTCACAGTGACAGTCACCGACGGCAACGCCAATGAATCCTCAAGAACGCGAAGCTATCTGGTGAAAGAGCACAAAGCTCCGGTCATTCAAGTTCCTGCCAGTAAAAATGTGTTGGCAAATGAGAATGGCACAAACGCAGAAGCGGTGACCGTAATAGCCGTCGCTACGGATGATCTGACACCTGTCGCAGAGCTCACTTTTGAATGGGAAGTAACGGGTGCGAACTTGACCACTCCGATCACTCAAACCGGCGCAACCTTAAGCATTGCAGCGGGAACCCTTGCTCAAGGCAGCTACTCCGCCGTGGTCACGGTCAGCGATGGTCCAGAAGGTGGTGACGCAACCAAGTCATCAGAAGCCACTGTCACCATAGGCGTCTTCACCACACCAAGTGAGACCACAGTGATCGTTCAATAACCCTTAACACAGAAAACGTTTGCCAATTTTTATAGACGCCGCAAGGCGGCGTCTTAAAGGAGAAAAACCATGAAAATCAAATTACTTGCTTCATGCATCGCATCCGCTTGGCTGGTTACGGGCTGCGGCGGTGGTTCAGGCTCAGGATCTGACCCAATCAGTTCATCTGCAGGATCAGCCACTGAAGGCATCGCGGAAACGGCCAGTGTCAATATCTCAGCCTCCTTTCCCGAGTCAGCACAAGCAGCGGCCATTGATGGGAACGCTGAAGCCATTACCGTTGCCTTCTATCCATCGGAAGCAGGCAGCATTGAAGAGGCCATCGAAGTCGTTCAGTTATCCGCTCAGTGCCTAAAAGAAAGCACCGTCTCCTTCGATTGGGAGTGCTTGCCTGAAGATGCCCCATCCCTAGGTGATCCGGCATTACTTACCGCGGGTTCTCCTTCGGTGTCTCTTGATCTGGTTCCAGGTAAATACCGTGTTGAAGCCCACCAATTTGACACCTCTACTCCAGATTTTGAAACACCACCGATTTCATCGACCTCCTCCTTTGTGACCTTAACGGAGGGAGAACACAGTATCGAACTCAATCTGATCCATGCCACATGGACGGCGGGTACTCCGATCACGCTACAACTGCTCAACAATGTGCTTCAGGATGAAAATGACGAAGACATTGATCTCGACCCGGAAGTCGAAGGCACTCAGACGCTGGCGGATTTAATGGAGTTAACCGATCAGCCCATCATAGGTATGCACCTCGTTGGAATGCCAACCTTTATCGAAGAAACTAAATCTCTCTTTGATGGCGAAGGCGATGAAGGTGCTACCGCAGCCTTTGATGACTTCCCGGTGGATTCAGAAGGTGATCTGGAAGAAATAGCCATGGAAATCCTCGATTATTGGATGGGCGAGTCCAACCACATGCCAGTTCTAAGACAATCGGACGGCGGCACCGGCGAAACCGTTGTTTGGTGGTGGGATGAGTTTGATGGAGAAGAAAATGATTGCTTCTTTGATGGACCAATGTCTCCAGGAGATGGTAGCGAAGAGCCCCCCACAGAAACACCGACTGAAACGACAGAAGTCTGTATTGAACGTTTCATGAGTCCATCCACCTTACTGCAAGGCTATCAACCTACCGTTGGCAACACCAACATACTGAATCTTGGTGAGTTGGTTGCCGAATACGAAGAGTGGTCTCCGGACGGCCCAGACTTTGGTGTGGAAGGCGGCTTGGCAACGGTGCCTTTCCAACTTGCCGACCCAACCATTACGGTAGCTAATGGCACCGTCACCCTCGACTGGGGCGACGGTCAGAACTTTGCACACGTTCATGCAGAAGAAATTCAAACACCAGAAGGCTCCGAAGAAGCCGTATTCCTCGACTTTGAAACCGAAACAGGCAGCACCACCTTCCCTGACGATGACAACCGTTTGGATCAAGTAGATGGCCCAACCATTACTGGTGGCACTACCATCACAGGCACACTGATTGAGTTCTTAATTCAATTTGATGAAGAGCATGTGGCAGGTACTGTGCCAACGGTACCAGATAACATCACACCAGACCTGCTAGGTTCCGATCCGATGGATACCATTATGGCGTCTCAAGCCGCTGTTGCCGCAGGATTGATCGCAGCACCCGCAGCCACCGATAATGGTACCAACTGCAGTACCTTGACGGATAATTTTTCCGGCGTCTTCACCAAGTTCATTTGGGACGATACCGAGGAAGCCTGGATTGGTGGCACCTGGAACCACAGCTACTTCTTAGAAGATACCAATAACGATGGTATTGGGGACACAGTTATAGGTGAGGATCTCAATGGTGACGGAGAAATCACGCAATTCGAGACCGGCGTCTATGAAAATATGATCTGTGACTGGGACGAGATCAATCAAATGGAAGTGTGTGAAGATCTAGATAACGTGGCCAATGACACCACAGATAAATATGAAACAGTTCCTGCTGGCTTCGAAGAAACCGGTACCGGTGAATACTGCTTACATACATTCACTATGACCGCAGGCCAGCTCAGTTTCTCTTTCTCTGACTTATTGTCATCCACCGATGTCACGGTTCAAAACTAACCTTTGACGGCATTTCAGAGGCACCCTCTTCGGGTGCCTCTGAACAACGCTCGATAGCAACATCCTCAGAACAGCTTGTTCAAGTTAGTGAAACACTCAGCTCACACCAAAACAAAGCCAGTGAACTATGGTTAAAGATACCCCCTACAAGTTCAGATAACGGATGGTATGCAATTGAAGAATACGGACTTTCTATTCATGATCCTCGGTTTCTCCAAGCATCTTGGCATATTCAGGCAAGCAAATTTACACAACCAAGTCCCCAGTCGTGATTGCAACGTCTTACTGATGCTGACCATGATGTTATTGTTCACCTCGATGAACACAAACGCATCATCCGAACCTTCAATCGTTGCGCTTTTCAACGAAGATCCAACTCAAGTGGTGATCATTGTTGAAGATCACAGAATCTCTCCTATTCAAATATTGAAGGTCAAAGATCACACCCACAACACAACTAACTCTACCGTCTCAGATCAATCAGCGGTATGGCAAGGAACACTAGTTGCACCTAAAGGTGTCTCTGTCGAAAAATTACTGCTTGCGGCACGGCAGCACCCCACCATTATGAGTGCGGAGCGAAACTACCCAGCTAAACTCAACTTAACGCCTAATGATGCCGTCTTTACTGATTCTTCTGCGAACACATCACATCATCAACAGATTAACAGCGAAGAAGCCTGGGACATTCGCACCGATTGCCGCTCTGTGGTGGTAGCGATTGTGGATACCGGTGCCGATCAAGACCACCCGGATCTGGCCAATAATCTCTGGGTCAACCCCAATGAAATTGCCGGTAACGGCATTGATGATGATAACAACGGTTATATTGACGATATCAATGGGGCGTGTGTTCGCACCGATTGTGCAGCTGGGGAAATTGAAGATAACTTTGGTCATGGCAGTCATGTGGCCGGTTTATTAGCGGCCGAAGGCAACAATCAGATTGGCGTTACCGGCGTGTGTTGGGACGCCAAACTCATGATAATTAAAAGTCTAGGCGATACCGGGTCGGGCTCCACCAGCGATGTCGCTGCTGGCATTAATTACGCTGTCAACAATGGTGCAGACATCATCAATACGTCATTGACCATCAGCAATTACAGCAGCGCTTTGGAATCAGCGACAGAACAAGCTGAACAGAACGGCATTCTGATGATAGCCGCGGCTGGTAACTTTGAATCGGATAACGATCAAACACCCGTCTATCCGGCTAACTTCCGTACCTCTCACGACAACCTGATGTCTATCGCAAATGTGGATTTGACCGATTCGCTGTATCGAAAAAGTAACTACGGTCTAAGTACCGTCGATGTGGGCGCGCCCGGTGTTAATCTCTTTAGCACCTGGAAAGATGCACAATATGCCAGCTCAACCGGCACCTCGATGGCAGCCCCGATTGTTTCTGGCATTGCGGCGCTATTAATGTCCGAAGGCACTAATCAGAATGACCTCGAAACCAAAGCGCGGCTGCTCAGTTCAGCCCGGTTAGCAGAAGCCCTAGAGTGGCAAGTAATCACCCCAGGGGTGGTGAATGCGTATGATGCGTTATCGGCGATCAACAGTACGCCACTGACTTTGTTCCGGGCACAACCCAACTCGGGGAGTTATCAGCTGCATGGCTATGATTTATCGAACGTCGATTTGGTTCGTTATACCGAAGTGCTGACAGGCGGTCAGGCTTCGACCGACATTACCTCCTTTGAAGCGCAAGACGCCAGCCACATTCAACTGTCGCTGCCTGCCACCAGTAAGTCAGGATTATTTACACTCTTTCGTGGCTCGGAACAATCCAATCAGATCTTTATTAAACGCACCATTGCTGCACCGACCGATGTTTCTTTCGAGCGTTCCGGTGAGTCCATTACCCTATCCTGGAACACGCCACAAAATGCCGATGTCATCAGCATTGAACGCGGTGTTCCCGGTCAGGTGTTCCAAGAAATCGCCACCGTCGCAGCACCGAACAGCGTCTATCAAGACAGCATAGGAACAGAGCAACGTTATTATTATCGCTTGCGGGGGAGCTATGACTACATAGATCCATCGACGAATGCAGAGGCCACTGAATACTCAACTTACAGCAGTACCTTGATTACCTCACCTGACGATGACAGTAGTTTCTGGTTAACCGAAGGGCTGCCCAATATTGGCGTCAACAGTGTAGTGTCGTTGCAACTGACCGCCACCTCCAGCGGCGTGTATTCCTTGGCCGATGGAAGCCTACCCACTGGCTTGTCTCTTTCCTCATCTGGCTTGCTCAGCGGCACCGCATCCGCTCAAGGAAATTATGACTTTGTAATAAACTTCCAGCCCTCTGGCAGCAATCAAATAGACAGCCGAACCTTCTCCATGACTGTCACCAGTGCATCTGCGGGAAGCATGCAGTTAACCGACCAGCAGAGTCTAACACTGACCGTCAGCTCGTCCTCCGGCACGTTAAGCGCAATTCAAGCGTTGGATAAAAGTAACTTCGAAACGCTCGATAACGTGTCAGTCCAGTTAGTGCAACAGATATTGATTTCCAACCTGCCAATCACCGCAGCAGAAACCAGTGAAATCACCATTTCATTAGCCAACGGGTCAGACGGTCAACTGGACGACATCTATATCGCCGACACGAATAATCAATGGCAAAACTCAGCGCAAACCAGTAATACACAAGTGTCTTCCAGCACAGCCAGTGTGTTGATTGAAGATGGCAGTGAGTTTGATCTGGATAATCAAGTAAACGGTGAAATCGTTGCTCGTATCGCTTCTACCTCAACCAATAACTCAACTGAATCAAGCAGCAGTAGTGACAGTCGCTGTTTCATCGCCTCGGCTGTCTACAGCTCAGAACATCAGGATTTACAGACCCTACGCTACTTCCGAGATCATGTATTAACCGTGCTGCCGGGCGGCGACCATTTAATCTCAGCTTATTATCACTACTCTCCTCAGTTAGTGGCTTGGATGAAACACCACCCTCGCACTCTAGAGACAACACGTTCCTTACTGGAACTTACCGCCATGGCCATCCGTAACCCGCTCACCTTATTGAGTGTGCTGTTTGCGGCGCTTTTAGGGGTTATTCTTGCCCTAAAGGTCAGGAAATTGAAATTCTCGCTCTAGCGTATCGCTTAAATCTGTTAAAGTGCGTTCAAACCTCTGAACCGTTCTTGTCGTAAGGTACGCACTTTTGTTTGAACTCTTGTCTGATTTGGCAGCGTCTCTGCCCCCTTGGTATTTCTGCCTGCTTTTGTTGATTGCTGCGTTCAGCGCCGGCTTTGTCGATGCCATTGCTGGCGGTGGCGGCCTGATCACTATTCCTGCGCTGCTGATGTCCGGGCTGCCCCCTCACTTGGCCTTGGGAACCAACAAACTCAGTGCCACCTTTGGTTCATTTACCGCCACTGTGGTGTTTATCCGCAAAGGCATATTCAACCCCAAAGATTGGTGGCTATTAACCTTAGCCACGCTCATAGGCGCTATCATCGGCACCTTCTGTGCAACCTTGATCAGCATGGACATTCTCAACCAAGTATTGCCTGCGCTGATCATCTGTGTGGCTTTGTACATGCTGTTTCAGAATTACAGCAATTTAGACCAGGACAGAAGCCCCCACCCGAGACCACCCTGGGCACAGTTCACCCAAGGCAGTAGCATTGGCTTTTATGACGGCATCGCCGGACCAGGCACAGGATCATTTTGGGTAGTATCTAACTTGATGATGTACAAGCAATCACTGGTACAATCGTCAGGCATTGCCAGGGCAATGAACTTTGTCAGTAACATTACGTCCCTGATTACCTTTGCCATCTTAGGTCAGGTAAATTGGCTGATCGGATTGTTAATGGGCCTGTTGTTACTTGTCGGCGCATGGCTTGGTGCCCATCTTGCGATTTCGAAAGGCGCGCAGTTTATTAAGCCCATTTTTATGACAGTTGTGATCGCGATTTCTGTTAAATTATTGACGATGTAGAAGTCAATTTTATTCACTCTCTGGAAGTATAAGGGCTAGCGCCTGTTTTCCACATATTCTGTGGATAACTTTGTGGATTATGTTATCAAAATGCCCTCAAAGCGTCATAAATCATACGAACACCCCAGATTGGTTATTTTTTAACCAATGAAATAAAGTGTATATCTTTCATATAGTTATGAAAGTCAATAGGATATTTTAGACATTTTCCATTCTTTTTTGGACTTAACCGCTGTTAGAAACAATCACTTCGGTTATTTGTGCATATTTTACACATCGAAGAGTATCACAGCCCCACATTTGTGCATTGAAACACAGAGTTTATTTCGCACCCTCACACCAAAATTTCTCTGCTATACGTTGGTGCATTCCCTGTTCGGAGGTTCCTCAAATACTAACCAGAGTGTTAAACTTTATTCATACACATCCGTTCTAAGGAACCTATCCATAACACCCTCTTAAAAGAGCGTGTTATTTTTCGAATTTCGTTATTAAGTCTCAAGGCTATTACTATGAGTTTCTCCGCCTTCGGCAAAAAGTTTACAAGCGAGTCCGGCATCCTGAATCTAATGGAAGATTTAGGTAATGCCCTTGCGAACCCTGATGCAAAAGACATCATCATGATGGGCGGTGGCAACCCGGCCCACATTCCTGAAATTGAAGACATCGTTCGCCAACGCTTGGTGGATATTTCAAACGATACTCATGAACTTCAGCAATTGATTGGTGTATATGACACCCCACAAGGCGAGAAAGCATTTCGCCAGGCCTTGGCTGAACTATTAAGCAAAGAATTTGGCTGGCCACTGAGTGAAAACAACATTGCCCTTACCAATGGCAGCCAATCCGCCTTCTTCATGCTGTTTAACTTGTTGGCCGGTGAATACGACAACGGCGAACACAAGCACGTGCTCTTCCCGATGGCACCAGAGTACATAGGCTATGCCGACGCAGGCTTAAGCAAAGGCTATTTCAAAGCCTGCAAACCGGAGATCGAATTGATCGGCGAACGACAGTTTAAATATCGCGTCGACTTTGATGCGCTGTCAGTGACCGACAACACCGCAGCCATTTGTGTCTCGCGCCCCACTAACCCAACAGGCAATGTGGTGACGGATGAAGAAGTAGAGCGCCTAGATGCACTGGCGAAAGCACACAACATTCCTCTGATCATTGATGGCGCCTATGGAACACCGTTCCCAGACATCATTTTCAGCGACGCGACCCCGTTCTGGAATGACAATGTGATTCTTTGTCTGAGCCTGTCCAAGTTTGGACTACCCGCAGCCCGTACCGGAATCGTGATTGCCAAGCCGGAAATCATTGACGCCATCAGCAACGTTAATGCGATTTTAAGCCTTGCCACCAACAGTATTGGCGCTCGCTTAGCCTTGCCTTTGATCAGCTCTGGCGACATTTTGAAATTGAGCCGAGAGGTGGTTAAGCCCTTTTATCAGGAACGCTGTAATTTAGCGATTCAACAGTTAGAGCAAGGTCTCTCAGGGCTGCCTGTAAGAGTACATAAGCCTGAAGGCGCTATGTTCTTGTGGCTGTGGTGTAAAGACTTACCGATCAGTTCACAAACCTTGTATGAGCGTTTAAAAGAAAAAGGCTTAATCGTAGTGCCAGGACATTACTTCTTCCCAGGCATGGAAGATGAAGACTGGGCTCACAAAGACGAATGCTTACGAATTAACTATTCACAATCCCCAGAGCACGTTAAAGAAGGCTTGCGTTTAATCTGTGATGAGCTTAATTCGATCTATAACTGATCACTCATCCTATCAACCTCCCAATGAGCTATGATGCTTTTCGGGAGGTCTTCTTATACTTCAACATCCCCTCAATCGTTACTACGATCAGCGCCAACCAAATCAGCCCGAAAGTATAATAACGCTGATCTGGCACCTCTTCCCCGAACCACACAATCGCCAACACAAACACCATCGATGGCGCGATGTATTGCGCAAACCCGGCGGCAGTTAAACTCACGCCCGGCAAACCAGACACATAAAGCAGCAATGGAATAACCGTCACAATGCCCGCCAACATCAATGGAAGCATGAACTCAGAGGCATGACTAAAGAACACAAAGTCCATTTGAGTGCTGCCATAGACCATCACCACCAACGCAACCGGCAACATCCAGGTGGTTTCGGCTGCCAAAGCGGCCGTAGGATCGATTGACAATTTCTTACGAGCCAGACCGTAGAGAGCAAAACTGATGGCCAAAGAACAGGCAATCCAGGAAAGTTCACCCACCGTCCACAACTCAGCAAGAACGCCCGCCATCGCCATAGTCACTGCCGCCCATTGCACTTTCGACAGTTTTTCCCCTAAAAACAAACCGCCCAAAGCAATGCTCACTAACGGGTTAATGTAATAGCCGAGACTGGCCTCCACCGTTTGATTGGTCAGCACCGCATACACAAAGATCAACCAATTTCCCGTGATCAAGACACTGGTAACAAATAAACGTCGACGAACTGCTCCGTCTTTCCATAAACTGATGAAGGTTGACCATAACCCTGAAAACCACAGCAAACACCAAAGCACGATAGACGACCAGATAACCCGATGCACCACCACTTCAATCGCAGGTACTTCACCCAACCACTTAAAGTACAAGGGCGTTATCCCCCAGGTTAAGAAAGCCATAAGAACCAAGGACAGATGAAAAAGACTGGATTTAGAGGTTGGCATATCGAGGCACTCTTTGCGTCTACAGAGTTGGATGAATACGATAATAGTTTTTTTAAACAACAAAAAAGGCCTTCCCGAAACCAGGAAGGCCTTCTTCAATTCTAGTTGTTGGCGAATTAATTCAAAAGTAACTTTTTGAAAGTTAAATTAATCAAAAACCAACATCTGACAAACCAAAATGTACGGATTATACGAAACGCGCGCGCAACTGGTTAAGCTTAGATACAAGAGGCTTAGCCGCTGGCACATATTTACCCGCAAGATTTTCTGCTTTCTTGCCCGCTTGATCCACTTGGTCAGTGACAAGAGAAGTTAGGTTTTGAATCCCTTCAGGCTTCGTCAGATTCAATTGCTTGATTGTCTCTACACCGCTTTCAACACGTACACGCGCGGTGTTAATACGCACTTGAAGGCTTTCTTTCTCACCGTTATAACGCTGCATAGAATCAAAAACGCCCGCCATTAGGTTATGACGATTAACTTTGTCAGTTACGCCATATACGGACAAATAAAAACCAATGTTATCAACCTGGTTCAAAGCAGTATCTGCAAGTACCTTAGTATTCATTTTCATAAC
This sequence comes from Litoribrevibacter euphylliae, assembly GCF_042646085.1. Classification (NCBI taxonomy): domain Bacteria; kingdom Pseudomonadati; phylum Pseudomonadota; class Gammaproteobacteria; order Oceanospirillales; family Oceanospirillaceae; genus Litoribrevibacter; species Litoribrevibacter euphylliae. The sequence goes on along the minus strand of NZ_JBHRSZ010000006.1, from coordinate 107,618 downwards.
TTCTTCTCGCTTTATGATTCGCTATTGATGGGCACGTTATGGAAAATTTCTAGAACACACAACCTAATTATTACTCCACCGATCAGTAACACCCTATGACTATCTCAGGAACGCCCCCAATAGCAGAAACGTATGTCTAAGCCGCGTTTTCGATACGCCTTAAAACGCGCAATCACTTCGCTTGAAAGACTCAATTCAGCAGACAATGTTGAAGTTAAATTAGCCGCCGTAGAGGTCGAGTCATCAATACGATGTTCGCAGAAGCCATGCTGGCAATAAAAGTCGGTCAGATTAGACCACGGAAAACAATAGAGCCGAGACTCGGTTATTCCGTCTTGTTTCGCCAACACCGACATTTGCTCAGCCAACCCCGTCAACAAGCGATGCCCTAAGCCTTGCTGACGATGAGCCTGGGCCACCAGCATATTTCTTAATAACCAGCTGCCATCTGGCAACTTGGTAAATTTCACCGCCGCTCGTATTTGGTGACGCTCGGTATTTTCAAAAACGGTATCGTCCAAACCCGTTTCTTCCAAACCCTTCCCTTCCAATACATAGCAGAGATCTGACTTATGAATTTTGATCTTCTCACGATTGCTTTTGTAAAATGACACCAATCGTTGCCGATCTAAAAAACTGACAGAGACGACTTGATAGGTATGTTCAATCATGACTCAATGACTCTCCACAGCTCTTTATATGCACTTCTTTTATGCTCTACTAACGAGTTATCAACAACCCTACGAGCCAGACGTTGATTTACCATGTCCAATTATTGCCCTACCTGTCTTAGACCCAAGTCCCGCTGTTTATGCTCGTTCGTCCGAAACGTTCAACATAGAACGCCGGTTTTTATACTGCAACACAGCAAGGAACGATTACACCCAAAAGGAACAGCAAAACTGGCGCAGCTTTGTTTGTCTAACTGCACTCTAATTTCAGGCAAAGCCTTCGACAAGACAGTGCGAGAGATCACCTCAAAATATCGACCGCTACTTTTATGGCCATCCGATCCCAGCCTACAGGCTTCAGAAAATATGGCCTCTGACGAAAATGATGTATCCGAACGTAAACCCATCGCGTTAATCGCCATTGACGGCACCTGGAAAAAAGCGAATAAGATTTACCTATCACACCCTCAATTACAGAGCCTGCCGAAACTTAATATTGAAGGACGGGAAAATCAATATCGGCATCGAAAATCACCTTCCGATCAGCATTTATCAACGCTTGAAGCCATCTATCATGGGTTGAATAAGTTGGAAGGGCATACAGAATCAGACGTTCAACAAGAAGCATTATTTACTGAACTGCTGGACGCTCAACAGACGATGATCGAACACTGGTTCGATGGCTTCGAACCACCAAACCAGCAATAACCTTAAGCTCTACATTCAAAACTTTAAGAACGAAGAACCCTCAGACATAAGAGATTATGAGAAGAGGTCAAACATCCAGTTTGGTTTCTTCGACACTCTTCTGAGCCAACCACTTCTTCATGGTCTTTTCTAAATGATCTTGCGTCACAGGCTTTCGAAGGAAATCATTCATCCCGGCATCAAAACACTTGGCTTTATCTTCGTTCATCACATGAGCCGTCATTGCAATGATTGGAGCCGAGGTGATGCGGCCATTTTTCTCTAATGCCCGAATGCGTCTGGTGGCTTCAAAACCATCCATCACCGGCATCTGACAATCCATAAAGACTAAGTCGTAATGACAAGTGGTCACCATATTCAACGCTTGTTCACCATGGTCGGCAACATCAACCAAGAATCCCATTTTCTGCAGTCTGGCCACCGCCACACGTTGATTTACTTTATTGTCTTCAACCACCAACACCTGCATACCATGACCAAAGGACGGCCCAAGACGGCCATTGTTTAGCAAATCTCTCGGCAACAGCTGACTCAAATCTTGAATCGGTTTGAAATTCTCATCAATCTTGCCCGCTGCAATCCCGGTAACCTGTACCTTCATGGGCTTCTGCATCACCAGATATTGAGCCAATTCTTTTTGCCGTATTGGCTTACCGATAAACTGAGGCGACATTCCTTTTAACCATCCAGGTAAGCCATAACGCGTACTGGCACATCCCATCAATGCCCAGCTTAATTCTGTTCGGCCACCTGCTGTGCGCCACAACCGAAAATCATCATTCGTGGTAATGTCCACATCCACCAGCAGAATGACATCGTTGTGCTCTCGCTCCAGCAAGGCCTCCGCTTCTTGCCATTTAGACACCGCAATGACATCACAACTCAAGGCTTTGGCACGGTGACGCAGGTTGTCTCGGCTGATCACATTCGGATCAACCACTAACAAAATACCATCGAAATTGGGCTTGATTTGGTAGATACGCTCAGGGTTCTTTTCCAGAGGCACTTCGAACCAGAAGGTACTGCCACGCCCATCTTCTGACTCAACACCAATGATGCCATCCATATGACGTAAAATCTGACGACACAAAGCCAACCCCAAACCAGCACCGCTGTAGCTGCGGGTGTTGGACTGATCGACCTGATAGAAAGCGTCGAAAACTTGATTTTGCTTATTACCAGGAATCCCGATGCCGGTGTCTTCAACTTCAAAACGGATACGGTAACTTTCCGGGTCTTCACCGACAATGCGCGAGCGGATAATAATGTGCCCTTTCGGGGTATACTTGATGGCATTTCCGATCAGGTTGGTAAAGACCTGCTTAAGCCGGTTCGGGTCACCTTTTAACGCATAATGAATGCCGTAATCATGCCAGTACACCAGATCAACGTTCTTAGCGAGCGACTCTTCACCGTAGATCTGAAGCACTTCTTCGACCAACTCTTCGATCTCAAAGACATCGACATCCAGGCCTATATTGCTGGTTTCTAACTTGGCGTAATCGAGAATATCATCCAAGAGCAACAATAACGTATTTGCTGAATTATCAGCCGTCACCACATAGTTTTGCTGTTCATCGTCCAGCTCTGTCCCTTTCAGCAAACACAACATCCCCATGACGCCATTCATCGGGGTTCTTAATTCGTGACTCATATTGGCCAAAAACGCCGCTTTGGTTTTCTCTCGAACCTCCGCCGCAATGCGTTCTTGTTCGGATTGCGCTAAAGCAAAGCTGGTTTGTTTGAGATCCTGAATGCTTTGCTCCAGACATTCATTGGACATCTTAAGAGCACTGGCTTGTTCTTGAATCTGATGTCGACTGGTACGCAGGTCACGCATGGATTTACCGGCAACAAAGGCGGTGTAACCGGTATAAAAGGTCACGCCGATAATGCACAACACCATAATCACTAATGAAGACTCGGCCTGGAAGTACATTCCATTCACCAGCACCGTCAGTAGCGCACCGGCAAGAATACTGGGCACCGAGGTCAACACCATACGCACACCTGCACCGGTCAGGGTGTTTACCGTCGTCACCATGCAAAGTGCAAACACTACCCAGGGCTGAAAATGCACCATGGCCATAAAGTGGCCAAAGATGAAGAAATCGAAGATCATCACCCGTTGTTCGGCACGTAAAATGTCTTTCGACTTACGACAAATGAAGTACCACAGCGGGGTATGAATCAGTACCGAATATCCCCAAATCAACCAAGCCCAGAGAGGCTGCTGCAATTCATAGTAAAGGAACGCAACACCCGTGCCGGTACACATCGCCATCCCCAATAAACGGGTCAGGGCATGCCGCTTTAACGATTTAAGGCCCTTTTTTCTGGAGACAGCGAAAGGATTTCTTTCCATAGGGGCGCTGTTCTTAGATGTGCGTTCCATCGAAGAACCTTCTAATGTCGCACGTTCAGATGATTGCATAGCCAATAGCTGCCTGTATGTAATGTGTTACGCCACTAAAAGAATTTACTAACTAACTGCTTAGAATAGCTGACAGCTAGCTCTACTGTTTCAAAAGACATATAACTTCCGGTATAGAAGGTATTTTTCTTACCTTGTAACTGCTCCAACTTGAAGTAGAACTGCCCTTTACCAATGTCTTCCGAACTTACATGAGGAAAATAACGCCATTTCTGCATGTGAATATGCTCACCGACTTTTGCAGGGTAATGACGATATAAGGTTTTGATGGATTGGCTTGCCTGCTTGATGATGTCGTCATCCGACAGATCGTTCTTCTGGACACTGTAAGCGACCGCGCCATTGGCCGACGCCCAAGGCCGCATGATCTCTTTTGGGTCGCCTACTTTCTCTTCGTTAATCGCACCAATGACTTCATTTGGCATACCGGACACTTCAAAGAGATTCACAACATAAGGACTGTATTTAAATTTGTTGATCAGCGTCTTTTCGGTACCGTCAAAATCCATAACCTCAGCCAAACGATCCGGTGGACACGCAATGATTATAGCATCGTAGAGTCTGCTCTCTTGTTTGTTATGCTTTGCTGTCGCGCCATGACATAGCATCTCAACCTTAATCTGCTCACCTCGGGTAATCGATAAAATATCGGTCTTCAAACTGACATTCAGAGAGGTTGCAACGGACTGCCATAAAGATTCAAAACCATGCACAAAGCGCTTAGGCATGCCTTTTCCAATGCCCGCACCGTACAACAGCAAGGTCGTAAAGTTCCAAAAGTTCAGATATTTGAGGACATATAAGGCAGGAATTTCCGAAAAACGACCATAGCCCATATCAGTGACCGTGATACGGAACAAGCCTTGTAAGCCTAACATCTTGTTATCTACCAACCATTTCTGAAATGGTTGTGCCAACTCATCGTAGGCTTTGGAAGGCTTATCCGCCGCTAACCCTGCTTTTGACAGAGCATTTCGATATCGAAACAATTTCCAATAATAACGAAGCACCGAAGTAAACAAGGTCAAAAAGGTGAAATCTTTTAGCATCGCCTCTTTAATCGACATCACTTGCTTTCGACGCATCGAAAAAGCATGTCTCGGCGGCTGACGTTCCAACGCTACCCCAAACGTCTTCGCCAGTTTTAAGACATTGCGATAACCCGGCGTAACCGTAAAAGCGCCCATTTCATAGGGCTTACCTTCGTGTTTAAGCGTTTTACATTTGCCACCAACGCGATCGGATGACTCAATCACATCCACATATTGATAGCCTTTCTGTTTGAGATACCACGCCGCCGACAAGCCTGCAGCGCCCGCCCCAACAACTAATACGCGTCTGAGTTTCGACATAGTGTCATCCTTGAACTTCGGTCTGGGGGTTAAAGTGCTGTTCAACCAGCTGCTTACTGTAATTAAAAATTGGCTCGACTAACTCCAGCGCCATAATGGCACCTACGTAATAGCTGTTTAACTTTCCTTGTTGGAGTTCCAACTGCTGGTAATAACCATCAATAAAGTCTGCCGCTTCCACGTGAGGGAAAAAGGTCGTCCACAATTGCTGATCAACCATGGATTTGAACTCTCCGCCCATACGTTTCACATCCGCGCGAATATTGGCTTCCACCACGCGGGAAGAAATCGCCGGTGTGTCACTGCTTTTCAGTGACTTGTCTTTATCTTCGCCATCACCGACAGTGAAAAAGAGATTAATGTCGGAGTTTTTCCAAAACTTAACGATACCCCATGGATGACCAAGGGCAGGCAACGGCTTGGCCGGAGGCAGTTGAATTTCATCGGTGGTAATGTCCAACATACCTTCCACATCGCACGCTGAAACATAATAGTTGCGGTATTTAATCCGCTGAAGCAGGTCTTTTTCCTGCTGAGAAGCATCAGAAATAATCGGCAGCACTTTATCCAGAGGACACGCAAATACAATGCGGTCGAACTCATGCAAAGTGCCATCGGCCAGCCCTATCACCACATTCGGTGTGCGTTTAATCGATACAATGTGTGTATCCAATCGAACATCCAACTGCTCACTGCGCGTGATGGCTTCTAGAAAGCCTTGATAGCCATCAAGGAAATGTCTGGGCCATTCTTTAGACAAGCCTGCGCCAACGCGCGCTAACAACAAGAAATTTTTGGCGTCCATGTATTTCAAGACATAAGGCGTCGGTACATCGTCTAGAGCACCATAGCCAAAAATTGTCACCGGAATTAGAAACAACTGGCGAAGAATCGACATACCATTGATGTCCAGCCACTTGCCAAAGGGGTGACACAATTCAGGGCAGGCTTCTAACGCGGTAAATCCCGGTTGATCGATTTGCTTACGATATTTGAAGGCAAGGTAAAGATATTTGGCGGAAGCCGCACCAAATTTCAGGAATGACTTGCCCATCAAGGTGGTTCTTAAAGTATTGAGAAAGTTTCCGGTGGTGAGATCGAAGGACTTACGCTGAGGTGCAGGTTGCGTTTTAAGATCCAGCTCTTTGGCGATACGAAGCACTTCATGATAGTAAGGCGTGATGTAATTCGCCCCTAGATCAAACTCATGGTTTCCGTGCTTAACGGTCAGACACTTACCACCAATCCGGTCGCTCTTTTCAAAAAGCGTGATGTGGGAGTAGCCCGCTTGCTTGAGATAGTAAGCTGTCGCAACTCCCGAAGCTCCTGCCCCTATGACCGCAACTTTCAACGTCCTTGGCATATTACGCATCCTTGCTAAATGTACTCTCAGAATCAAATCATCTGATTTAGGGAATCTCTGAACAAGTATTCCAAGAGCAAGAGTTTACAATATCTTCAAAACATTAACCTAGTGGTCGACCAGAAATTTGTTGTGCCATTGTAATCGCATAGCGATCCGTCATGCCCGCGATGAAGTCGATCACTCGCATATAGCACTCGTACAAACTCCAGTCTTTCTGAGGGGCACGATATTCCATCAAGTCAATCACACGTTGATTCTTGTAGTTCAGCCCTTCGCCCTGATGAAATTGATGAACCGCACTGCAGAAAGCGGACAACAACTCTTCCAAAACCGAATAGGCACCGACTTCCAATAAGGTTTTGTTGCGACTGTTAAAGATACGTTCTCGCGCCATGTTCTTTGCGGTGAGCACACACTTGCGGGCACGTTCAGGAAGGTGCTCGACCAAATCCCCTTGCAGGCGACCATTTAAAATGTCGTCTTGCTTCTCCATAAAGGTACGGGCCGTGGCGGTGACCAGATGATCAATGGCTTTACCACGTAACATCGACAGCTTACGACGACCCGTACCAGTATCGTTAATGCGCCAATAGGTCTCAGGAATATCACCTTGAAGCAATTCAAACATAATGGCTTCCACTTCGTCATACGGCAGGATATTCATTTCCAAACCGTCTTCAAGATCCAGCAAGGCGTAACAAATATCATCTGCAGCCTCCATTAGATACACCAATGGATGACGGCACCAGGTCTTATCACTGAGTTGCAATAAACCGAGCTTTTCAGCAATGGTTTCCATGATCGCCAGTTCCGACTGATTGCAACCGTATTTGCCTTTATTGGCAGGGTTTGACGTCAGAGACAGCGACGTCCAGGGATACTTAAGATACGCCCCTAAAGTGGCGTAGGTTAAACGCATGCCTCCATCAAACAGGTGATATTCCAGCTGGGTAAGAATCCGCAACCCTTGAGCGTTGCCTTCGAAATTAAGCAAATCATTCTTTTCTGCCGCAGTGAGCCCTTCCAACATGCCTTTGTCATTGGCTTCATGGAAGAAATGACGAATTGCATCTTCGCCACTGTGGCCAAACGGTGGATTACCAATGTCATGAGCCAAACACGCCGCCTGAACGATTACACCAATGTCTTCGGGGCTAACCCAATCCGGCGTGACATCACTCAGGTACTCTCCCACACGCGTCCCCAGGCTTCGCCCGACACACCCCACTTCTAAGCTGTGAGTAAGTCGCGTGTGAACATGATCGTTTTCATCCACCGGATGTACTTGTGTCTTTTTACCCAAACGACGAAAAGCACCGGAAAACACAACCCGATCATGGTCTTTGTGGAAAGGCGTTCTGGCCAACTCGGCTTCGGTTGGTGCGGCCTTTCCTAAACGTTCCCTGGTTAACAACTTATCCCATGTCATGGGCATGGTGTCACTCCTTACTGCGATATCGCTGACACTGACTCTTTGAGGGCACCTATAATCGCACAATTTATAATCAACGACTATGCCCCGAAGACACGATCCAATACCGACTCAGAAAACCATCGTTTAGGCCCTTTAAAGGGCGTCTTAATAAAAGACGCGACCCGATTTTTGTACACCTCGCTCAACACTTCCGCCGCAGTTAACGTACCCGACATCGCTGCGCCTACCACACCTGAAGTCATGGCATCCTGCCCCGTCAGAAACAAACCGCTAATTGCTGTCTTGGGTTTTAAACCTTTCTGTTGATAACGTTGCGGGGTATGCGCCAAACCATAGATTTCACCCTGAGGGTACTTCATAAAATGCTGAGTCGATAATGGCGTAGACAATTCGTAATAGCTCACTTTATCTTTCAATTGCGGATAACGTTGGTACAAGACCGTGAGTAAGCGCTGACTCCAGATCTCTTTTTTCTCTTCATAGGTCTCAGCACGTTTACCCCAATTTGAGCCAGACCAGGCTTCAAACTCACTGGCAGGCACCACGGCAACCACTTCCATCACCGACCGATCCGGAAAACGAGATGACCATGAGGTATCTCTTGCCGCAGAACTTGAGATATAAACAAAAGGGAACTCGGCATTGGTATCCGCTTCGAATGCAGCCAAATCCTGGTCGTACTCAGTGGAATGATGCACCCAAGTGTTGCCTGTCATAATACCTAGTTCATCAATCGCACATTCAAAGCCAACGTACAGACACACATGACATGCCGACGCTTTAACGCTTTCAGGATTCACGCCTTGGTGTAATACCGGCCGAACTGACTGATTCAATAAAGACTGGGTATTCATCCAACCACAGCCACTGATTACCGAGGCCGATTCGATGTAAGTACCATCCTTCATCAAGACGCCTGTCACTCTTGGTGATTGTGATCGGCGTCTGTTATCACTTTCACAAACAATCTCGGCAACCTCGGCGTAGGTCAACACCGCCCCACCAGCGGCTTCAATGGTGGGCAAGAAAGTTCGCGCGATTTCGGAGGAACCCCCTCTCGGATACCAGCCGCCATAAATATAGTGAGATGCAATCAAACAATGTAACAAAAAGGATGATTGTCCTGGCGGTAAGCCTAAGTCGCCCCACTGCGCTGACCACACAGCTTTTAACGTGGCATTATCCGTTAGCTGATCAAACACTTCAGCAGTGCCTTTAAGATAGTAGGAAGGAACCAATCGACCAGCTAACTTGCCAATCTTGGAAAACCCAGGGACGAATTCCGATCTTGATCCAAAAAACAGCGGTACCCAACGTTCGACACCGAATAAATACTGACAGTACTTATTGATTGCCGATTCTTCGTCAGGAAAACGTTCCTTTAAGAAAGCTTTATAAGCACGTCGACCAATGGGTGGGCAATAACGTTCACCATCGATGATGAACTCATCGTAGACATCACCAAGGCTGTCCCACTCTAAACGGCCTTCTGACAACCAATCAAACAGCATTCCTGGCGGCGTTAACGGATTACCCACTTGCCCAACATAATGAACACCCACATCCCATTCGTAGCCTTCACGTTCATAGCTGTGGGTAAAACCGCCTGCCGTATAGTGTTGCTCCAACACCAATACTCTTCGACCCGCTTTTGCCAACGCCGCAGCACAACTCAAACCACCAATACCTGAACCGATAACGATGTGGTCGAATGGCGTTTTCGCCTGCAATTCCTTAATACGATTAGGGCGATATCTTTGCCCTATTTTTGAGACTTTTAAATCCGAACTGTGGGACTGTGTTTGCTCCATCACTTACCATCCTTAGTACTCATTGTGTTTGGACTTTTGGCTTAATTCTCTTTTCTTAAACCCTATAACCTTGATGAAACCTGTACATCCTTTTCAGGTCATCTTGATTTTATTTCTTATCTATGTGCCCAAGCTCTTTCTCAGGCCAAGCATAGTCACGTACTCTCTGCTTGATCAGTTTAGCATCGGGGAAGCCACCGTCTCGCTTTCTTTCCCAGATCAAATCCTGATCTATCTCTATGCTATAAACACCACCGGTTCCTGGAACCAGCCGAACTTCTGCCAGATCATCAGCAAATGTGGATAACAGTTCTTGAGCCATCCAAGCGGCTCTCAATAACCACTGACATTGGCAACAGTAGGTAATGCTAACAATTGGTTTCATTTCAGCCATTCGATTCTTCCAAATTCAGTTTTATAGTAGAACTAGACAACAAACCCTTAAAATCTTTACATCGTAAAGAACGCGTTTTATGGTTGTCCTACATAAACAGTTCAATTCAACTATCTTATGATAGGATTTCTGCTCTATTTATTTCAGAGTTGTCTGAAGCACAAAAGGGCATTCGATGGGCTGAACAACACATAACTATAACAACTCACGGAAATTACCATGTCAGACGTACAAAACACCATTGCATTCAAACAAATTTTACCCAAAGTTCCAGGTCTTATTGCTAACCTAAACAACCTAGTTAAAGGGCTTGTGCTAGCAAACAATACCAACCCCGATAAAAACCATGGTTTAGCCTGGTGTATTGAACGCGCGGTAAAACGTAATCCAGATGGCATTGCGATCAAAAGTGATCAAGGCAATCTCAGCTACCGCGAACTCAACCAGCGCGCAAATCAGATTGCACACTTTTTGTCATCACAAGGTTACAACATCGGTGACACTATTGCTCTGATGATGGACAACCGCGCCGAGTTATTAATCACCATTGCCGCACTAGCAAAAATTGGTGTTGCAGCCGCCATGGTCAACACCGCACAAACACATAAAGTCCTTACTCATAGCATCAGCATCGTAAAACCTAAAGGCGTTATTGTCGGTTCCGAATTCCATCAATCCATCGACGACGTAAAAGACGCCCTACCTATCGAACAAGATCAATATTTCTTTGTTCCTGACGGTGATGTCAAGGAAGTGTCTGGTTATCGCCACTTAGTTAACGAATCCTCTGATCAACCGAAACATAATCCTGACACATCCAAAAAAGTAAGACGCGACGACCCGCTGTTTTATATCTACACCTCAGGCACCACAGGATTACCGAAAGCAGCGATTTTCAAAAACGGCCGCTGGATGAAAGCCTTCGGTACGTTTGGCTTCATCATCTCCCGTTTGAATAAAGACGACACGCTGTACTCGACACTACCGCTGTATCACGCCACCGGCTTAGTCATTTTATGGGGTTCTGCGCTGGCAGGCAGTTCAGCTTTTGCTATTCGCCGTAAGTTCAGCGCCAGTCAATTCTGGTCTGATTGCCGAAAATACGACGCCACGGCCATCGGTTATGTGGGCGAGCTTTGTCGTTACCTGATTAACGCGCCGACCTCTCCTGACGATAAGCATCATAAAGTCACCAAAATGGTCGGTAACGGTTTGCGTCCTGGGATTTGGAAGGACTTCAAACAACGCTTCAACATCGAACATGTTTATGAGCTTTATGCGTCCAGTGAAGGGAACGTAGGCTTTTCCAACATCTTTAACTTCGACTGCACCGTTGGCTTTTCACCAGTTCCCTACGCCATCGTTAAATACGACAAAGAAGCCGACCAACCGATTCGAGATCAAAACGGCTATCTTCAGTCGGTGAAGAAAGGGGAAGTTGGATTATTAATCGGTGAAATCTGCCCGAAGGCACCGTTTGATGGCTATAACGATCCTGAAAAAACCAAATCCTGTATTCTTGAAAATGTGTTCAAGAAAGGCGATCGCTATTTCAACACCGGTGATCTCATGCGCAACATGGGTTACCGTCATGCACAATTTGTTGATCGTGTTGGAGATACTTTCCGCTGGAAAGGCGAAAACGTCTCCACCACCGAAGTAGAACACATTGTCAACGAACACCCGGATGTGTCAGAAAGTGTTTGCTATGGCGTTGAAATTCAGGACACCAATGGCCGAGCAGGCATGATTGCGGTTACACCTCATAACGACATCAGCTTTGACCCGAACAAACTGATCCCACATCTGAATGAAGAGTTACCAAGTTATGCCGTTCCAATCTTTATTAGAGAGCAACAGCAACTTCAAACCACAGGCACGTTTAAGTATCAAAAGCACACCTTAAAAGACGAAGCCTTTAATCCTGAAAAAGTAAACGACAAGCTTTGGGTGTTATTGCCAGGAGAAAAAGCCTATACGCAAGTTGATCCAACGCTCTATTCGAAAATACAAACCGGAGAATTTAGATTCTAAAATGATGAAACGAGAATTTACTTTTCTAAAAGAAGCCATCAATCGATATCAACAGACAAGCAACCGCATGTTGCAACAGAGCCAGCATCGCCTTCCTGAACATATTGAACAGGTCGCTTCGCTGTTAGAAAAGCAACCCTATACTGGCTGCCAACAAGCAGCCAATGGGGCTCGTAACCTTAAACAAACAACCCAGGAAATCGTGGAAACACTTTTCCTGACCAATGACTTGTTGTGTGATAAAGCACTAGAGTTGGTGAGTAAGGTTGAACGATCAGAAGGTTGACCTTCAATTGATTCGATATTCAATTATTTATTCAACAATCTCTTAATCGATAAAAATAAAAAGGCAGCCAATTAACGGCTGCCTTTTTACTACGAGACAGAAGAATTTACGTTCTTGGTCGGATCACTAAACGCGTCCCAGAGAAATCAATATTTTTCAGAGTGATGTCACCAAAACTTTGAGATTTAGGTGCGCCGGCAACTCGTAGATTTTCATAGCGTACCTCACCGATTGAAGTCGGTACGGCCAGCTCGATAGATCCATCAGCGTGAATTTTAGCGGTTGGAGCACCATCGTATTCCACGCCCTCAATAAAGGTATCAGCTTCCATCATAGCTAGCATCGGCATAGCAATCTTGGCCACTGTTTCCATGGTCTGATAGCCATCAGCATCTTCAGGGTTATCTATCAAGCCTAAAAGATCTTCCCGTAAGCCCTGAGCACTCACGCCATCCATTTCCATTTCGTTCAATGGCTGCAAACCACCCATTCCTGGTTGATTCTGTAGTTCCTGTGCCGGTGGCTCGTCATTTTCGATACGGGCAGCATCCGCTTTTACGACTTGGAAAGGCATCATCATGGCAGTCGCTAGCGTGGCAGCAAAACGGATACTACTCTGACGTCTCAGTGCTTTGGAGATCTGACGATCCGTCAAAACCCCCAGGGAAACTAACGCTTCACCCAGCCTGACACCCGAAACCTTTTGGTGGTCAACCGCTTGAGCAAGTTGTTGTTCTGTGACTAAGCCTTTATTAATTAAGAGGTTACCCAGCCTTGATCTAAACTGAGCTTGAGCAATACGGCTCATAGTAGTTATCTCCGAAATTTTATTATTAAAATTATTAATCCAACCTGTTACTGACTCTCTAGGGAACAGGTATTTTTATAAAGCAGGTTTGTTTAAAGATAGTCAGCGAAAGACAAAAATGCCCGTCAAATAAACACTTTTAAAGAGCCAGCGTTTAAATTGACGGGCATTTCATGCAGCAGTCATCTTTTAACAATCTTTAAATCAACTAGGCACTAACCTACTTTCTAAAAACTGGCCCAAATGTCTGAACCTGCGATATCCACTCGCTCCTGGCTTTCTTTGGCCGTGATAGCAGAAATGAATAACCGCTTTACAGATCCAGTAATTAAGCCTGCTTTGTCCATCAGGAACGGCAGATCTTCTCCTGAACGACGAACTAATGCTTTATCACCATTTGTGATAGAGCGATTCTGTGGCAGCAACACAGAATCCGGCACCCCCACCAACGGCATTCCCGTAATATATACCGCTGGTGAAAGAACAGCTTGAGTATATTGATCACGCAACAGAGTTTTAAACGCTGCTGGCGCAAGCAATTCAACACCCACTTGCAACCCATCCGCAGACGGTCGTGACCAACGAATAACACAGACTTTCCAATCTGCCTTATTGTGCTCACGCACACCTAATACATCACCAATTTTTGGATAACCGGCCACACGAGGATCGACTTCAAGGCAAAAGCCGCCTGCACTGACATCTATTACTTCTACACAAGCAACGTCTGAGGTATCTGATGCGACGTCGGCCATTACCTCTTCGTATGAAGAAAAACGTAACAGGTCACCTTCCGAGCTCACCGACTCTTGCTGGATTTGAGCATCACGAGAGTCCTCTTCATTAGAGCACCATGCATCATCCATTGACGGCAAACAGGAAAATACTTGATCAAAACCGATACAAATTTGGTATTCAGCTTTCATGCGAATGCGAGGAAAGACACGCTCGGTTAATTGCTTAACCTGACCTGTAGTCGGTGCGTTTGTTGGTGTTGCTAGTGACAATTCATCGTAGGCACGCGATGAATTCAGAGCCTGGGGTTGTTCCTTAATGCTAGGCTGGTTCATGACCATCCTCCGACAGGTTTCTACCTGTTCCAATTATTGTTTTTATAGTTATTACAAATGGAACTATAACAACAAAATTTACCCTTTGCTAAATTTTGATCAAAACTAATTGCTCATTTTGTGAGCTGGTTCCGTCAAAAACATGAGTTTCTCATCATATAAATTTATTCATTTTTATGACAAAAAATCGTTGACTCTCTGAAAAGGCATCGCTATTATTTCGCTCCGTTGCCGGCATAGCTCAGTTGGTAGAGCAACTGACTTGTAATCAGTAGGTCCCGAGTTCGACTCTTGGTGCCGGCACCAGAATGCTAAAAAGCCCAGTCATCGACTGGGCTTTTTTATGCCTGTTATTACCGCCTACTGCTTAGGCGGAACCGATGTACTCATCAGTAACCTCGGATCAACTCGCTGATCGAACCAATTCATACGCCAATCCAAATGCGCGCCTGTCGCTCGGCCTGTGGCGCCAACTTCACCTATTTTATCGCCCTGCTTAAGCACCTGCCCAACTTTGACATCCAACTTACTCATGTGTAAAAAGCTTGAGTTAATGCCATGACCATGATCGACAACTGCTGTACCGCCCGAGAAAAATAAATCGTTCTCCGCCAACACTACGACACCAGAAGCCGGAGCTGTCACTGGCGTACCTTTAGGCGCCGCAATGTCCAAGCCGAAATGAGGTCGCCCCGGTTTACCATTGTAATAACGCTGGCTGCCATAGACACCGCTGATTAGCCCCTTCGCTGGCCAAATATACGACTCCATGTAGTGGCTCATATCTCCTGATTGAGCCCTTGCCTTTTTAACCTTGGCCGCTTCGGCACGAATACGCTTTAGATGTTCAGGGTCTGGGGTAACGGTTCTTTGAGGCACGCCTTCCACTTTCTGAATCTTGTATTCCCGTTTCTTCACCTGATAGCTTTGCGAAACCTTAGATCCATCTTTCATATGGAAGATCAGCTCTATTTGTTTATCAAAGTCACGTCCCAACCCCAACCCAAAACTACGTTGATCATTTATAATTAATGTGCGTTTTTTAGTTTCAACTGACACCACCTCAGCAGACGTCAGTGTCCCGATCAATAACGCACCTTGTTGAAAGTCCCCTTTCCATGAAACAAGTATTGGCGATTCCTCTTTAGCGTGTACCCACGAGCTAAAAAATAGCGCACAAACAACTACCACTTTTAATAAGCTAGACATTGATCATCCTGGTTTATAGAGCTGAATTTAGGTGACACTATAATTTTTTTTATTTTTTTCAATCAAGGGGTTTACAACGTTTTTTTTCTTCGTATAATGAGCGCCACTTGTTAAGGCAACAGCCAAAAACAAGCTACCTGAGCGGAAGTGGTGAAATTGGTAGACACGCTGGATTTAGGTTCCAGTGCTTCACGGCGTGAGAGTTCGAGTCTCTCCTTCCGCACCATTACAGGGGTATAGCCAAGCGGTAAGGCAACGGGTTTTGATCCCGTCATGCGTTGGTTCGAATCCAGCTACCCCTGCCATCCTATTTTTCAAGATACATCCTTCAAAAACACCCCTCATCAACATCACGTTTTGTTAGTTGTTACTTACTAAATAAGTTGCGCTTAATACTGCTTATTCAGTCCATTTATTCATTCCAAAAAAAAGCCGAACATTACGTCCGACCTTCTTTTATCACTCTATTACAAAATAATCTGTTAAGCCCCCATCACCTGGCGCTTACGATAATCCACCAAGTCCGCCAAGAACATTTGCTCTTTTTCTGACAGCTCACCACTTCCCATCAACTCAGCGTACAAAGATTTAATCGAATACTTATTCAGAGAGTTCACCGCATTTTCATTTAATACCGCCATTAAACGATCACGCCCCAAATAAAACGCCATCGCCACAATAAAACGACGCTTGGAACCTTTACGGACACCGCCGAATTCGTTCAACAACCACATGTAATAGCGAACACCAAGATCCATATTATCTCTAGGATCTAATAGATAAGAGAACGCTTCGTCTTCTAATAATAAGTCCGGCTGAACCGCCATCACACTGTCCAACGACAACCCAAACACACCGAAGCGCTCACCATCAGCCGCCACCATGTTATTACGAGTTGCCGCAAAAGAAATAGCCTGCATCACCTGCTGATCATTCTTCGAAGATAATCCCGACCCTTTAAACTCATTAACCAACCATGAAGGCAACGATCGGAAGCGCTGCGGTAAAGGGATAATGAAATCAGTAGATAAGCCACCCAGCTGCACAGAAGGCATACTAGAAGCGACGGCAGGATAGCGAACATAGGCTTTAGATAATAAACTGGCCTTAACTTTCGCAATGGCGCGTTCACTAGGACGAGACTTTTCAAACAGCGCCCCCATTAACAAACTATCGCCTTTTGGTGCCTTACCCTCAAACAACTTGGCAAAAGACGGGTCTTCTGAAAAAGCCTGCATCACGGTCTTTCGAAGAATATCATCTAACTGCTCTTCTGCATGTGTACGCAAAGCAGTGTGCAACCCCATACCACTAACATCCAAACCCTCTAACTTTTTATGCTGGATAGAGAGCTCAATACGAGATTTTTTATAATCAAGTTGACGACGAATCAACCAATCCGGGGAGTAGCTCACCCAATGAGTACTGTCAGTAGTTAAAACCTCAGGCCATACCTTGGCAATCTTAGATCGATAAAGGCCTCTCGCTTTATCAAACTTGGTTTTAACCTCGACTTTTTGTTCCTGCAAATCCTCAATAGAAATAGACGCTGTTGCAGACTTAGTTTTACCGCGAGTGGATACCACTTTTTCTTCTGCAACGACGCTTTCAGCGACCACGCCCAAAGAAAACAGTGCTAATACCACAGAAATAAATAATTTTTTCATTAGCTACGTTCTTGAATAAGGTAAATCGACTTCGTCCCGACCCGAACCGTCCTTGATCTTAGTATAAACCGATTCCTCAGCTCTCGCAGGTTGAACACCTTACCTTTAACCAAACAAGACAAGACTGACACAAAGTATCAAGCAGCCACCAGTTTTACAGCTCAACTTCCCAAGTTTCAAGTCAAGACTCCGACAATTTTACCCTGGCATTAACACTTTATTACATCAAAAACCGATAAGCGCACCTCCAAAAGTTGGTAAATCAGAGAGTCGCTGTCTAGATTGAAAACACCTTGTAATAAAAGCCCCTAAACCTGAGTTATCCGAGTCATACACACCCTTATGAAGATAGTAGCGTACCTAAACGATCCCTACTCGGTTGAGAGAGCACTCCATCATCTCACTGAGATGCTGACATGCCATCCCTCAGAATTAAAAACGCACATATCAAAACAAGGTATATTACCGCTCAAATTTGGAGAGCTTGATGGATGCGGAAACTTCATGGAATTAAAACTCCCAAAAGCATTTAAACAG
The DNA here is from genome assembly GCF_042646085.1 of Litoribrevibacter euphylliae. Classification (NCBI taxonomy): domain Bacteria; kingdom Pseudomonadati; phylum Pseudomonadota; class Gammaproteobacteria; order Oceanospirillales; family Oceanospirillaceae; genus Litoribrevibacter; species Litoribrevibacter euphylliae. Next base: position 89,836 of record NZ_JBHRSZ010000006.1, on the reverse strand, counting down.
AAGTTCTCCAGAGCAAAATCCCTCACCTCCGAACTGTTATTTTTTGAAATACTGTCACAACAGAATAACTTTGATGAAGCCCTAGAAAAACTTTGTACTGCCATTATTGATTTCAATCGAAGCCACCACCCGCTATGGTCTGATCGCAGTACTTTTTTGGGCATCAATATTCTGATTCCACTCTCATTAAAGAGTGATAAGTACATACCCTCACTTATTCATTTATTAAACAGCATTCATCTAGATCGAGAAATGGCACTCTCAAGCGACCTAGATCGCCTTTTTAATCATCACCCCTGGACACCATACACCATTGAACTACTCACTGCCCGAGCGACCATTCTCAAAGGAAAGCACGGCACCAAGCAAGTGAAACAACAACTCCAAACACGCAGCCTTCAAGACTTCTTAGAAACAGAAACAAACCAAAACTTGTTATTAGAGAAGCTCACTGAATACGCTTTACTTCACTACTCGGAACTGGGTGGCGAGTTCAATCCAGAAGAAGTCATCACCCATGCACTAAAGCCCTTCAAAGGCATTTCCGAAGTCTTTAGCTATAAAAGCAAATTTCTTAGACAGAGCTTCATTGAACACTTCCCCAATTACCTCCCCTGCCACTCACATTTATTTAATGATCACCACCCTAGGTAATTACACTGTCGAGGATTCTTAGGTGGTCTTTTCTAATTTATTTCTGCATGCTTGCGTCATTATCTTTTTCAAATGCCTATCGACATGGACTGAATTGAGAGCGACCGCATGAAATTGTTTGAGCTAATCCCCCAGAAATTGTCCGACCTTCTTCCCCCAAAACTAAATCAAGACATTCCGCCACCGATTGATCAACTAGCAGAGCAGTTAATTGAAACCGGAAAAATCGCTGGCTACGCTGGTGTTGGCCTGGCTATAAAGACACGCGACTATGCGATTAACACCCTGAATGAATTGATTGAGATTGGCGAACAGGCACTTGGCGAACCTTCCTCACAGATTGCCTCTGAAGAAGCTACCGAAACAGCATCAGAAACACCAACCGAACCAGCTCAACCGAGCCTGGAAGAACTTTTCACCAAAGCTTCTGAAGACATTAAGACGCTTAATGGCCGTCCGGACAATTCGACACTCGGTGAACTTTACGCACTTTACAAACAAGCCACAATTGGTGACGTTTCAGGAAAACGCCCTGGCCTGACCAAAGTAGCGGAACGTTATAAGTTTGATGCCTGGACCAAAAAACAAGGCATGGATAGAGACATTGCCAAACAGGCCTATATCGACAAAGTAGAGTCTCTGCTTGCCAGCTAAGAACCTGTGTCATATTTTTAGACGGCAACCAAAAAGGCGCTTAACTGAATTACAGTGAAGCGCCTTTTTTATAACAGCATTTAGCGATTAAGAGTTATCAATTCCCACCGCACCTTTGGCCTTATCAAGCACTTCATCCCAGATGCTTTTGGTCAGTACTACGGACAACTCCGAACGCCCTTCTGTCGGATCGGACTCCACCGAAGTCACGGTTGTTTTCTCTAGAGCCACTTCCAAATCATTCAGCGCTATCCCAATGGCATCCGTCATGATCTGCATGTCCGGCATCACTTCTGGAGTAGAAGTAACAGCAATATCAATGACGCCATTATAACTGAGCGCCACAATAACCAGCCCCAAGCCATCAAAGAGCGGAGCCGAATTACTCTGGGACTCCAGTTTGGCTGCGCCTAAATACAAAGGGCGCTGAGGGCCAGGAACATTAGTAATCGATAAGTTATAGATTGGCGAATGGCGATCGGCCAAATGCAGACCTGAATACAAACGACTCGCCAACGCCAAGGTAGTGGTTGGAATAATTTCGGTCAGACTGTCTGCGCTGATCGCATGGTTATACACCTTCGAACTCGAGACGCTTTTATGAATTGCTAACAAACACTCAACCGGATCTTCAATGTGTGTCCCCAAGCGAACCAAGGTCGCTGACATCTGATTGCCGAATGACGCATGAATCGTCCGAGACCGAACCGATAACGGAGAAAAGGCAATCAAAGACTTGCGTGGTAAGTTGCGTTTAAAGTTCAGATAGTGCCGTAACGCGCCCGAGCATATGGTCAAAATGACATCATTCACGGTTGCACCATCGACTTTATCCCGTACCGCTTTGATTCGAGACATATCCAAAGCCTTGTGACCAAACACCCGACGACATGAAATGGAGCCATTGAAAGACGTATGTGGTGCACTAAACCAACCAGGTTGATCAGCTGCACTTTCAACCAAACGACGCCTTAAAATCGAACTGGTTAGACTGGACAGAAACTCACGCGCAATCTGCCCCAACTGTGACATCTGAGTTGCTTTCTTCTTGTACGCTTTTAATAACAACTCAGTTTCGGTCGGTAACTCTTCAGGTTTCCATTCCCGAGCAATCTCTGAGCGAGTAGCATTTGGTTCGACATCCAACAACGCACTGATCATCTCCTCACCGGAGATACTATCAATTGCACAATGATGTAATTTAAAGATCACTGCAAAACGATGAGGACCAAATTCATCTTCATCAAAACCATCAACAAAGATTGCTTCCCAAAGCGGCTTGTCACGCTCTAGCGGCTTCTCGAATTCAGCCGCCGCCATATTGATTAATTTCTTACGATTCGATGGTTTTCCCAGTGGCACATGCAACAAATGATTATCAACATGAAAATCAGGATCATCCACCCAATACGGATTATCCAGTTTTAATGGCACTTCAACGATGCGTTGCCTAAAAAATCGAGCTATGTGTAATCGAGAAAGAATGTGTTCACGAAACTGAGCAAAGGTATAGTCTTGCCCAGCCTCACCGTTATCAAAAACATACAATCCCCCCACATGCATAGGAGTATGCTCAGTCTCGAGAAAATAAAATGAAGCATCTAGAGATGAAAGCTGCTGCATAGAAACCATCCATGAAAAAAGTAACAGCACGAGTATTGGACAATTCTATCAGAGAATTATTTCAACCACCTTTAAATAAGCGACAAATATTCAGCCCCGGTAAAGTGAAAGAAACCAATTGTGCTCAAAATAACATTTCGAAACATTTGGTTACATTCTCACAAAATTTCACTTGAATATCTATCTTAATGCCAGTAGCTTAGATGCATTAGAGATGGAAATAAGCCCTTCAGGCCTTTGCCAAAGCAGTCGAAGTACACCCCCTCCAAATTACATTGGTGTATTCCTCTCGCTTATTTTCCAGTTGTTCTCAATCACCGCAGTAATGGTATGTCAGGATGATGCGAAAACTCATAAAGAGCCTTGTGGTCTCTAAGGATCTTGAGACACACATCGATAAAATGCCCAAAGAAGTTGGCTCACTCGGCTATGATGCTTGGGGCTTTAACAGCGATATCAACAAAATTGGCGTCGCCCTATTTAAACAGCTATACGATCACTACTTCAGAGTAGAAGCCGACGGCCTTGAAAACATTCCCAAAGACGGTCCTTGCTTAATTATCGCCAATCACAGTGGACAGCTCCCTTTAGATGGCACGTTGATTGGTATTGCGATGGAGATGAACCCTCACTCGCCTCGGGCTCCAAGAGCGATGATTGAACGCTTCTTTCCTACCGTCCCTTTCCTCGGAAATTTATTGAATTCTGTCGGCGCTGTTATTGGTGATCCTTTGAACTGCGCCAAAATGTTGGAACGTGGCGAAGCCGTTATTGTATTCCCAGAAGGCATTCGCGGCTCAGGAAAGCTGTATAACAAGCGTTATCAATTACAGCGTTTCGGCAACGGTTTTATGCATCTGGCAATGAAGTACAACGCCCCCATTATTCCCGTTGGTGTTGTTGGCTGTGAAGAAACCATTCCAGCTATCGCAAATGTCAAACCACTCGCAAAACTGTTGCATGTCCCTTACGTTCCCATTGCTCTTCCTTTTATCTTCCCTGCAAAAGTACATCTCAACTTCGGAAAACCGATGCACTTCAACCACAACCCAGACAGTGGCCGGGAAATTACAGAGCAAGAAGTCACTAAACAGGTGGAACAAGTCAAATCAGCCATTCGAGGCTTAATTAACAAAGGCTTGGCGGAAAGAAAACGGATCTTCTAACCATGACAACCAAAAGCAAAAAAGAATTAGACGTGCCTAAAACCACCGCAACCATTGATCAAACCAAACAGATACTGATCACAGGTGCAGGTGGCGCCTTAGCCCAACATGTGATCTCTATTCTAAAACGCGACTATCGCATCGTTGCGGTGGACTTTCGCAGACGCGTAGAACTGGGCGAAGACATCCCAAGTTATAAAGTAGACTTTAACAAGCGCGGTTTCGAAGACATTTTCAGAACGTACGAGTTTGATGGCGTACTTCATCTAGGCCGAATGGGTCTGCATGAAGCCAACCGCACTCGTCGTTACAACATGAACGTACTAGGTACCCAGAAACTCTTTAACCTCTGCCTCAAATACAACGTTCATCAGGTGTTAGTGCTCTCAACTCATCACGTGTACGGTGCAGATGCATATAACCCTGCGTTGCTCGACGAAACTTTCCCATTGAAAGCCTCAGAACTAACACAAGATTTGGTAGATTCGGTAGAGCTGGAAAACCTTTCAACCATTTACAAATGGAAGCACCCAGATCTTCACATCACCATCCTTCGTCCGTGTAATATTGTCGGCCCCGGCGTTCGTAATACCATCTCGATGTTACTGTCACAAAAATACGCTCCTATCCTGTTTGGCTTCTCACCACTGATGCAATATATTCATGTAGAAGACATGGCCGAAGCCATTGCGACGGCCTTTAGCCAAAATAAACCAGGGATATATAACGTCGCCCCAGACGATTGGGTTTCCTACCAAGATTCTTTGGTGGAGTGTGGATGTAATCGCTTACCCATCCTATCTATACCACCGTCACTACCTAAAGTGGTGGCAAAACTCATGAACACTCGTTCATTCCCTGAGTATTTGGTGAACTATTTCAAATACCCGGTGATTATTGATGGATCATTATTCCGCGAAACCTTTAAATGGAAGCCTGGACGCAGTCTGGAAGAGATCTTCTCTTACTACCGAGAAGTTAAATAACAGAACAAGTAGAACACTATAATGGCCTCAACTTGAGGCCATTTTTATAACTCAAGAAAACACACACAAGACTTAATGTCGAAAATGAATAACGACACCCACCGCCTGATCTAATGTAAGATCCATCTCTTTCATCAGATAATCCACTTCTAATTGTTCAGATCGAGTTAACTCCAAATGCAGCTGAGGATGATAAGGCTCTTTCATTTTCAGTTTTTCCAGTACAGAGGTTCCCTTCTCCCGGCGATCACGTCGGCGTTGACGTTCTTGTTCTTTGATCAGCTGCACAAAGGAAGAAGCAAAAATACCGGCTGGCATCGCGGCAACCCCAACACCACACACGATGACCACTGAACCAAAAATCTTACCACCCAACGTAATCGGCGTGACGTCACCATACCCCACCGTCGTCAGAGTCACTAACGCCCACCACATAGCCGCAGGAATACTGCCGAAGACCTCAGGCTGTGCCTTGTGTTCGAACAAATAGGCTCCGGCGGCAGCAACAAAGGTCAGTGCCATAATAATGAATAACGCCGCCAACAAGATCTGTTTATTTTCTTGATACACCCGAAGCAGAATCGTCAGCGACGTAGAATAGCGAGTCAACTTAAGCAGCCTCGCCATAGCAAACAGCTTAAGGATTCTAAGATCAGAAAATTCAGAACTGGGTAAGACAAAAATCAACGCAAAGGGCAGAAACGAGAATAAATCCACCAGCCCCATCGGAGATAAGATATATTCCCGACGCTTGCGCCAAACAGAGTTACATTTTTTTTCATGAGGCGTGTCAGCCGCAACCCAAACACGTAATAGATACTCGATGGCAAAAAACACCACCAACACCTGACTCGACAACCAATACCATGCTCGCATTCGAAAGCCGTATTCAGGTATCGAGCCTATGATGACTTCAAGAATATTGAGGACAATGATGGTTGCTATGAAGATAGAGATAGCAACCGATGGTTTATTATCTACGCTCGGTGCGTTTAGATAAGTAAACCATCGCTGCCTTGGTGTTTGTGCTTTTGAGATTGAGCTTCCTGCCACCACACTCGTCCTAGCGAACCAGTTCAACTTCCAAGGTTAGCTCATCAACTACCGCAATGACTCGAACCTGAGCACCTTCAGCAGCATCCGGGCCATTAACACGCCAAATGGAATCATCCAATTTAACTCGCCCCTGACCATTTTGAATCGGCTGAGTAACCGTCGCAGTTCGACCCACGAATTGTGAAGATCGCTGATTAAGTAATGGCGCCTCAGTTTTCACCGGTCGTTTCACCCAATGCCGATACCATAGCCCAGTAAACACCACTGAACAGACAGCAAACACGAGTAATTGTGCTTCCCAGCTAATATCGAACAACACCATCAAGGCACTCACAATCAGTGCAGACAGTCCAACCCACAATAAGTAGCCGTTAAAAGCAACGGCCTCGACGATAAGTAGCACCAGCGCTAAACCACACCAGTGCCATAAGGTTAATTGCTCAAATACCTCAACCATAGAGCTTATTTCTTCTCTTCAAACGTGGACTTAACCAATTCCGAAATACCACCCAGAGAACCCACCACATTTGAAGCCTCAATCGGCATCATGATCAACTTACTATTATCGCTGGTTGCCAAGTTTTGCAATGCCTCAACGTATTTCTGAGCCACAAAATAGTTAATCGCCTGAACATCTCCTTTGGCAATAGCCTGAGACACCATGTGTGTTGCTTTTGCTTCCGCTTCTGCTTCACGCTCACGCGCCTCTGCTTCCAAGAATGCAGCCTGACGGTCACCTTCCGCCTTAAGAATTTCCGCCTGTTTCAGACCTTCTGCCTCAAGAATTTCGGCTTGTCGCTTACCTTCCGCTTCCAGTACCAAGGCACGCTTTTCACGCTCAGCTTTCATCTGAGCGGCCATGGCATCCACAAGATCGGTTGGCGGGCTGATGTCTTTAATTTCGATACGAGTTACTTTAATACCCCACGGATTAGTCGCATCGTCCACCGTGTTTAATAGGCGCTCATTAATCTGATCACGCTGAGACAACATCTGATCCAATTCCAACGACCCCAATACAGTACGGATATTGGTCATGGTTAGATTACGAATCGCATGTTCCAACTGATTCACTTCATAAGACGCCTTAGCTGAATTCACCACCTGGAAGAAGCAAATCGCATCAATTCGCACCATAGCGTTATCGGCACTGATTACCTCTTGAGGCGGGATATCCAAGACTCGCTCCATCATAATCACTTTATGACCAATAGAGTCGATGAACGGCACGATGATATTTAAACCAGGCTTTAAAGAATTAGTGTACTTACCAAAACGTTCGACGGTATATTCATGCCCCTGCGGCACAAATTTAACACCGCGTGATATCACCACAATGGCCAATACCACTAAAAGTACGAGGGTAATCAGGGTTGATTCCATGTTGTCCTTCCTTGCTTAACATTTAATGTGACCTTAGAGTTAATAATCTCTAAGAAAATTCCCAAAGAGTGAATTATAGAGCGGCTTTAAGAATAATTACCATGGAGTTTCAATGAAAAAACTGATTTCTGCATTTTGTCTCTTACTTTTATTCCCCGTATCAAGCCTTGCAGAAGAGGCGAATGATCAGAACTCAGACAAGCAATACGGCCTTATTTTAGGTGGTTTTTCCTATCACTGGAGCGAAGAACCTAAAGACAAGGATGGCAACCGCAAGGACTTCAATGAAGTACATAACACCCTAGGTGCCTTGGTTCGCTTTTACGAAGAGGATGACATTGAAATTGATTGGGCCGCGACCATTTTTACGGATTCTTACGACGAATCAGCGTGGGCCGTTCGAAGAACCTGGGGCAAAGCCTACCACTTCGAACACGTTAAAGTTGTACCGAAGTTAGCAGGTATGATCACCAAAAAGAGAACATCATACAAAGATGACGAATCCAAGATCTTTCCAGCCATCGCGCCAATGATGTACGTAGGTAATGAACACGTCGGTGCTGAGTTCTTACTCTTCCCGTGGTTTGACGGCTTTGGTTACGTTGAATTTGAAGTGCTTTTCTAAAGCAAGGCTCTCCTCTAAAGCAACTTTGAATTAGCAATTTCAATTACTAATTCAAAGGCGCTACTCGCATCACTTCTTCGATAGTGGTTATGCCTCGTGCCACCTTCTGCGCACCACTGATACGAAGCGAACGCATCCCCTCTTTATACGCCTGTGAACGGAGCTGTGCGATATCGGTTTGCTCATTTACAAACTCTTTAACGCTTTCCGTCATCGGCATCACTTCATAAATACCTTCACGGCCTAAGTATCCGGTGTTGCGACATTCCAAACAACCTACCGGTCCAAAGGTTTCTGTTGGCACGCCGGCACGCCACGGACGCGTCAGTCTATCCCAGGCACCTTCATCGACGGCATGAGATTCTTTACAGTGCGGACACAAACGACGCACCAAACGCTGCGCCATGACGCCCAACACAGTGGCCTTAATCAAGTATGGAGGAATACCCAATTCCTGCAAACGGGAAATTGCCGTCGGTGCATCGTTGGTATGTAAAGTTGAAAGCACCAAGTGGCCCGTTAACGCCGCTTCAATAGCAATTTCTGCAGTTTCTAGATCTCGAATCTCACCTACCATGATAATGTCCGGATCTTGACGAAGTAACGAGCGCACACCACTAGCAAACGTTAAATCGATATTGTGTTGAACCTGCATTTGGTTAAACGCAGGCTCCACCATTTCAATCGGATCTTCAATGGTACAAACATTCACTTCTGGCGTTGCTAGTGCCTTTAAGGTCGAATACAAGGTCGTGGTTTTACCGGAACCGGTTGGCCCCGTCACAAAAACAATACCGCTGTTCTCTGTGGTCATTTGATTCCAGCGTTTGAAGTCATCCTGAATCAAGCCCAACTCACTAAACGGCTTTAGCAACACATCAGGATCAAAAATCCGCATTACCAGTTTTTCACCAAATGCGGTTGGCATGGTCGACAAACGTAATTCAACCTCATTGCCTTCGGTGCTCTTGGTCTTTAAACGTCCGTCTTGCGGTTTGCGCTTTTCCGCCACATTCATTCGACCAAGAATCTTTATTCGACTAAGCACTGCAGTCGCAACTTGTACCGGAAACTGATACACCGCATGCAATACACCATCAATCCGAAACCTCAATACGCCCTGATCTCTTCGCGGCTCAAGGTGAATATCACTGGCCCGCTGATCAAAAGCATATTGCAGCAACCAATCCACAATGTTCACAATGTGCTTATCATTGGCATCGTGACTGCCTTTGCGCCCAAGCTCCAGCAGCTGCTCCATGTTGGTAACTTTGCTTTCGCCTTGGCTCTTATGATCAGTCGCTGCACCGCTTACGGATCGTGCCAAATTGTAGAACTCAACGGTAAAACGACGAATATCTTCAGGGCTCACCACCGCTCGTCGAATCTCTTTCCTCAGGACATGACGCAAACCCGCTTCCCAGTCATCAATAAAGGGCTCACTCGAACCGATAACAACTTCCGTAGGGCTGACTTCTAACGCAAGGATTTGATGCTGCTGAGCAAACTCGTAAGACATCACCGCTGTAATAGACGTCACATCCACTTTTAAAGGGTCGATATGAAAATAACGTTGGCCAGAGACTTGGGCTAGCACTTCGGAGATAGTCGGAGCGTCCAATGAGCGTTCCGGCATCTTGTGATCCGCCAAACGTAACGAAGCTAATTGCTCAATGGGATTGTTATTTTTCTTTGTATCGACATTAGTAAACACATCTTTGGCATCTTCCTCCGAAAGTCGCCCTTGAGATTGCAGCATTTCTACAAGGTCTCGCAAAAGAAGCTTTCTGCCTAAGAGTTTATTAATGTCCACACCATATCCTTACTTGCTATTTTTGTTATTTCTAACGTGTATTCTTGCTAACGAGTGTTGTTTTATTAGTTGCGATATTTACTCACGACTTACACATGCCTTACCCAATTTTATTGCGCATGCAGCCAAGCATATCGCGCTAAGCGTAACAACCATTGACCTTTCAATAGAGGGTTTAGTGTACTGACATCGCCAAACAATAACCAAGGGTTAACATCCATTTCCTTCAATACACCGGCATTAACCAAACCTTCTAATACCTTTGGCAGTTGATCTGATACCGGCTGTGTTGAAGAAAACATCAGCTGCTGAATCACCCACTCTAATTTCTCTGAGCCGTTGGATTTTTCAGTTAATTGAAGCAACTTCACTTGCCAAACGCCGGGATGATAAAGCTCAAAGCCCCGCTGAGCTTTGGTAACATCAGAGACCAGCAGTGGAATGGACTTACTCAAAGCTTCCGCTAAATCAAACACACAATCAGGCGATCCGTCGAGTAACTCCAATTCTATTTCTGTCAACGGGGTTGTCTGACCATTGGAGACGACCTTCCCACGATCCAGCACAACCTCAATACGTGAGCCTTTGGACGACGTCCACATCCAGACCGAACGCGTAAAGTTTGTCTCAAACACAGGCACTAATCGATTCACATCGAGATCGCATGGCCAAACATCCTGTGGGAAAAGGTCGGGCTGAAGGCTTGGTGAGCTAGAGAGATCGCTAGACGAACATTCACCTATTTTATGCTCCCACTCGCCCCGTTGATGCAAGCCGCCAACCGAGGTGCCTTTGGTTTTTAAGGTTTGTAAATACTCATTCCCAGACTTTCGTATTCGGAGCGCTGTTCTCGCGTTAAGTAGAAGTAGCTCCGGCGTATCAAAGTAAATATTCTCTAAGACTTTATCGGATCGACGCTCACAGGCGGGATGTGAATGAAACCAATCAAGATTAAGAAACTGAGTGACGGTTTCTTCACTCAGCTCTAATTTTAATTCTAACTCGTGTGACATTAACTTCAGGACTTCCTAAATACAGCAGGCTTATTGCAATGAACAGCTCAAAAGCTAACTCAGTAAATTGATTACTTTTGCCTCAGTAATCGGCTTAGCAAGGTATTCTATGGACAACGCTTTAACTTTTTCTTTTACATTTTCTTCACCATGGGCCGTGATTAACACGATACGGCTCTCAGGGTTAATTTTTAATAATTCAGGCACTGTCTCCAAGCCATTTTTTCCAGGCATTTCCTCATCCAACGTAATCAAATCCGGCTTATGCTGTTCGACCATTTTTATGGCCTCCAAGCCATCTTTGGCCTCATATACATCAAGACTACCACTGATAGCCTCTATCATCGTCTTTAACATCACACGAGAGATCTCGCTGTCGTCGACTACCAAAATAGTCTTCCCGTAATAGGGTGACTGAGATTTACTACCGAGGGGGAAACGACTTATGCTCATAGTTGCTTGTGTCCTAAATTAAGCGGGTGGGAAGTTAAACTCCATCATCTCACTCTAGTATAGATAACAGAGAACCCCACAGAAAAACACCTAAATGGCTTAAAGGAACCATTGCTTTAAGAAGCTATTACTTTAAGGAACAGAGGAACAATAATAAAGTTAAACTCATACTTAAAAATGAGACCTGACTCGCGTGGTAACATTTCATTACTTGAATAGAAAATGCCGCCTTTAGAGACTGTGTTCAAGGTCTGAAACTCAATGGTTCCGAGACCATCTCTTTTAGCTATACTTTAGACAGCTTAAACTACACAACAAAATTTCAATCATAAGTTCCTTAAACTAAGGCGAACCACCTAATGCTATTACTTGGTGAACACCCAGACCACATCGAAAAGATGGCCGCTCGATTGAAAGAGCTCAGTAAATACCTGGTTTCTGGATTAATCAACGACTTAACGCCGCGACAACTCAATCACATTGAAGATCTCTATCAAGATTGTGATACCAATACACTCTTTTACCTTCAGTCAGGTACCATTCAAGTTGAAAGTAACGATCGAGTCGTTTTTTATTACGAAGAAGGCGATCTGGTTGGCCTGCAAAACACCTTAGATATTCCGTCTCCCAAGCTATGTAGCCCTGACCCAGCCACCGTAATTGCTATCGATAAGCAAGTATTTGCGGATCACGTTGCCAACAAACCCCATTGGGCACAATATCTATTAATACTCTCAACCTTCTTTAAAGACGCCTACTCACGATTGGCTCAGATTCACTCCATACCACAAACGGGTTTTCTCACATTTAAACAAGGCGATGTGATCATCCATGAAGGAGATGAATCTGCCGAAGTTTATACCATGCTCTCCGGCCATGCCGATGTCATGATCAAAGACAAAAAAGTGGGAGAGATATACAGCGAAGAAATATTCGGCGCTATGGCTGCGTTTACCAACTCACCACGCAGTGCCAGTGTCGTGGCCTCTGAAGAATGCCAAGTATTGGCCGTTCCCAAGGATCAATTTGTAAACCTGATCCAGTATCACCCAAAAACCTGTGTCAGCCTAATAGAAAGCATGGCTCGCAAGATCAAATCTATGAATGAAATGATCTCCTCTTAGTACGAAGAAATAACTAATTTCAAAAAAAACAAATGATAATCATTATTATTTAGTTGACATAGAGATGAGAATGATTATTATTAGAGGCAGAAATCAACGAACAACACACTCATTGGTTTCTATCTCCTCATCAAGCTAATCACGGTTTGCCCCTTCCATTGGAAGGGGCTTTTTTTACTAAGCCCTCACCAATAGAAAAAACCATTAAACCCCACTTTAGCAATCACCTAAGCATATAAAGACTTGATTGATTATACCGTTTCTTTTCTAATGCCCAGCTTCTCAGCCCATATAAAGCTGACCTCCATAATTCATACCAAGATAAATAAGTTACACCCTGTTTCAACAATCCCTTTAGGAAAATATTAATGATCAAGTTAAAGCTCTATTTTTCATTCATCCTACTTATGATGGCGTCATCCCTAACTCTCGGCGCAGCTATTTCTAATGAATCGCTAGATAAAGTCATGAAGATGTCAGGATTAACCCAGCAAATTGCAGAAACGCCAGCAGCCATCATCGGCGGACTAGCTCAAGCGCGCGCGCAAGGGACACCGGTATCAGACGACGTGTTTACTGCTCTTTCAGATACTGTAAACAACACATTTCATCCAACAAAAATTGAAGACGCAGTCAAACAAAGTTTGAAATCAGCGCTAACGGAAGAAGATGCGAAGAAACTCTTCTCCTGGTACGACACAGCTCTTGGTAAGAAAATTACGGATGCGGAAGTAAAAGCAACATCACCAGAAGCAATGCAATCCATGATGCAACAAGCCCAACAGTTAATGAGCAACCAAGAAAGAGTTCAAATTGCGCTGGAAATGCTTAATCAAATGAAAGTTTTGGATAAAACCTTAGCTTCTCAAGAAGCAACTGCCGTTGCCGTATATGCAGCAATGTCGAGCGCTTTAGCTCCAGATCAACCTGTCAACACTGAAGCTTATCGTCAACAATTCTCAAGCCAGCTTTCAGCAATGAAACCACAACTTGAACAGATGATTGTTTTAGGTTTAGTTTATACCTACCAAGACTTCTCTGTAGCTGATATTAAAAAATACATCGAATTCAACAAAACACCTGCTGCATCAAAACTCAACCAAACCTCGATTAACGGTATGAACACCGCAATTTCAAGCGCGGCTAATAGTTTTAATTAATCATTAAAACCGATACCAAGCCACTTTCAGTTGCTGGCTTGGTTCGGTTTTCTCAATTATCAACTTTGACTAACACTCATCCCAAATCCGATCCCGAAGCTTCAACTTTTTGTTCTTGAGTTCCTTCGCATCTTTTAAGCTGTAGCCCTTTTTCAGCTTGGTTCTTAACGAAGCCAACTCGATACGCCAGTCATTGCATTGTTTCGCCTCATCCAAAAACGAAACCTTTGGCTTGTCTTTAGCTTTTGGAGGGGGAGCCTTCCAATCCACTGACGCAGCATCTACGGCAAGCATATAATTCATCACACCCAAAGTTACGACTTTGGCATTGGGATGGACACTGTAGGGCTGATTGGTAAAGTGAGTGATACCTCGTTCATCTTCCCATGTGTAGATTTGAGCAGGTAAAGAGGCAGGTATTAAAAGGCAGAAGCACAGCATCCATTGCTGATAACATTTCATTTCGACAAGTCCTTTTATCTTGAGATTCGTCCTTTGTTATACTTGCGCCCTTCTTTCGACATCCATTCGTAATAAGTATGAAATATCTCTGTAAACTGTCAGAACTTGAAAACAATCAAAGTAAAGGCTTTGAGTTAGACGACGAGACATCGGTTTTTCTGGTGAAAAAGTCGGATCATGTCTATGGCTATAAGAATTACTGTCCACATCTGGGCGTGAACTTAGAATGGCAACCAGACCAATTTCTGGACAGCACAGAGACTTTGATTCAATGCGCCATGCACGGTGCTCTCTTTAGCATCGAAAGCGGGTTATGTATCAGTGGCCCATGCAACGGGCAGAAGCTTCAGGAGATCGCCATCCACATTGAAGAAGATGGCATTTATTTGGATGACTAAGATTTTACAGATGAACAATGATGTTTTATCTGAGCATCAAGACACTTCGAGAGGCAATCCTTTGACAATCTCGGCACTGTCTTCTGTGAATTCCACCTGATAAGCCAACACTTTTACACCGGCTTTTATTGCTTCACGCAATAAACGACCATATTCCGGGTCAATATGATCTGCAGGAGCAGCCCGTTCAATGCCCGTATGTTGGACGCAAAACACCAGCGCCGCATGTACACCCGATTGAACCAATTCGGTCAGCTCTTTGAGGTGTTTTTGTCCTCGCTCGGTGACCGCATCCGGGAAACAGCCTAATCCATCACTTTCCAGTAAGGTCATGCTTTTCACTTCGACATAGCAAAATTCACCGGCGTCATTTTGACCTCGAAGGTCAATACGACTGTTCCCGACCTTCACTTCGGATTTCCAATGAGAGAAATCTGTTAGCTCTGAAATCACCTTATTCTCAACCGCTTCTTTAATGAGCTTATTGGCCAAGTGAGTGTTGATGCCTATTTTATGCCCTGACGCCACTTGTACGATTTCAGAGGTCCCTGGTAATTTGCGTTTTGGATTATCCGATAGCGAATACCAAACGAGATCACCTTCCGCGCCACAGTTTTTCATTGAACCCGTGTTCGGACAATGAATGGTTAGAACACCCTCTTCCGTCTCAACATCCAAAAAGAAGCGTTTATAACGTTTTAACCAGCGACCGGATTGTAACTTACTAGAATATTTCATTGAGCTATACTTACCTATTAGCCTGAAATTGGAGCAACTCAGAGAAGTGACTCCTAAGTGTTTTAAAGACCCTGAAATCAAGCCGTAACCGCTTGATCTGCTTCGAAGCACGAAGAGTATGGCATAAAAGAAATTTATCTGGTAATGTCTCCCAGCTTGGACGGGGAAGCAGTATTCCCAGGCCAGATAACAATATAAGTCAGGATGGGTAGTTAAAGAGGCACCTATATGCCAGAGAACCAAGAGAAGCTGCTATCAACCTTCACTCCTTATGAAATGAAGAAGGATGAAGAGTACATGAATGAAGCTCAGCGTGAGCACTTCACTCAAATCCTTAACAACTGGAAACAGCAGTTGATGGAAGAAGTTGATCGCACTGTGCACCACATGCAGAATGAAGCAGAGAATTACGCAGACCCAAGTGATCGAGCTACTCAGGAAGAAGAGTTCAGCTTAGAGCTTCGCACTCGTGACCGTGAGCGTAAGCTGATCAAGAAAATCGAGAAGACTCTTGAGCTGATCGAGAAAGACGATTACGGCTACTGTGATGCATGCGGTATTGAGATTGGTATTCGCCGTCTTGAAGCTCGTCCTACAGCGACCTTGTGTATCGACTGTAAAACCCTTGCGGAACTAAAAGAAAAGACAACCGGCCTTTAATTCGCCCTGTCATTTTTGCATTAGTTATCCGTACAGAGTGGTCTGAACTCATTCACTGCTTTCGGACCACTTCTAACTCCTATTTTTTTCAGCACCGTCAATTCATGTACTTCTGATCTTATGTACATCGGTCGTTTTGCACCCTCACCCACTGGCCCGCTTCATATGGGTTCCCTGCTTGCCGCAGTCATTAGTTATTTCGATGCAAAAGCGCATGATGGGCAATGGCTCGTTCGGATTGAGGACATTGACCCACCGAGAGAACAACCAGGTGCAGCGCACGCAATTCTCAACACATTAGAAGCCCATCACCTTTATTGGGATGGTGACGTGCTCTATCAAAGTCAGCAACATGAAGCTTACCAAACGGCCATAGATCAACTTCTATCTCAGGGCGATATCTATCCGTGCCAATGCTCTCGAAAACAACTGACGCAATTTAACGAGCAACATCTCCACACATTGCCACACCCCGACCAATGCATTCAGCCCTTAGATCCGAAAGCACCTTATGCATTGAGAGCCAAACCTGCAGACTTTTCGTATCAAGACTTATATCAAGGAATTCAGCAGGGGCAGGATGGCCACTTTGTGGTAAAACGTCGGGATCAACTCTTTGCCTATCAACTGGCTGTAGTCGTTGATGACCATGAGCAACATATTAGTCATGTAATCCGCGGCCATGACTTATTGGATTCCACCCCCAAGCAGTTAATTTTATATCAAGCTTTAGGCTACCAACCGCCCGTATTCGGACACTTCCCGGTCATCGTCGGAGATAATGGCCAAAAACTCAGCAAACAGAACTTTGCTCCTGCCATCGACGACACACATGCGTTGGCGAATCTCAAACAAGTCTTCCATTATCTTGCGATCCCCATTCCAGAGACGAGTGATCTAGATGAATTCCTAAAATTTGGCTGTGAACAATGGAAAGCAAAGCGCCCTGATTGCATCAAAGCTCAAACCATTCAGCAAAACCACTAAGCATCACTCAAAGAAAGAAGCCGATACATCTGCAACAACCTCAAGAAATAGAAGAGAATTTTTCATTGTTTTGAGGATTTATCCCCAAGCCAATGATAGGCTTAGCCTTTGTTGGTATTTAAGAATAAAAACGGTTTTGGATAACCTCGAATGTACGTCTATCGATTGTTGTTTTTGATGGTATTAGGCATTTACGTCTTCTCGCCTATTATCATGAACTGGTGGTTAGAGCCAGACGGGGCATGGTATCGCCCTTATATCATTTGGTTCTTTGTCATCCTGCTCTCTTTCTGGCTAAGCCGACAGCGAGGTGAAGATGACTTTTGACCTCACGTCGATCAGCTTTATTGCTATTGGTTATCTGATTGTTCTTTTTGGTATCGCCTTTATCACCGATAAAGGCTGGTTTCCAAGAAAACTGATTTCTCATCCTCTGACCTATGTTCTCTCGTTAGGGATTTACACCAGCTCCTGGGCCTTTTACGGCAGCGTCGGGCTTGCCTACGAATACGGCTTTGGCTTTCTCGCCTTTTATCTCGGTATTGCCGGAGCCTTCATGTTGGCTCCTGTGCTATTACAGCCCATTTTAAAACTGACTAAATCCTACCAACTGAGTTCTCTGGCCGATTTATTCGCGTTCCGATATCGCAGTTCCTGGGCGGGGATTCTGACCACAGGCTTTATGACCATTGGCGTACTGCCGCTGCTCGTTCTGCAAATTAAAACGGTGGTCGATACCGTTCTTATTATGACCAACAACGAGCAACCGGCTCAGATTGTTGGCATCAGCTTCTGTTTACTAATGATTGTGTTCGCAGTCATTTTCGGCACCCGACACACCTCAACCCGAAATCAACACGAAGGGTTTGTGGTCGCCATTGCCTTCGAATCCATCATTAAAATGATCGCCATCTTAGCCGTTGGTTTCTATGGTATTTTTTATGTCTTTGATGGCCCAAGTGATATGGAAGATTGGTTGGCCTCCAACAAAGACTTACTCAGCACCATGCACACCACACTGAACGAAGGACCGTGGCACGCGTTACTGTTAATGTTCTTCGCCAGCGCCATCGTAATGCCGCACATGTTCTATATGACCTTCACTGAGAACATGAACCGCCGAGCGCTGAACACCGCCAGCTGGGGCATGCCAGTCTTACTGCTCATCATGAGTTTGCCGATTCCGATTATTCTGTGGGCCGGTTTAAAGCTTGGCCTTCGGTATTCCCCGAGCTACTTTACGCTGACGGTGGGACTGCATCAAGGCAATGAATGGTTAACCATCCTGACCTTTATTGGTGGTTTGGCCGCCGCCAGTGGCTTAATTATTGTGGTGACGCTAGCACTCTCCGCCATGTGTTTGAATCACCTCATTCTGCCATCCCTACCGATTCGTGAAGGCATCAACATATACAAGAATGTGCTGTGGATTCGTCGGATATTAATCATTGCCATTGTGACGGCCTCATATTTCTTATATCTGGGGGTAGGAACCGATCAAAACCTCAGCGATCTCGGGTTAGCCGCCTTTGTCGCCACCCTGCAATTCCTGCCCGGCGTGATGGGCTTATTATTCTGGCCAACCGGCAATCGACAAGGCTTCCTCTCTGGCTTAGTCGGTGGCATTGTGGTTTGGATCATAGGTATCTTAGTACCACTGATTTCAGGCCATTCTGTGCTCGACTTCTACGACTTCACGTACAATTTCGCCGGTCAGCAATCGGGCTATTTGATTGCCCTTGGTGCCACCGTTGTGAATGTCACCTTGTTTATTATCGTCAGCGTAGTGACTGAAACCAACGAAGACGAACAAGCCACAGCGCAAGCCTGTGCCGTGGACACACTGACAACGCCACAACGTCGCCAGCTGGATATTTTAAGTGCAGAAGAGTTTCGTGAACGCTTAGCCAAACCCCTTGGCAGCAAGACCGCTACTCGGGAAGTCGACCGAGCCCTACTGGATCTGCAACTGCCACTGCACGAAGATCGCCCTTACGCATTACGTCGATTACGAGATCAGTTAGAAGCCAACTTATCCGGCTTAATGGGGCCTGTATTAGCGAAGAGTATTCTCGACAGAAACATTCCATACAAAGAAACCCCAGTGGGGGGCGCGTTAGATGATATTCACTTCATCGAGAGTCGCATCGAGAACTACAACCAGCAAATGACCGGTTTGGCTGCTGAGCTAGATAGCCTGCGTCGCTACCACAGGATGACACTTCAAAACCTTCCTATGGGAGTCTGCTCCATCGGTGGTGACGGTGAAATCCTAATGTGGAACCGCGCCATTGCTGAACTGACCGAAGTCGACGAACGAGACATTGTTGGTGCACACATCAGTACCGTTCCTGACCCATGGGGCGATGTGCTTCAGACCTTCACCGAAGATGAATCAACTCATCACCACAAGAAAACGGTGGAATTTGGCGGCCGCAACCATTGGTTCAACCTCCATAAAGCGGTGATTTTCCGTGATCGGCAAATCGACTCACCGTACACCGGCAGTATTGTGATTCTGATTGAAGATCTGACCGAAACTCAATTGCTGGAAGAAGAACTTATTCACAGCGAACGACTGGCTTCCATCGGTCGTTTTGCAGCGGGGGTTGCTCATGAAATTGGCAACCCAATTACCGGCATTAACTGTCTCGCTCAAGACATTAAGTACGAGTCAGACAACCCGGAATTGAAAGATATGGCCGAACAAATCATCGAGCAAACCAAACGCGTCTCGAACATCGTTCAAACTCTGGTAAGTTTTGCTCATGCAGGAACGCACAAATCAGATCGCACCTTAACCCCGGTGCATATCAACCAGTGCATTAATGAAGCTATCAACCTGCTGACGTTAAGCCAAAAGAATCAGCGCTATGTCGAATTCATTAACCATTGCGATCCTGAATTGGAAGTAATTGGCGATGCTCAACGACTGGTGCAAGTGTTCGTTAACCTCGTAGGCAACGCACGCGATGCCTCGCCTGACGGAACCAGTGTGGTAGTACGATCAATCGCAGGGGAACAATCCTGTACCATCGAAGTTATCGACGAAGGGCACGGCATTCCAGAAGATAAACTGGATCAGATTTTCGACCCCTTCTTTACCACCAAAGAACCCGGAGATGGCACCGGACTAGGGTTGGCAATGGTCTACAGCATCATCGAAGAACACCATGGCAACATCCAGGTCGATAGCCCTGCAAACCCAGAGACTGGAAAAGGATCACGGTTTGCGATTACTATACCACGCCATAATAATGATAATGACGATGATCCAGAACGACCTGAAGCATCTGAATAGCATGAGTACCACGGTTTTTTCGGCGTTAATAACGCGGCTTTAAGGGACATCCATGAAACGAATTTTGATTGTAGAAGATGAAGGTATTATTCGCTCGGCATTGAAGCGATTACTTGAGCGTAACGGTTACCAAGTGGATGACGCAGGCTCTGTTCAGGAAGCGACAGATTCCTATGACCTATCCGATTACAGCTTAATCATCAGTGACCTTCGTCTTCCTGGTGCTCCTGGTACCGACTTAATCAAACAATCACCTGGCGTGCCCGTACTGATTATGACCAGCTACGCCAGCCTGCGCTCTGCAGTAGATTCGATGAAGATGGGTGCCGTTGATTACATCGCCAAGCCTTTCGATCATGAAGAAATGCTTAAATCGGTTGCCGATATTCTGAATCGTCCACACGTATCTCAAAAAGCCAGCCCGACACCTCAAGCAAACTCAAACAATTCTCCGAC
This sequence comes from Litoribrevibacter euphylliae, assembly GCF_042646085.1. NCBI lineage: Bacteria > Pseudomonadati > Pseudomonadota > Gammaproteobacteria > Oceanospirillales > Oceanospirillaceae > Litoribrevibacter > Litoribrevibacter euphylliae. The sequence goes on along the minus strand of NZ_JBHRSZ010000006.1, from coordinate 69,124 downwards.
TCAAATTATTGGCTCCTGCGCACCGATGCAGACGTTCTTTAAACGTCTGCAAAAAGTATCGCCAACGGACACAACGGTATTAATTCTTGGAGAATCTGGTACCGGTAAAGAGTTGGCCGCTCGTTCCATTCATGAACACAGTAAACGAGCCAACGCTCCGATGATTTCAGTAAACTGCGCGGCCATTCCTGAAACTCTGATTGAATCCGAACTGTTTGGTCACGAAAAAGGCGCGTTTACCGGTGCAACAGCAGCGCGCAACGGTTTGGTTGAAGCCGCGGACGGTGGCACCCTATTCCTTGATGAGATTGGTGAACTGCCGTTAGAAGCGCAAGCTCGCTTGCTTCGGGTTTTACAAGAAGGGGAAATTCGTCGCGTCGGTTCTGTGCAGTCTAAAAAAGTCGATGTTCGACTGATTGCAGCAACTCACAGAGATCTCAAACGCATGGTCAGTGAAGGCCAGTTCCGTGAGGATCTGTATTACCGCTTGAACGTTGTATCCCTGAAACTTCCGCCGCTTCGTGAACGTGAAGGCGATGTTATTGAATTGGCAAAAGAGCTTTTGAAACTGCATTGCGAAAAAGTGGGCTGCGAGGAAGTTCAGTTATCCGCCGATGCCATTGACGCCATAAGCCAATACAACTGGCCAGGTAACGTGCGTGAGCTTCAGAACGCCATTGAACGTTCTGTCATCATGTGTGAAGACGACATCATCACCGCAGAAATCCTGTCTTTAGAGCTGGATGCCCAACCAATAGAAAGCGGCATACAAGCGGCTTCTAGCGCGGCCCCTGTCACTCAAGAGACAAGTGATTCACAAGAAGGTCTGTCTTTAGAAGATTATTTCCAGAAGTTTGTTCTCGAGAATCAAGATCGAATGAGCGAAACCGAGTTGGCTAAAGCTCTAGGCATCAGCCGTAAAAGCCTTTGGGAACGCAGACAACGCTTGGGCATTCCAAGACGCAAAAAGTCCTAAGTCATTTATTACCGTTTATTCTTTCAGTGCCCCTTCTTTGTAAGGGGCATTTTATTTCGCTCTCATCTGTTCCTACACCCATTCCTACATCACCTTAGCCTAGAGCTAGCACCTCAAACCGCTAGATACATGACAGCTTTGGGTACACATAACCATGGGCACACGCAGCCATGGGCACACGCAGCCATGGACACACGCAGCCATGAGCGCATGAAAAACAAATATTACTCACGTTACCGTCGTTTGTTACCCAACCAAAGTGTTACCTTACTTAACACCCAAAAGTAATTTTTCGTAACACACCTCAGAAACTCTCCGTTCCATTTTCCTGCACAAAACAACTAAGACATTGTTTTTAAATGATTTTCACAATCTGGCACTGCACATGCGTTGTTATAAGTACTTTCAAACACCAACAATAAAAATAAAAACAGGTGTGATTTAGCCCCAACAATAAAAATAACAACCGGGGCAGGAAAGCTTCTATAAACGCTCTCAAGCGACCTCTAATGAGGACACGTTATAGAGTTGTGGTGGGCAGGAAGCCCTTTGATTTGTTACAAATCCCACAATAGTTTGGAGATACAGGCACCAAAAAGAATAATAACTGCCTGTCTGCTTTATCATTTTCTTTGTGTTACATTTCTTGCTCATGTACACTCCAATCACATTCCAAAGCTTGCAACTTCACGCAACTACTCCATTAACGCTACTAAAAGAAGTTACCTGTCATTATGGTGTTTAAGGGCATCAAGAAACGCGTCAAACATTTTCTGAATCGTAACACTGACACCGCATTCAATAATGCTGAGCCAGTGATTGTCAGCAGAGATAAACACCCTGTCTCTCGAAAACAGATCAGCAACAATGCTCTTAAAGTTCTTTATCGCCTGGAAAGTGCAGGTTTCGAAGCCTATCTGGTAGGCGGATGCATTCGCGACATTTTACTCAATCATAATCCGAAAGATTTTGATATCGCGACCAATGCGCATCCCGAGCAAGTTCATAAACTGTTTCGCAACTCTCGCTTAATTGGCCGCCGCTTTCGTTTAGTACACGTTCACTTCGGGCGCGAAATTATCGAAGTAGCCACCTTCCGAGCAAATCATCCGGAAGACACCAAACCCGTTGCACAAATCAAAGGTCAGCATAAATCAGCTACCAGCAATACTGGTATGCTATTGCGAGATAACGTCTACGGTACAGTTGAAGAAGATGCGGCACGTCGCGACTTTACTGCCAATGCGCTGTATTACTCGATTTCCGACTTTTCAATTCATGATTATGGGCAAGGCCTAAAAGACATCGAAAATCGTACGCTTCGCATGATTGGCGAACCTAGCGTCCGTTATCAGGAAGATCCTGTGCGCATGTTAAGAGCCGTGCGTTTCGCGGCGAAACTGGACTTCGACATTGAAGAAGCCACACAAGCGCCGATTCCAGAGATGGGCAAGTTACTGCTTAATATTCCATCCGCCCGTTTATTCGACGAAGCATTGAAGCTATTTCAATCAGGCCACGCCGAACAGTCGTTCCGCCTACTAAGAGAACACCAGTTGTTCCGCTTTATCTTTCCTGAAGCAGATGAACTGCTCAATGAAGACGAACCTGGATTTATTGAACGCTTAATTCTTTGTACTTGCCAAAACACCGACAAGCGCATTGCAGAAGATAAGCCAGTTACTCCAATCTTTTTGTTTGCAGCCTTCTTATGGCCGAAAGTCCAGCAACACTGGGAAGAACAGAAAGCCTTCATGCCGCCAGTACCGGCCTTGACGAAAGCCGCTCAATTGGTACTAGATCAGCAAGTCAAAGTCACTGCAATTCCAAAACGCTTCTCGACCGCTATCAAAGAGATCTGGGATTTACAGCTGCGCCTGCAACGACGTAACGGTAAAAAAGCCTTCCAGTTACTGGACCACCCTAGATTCAGAGCCGCCTATGACTTTATCCTGCTAAGAGAACAAGCAGGTGAAAATCTGGACGGTTTAGGTGTTTGGTGGACAGATTTCCAAAACAGCGATGACAATGCCAAGCAGAAAATGGCGAGCAAAGCGGGTCACCCACGCCGAGGAAAGCGTCCATCCGGCAAACCATCCAACAATCGCTATAAAAACCGCTCACGTTCACGTAAGCCAAAAGACTCAGCACCAAAGAGTTCCGACTAAGCACAGAAGTTTAGTCATAAGTATTTGATCTAATTGCAGTAAAGGATTCTGGAATGACTAACATTGCCTATATCGGTATGGGGAGCAATCTAGAATCCCCATTAGAGCAACTGAAATCCGCAAGCCAAGCCCTGCACAATCACCCAGATATTCAAGAGATTCATTTTTCTCACGTTTACAACACCACTCCGGTAGGCCCACAAGACCAACCAGACTATGTAAACGCAGTGGCGAAGCTAACCACTTCTTTATCTGCCATCGAATTACTGGACTTACTGCAAGCAGTGGAACAAGAACACGGGCGTGTTCGCACTATTCGCTGGGGCGCCAGAACGCTGGATTTGGATATATTGCTATTCAATCAGGAAGTTATTAATACTGAACGCCTGATCGTGCCGCACTGCCAGATGAAAGTACGTAACTTTGTCCTTATTCCATTAAGTGACTTATCACCCAATCTAGTACTCCCCGACGGCAGCTCTCTTTCTGAATTACTGGCCGAATGTCCGGACAATGCCATCCACAAAATACCCCACGTATTTCTGCCGTAATCTCTGTACCAGCGAAATCTGACGACGCTTTAACCCAAATCAGAAGAGCAACATAAATACACAAAAAGCCGTTTTTAGCACTTAACTATCTTTTTCTGTGTGATAACATGCGCACTTCTTAAACAGCTGGGTCAAAAACCATGGCAGTAACAGTCAATACTCTTAAAGAGATAAAACAAGCCGGTGACAAATTCACGTGCTTAACCTCTTACGATGCTACCTTTGCTCAATTGGTGAGCAGTGCCGGAGTTGAAGTCATTCTTATTGGCGACTCATTAGGCATGGTACTCCAAGGTAATGACAGTACCTTACCCGTTACCGTTGAAGATATGGCATACCACACTCAATGCGTTGCTAACGGCAACCAAGGCGCCCTGTTAATGGCTGATATGCCATTCATGTCCTACGCGACACCAGAGCAAGCTATGGAAACAGCAGCCGTCTTGATGCAGTCCGGCGCCCACATGGTAAAACTGGAAGGTGGCGACTGGCTGGTTGAAACTACTCGATTACTGAGTGAACGCGGTATCCCAACCTGTTTGCATTTAGGCTTAACACCACAAACCGTAAACAAGATGGGCGGTTATAAAGTGCAAGGCCGTCAGGATCAACAAGCGGATAAAATGGTTACCGACGCAGTTGCATTGGCAGAAGCCGGTGCCGACATTATTCTACTTGAATGTGTTCCTTGCGATTTAGCCGAGAAGATTACACAAGCCGTTGATATTCCTGTCATCGGCATTGGCGCAGGCAATAAAACCGATGGCCAAGTATTGGTTATCCATGACATGTTAGGCGCAACCACAGGCCATAGACCTAAGTTTGTTAAAAACTTCCTGGAAGGTAATAACAGTATTCAGGCGGCGATTGAAAACTACATCCAGGATGTAAAATCGGGCGCCTTCCCTTCGGAAGAACATACCTTTAAATAACCAATTCGATAAAAAACACACAAGGCAGCCTCTCGCTGCCTTGTGATTATTTTGGATTCTGCTTTTAGCTGAACCGTCCTAAGCTTAGCCACCAAAGAATTAGAATCCCTCGATTGATTAACTAAGAAACTCCATTATGAAAATCATTCACAGTATTCAAGAACTTCGTAAAGAACTTCACATGCGTCGCTTTGATAAAGAGCGCATTAGTTTTGTACCGACCATGGGTAATCTTCACGAAGGTCATATTAGCCTAATTCATAAAGCCGCTGAAAAAGGCGATTGTGTTGTTGCCAGTATCTTTGTTAATCCTTTGCAATTTGGCGCTAACGAAGACTTAGAGTCTTACCCTCGAACGCCAGAAGAAGACGAAGCACAATTACTTGCCACAGGCAGTGTCGATTACTTATTCCGCCCGCGTGTGGAAGAGATCTACCCTGTTGGTCAGGAAAACCACACCGTAGTTGAAGTTCCGAACATCTCCGATGTCTATTGTGGCGCCAGCCGTCCTGGCCACTTCCGAGGCGTAGCTACGATCGTTTGTAAACTACTTAACATCGTACAACCGGACTTTGCGATTTTTGGCCGTAAGGACTATCAACAATTGATGGTCATTGAAAAAATGGTTGAAGATCTATGCCTTCCAGTCAAGGTGATTGGCGCGGACACCGCCCGAGCTCAAGATGGCTTAGCACTTAGCTCAAGAAATGGATATCTGACTCAAGAAGAACGTGACACGGCACCAGCATTGTACAAGGCCTTGGTTGAAGCCAGAGAAGCCATCATTGCCAGCCAAGCAGATTTCAAAGGCATTCAATCCCGAGCTAATCATGCACTTGAACAGGCAGGCTTCAAACCGGATTACTTTGACATCTGTAATGCAAAAACCCTAGAGCCTGCACTGAGATCCGATCAAGAGTTAGTCATCTTAGCTGCTGCTTATCTTGGTAAAGCCCGCTTGATCGACAATATGGTCGTGTCTTTGAGCACAGACCAAGACTCCAAATCCTAAGTAACACATGTAAGTAATATCTGAATAAGCTTAGGAATAACTCGACATTCTTGCCCGAAGCCGACAATCAAACTCACACCTTAGTAATATGAATGAGCATTGATTGATCACTCAAACGCTTTCGGGCATACTTCGCGCTCGCTATTCAGGCTCCGTGCGAGTGTACGCACATAAACGACTTGATGTTATCAAGTAGCGATCGCTTCCAAGGCATTTGAAAGTGATCATTGATATCCAGTAGAGGGGATTTATCCATGCAATCCATAATGCTGAAAGCAAAACTGCATCAGGCACGAGTTACTCATGCCGTATTGGAATATGAAGGATCGTGCGCGATTGACGCGAACTTACTTGATATGACTGGTCTAAGAGAATACGAGCAAATTCAGATTTATAACTTGGATAATGGTGAGCGTTTCACCACTTACATTATCCGAGGTGAAGCAGGCTCAGGCATTATCTCTATGAATGGTGCCGCAGCACATAAAGCGTCTCCAGGCGATCGCGTCATCATTTGTGCTTACGGCAACTATTCTGATGCAGAGTTAGCCAACCATAAGCCTAAAATGGTGTACTTGATGGAAGGCAACGAAGTTAGCCACAGCGCTAATGCTATTCCGGTACAAGTCGCGTAATAACGACTGACAGTACATTTCTAAAAGAAGGCCTAGGGGGACTTATTCAGAGATTCCCTAGGCCTTCTTTTTGCATCTCCCTTCCCCATCGAATAAAGTAAGTCTATCTCTCCATTTGCAGTTAGTGTCGTTCAAACAGGATCGAACCCGCTATTGATTTCAAGGATAATTGTCATGTCAGAACTTCCTTATACGTCACATTACCCAAACAGCCTGCCTATTTGGGATAAGTTAAAGGATCACCAAACCAAGCTGAAACAAATTCATTTAAGAGATGAGTTTGCGAAAGACCCTGACAGAGCCAAACGCTTCTTTAAACAAGCGGCGGGAATTTACCTCGACTACTCAAAAAACCTCATCACCGACGAAACCATTGAACTACTATCCGAACTGGCTAACGAAGCGGGCTTACCGGAAGCAATCACCGCCATGTTCAATGGCGAAAAGATTAATAATTCAGAAGAACGACCAGCACTGCATGTAGCCCTACGAAATCAATCTTCCACGGCGTTTGAAGTGGATGGTGAAAATGTCATGCCGGAAGTCAAAGCCGCTTTAAACCAAATGGAGCGCTTTGTTTGGTCCATTCACAGTGCGCAATGGCGAGGCTACACCAATAAACGTTTCACCGATGTTGTGCATCTTGGCATTGGCGGTTCGTATCTGGGCCCTAAAGTGGTTTCTGCAGCCCTCAAACCCTACTGGAAAGCGGGTATTAACCTTCACTACGTAGCCAATATCGACGGCACGCATATCACCGAAGAACTTAAGCATCTATCACCTGAAACGACGCTTTTTATCATTGCTTCTAAATCCTTTGGCACCCAAGAAACCATCATGAACGCCAAGTCCGCTAAGGCTTGGTTTTTACGCAATGGGGGCGAGGAAGAAGACGTACATAAACACTTTGTAGCGATTACCGCCAACACGCAAAAAGCCTATAACTTCGGTATTCGTGAAGAGAATATTTTCCCGATGTGGGATTGGGTGGGCGGTCGTTATTCACTTTGGTCAACCATCGGTCTTCCGATTGCACTGACCATCGGCATTGAAAACTTTAAGAACTTGCTGGCCGGCGCTCATGAAATGGATGAACATTTCCGTACAGCGCCCATCACAGAGAACATTCCAGCCATTTTAGGCTTACTCGGCGTTTGGTATTCCAACTTTTTTAATGCCGACTCACACGCCATCTTGCCTTACGACCATTACCTAAGAGCCCTTCCTGCTCACATTCAGCAACTGGATATGGAAAGTAACGGCAAGACTGTAACCCACAAAGGCGAACCAGTTGAGTGGTCAACCGGCCCAATCATCTGGGGCGGCGCCGGTGCGAACGGGCAACACGCCTACCACCAGCTGCTTCATCAGGGAACCCATTTCTTACCGGCGGACTTTATCATGCCGCTAAGAACACATAACCACATTGGCGATCATCATGCGCTCTTGCTTTCAAATTGCCTCAGCCAAAGCCAGGCATTAATGCAGGGCAAAACGCTGGACGAAGCCAAAGCCGAACTAAAGGCTCAAGGCAGAACGGATGAACAAATCGAAGAATTGGCGCCACACAAAGTTATTCCGGGCAACAGACCATCAAACACCATGCTCTTTGAGAAAGCGACGCCAAAAACCATCGGTGCCTTGATTGCGATGTATGAACATAAAGTGTTTGTCCAAGGGGTGATTTGGAGCATCAACTCCTTCGATCAGTGGGGTGTAGAACTAGGAAAAGAGCTCGGCGAACACATCTACGAGATCATCACCGGCGCGAAGGAAACCAATGGTCAGGATAGCTCGACCAAGAACCTGATCGACCTATTTAAGCAAATTAACAACCGCATATAGCACCAATCCAGTCATAAACACACCTTCTCAGGGTGCAGTCTTGCTCCCTGAGAGCACTCCTGCTACTCTCCGCGCACTTTCCACTTCATCACTTAACTCAACAAGAGAGATCAAGATGTCAAAAGTATGCGTTATCGGTGCAGGTACGATGGGAGCAGGCATTGCTCAAGCGTTTGCAAGTAAAGGCTTCCAGGTCGTTTTACGTGATATTCAACAAGAGTTCATTGACCGTGGGCTTGCAGGCATTCAAAAGAACCTAGCGCGCTTAGTGGCCAAGGAAAAGTTATCCCAAGATCAGTCTGATGCTATTTTCTCTAATCTAACCGGCAGTACAGACATCCAAGACGCAGCCGATTGCGATCTTATTGTCGAAGCGGCTGTGGAAAACATGAACATTAAAAAACAGATCTTCGCCGAACTTGACGCGATCTGCAGCGAAAAGACTATTTTTGCAACCAATACTTCATCACTGTCCATCACCGAAGTCGCTGCGGCCACTAATCGCCCGGACAAAGTTATCGGGATGCACTTCTTCAATCCAGCACCGATTATGAAACTGGTTGAAATCATTCGAGGCATTACCACTTCTGACGACACTTTTAACAAAGTAAAAGCCATTACCGAAGACATTGCTAAGACACCGGTAGAAGTGGCTGAAGCCCCAGGTTTCGTGGTAAACCGCATTCTAATTCCTATGATCAACGAAGGCATTGCGATTCTTGCCGAAGGTGTTGCGTCCGCTGAGGACATCGATGCCGCGATGAAGTTGGGCGCCAACCACCCGATGGGGCCATTAGCTCTGGCCGATCTGATTGGTTTGGATGTTTGCTTAGCTATCATGGAAGTTCTACAAGATGAATTTGGCGACAGTAAGTATCGACCACACCCACTGTTGAGAAAATACGTTCGTGGCGGCTGGTTGGGCCGTAAGACTGGTAAAGGGTTTTACGACTACAGCTAGTCGTGCGTCTACCCTGTAACTAACCTGTAACGAAAAAGACCAGCATTTATGCTGGTCTTTTTCGTTCTGATTCATTATTCCCCAATACGCCATCCTGAAGTAATCGGATAACGACGATCCTTACCAAAGCCACGTTGAGTAATTCGAATGCCGATAGGTGCCTGACGGCGCTTGTATTCATTGAGATCAACCAAACGCGCAACACGATATACGTCTTCTTTAGTGAAGCCTTTCGCAACAATGTCGTCAGCGCTCACGTCTTCTTCCACATACAATCTCAGGATTTCATCCAACACATCGTATGGTGGCAACGAATCTTCGTCTTTTTGATCCGGCGCTAACTCTGCAGAAGGCGGACGCGTAATAACACGATCAGGTATCACTTCAGAAACCGTATTACGATAACGGCTTAGTTCATACACCAATGTCTTCGGCACATCTTTCAAGACGTCGAAGCCCCCCGCCATATCGCCATACAAGGTGGAATATCCCACCGCCATTTCAGATTTATTGCCGGTGGTTAGAACTAAATAGCCCTTCTTATTTGAAATCGCCATTAGCAAAACACCACGACAACGAGCCTGCAAATTCTCTTCCGTGGTATCTCGTTGCGTGCCTTCAAATTCGTCTTCCAACATCGACATAAAGGCATTAAACGACGACTCAATTGGAATCACCTTATAACGAACACCTAATGCGTTGGCTTCTTCTTCCGCATCCTGCAAGCTCATTTGAGAGGTGTATTTATAGGGCATCATCACCGCTTCGACACGCTCAGGCCCCAAGGCATCCACGGCTACTGCCAACGTCAAAGCCGAATCAATCCCACCCGACAGGCCAAGTACCACACCTTTAAAACGGTTCTTATTGACATAGTCACGCACGCCCGTCACTAGGGCTTGATAAACAGACTCGTGATGAGTCAGTTGATCAACCACTTGGCCTGAGATCTGAACTGTGTCGTGCTCTGCGTCCAAGGTTAAAGGAATCAAGCTTTCCTGATATTGAGGGGCCAACACTACGCGATTGCCATCGGCATCCACAGCCATCGACGCGCCATCAAAAATCAGCTCATCCTGACCACCCACCTGATTCACATAGAGCAGGCTTATTTGATGCTTACGACAGTGCTCTTCAATCAATTCATGGCGTTCTTCCAGTTTGTTCATGTGGAAAGGCGAAGCGTTTAGATTGAGAATGCACTGCGCACCGGCATCCACGGCATCCGCCACCGGGCCGTCGTGCCAGACATCTTCACAAATGGTGATGCCAAAGCTGATGCCTTCAATATCAAGAATGGTTGCTTTTTTGTGGCCTTCAGAAAAATACCGTTTCTCATCAAACACCTGAAAATTAGGCAACTTCTGCTTGTGATATCGAGCCAATTCCGCCCCTGCGAACAGTACCACTGCGGAGTTATAAAGCTTACTGGCTTCAGTCAGAGGCAAACCTAATACCACATAGATGTCTTTGGGAAGCTCTTGTTTAAGGCGCTCCAAAGCACTATTGATTCGTTTTTCAAGGCTCGGACGCAACAATAAATCTTCGGGGGGATACCCTGTCAGAACAAGTTCAGGAAACAACACCAGCTCGGCGTTATATTCCGATCGGGCATGTTCAACGTTATCCAACACCAGCTGTGTATTTCCCTCAATATCACCCACCAGAGGGTTAACTTGTGCCATTACTACGGATAATCTTGCCATGAACATTCCTTAGGTTAAGTTTTTGTGCTGGTGCGTATTGTCTTAAATCTTATACCATTTATCAAAGTACAAAGTGTGCTGTGTATGATAATCTCGTTTAATACTTGCAAATGAACACGCTGGTATAAAAACCCCAAGCACAAAGGATGTTGAAACTTCATGCCACAAGGTCTTTGGCTCCCGAATCGTCGCCTGATTGAAGTCTATAACTATTACCGACTACTGCTGTCTCTCAGCTTAGCATTGGCAATGAGTGCGGTATTAGGAACTCAAGCAGAGATACTTCAAACCTTCAAACTCTATCAGACCGTCAGTTACAGCTACTTATTTGTCGCTTTGATTTTGACCGCTGTTTTGATGGTATTACGGCAAGTTCGTATCGGCCACATCATCATCACCATCTCTATAGATATCGCCTTCTTAACTGTACTTATGTACGCCGCTGGCGGTATTCACAGCGGCCTCGGCAACCTCATTATCATTGCAGTCGCCTGTGGCAACATCATCACTACCGGCCGCTTCGGCGCCTTACTGGCAGCCATTGCAACCATAGGCACGCTCTACATGGAGTTTTACCTTCAGCTGGAACACAACACAGCATCCAGTGGCTATGTCCGAGCAGGCTTACAAGGGTTAATGTATTTCGGCACATCGATTTTAATACAAAACATCACCAAGCGAATCGATGAAGGCGAACTGCTTGCCAAAGAACAAGCACGCGAAATCATCAACCTCGAACACCTCAATAAGATGATTATCCAGCGCATGCGCACCGGTATTATTGTGTGTTCAGAAAACGGACGAGTGCACTTAGTCAACGAGGCAGCTAAGGCTTTGATGCCGGTGGACAACACCCAAGAAGCCCCTCATACCGACTTCAAATCTCTGCCACCGCTTATTCGACAATATCTTTCAGACTGGAAGTCAGGCTTACAGCATCAATTCGCCACCTTCTCATCCATTGGCGGCCATGCCGAAGTACGATGCAGCTTCGCCCGACTCACAGCCACATCGGATGAGATTCTCATCTTTCTCGAAGATGCTTCAAAACTCAAACGCGAAGCACAACAACTCAAGCTGGCATCGCTGGGTCGCCTCACCGCCAGTATTGCACATGAAATTCGCAATCCTCTCGGCGCAATCAGTCATGCTTCACAACTTCTGCAAGAATCCCATAACCTGGACACAGCAGATAGCAAGCTGGCTAGTATCATCCAAAATCATTGCCTGCGAGTTAATCGAATCATTGAAAACGTCTTGCAATTGTCCAGACAAAAAGTGGCGAGTACAGATCGAATTGAACTCTCTCTCTGGCTGCCCAATCTGGTTGAAACCATTACTCAAAGCAATATGGAAAGTGACATTACTCTGGATTTAAAAGAAGAGATTACAGCGCAATTTGTGGATAGCCAGCTTGAGCAAGTTGTCACTAATTTGATTACAAATGGGTTAAGATACAGCAAATACAACACAGGCAAGGCAACAGTGGAGCTGCGAACAGACATCGACGACAAAACCGGGTTGCCATACCTTGATGTCATTGATAATGGGCAAGGCATCTCAGAATCTGAACCGGACAAAGTGTTCGAACCTTTTTACACGACCGATTCAGCCGGAACAGGCCTAGGGCTGTTTATCTCCAAAGAACTGTGCGAGCTCAATCAAGCCAACCTAGACTACAGTAAGCACCCTGAGAAAGGCAGCCAGTTTAGAATCACTTTCGCGCACCCAGACAAGATTATTTAGTATGAACCAGCATGTTTTAATTATTGATGACGAACCCGATATTCGTGAACTTTTGGACATCACACTTATGCGCATGGGTGCAGATGCCAAGCTTGCCGAAAATATTACCCAAGCTAAGCACTTTCTGGAAACGCAGAAATTTGATTTGTGCTTAACCGATATGAATCTTCCTGATGGCAATGGCATTGATTTAGTGGCGCACATTCAAAAGAACTACCCAGATACGCCAGTGGCAGTCATCACGGCCTATGGCAGCATGGAAACCGCCATTACAGCCTTAAAAGCCGGGGCCTTTGACTTTGTGTCTAAACCCATTGATTTGCAACATCTGCGAGACTTGGTTCAGTCTGCGTTCAAATTACCGACACCAGAATCTACTTTAAAAGGGCCGGAAAGCGCCAATCAACAGCCCTCATCCAATACAGCATCCAAGATTCTTGGGGAATCCAAAGCCGTTCAATTATTGCGCAAGCAAGTCGCTAAACTGGCACGCAGTCAAGCACCGGTCTATATTCACGGCGAATCAGGCAGTGGTAAAGAGCTTGCTGCACGACTAATCCATGATTTAGGCCCTCGCGCTGAAGGCCCGTTTATCGCAGTAAACTGTGGCGCGATTCCCAGTGAATTGATGGAAAGTGAGTTCTTCGGCCACAAAAAAGGGGCATTTACCGGAGCAACAGAAAACAAGGAAGGTTTTTTCCAGGCGGCTAGTGGTGGCACTCTCTTTCTTGATGAAGTCGCCGACCTACCATTAGCAATGCAAGTTAAGTTACTGCGTGCTCTGCAAGAAAAATCCGTACGCCCTGTTGGTGAACAAAAAGAAGTATCCATTGATGTACGCATTCTAAGCGCCACTCACAAAGATTTAAGTCTGGAAGTCGATGAAGGACGATTCCGCCAAGACCTCTTCTATAGAATCAATGTCATTACTCTTAATGTGCCCTCGTTACGAGAGCGTCCAGAGGACATCGAATTATTAGCTTCTTACATGCTGGACAAGATCGCTTCTGAATGGCAAATGGAGCAGATAGCACTTGAACCGTCAGCCATGTCAGCATTATTGGACTATCCCTTCCCTGGCAACATTCGAGAGCTTCAGAATATTCTCGAACGCGCCTACACCCTGTGTGAAGACGATGTAATATGCGTTGATGATCTACAACTTCCAACTATAAAAGCGTCTACAACTCGAGAAGATACAGAAGTGGATATTGCTGAGATTGAATCCCTGGATCACTATCTAGAGAACATAGAGAAGAAAGCCATTCAACAGGCACTGGAAGAGACGCGCTGGAATAAAACGGCGGCGGCAAAACGTTTAGGCATTACCTTCCGAGCGCTTCGTTATAAGCTTAAAAAGCTCAATATGGAATAAGCTCAGGAGATTCTACTAGACGTTAGTTCACACACGTTACGCATTTACATTCTGTTTCAAAAACATACGCTTATTAATATGAAAACAGGAACCAGTACTCATTAAAATAATGGCCCCGAACCATAATTAAAATAAGAACAAACAGAGTATTGGGTTGTAATGAAAAGAACGTTTAGTGGTTTCTCTCTAATTGAGCTAACAGTAGTCATTGCCATCATGGCCATTACCGCCTATCTGGCCATGCCATCCTTTTACCAATGGAAACATAAGCACAACGTTGAAACCGCCGTCTCTACCTTAATGGACGCTATTAACTTTACTCGCTATACCGCCATAGAAACCAACAGCACAATCACCCTTTGCCCGACTAAAGATCACCAAACTTGCTCCAATGATTGGCAAGGAGCATTGATGATTTTCAAAGATTTCGACAAGAATCGTCAACTGGATACGGATGAAGAGTTGATTCGTTTAGAAACGTTAAACCTGCAGGGTTACATTAAGTCTGAATCCTGGTTTGGCAGCCATCGCTATCTACAAATGACTCCAGGTGGGCTCACCAACAATCAAAATGGCCGCTATACCATCTGCCCAAAGAACGGCGATTCTCACTTGGCACGCCAAATCATCATTAATCGCAGAGGCAAAGCGCGATTAGCTAAAGATTGGAATCAAGACGGCGTTGTTGACGGTAGCCAAGGACATCCGGTCAGCTGCACCAATAAAGCAGCATAGAGACTGGAAGCCTACTTTTTTACCATGGTAAACAATGATCGTTGCCGGTAGTACGACACCCAGCCCCATAATTAGACAAGGTTAATATTCCATCTTCTTTAGCCAATGAAGATACTGGAGAGGCTTGCAACAAAAACTCAGCCTCGCCATCAAACTGTGCAATATTAATCAGATAATGCTGACTACCGGATTCGGGAACACGCACCAGGCATAACCCCGATAACTTCTCTCCCTCATATTGAGCCAATAAACTCGCCAAGCTCCCAGACTTAATTTTTTGCTCAACAATATCCGCCGCACAAGCCATTAAAGATTGTTGCGCTAATGACCGATGTTCAGACTGAATAAACGTTTGATAACTAGGAATGGCTACAAGCAATAGAATGCTGATAATACAGACCACAACCAGCAACTCAATTAAGGTAAACCCTCGCTTCGCTAGATGCTTGTCCACAACAGTTTTCGCTCCACCTGAATCTCACTACTCTCTGAAACCACTGTCTTACTCACCTGGTAAACCAGGCTTTGTTGAGAGCTAACACCACGTTCATCTCTAATCTCAAATACAGTAATGTCTTTCCCTTCTGCACCTAGAGCCACACCAAATGAAGCATGTTCTACATCCGTAACCTTACGGCCATACACCTTCCAATTACTTACTTCAGAGGACAAAGATTCACATAGCTGCATCTCAAACGACGCGACCAGACAGCCACCACTTTCTCCTAACTGCCCTTGCAGAAATTCCACGATACTGCGCTCTAAGCTTCGCAACTCTCTCGATTCCTGAAAATATTCATCGTAATAAGACACAAGATTTAATTGAGCATAACCGTGCTTTGCCAAAGCAAGAGAAGAGGACGATATAATAAGTAACAAGAAGAGCACCCAAATCAATGCCATTCCTGATTGAGCATTATGTATTGGGTAATAGCACCAGCGTAGTGAAGTCCGTTTTAATCTGTTCACTTGAAGCCTCCTGCTTCCAATATTTAAGGTGTTGTGGATTTAACTTTGTAGGACGATAGGTAGCAAGGAACACCCTTAAAGCAACTGGCCGCATTACTGCCTCATCAAACTCATCTTCAGAAACATAGGCATCTGGAATGCCATCAAACTCTCCTAGAATAAAGCGTTCATTAATGTAGCTTCCCTGATCAACTGCGACTTCATACTGGATATACTCAATTCCTTCCGTAAGCCAGTCTCCTCTTCCTGACGACATACACTTGAGTTCCTTTCCACCGTAGTCGTAGTCATCAACCAAAAACGTATCCTCGACAACATTTCCTTTAGCTCGGTTTCCCAAGCAATTTAGAGATACACCCAAAGTAGGTAAGTCAGCTTGATATTGAACTGACACACCACTTTCTTGAAACTTAAGAACAGCCTCCGATGTATCTAACCCAGCACCTGCTTTGGCTAAGGATTTATTCAGATAGGCCAAACTAAAACGCCCAACTTCTTGGCTTTCAATGAGTAACTGTTGTGCTTTGTATAGCCGTGATATAGATAAAAACCACTCAGAACAACTTAAGGACAACAACGTCGCTAACAGCAACACAACCATCATCTCAACCAAAGAAAATCCCATATACTTCATCACTGAACCTCAAAGAATCTGCCGATCTATACAGGTAAGTACTTGATCACACCGCTCAAAACTCTCTCCAAGCCATGCAACAGACATACATAAATTACTGTTACAGCGATGAATTCGAGCCTTTCCTGATGGAAACAACATTTGAAGGTTTTGAGATAAGTGAGTCAGATCAAGCTGAACAAGATCACTAGGAGAACAGGGATTACAGTTAATTTCCTGAACAAGCGATAAGTCGCTTACAAGGTAAAAACTACGCTGCTTATAGTTTAGCGAGACACGACGCGAAGCTTCTTCAATAAGAGCTAACGCTTGGCCAGTATAATAAGCCCGCTCTATCTGCTGCTGAGCTACTAATTGCAATCTCGCAGATCCCAATAAGGTTATTGAGATCAACAACAGCGAAATCATAAGCTCAATGAGAGTAAATCCGCCCTTTCGTAACATCGATCACATCCTTGTGATTAGTTAATCCGTTAGGGCGAATATATAAAGACCGATACCTGAAGTATCTAAGAAAGAATTAGGAAATTATGACATTTCAATGAAAATCAGGATTATTTCTCACACGAATCAGGCGCGACTGAACCATCTAGAGGCGCATAATTAAAGTCACCGTTTAAGCCTATAGTAATAGTTCCACAAACATCATCTTCTTGCATCCCTACAGGAACAGCTCTCAACATGAAACTGTCTCGATCTGCAGCTAAGATAGTAACTGTATAATTATTGGTGACATACTCATCTAACTCCATAAGTAAGTCAGAATCAGGCGTGCCAGTATCACCACCACCTTGAGCGGCACCAGCATACGTATTGTTCGAGGCTCTGAACTGCTCCATCTCAATAGTTAACTCCACTAATTGCCCCATGGCATCCGCTCTGTTTCCAGTACGAATAAACTCCTGATAGGAAGGAAATGCAACAACCCCAAGAATCCCAATGATTACCACACCAATCATTAGCTCAACCAAAGAAAACCCTTGATTACTTTTACTACTCTTCATCTTTCACCAATGCCTTATATTGCGATTCAGATAACTGATGGATTGACTTTAACTGTATTCCTTGGGCTGTTATCCCATCATCGAAGATCAAGCCTACCCATTTAGCTTTCTTCGTTCCATAACAAGCAATATCTTTATTACCTCTCACATCGAAGCAGGAGACAAAGCTTGAAAGAGTATAAACTGAATCAGAAACAACTATCTTATCAGCCATAAATGAGTCAATGACCCCTATTTCATCATAGCCCTGGTGGACATCGTTATCGGGAGGAGGGAGAGTTTGAGCTTGAGCCCCCCAAGATATCCCCCCTATGAAAAGGGAAACAAAGAGGATACGAATAAAGTTACTCATTTTAAGTCCTCCCAAGAAATACGTTTAGGCGTATCACCATATAAATTTAGAAGTTCGAACTCAGGCTGTTCAAAAGTAGATTGCCCCAAACCTTTACTACCCAACTTTGTTAACCCTGCAGGTGGACTATCTAATTCATACCCAGCCAGATCCTGATCATCGGAATCAATTACCCCATCCTGATTAAAATCTAAAATTGGTGTTTCAGGATTAAGCCCGAAGATCAAAGAAATAACCATCGTAAAACCACTCGCCCCAAAAGAACAAGGATCAGACTCAGGAACCAATGTATTAAAAACAACATGGTCAGTTACTGTTAGAGGATCATGTACTACACGTTCTCCACTTGTAGGTAAAGCAATGTACCACCCCATTTTTTCTTGAATTCCCGAAGCAGAAACATCATAACCATAGGTAAATGTCTCTTCGTCCTCATTTTCAGGCTGAATGCTCCTTACAATTAACGTTTCACCTCCAACATTAACTGTATCCTCTACAATAATCCGCTTAGCGAACAATTCCGAATCATCTGATACTGACAATTCATATTTACTGTTAGCATGCATAACGGCATAAACATGCTCAGTATCCGTAGTATCATGATCCCCACTAGCAATAAATTGTCCAGAACCAAAGAATAGTAGCTGATTCGGCCATGTATTTGCGGCTATAGATTGTGGATTTTCAACCACAACCAAGCTTGTTGTAATAGGGCGACGGTTCTCAGTAATAAAAATAGGCTCAATTGAACTTCCACCGAAACCAAGCATTACACCATCAGCATAGGTCACTTGGCTATCAAACACCCACTCAGATGGATTCTCAGAGTATGCATTTATTGCCCAGACATTTCCCTTTACATCACCAGCGTAAATGAAATCAACAGTACCATCCTCATCAATATCCCTTAATGTAACACTAGACATACCATTACAAGCATCTTCACATTTACCTGATGTCAAACTGCCATAACCAGTGTCAAAGGTTTTTACAAGGTTACCAGTCTCTATGTCGAGCAAAAAGATTTTAGCTTTACCATCCTTAGTATTGTGATAGCCATTAGCTACTACAACCACCCAGCTACCATCATTCATTCTTGCAACTTTCGCTTCTGGATAGGTAAGGCCTAAATCATCCAGCTCAACTTCCCACAAAACAGAAGACGCTGCACTGCTTTCACCCACACTTTTAGGATTTGTTACATCTAAGGCAAAGATAGTTTTACCTCCAGCCCCTAGACTACCCAACAACAGAGTTTTCCATGAACCATCGATATAGGCATCCGAAATACTAGCTGTACCATCCACATAATATCTGTGGTTATAGTCCTGATCGACTAGATAATGCAGGCCTTTATCCGTGTCGGTTGAAGTAATGCCGTAAGGCACATAAGCAAAAACTTCTTTACCAGTATTAGCATCAATCGCGTGCAACATACCGTCGTTTGCGCCGACATATATCATTGGATCACGATTACTAACAGAACGCTGATAAGTGATATACCCAGCTTCGATAAAGGAAGGCCAGTTTGCAATTGGACCCGCTACATACACCGGGGTTGAATTAATAATGTCACCCAACGCGGTAGATCTATCTCTGAAGGAACCAGCACTGGCACCTTCGTTAGAACGATCACCTCTTAAATAATCTACCGCATCAGTAATAAAGCTCGACTCAGTCGTATAATAAGCATTGTACTCTGAGTCATAAATCGTTTTTAAATCGTTATAGTGCTCAGTAGGAAGGTTTGCCACATTAAATGGCACGCCTTTTCCTGAAGCCTTATTGTAAGTCAAAACTTCACGGCTCGAATGTGCAATGTCATCCAACTCTGAAGAAGCTTTCCATATCTCAGCACCGGCTTCCAAATCAGACGTAAGCTCTTGGGCTATAAGCTCCCCTCCCCAGGACCCGGAAGTAAACTGCGCATAGTAAAACTTACTATCTGTTCGATAACTAGATGAGTTAAAAGCGAGAGCAGATGCAGTACCAGTCCTACTTTCAATCTCATCAATTGATGCTTCCAAAGAATCAATCAAGCTCTGCGGATTCTTAGCATTAAGATATAAGCCTCGTCCATTCCATGCTGCATGACGAACATCATCAATGGTTGAATCAGTATTACTACTTGGGGTTGGCCAATCAAAACTCTGATCTGGGTATTTCGGCATACCATCTTCATCAGTTTCACGGCCAGAAGTTGTATCGTTTGGCTCAATTTGACCATTCACACCAAATGCCACAGTAAAAGTGACCATGTGCTGAGCAGAATTCTCATCAACACCATCAATGACCGGAACTTCATTATCTAACGAGGTCTTAAGATCTGTGGCGTAATATTTCATAGCTACATCGGCAAGAGTGCTTGAAGCACTATCTTTATCAGAAGCTCTGATTAATGAACTTGCAGAAGTACCATCTACATTACCAACACTTGGAGAGCTCCCATTCCAATACCCATCGGTCATTAAAATCGTATAATTTTGCTGGCAAGACCCTCCTTCATCTTCCGATTGAATTGGACTGCTTGATCCTGAGTAATACTCACCTGCACTTTTTAATGCGTTTCTTAACGGAGTACCACCACTTGCAGGAACATCAAAAACCTCATTCAATAAAGCAGACTTATTAGAGTCCACAGTCATGTCATTAACTGCATAATATTGTCCGCTATTAATAGCAGCCAAGCCCATACGCGCATCAGAGTTTTGAACCACTTCTGAAATTGCTTTCTTCGCAACTCGAGTACGCTCACGATAATAGGTATACCAATTACGGTAGTTTTTCTTTTCAGCATCACTTAAATTATTGTAAAGCACCCGATCAGCATAACGTGTAGAGCACTCACCTTCCTCAAACACACCATCACCATCGTCATTCCACGGGATATAACCATCGCCACTTCGATTAGCCGTAGAATCTGAATAAGTTGCCCATGGTGTATAAGTTTGAGTTGGATCGTAAGCTGTGGCGTTATAGCCCGAACAAGATTCTAGGATCTCTTCGCTGTAATACCCTTGGTCATCAATCAAATCTGTTGATGCATAAAATGCGTCAGTATCATAGATTGTATAATCAAAGTCCCAAACGCTAGTTGCCTTACTCGGAGTAAAATCAATATCATCTCGGTCACGATAAAGACGCTCCGTATCAGTCGTTATTTGATAAAAATGATTTGATGGGCAATTTGGTACCTGTGAATTAGTTACGCTCTGCCATTGCCCATTATAGTAGGTATAACACACAGGATAAGTAACACTATACTGACCATCAGGATAGATTTCCTTAGCCTCCGTAGTTTTAGTCACCCCCCATCCCATGGAGCCAGAATCATCCACCATAAAGTAAATATTCGGTTGTACACTGAACCCCAGAAACAAAGGCCGATCCTTAATTTCACCTGGAGCAGCATAACTGGCATTAGCCATCACCATAAGGCCTGAGACCCATACCGGAAGTAATGCTTTTTTCAATGTCATATTCATGATCAATCTTCCCAGTATTTAAAGTTCTAACGTATAGTGAGTTCGAACAACAGAGGAAGCTAACCCCTGCAACCCCCAAGCAATCGCAGAAATACGAAACACATATCTCGACTCATCTCCCTTTGCCTCACGTCCTAAGTATTCAATAATAGCCCTGGGCTGACGCTCCATAAATGTTGGACTATCCGGATCACTGTCATACTCTACTTCTATATATGAAAGCTCTTTCCAGTATTCCTCATCACCATAGCTTTCAAGCCAATCTTGGGAAACACGGTAATCAAAATCTGCTGGCACCATAACTAAATCTACATTCTGAGGAATATCTAAAGCCAATGAATAACGTCCATTTGTGCCATTAAAAGTATCAGGTATCTGCTCTGCCAAAGTAATTTCATTCTCTAACATTTGTTCTACTTGACGCACAGTAAATTCGGCCGCCTCAAATGAGTACTGCTTCATTTGAGCGTTATAATTTCCTTGAAGCGAAAGAGCGACATTTCTGGTTGAAGAAATCCCCCATAACGTCATTATCATCATAAGAGCCAAACAGACTAATAGAACGTTGCCAGATTGGCGCTTTTTGAATGGCAATGGCAGATTTCTCATAACTTGCTTTTTCATATTACAACGCCTTATTACGTAGCTTGACAATGTTATAGAGTGATTGCGAATGCAGACTACCAGAAAGCTCAACAGTTACACGTACCATCACAGGAACATCATCATTGCTAGTTAAACTGTCCTGATAGAAATCAACAACACCATCTTCATCATCATCAATCCCATACTCGACTTGAAAGTCTTCTACCAAACGAATCATTTCATTTGAAATACTTGGCGCCTCATCATTCACTAAACGATATAAAGATTTTGTTGCCCCACCATCGACTTCAGAATCATCAACCATATAAGTGACCTGCTGATATTTCCCCAACATAGCTGCGCCACCATCATCGGCACGAAAAGTAAAGCTAACATTACGACCATGAAAATCTTCATTCTCGTGACCGTTATAGGACACCCCTGTTTGAAAATTCAAAGTGGTTGCCAAATTATTATACGCAACACCAGGAATATAAAAATTAGTAGAGGTAGTATCATACGAGACTGGCGTATTGGTTAGGATAAAAGGCATCGCCTCACCGCAATCATAAGCAGCAAGCCAGTCTCCTTCGTTGATCACAGGATTGCCATCCTCATCAAAAACATTTTTTGCTTCGACATCCAGAGAGTTGGTTCCAAACAACCTAATGTTTGTTTTCAATACACGAATATCCAGATCTTGAACATAGAAAATATTAAGAGTATCGGGGGTTCCTCCTGCCCCATCTTCTCCCCATACTCCATTGCCCAGTTCCTGAGTATCGGAGATAATGCTTCCTATTCGAGATTGATATTCTGTATCCCCCCCATCTATCTGAGCGGTTTGAACACATCCCATATAACCTGCTTGAATCAAATCACTTTTAACAAATCTTAGTGCAACTCGAGTAGACTCCATCAACTCTAATGCTTTTGCATTCTGATCAAAGGTTTCACCTATTCGAGAAAACAATCGTGTCACAGCCAGTAGCAAGGTAGCCGCGATCAACATTGCAATCATAATTTCTATTAATGTAAAACCTTTGCGACGGGATATATTCAACATAATGACCTCACCTTAAGGACGAACAATAGCTCTCAAACATGCAAGATCTACCTTGGGGTTACCACTGCAATTCGTTCCCAAGGTTGCCATTTCACCAGAAGCTTGTTGGGCCATCTGGCGATCATCCCACATTATCGTTATTTCATAGTACGTGGTTGAAACTGAATCACCATCCACATCCAAATTCTTTGTTTGTTGCACAATCGTTCCCTTACCTTGTGGCAGATTCTCTCCAATCATCCTTTCCCAAGATGCCAACATATGATCAGTCATCTGCTGTCGACTACATCCAGAACCACAATCGTCAACAAAATTATTTTGATAGTTACTTCCACTAGCAAAGTCTGCAACAAAGTCGTTATAAGCAGCATCAACACCAGTATCCTGTGATGGATTTGTGGACCACTGAGACCGTAAAGCATTAGCAATATAATTCATTGCTTCTGTAGCCTGAGTTTTATTCATTGCGCTATTCGTTTTATTCATCGTTGTGCTCTGTAGCGCCCCCATACCTAATAAAGACGCCATTAGTATGATTGCCGCCACTAAGACTTCGATCATTGTAAAACCAGACTGAATTCTTTTCATAACCACCTCTAGTTACACACTGCATGCGATGAAATAATGGGATTACCCGCAGGGTTAACGGACAACCGACGCATCTTATTGCCATTAGCTTGGCCATAACAAAACTCTATATCGCCACTAACATCAGCTATACCTTCACCATCAAAAATTAACCCTGTGAGCGTCCCTTGCGAATCCAGTTTTTTGTAATCACCCCGATACCTTAGAATCTCATCATTATTGCTAACAATTCCATCTCCATTAATATCGTCAAAAACAATCCAACCATTCGCCCACTCAGTTGGGGAAGTACCACATTGATTATCAACATTCGTTTTCATTGCACACACGGTCACAGATGATCGGCGTTTCAAAGCTTCACTTTTAGCATAAATAACAGCAGCCAAGGTCTCATTCGTCTGAGTTTTTAAACGTTGCCCCTGGAGCATATCGTTAAAGGTTGGAAACGCGACAAGCATCAACACTCCCGCTATTCCTAGTACAAATACCAATTCAACTAGGCTAAAACCTGTCTGCCTGCATGATAGAAATTTCATTAATGTGCTATCCCCAATTCCATAAAAGGCGGTTTTCGATATTGAAAGTATAAGTAAAGAAAGACCAGCCAGAGAGCCATTACAGACCAACGGGTAGTTTCTACGGAATAAATGGTAACAACTTGAATCTAGGAGAAATAATTATGTGAATAGAATCACAGAACAAAGGGGAAGTATTCAGATATCAAAGAAGGGATGTTACCGAGATTTAAACCTCGGTAACAGGGATTCGAAGCTCTTTAGGCATGGAGAAAACAACGTTTTCAGGCTTGCCTTCAAGTTCTTCCGGTGCATCTGCACCAAGTGCTTTAAGGCGCTCAACCACCCCACGAACAAGTACTTCAGGGGCAGAGGCACCCGCAGTAATACCTATGCTTTGAACACCGTCCAACCAGGATTTTTCGATCTGGTCGGCATCATCAATCAAATACGCAGAACAGCCGATTCGCTCAGACAGTTCACGCAAGCGATTGGAGTTAGAGCTGTTTGGCGAGCCAACTACCAAAACTAAGTCACAATCCGACGCAAGTTCTTTCACTGCATCCTGACGGTTTTGAGTGGCGTAACAAATGTCGTCTTTACGCGGCCCTTCAATCTTTGGAAAGGTTTCACGTAAGGCTTCGATTACTTTGGCGGTATCATCCATCGATAGGGTTGTTTGAGTGACATACGCTAATTTATCTGGATTCTTGACCTGAAGCTGATATGCATCCTGTTCATTTTCAACCAGATATATATCACCACCATAACTGTGATCGTACTGTCCCATGGTGCCTTCCACTTCTGGATGACCCGCATGGCCAATAAGTACACATTCACGACCTTCACGACTGAACTTGGTCACTTCCATATGAACTTTTGTCACCAAAGGACAGGTCGCATCGAAGACTTTCAAACCCCGACGTTTCGCTTCATCCTGAACGGCTTTTGAGACACCATGAGCACTGAAGATCACCAAGTTATCATCAGGCACTTCATCCAATTCATCGACAAAAATAGCACCGCGACTTTTCAAGCCATTAACCACAAATCGGTTGTGGACCACTTCGTGACGAACGTAAATTGGTGCCCCGAACACATCCAAGGCACGATTTACAATTTCAATGGCTCGATCAACACCAGCACAGAAGCCACGAGGATTTGCCAATTTAATTTTCATCACTGTACCTTTGCACCAAAACAATCATTAATTAGCCGCAGTCGCTTGCTCTTGAACAGGCTGAACATTAACAATCTTTACTTTAAATTCTAATGTTTCGCCAGCCAAAGGGTGGTTAAAATCCACAATTACTTCGTTTTCCAATACGGATTTAACCACACCCGGCAACTCAGCTTTATTGGCATCCGCAAACGACAACATTAAGCCAGGCTCAAGGTTCATATCTTCAGCAAACTGATCTCGCTTAAAGGACTGAACATTGTTCGGATTTGGCTGCCCAAACGCTTTTTCAGGCAGTAGTGTAAAGGTTTGCTCATCACCCGCAGTCAGCCCAACCATCACTTCCTCAAAGCCAGGTAATAAATTACCGTCGCCCATTACAAAGGTAGCAGGTTGAGTTTCAAAGTTTGAATCAACAACAGCGCCATCCGATAGCATGATTGCAAAATGTAGAGTGACTTCCATGCCCTCAGCGATTTTTGTAGCACTAGTACTCATTCAGATCTCCGCGCCATAAATAAAGAATCTATCACTAAAATAGCGGCCCCAATTGAAATAGCGGTATCCGCTAGATTAAAGGCAGGGAAATGATAGACATCGTAATACACATGAATAAAGTCGATCACATAGCCATACACCATGCGATCGTATAGATTTCCTAACGCGCCGCCCAGCACCAACGCGATGGCAACCTTCTCCCACTGAGACACCTGCTTGCCAAATAACAACCAGCCTATTAAGCCGGTTGATACGACAAAAGCAATGCCTGCAAAGAACCAACGTTGCCAACCACCTTGATCAGACAGAAAGCTAAAGGCAGCTCCGTAGTTATGAAGCAAAGTCCAATTAAACATTGGCATTACTTCTACAGATTGCCCATAAACCAGCACAGTGGAAGCCACTTGTTTACTAATATAATCCAAGGCGATAACGGTCACGGCCAGGATCAACCAAATTGCGCGTTTTTGTTGAAATTCTAAAGCCATATAAACACTCCGCCAGATCGCTTATGCGAACTGACGCTGCTCTCCCTGACCTTCAACGTTTTCAACACAGCGGCCACACAAAGTTGGATGCTGATCATTCGCGCCTACATCATCGGTATGATGCCAGCAACGCTCACATTTCTCTTTCTCTGTACTGGTAACCTCAATCGCCAAACCGTCGATATCAGAAGGTTGACCACCATTACCTTGAACCACAGTTGCCGCCGATGTAATAAGAACAAAACGCAACTCATCTTCTAAACGGTCAAGTACCGCTTTGACTTCGTCATTGCAATACAAGGTTACCTCCGCCGTCAGACTGCCTTTAATGACTTTATCATTACGAGCCTGTTCTAGCGCCTTGTTCACTTCGGTCTTAATCGACATTACTTGACGCCAAAAGGCATCATCCAACTCTTGTTTCGGAAGCTCAGGGAAGGCATCAAACCACTCTGTCAAAAACACAGATTCTTCAGTCGCACCCGGAGTAAATTCCAACATTTCTTCGGCTGTAAACGATAAGATTGGAGCGATCCAACGTGTCATTGCTTGAAGCACATAATAAAGTGCTGTCTGACAACTACGACGTGCATGACTGTCTGCTTTGGTGGTGTACTGGCGATCTTTAATAACATCCAGATAAAAACCACCCAACTCGATAACACAGAAGTTATGAACCTTCTGATAAATGCTCAACATCGCATAGTCATCATACGCCGCGATCACTTCTTTCTGCAGCTTCTCAGTTTCAGCGATAGCCCAGGCGTCCAATGGAAGGATGTCAGCAGGAGCCAACATATCCGTTTCAGGATTAAAGCCTTTCAAGTTCGCCAACAAGAAACGCGCGGTATTACGAATACGACGGTAAGAGTCTGCTGTACGCTTCAAGATCTCATCTGATACCGTCATTTCACCGGCATAGTCAGTAGAAGCCACCCATAAGCGGAGAATGTCGGCACCCAACTGATCTACTTTCTCTTGAGGTGCAATCACATTCCCCAGAGATTTCGACATCTTGCGACCATCTTGGTCGACCGTAAAGCCGTGAGTCAGAACCGTTTTATAAGGTGCTGCCTCTCGAATCGCGACGCTGGTTAACAGCGACGACTGGAACCAACCTCGATGCTGATCTGAACCTTCCAGATATAAATCCGCCGGAGACACCAATTGATCGTTCTGATCCAATACGGAGTAATGCGTCACACCGGAATCAAACCAAACATCCAAAGTATCAGTTACTTTGTCATAGCTCTCCGCGTCATCGCCCAATAATTCAGAGGCGTCCAACTCAAACCAGGCATCAATGCCTTTTTCTTCAACCTTAAGAGCTACTTGCTCAATCAGGTTTGCCGAATCAGGATGAAGCTCACCCGTTGCTTTGTGTACAAACAGTGCAATCGGCACACCCCAGGTACGTTGACGAGAAATGCACCAGTCAGGACGATCTGTCATCATCGAATCAATACGCGCTTTACCCCAACCTGGACGCCATTCAACGGACTCATTGACCTCTTTCATGGCATTTTCAAGCAGACCATTTTCAGTCATGCTGATGAACCACTGAGGCGTCGCACGGAAAATAATCGGCGACTTATGACGCCAGCAATGTGGATAACTGTGTGTTAGGTTTTGCTTCTTCAGCAAGGCACCTTTTTCATTCAAAATCCCCAGTACACGGAAGTTGCCTTTATCCGCCACCGACAGCCCACTCAATTCGAACGCTTCCAACGCTGGGGTTGAAATATAGTCACCATCGCTGTTCACCAACATTTGCTTGGAGTCTATGTTGAAACCTTTACAAACATTATGGTCATCTGCACCATGGAAAGGCGCTGTATGAACGGAGCCAGTACCTGAATCAGCCGTTACATGATCACCTGTAATTACATGAACAAGCTTAGGCGCATTTTTGTCACTCTCTGACGGCATAAACGGATGCTGAATCAACAGTTGTTGATCTTCAGCTTCACCAACTACCCAACCAAAGTCTTTACCTTTTGCCGTAGCAACTACTTGAGCTTGCTCTGCTTCGATACCATAACGACCCAAAGCATCCTCAACCAACGCGGAAGCCAAGACGATTAGTTCGTTAGCTTCTTTCAAATGCACTAATGAGTATTCTAATTCAGGATGCACTGAAACCGCTTCGTTCGCCGGTAGCGTCCAAGGAGTGGTTGTCCAAATAACAATGCTGGCAGTTAAGCCATTTAGATCCGCATCAACACCCTCTACCGGAGTAAAGCGCTTGATCAATTCAGCACTGTCTGCAAACGCAAACTTCACATCAATAGATACAGACTTTTTATCCTGATATTCCACTTCTGCTTCAGCCAAAGCAGAACCACAATCCATACACCAGTTAACGGGCTTAAAGCCTTTAGTGACGTGCTTGTTGTCTACAATCTTGCCCAATGAACGGATGATGTCAGCTTCAGTTTTGAAGTTCATGGTGAGATATGGATTATCCCAATCCCCCAAAATCATCAACCGTTTGAAATCCTTACGCTGACCATCTACCTGAGTCATCGCATATTTGCGACATTCAGTACGGAATGTCGCCGGATCAACCGCCACACCTGCTTTACCGATCAAACCTTCCACTTTATGTTCGATGGGTAAACCATGACAGTCCCAGCCAGGCACATAAGGCGCATCAAAGCCACTTAAGGTTCGCGCCTTAACAATGATGTCTTTTAGAATTTTATTAACCGCATGACCAATATGAATATCACCGTTTGCATACGGAGGACCGTCATGCAAAATGAATTTCTCGCGACCCGCTTTTGCTTCGCGAATTTTCTGATACAGTCCATTTTCTTCCCAGCGTTTTAGCCGCTCTGGCTCACGTTTAGCCAGGTTGCCACGCATCGGAAATTCTGTATCCGGCAAGTTCAATGTGGATTTGTAATCAGCCATACTATTTTTCCAAAACCTGTTGGGTCTTCATCTAATTTTTATACTTGCTGCAAGTTGTATAAACCGCAGTCAAATCTATTCATAACTAATCAGCAAAGCGTAAATGATAACGAGCCATTATTAATGGTGTATCAATCTAACTCAAAATACGCTTTGGCAACTTGTATATCTTGTTCGATGGCCGCTTTAAGTGCATCAATGCCATCAAACTTCTTTTCATCCCGGATTTTCTTTTTAAACTCGATCGTTAGACGCTTACCGTAGAGATCCTGTGACGCTAAGTTAGACAGCACATGCACCTCCAACGACGGCGCAATACCATTCACGGTCGGTTTAATTCCAAGATTAGCCACCGAAGGCATACGCACATCACCCAACTTGGCCTCAACTGCAAACACACCGCTAAAGGGGGCTTTTATGTTAGAAAGCTGGATATTGGCTGTCGGAACGCCTAGTTGACGGCCCAGTTTTCGACCGTGTACCACTTTACCAGAGATACTATATCGCCAGCCTAACAAATCAGATGCCAAATCAAAATCAGCACGATCAAGCGCTTCCCGAATATAGGTACTGCTCACTCGCTCATTGTTATGACAATGCGTTTCCATACTGGCCAACTCAAACCCATAACGAAGAGCTGCGCTTTTCAAAAACGCATAATCACCAGAACGATCACAACCAAATCGAAAGTCATCGCCGACAACTAAGTGTTTTACATCCAAGCCATCAACAATCAAGTCTTTCACAAACTGCTCTGCAGTCAGCGATCGTAAACGCTCGTTAAAGCTCAAGCAGACAACTTGATCCACGCCTTCGGCTTTTAGACGCTCAACTTTGTCTCTAAAACGAGTAATACGGCCAGGTGCAGAGTTGAGTTCAGACTGACGATCAAAATATTCCCGAGGCTGAGGTTCAAAAATGATCACAGTGACAGGAAGCCCTAGAACTTGAGCCTTCTGTTTTAGCGCCTGCAACAACGACTGATGTCCCCTATGGACACCATCAAAGTTGCCAATCGTTGCAACACACCCTCGATGCTCTGAACGAAGATTATGTATTCCACGAACTACGCGCATTCAACCCAGCCTTAAAAACAAAAGCGGGCATTATAGTACAGCAAATAGCCGCTGCACAGGGATAAACCAAGGCGTTTCAGCATGTCGTCCACTTTTTATTTAAAACACCACTAACTCAGATTATTTAAAACACCACCGACTCAAAAAATAGACAACTGCCACACAAATCAGGATGTCGACTTAAAGTGTCTTGGCCTGAAACCAAACAAGAACAACATTACGAAGTAACTGACCGCACCAACAACCACCAACGAAGCCAGCCACAACACACGAGTCAATACATCTCCCACCAACCACACCTGCGATTCTGGCGCCAACATAAGCAAGCAACCCACCATCACAACACACGAAACAACTAATTTTATCAAATACGACACAAGTCCTGGCTGCCACTGGAAAACAGATTCCTTACGCAGCGCCAAATACAACCAAATCGCATTCATCCAGGAAGATAAGGCCGTTGCCAACGCCAAGCCAACATGATCCAAGTGCCACACCAACATTAGGTTAAGCACCATATTGGCAACCATTGCTCGAATCGCTATTTTCACTGGAGTTTTCGTATCCTGGCGAGAAAAGAAACCTGGCGCCAACACCTTAATCAACATAAATGCCAGCAAGCCCAGAGCGTAAGCACGCAAGCTGGCACTGATCATAGGAATATCCGATTCTTTCAACGCACCATGAAAGAACAGAGTCGAAATTAATGGCTCTGCCAGGACAATCAAAGCCAACATCGCAGGTGCACCAATCAGCAACACCATACGTACCGCCCAATCCAGAGTTTGCGCAAACGCTTTGCCATCATCATTTGTATGTTTTCTGGATAACGATGGCAAAATGACGGTCGCAATTGCAATGCCAAACACCCCTAACGGAAGCTCAGTTAATCGATCCGAGTAATACAACCACGCGACACTGCCGGTTTGTAAAAAAGACGCCAATACCGTATCCAGCAACAAATTAATCTGGCTCACCGACACCCCAAACAATGCAGGAATCATCAAGGTGACTATCTGTTTTACACCTTCGTGATTTTTACGATATTTCGGAGAAGGGAACAGCCCAAGCCCACCCAAGAAAGGCAACTGAAACAGAAGTTGTACTATCCCCGCTATTAACACACCGTAAGCCAAGGCCATAACCGGAGTTTCAAGATACGGAGCCATTAAAACAGCAGATGCAATCAACGATAGATTCAACAACACAGGCGTAAAGGCAGGCACCGCAAAGCGACCGTAGCTATTAAGAATGCCACCTGCAAAGGCGGTTAACGAAACCAACATCAAATAAGGAAAGGTAAAACGTAACATTTCAACAGTGAGCTGATACTTATAGTCATCCCCCACAAATCCCGGCGCAAACAACATCGCCAGCAAAGGCGTCGCCAAGACCCCGACAAACGTCACCAACAACAAAACACCGCCTAAAATACCTGCCACGTGATTCACTAAATCCTGAACCAGCTCATGACTTTTCTTTTGTTGATATTCCGTTAAAACCGGAACAAAGGCTTGAGAAAACGCTCCTTCAGCAAACAACCTGCGAAAGAAGTTCGGTATTTTAAAGGCTACAAAAAAAGCATCTGCGCCTGCTGATGCTCCAAAGAATATTGCAACCACAACGTCTCGTACCAACCCTAGGACACGAGACAACATTGTCATAACCGCAACCACGGCGCTCGACTTTAAAAGCCCAGGTCGCGAGACCTTTACATCGCCTTTTTTTGCTTCCGAAGCACCCGAATTTGGGTTTTCCTTTCCAGACAAACTATGCCTTCCATTTACTAAGTAGTATTTAAAGATTTCACCAAGGGAGGCAAGTATACAGCATCCATCCGGTCTTTAAATTTATAGTTGACACTCCGCACGAATAGAGGCATAGTTGCGCGTCTAAAAATTTCAGTTAAAAAATTCTCAGGAGTCAGACAAGTGGCTAACTCTCCACAAGCTAAAAAACGTGCTCGCCAAGCAGAAAAGAGCCGCCAACACAATGCAAGCCTACGCTCTATGGTACGCACGTACATTAAGAAAGTGAGAGCGCAAATCGAAGCTGGCGACCATGCTGCAGCAACTACTGCATACCAAGCTGCTCAACCAATCATCGACAAGATGGTTACAAAAAATATTTTTGCTAAGAGCAAAGCAGCTCGCCTTAAGAGTCGTTTAAGCGCTCAGATTAAAGCACTTAACAGCTAATCCGCAGTTAAGCTGCTAAGCGAAACCGGCCACAAGCCGGTTTTTTTATGCCTAAAATTCACATAAAAGCCCACAAAAAAAAGGGCGCCCAAAAAGACACCCTTCATCCACATTTATTCAGCCCAAACACACGCCAAATAGAAAGATCTACATCAACACCAAGTTATCCCGATGAATTAACTCTTCCTCACCCAAATACCCCAACACTTCCTCAAAACGCTCGGATGACTTACCTAAGATTTTAATCACTTCATCCACATCGTAATTCACCAACCCATGCGCCACCACATGACCCGACTCATCTCGACAAACAACCACTTCACCGCGATTAAAAACACCCGACACCTGACGAACACCCACCGACAACAAGCTACGATTTTGCTCAGTCAATGCACGCACAGCCCCAGCATCCAACACCAATTCACCTTTTGCACGCAAGTGCCCGGCCAACCACTGCTTTCTGGCATCCAGAGTTTGCGCATCCGGCTTAAACCAAGTCCCAACATCCTGACCAGAAGACACCTTCAGCAACACATCATCCAAGCGACCAGAAGCCACAACAGTATGCGCCCCGGAACGAGCCGCTAAACGCGCCGCCCGAACTTTCGTCGCCATACCACCACGCCCTAAAACACCCGCTCCGCCAGACGCCATTTCATCCAACGCCTCATTACTGGCCTGAGTTTCCGAGATCAAAGTCGCATCAGGGTTGGAACGAGGATCTGCCGTAAACAAACCTTGCTGATCGGTTAAAATTACCAACAAATCCGCCTCAACCAAGTTTGCCACTAACGCACCCAAGGTATCGTTATCACCAAACTTAATCTCGTCCGTAACAACGGTATCGTTTTCATTCACCACCGGCACAACGCCCAGACGAATCAACTCTTTCAATGTACTTCGAGCATTAAGATAACGCTGACGATCGGAGAGATCATCATGCGTTAAAAGAATTTGAGCCGTATGCAGCTGATGACGCTTGAAGTTTTCTTCATACACCTGCACCAAGCCCATCTGTCCGACCGCAGCCGCCGCCTGTAGTTGATGCATGTTTTTAGGTCGAGCATCCAACCCTAGACGCTTCATTCCTTCCGCCACAGAACCGGAAGACACTAAAACAACCTCAATTCCCGAACGAACCAACGCCGATATTTGATCAACCCAACCTGCAATAGCCGCCCGATCAAGACCCTCACCATCATTGGTCAGCAGAGCACTGCCAATCTTAACAACCCAACGATCAGATCGCCCTAAAGACTCACGACTTTCAAACTTCATTGCCATTATTTACGCGCCGACTTTCAAATCTTCATTCAAAGACAACAAACAACCATAATAAACGAACGTCACAGACTCTCTTAACGAACGTACTCTACTTCGACATCGTAATCGTCATCATCCCAATCGTCATCGTCGCCATCATCAAGACCACTTTCCTTCGCCGCCTTACGAGCCGAACGTCGAGCCTCGCGAAGCGCTTCAATTTTCTGACGCCCTTCTTCAGCCATCGCTTCCTGAATAGCAAACTCTTGCTCAGCAACCTCAGGATCAGAAGCAATTTGCTCTTTCAACTCATCAATAAACGTCATGATATCGAAGCATAACTGCTTAGTCCCCTCACCATTGATCGCAGTGATCGGGTACACAGGACCTTCCCAACCCAACCTCTCGACAATAGCGCTACACAAAGTATCACGCTCTTCTTCCGGCACCATATCCAGCTTATTCAATACCAACCAACGATCACGAGATGCCAACGTCGGACTAAACTTTTCAAGCTCATTAATGATTGCCTGAGCAGATTCTGCCGGATCAGACTCATCAAACGGCGCCACATCCACAATATGCAGCATCAAACGCGTACGAATCAGATGCTTCAAGAAACGAATCCCTAAACCAGCACCCTCAGCAGCACCTTCAATCAACCCTGGAATATCCGCAATTACGAAACTCTTATGAGGCTGCGGACTCACCACCCCCAAATTAGGCACCAAGGTCGTAAACGGATAATTTGCCACCTTTGGCTTGGCCTTGGAAACAGCACGAATAAAAGTAGATTTACCCGCATTCGGCAGCCCCAACAAACCTACATCAGCCAGAACTTTAAGCTCTAACTTAAGATTACGTGACTCACCAGGCTTACCCGGTGTCGTTTGACGAGGCGCACGATTAACCGACGACTTAAAACGCGTATTACCCAAACCATGGAAACCACCTTTGGCCACCATAATTCGCTCACCCGCTTCACGCAAATCACCCAAGGTTTCATCGGTATCCATGTCGATAATAGTGGTTCCAATAGGCACCCTAAGAACGATATCCTCACCATCCTTACCACGACAGTTTCGACCCTGCCCTCCCTGACCATTATCAGCGCGATACTTCGGCTGATAGCGATAATCAATCAAGGTATTTAGATTGTAATCTGCTTCAATAAAAACTGAGCCGCCATCACCGCCGTCACCGCCGTCCGGCCCCCCACGAGGAACATACTTCTCTCGGCGAAAGCTTAAGCAACCGTTACCACCGTTACCCGCCTCAACATAAACCTGAGCTTCATCTACAAACTTCACCAAGCACCCCCTTGGGTTAGACGCTTCATCGCAACCCTATTCAGCAAAACAATCAATCTCAACCACCGATTGATACAAACAATATATAATAAAAAAGCCCCGCAAGCGGGGCTTTTTTTTACCAACACGACCCTAAGGCCCTGTCAGCTGAAATTACGCAGGAACTACAGAAACGTATTGACGATTCTTAGGACCACGAATTTCAAATTTCACTTCACCATTTGCTGTTGCAAACAACGTGTGATCTTTACCAAGACCTACGTTTGTACCAGCATGGAATTTAGTGCCGCGCTGACGAACAAGAATGTTACCAGCTAAAACTTTTTGGCCGCCGAAGCGCTTAACGCCTAAGCGTTTGGATTCCGAATCGCGACCGTTTCTAGTACTACCACCAGCTTTTTTGTGAGCCATGTGACGTTACTCCTAATTAGTTAACTTGAAATCGACTAACCTGAAAAACAGGTCGATTACGCGTTAATACCAGTGATTTTCACCTCAGTGTACCACTGACGGTGCCCCATACGCTTCATGTGATGCTTACGACGCTTGAACTTGATGATGCTTACTTTCTTATGACGACCATGTGCAACCACTTCCGCAGTTACTTTAGCGCCTTTAAGCTCTGGCTCACCAATTTTAACGTCTTGGCCATCAGAAACTAGCAATACGCGATCGAAATCGATAGCTGCGCCAGTTTCAACTTCAAGCTTTTCTAGCTTGATGCTTTCACCAACTTGAACACGGTGCTGCTTACCACCGCTTACAAAAACTGCATGCATTGAAATACACTCCAAAAATATCTCGTCGAATATTGAAGCTTCTTACATACCTGTTTCTATGGAGTTCACTCTGAAACCCCTATTACAGGGAGCTTAAACCTGCGGACGAGTTCGCAGGGGCGCTTATTCTATGAGCAATGCCCTATTAATTCAAGCACAAATCCCCCTCCAACACCCTGGATTTCAGCATTTCCCATATTCAGCACAACCTCATGCTTCCATTTTTTGCCAAATGCATGACTTAAACCGTTGAAAAGCCGTAGATTAGAGACATTTCTTAAAAAAAGACGTTATACTAGGCCGCTTTTAATGTTCGAATAATAATCAGGTTGCGCAAGAGCCAAGCTCAATGGAAAAGACCAACATATACTCTTCAGTACAAGCCGATTTTGAAGCGGTTAACCAATTCATTCTTAACCAGCTCCATTCTGATGTTCCGCTCGTTGTTAAAATTGGTCATCACATCATTGAATCCGGCGGGAAACGCATGCGTCCGCTATTAGCACTGCTCTCTGCAAATGCTCTGAACTACCAAGGCGACAATCACATTAAACTGGCCACCGTGATTGAATTTTTGCACACAGCAACACTACTTCATGACGATGTCGTTGATGCGTCTGACATGCGCCGAGGCAAAACAACCGCTAACGCGAAGTGGGGCAATGAGCCAAGTGTATTAGTAGGCGATTTCTTATATTCCCGCGCCTTCCAGATTTTAGTAGAAACCAAAAATCTCGATGTCATGGCAATCCTTTCCAACGCAACCTGCGTGATTGCAGAAGGGGAAGTTCTTCAGTTAATGAATGTTAAGAACCCTAACGTGACGGAAGAACAATACATGAACGTCATTTATGGAAAAACCGCTAAGCTGTTTGAAGCCAGTACCGAGTGTGGCGCCCTACTCTCCACAGACGACAAGACTCTGATTAAAGCCTCTGCCGATTATGGTCTAAATTTAGGATTAGGCTTCCAAATTATGGATGACATTCTAGATTACGAAGGCGATGCCGACACTATGGGTAAAAACGTCGGTGATGACTTAGCGGAAGGCAAACCAACACTACCTCTGATTCAAGCCATGAAAGCAGGCACTGAAACAGAAACACAGTTGATCAAACAAGCCATTCGTAAAGGTGGATTAGAAGACATTACCCAAATCCAGCAAATCGTTCATGAGTCAGGTGCTCTTGCCTACTGCAAGCAAAAAGCCAATGAGCTGGCAGATAAAGCCTATGCAGCGTTAGCCTTACTACCACAGAATGATCACACCAAAGCCATGGAGGCCGTACTTGCTCTTGCAGTGAATCGCAAGAGTTAGCCCTCAACGCACAAATAAGAGATAGAGTACGTATGATGCAAACCGAACATCGCCTGCTTTATCTCTTAACCTTACTGGCCTACAGCATTCTCTATGCACCTCAGCCTATCCTCCCTGCACTGGCAGAAGAATTTAACAGCAGCGCTAACCAGGCCGCACTCCTAACAACAGCCGTCATGTTACCGCTCGCCATAGCCCCTTTAAGTTATGGCTATCTGCTTGAAAAAATTTCCGCCAAAACAGGCCTCATCCTTTCCTGTGGCGTGATGGCAGTATGCCACCTCGCATTTGCCAATATCACCGCCATTGAACAAGCCATTATCATTCGAGCCATCGAAGGCATGACCCTGCCGGTAATGCTCACATCCATCATGACGCTACTGACACGCACTACGCCTAGTGAAAAGCTTCAAACTACACTATCCATCTATATCGCCCTAACGATTGTCGGAGGACTCGGCGGTAGAACGCTCAGCATGCTATTGACAGAGTATCTCGATTGGCGGCTGACGTTTTATTTGCTGGCCGGCTTCAGCTTACTCTTACTCCCTATGATGAAAGGGCTACCAGATCACAAGCCGCCACATCAAAACCCGATCCACTTAAAAGAACTGTTTAGCTGCATCAAGCACCCAAGCAATCGCTATCTCTATCCTTTTATCATGATTCAGTTCTTTACCATGGTGGCCATCCTGAACTTTATTCCATTCAGAATTATGGAAGCCTTTGATACCGATAGCTATTGGCCCATTCTCCTAGTGTACAGTTTCTATATAGTGGCGATCGGAACCGCTCTCGCCACCATCAAGATGAGACGAAAGATCAAAGACCTTCAAGTGAAAGGCGGGATATTCTGGCTAGTACTGACAGCGCTCGGACTATGGAGTTTTAGCTTTGACCACCTAGCTATGTACTGCCTTGGCTTCACTCTGGTTTCAGGCGCGATCTTCGCAAATCACTCCATCTGCAGTACCGAAGTCAACCATAACGAGAATAAATACTCCGCCCTAGCCAATGGCACCTACCTAACCTTCTACTATACTGGCGGCGCACTGGGATCAATCTTACCTGGGCTGTGGATTATTCAATGGGGATGGAACAATACCCTTTATGTGCTTATCACTGGATGCATTATTTCTACGATGACACTGCTGCTTTATTTCAAGAGCAAAGCCTCTCTATACGAAAGAGGCTAGAGACTGGCAGAAAAGATCATTCCTGATCTTTGCTATAACACAAAGCAATGGACACAGAATCAGAAAATCTCAACGCATGCGGTTTATCCACTTCGACTTCCGCATAAGTGACACGTACATCAGCACTGACAAGATCAAGTAACTCTGCCGTTAATCGCTCAAGCAACTCAAACCGGTTCTCTTCTACATGCTTAATAATGGCTTTGGTAATAGGACGGTAATTCAATGCATCCTCAATTTCAGTGGAATGCATTGCACGTTTAGCTAAATAGTGAATTTCGACATTCACCACTACATCCTGTTTATTTTTAATTTCTTCATCCTTAATACCAATAAAGGTTCTCAAACGAAGATTTTTGATACGTATTTTAGCGAGTTGACTGACCGACATTGATACACCCATTTTCATTCAGAGCATCAATATCATCACAGCCAGTCTCTAGAAATCAAGCCAAATACAAAAGAGAAATTACAAATAAGAAATTAACTAGGCAAAGGCTTCTAATGCCTGATCAAGATAAGGAATCAAACGCTGCGCGGTTTGGAGACGGAGAATTTTAGGCAACACACGCTCTTGCACACCTTTAACACTGTCACGCAAAACAGAAGGCTTTGAGCTAATCACCTCATAATCATAATGATCATCCTGCAAACTGACTTTTTGTAGCTCGGTCAACTCCGCCCCTAACAGTCGAATTAAAGCAAAGACCTCATCCTTCACCACAATTTCATTTGCTTCCCAGTAAACATCCTCAAGAACTACAACAAATTCATCAAATAAATTTGTCGCTTGAGCGATTGTGAGCTTTGACATTATTACCTCCAAAAAATCTGCACAAACAACAACTGCGCAGGAACATAAACCATACCTTCAAGAGTAGCATCTACCCAAGTTTCTGCCCGCTAATCTCATGATAATTCACACAAACAAACGCATTCAGTTCAAAGAATATACAACCCTATAAATTATTTAATTTTTTTCAAAAAAATTATTGACAGATTTTCCTGACTAGATATTATAGGCGACCTCAGCGGAGGGGTGGCAGAGTGGTCGAATGCACCGGTCTTGAAAACCGGCGTCGGTTAATAGCCGACCGAGAGTTCGAATCTCTCCTCCTCCGCCATTGTTCCTCGATAGCTCAGTTGGTAGAGCAGTAGACTGTTAATCTATTGGTCGCTGGTTCGAGTCCAGCTCGAGGAGCCATCACTTTTTTCTTAAAGTGATGATGTGGTGGGCGTAGCTCAGTTGGTAGAGCCCCGGATTGTGATTCCGGTCGTCGTGGGTTCAAATCCCATCGTCCACCCCATTTTCTTTCTTAACTCTATGACTTTTCTAAAGTTTCTTCCGAGTTAAGCATCCTTACTTCTCTCTTTTTGTTACACCATTTGTTACACCAAACGTCACACCATGACATTTCAGGTGAGCTAAATGTGTATCCAAGTACCCTATACACTTCTTAGAAACAGAACCTTTAGTTACAACCGTAAAATCAATTCATCCATTCTTCGCGTTTCGCTTGGAACCAAAGAAGAAGCTACTGCTTTACACCTAGTCACGCATATCAACCAGCTTGTCGATCAACTACTGTCTAACAGAACACCTTTCGACCAGATACGCATAGCTGTCAAAGAATGGTTGAACACCAAGCCCACCACCAGTCAGACAAACAGCCCTGCCAAACCTGAGAACTCAATTGTCATTCAGGGGACAACCCCAACAATTACCCCCGAAGCAGAACCATTAGACGCACCAAAGACCAGCAAGAAACTATCTGAACTGAGAGACCTCTTTGAAGAAGAAAGACGCAGAGAGAAGAAACAACTTAACAGCAAGACCCACGACTACTACCGAAACTCAATTAACACCTTCATTGAACTGGTCAGTGACATTCATATTGAAGATTTAAACAAAGAGACTGTACGCCTATTCAAAGCAGGTCTTTCCGAATACCCCGCCTCCAGAAACCTTCATAACAACAAGAATAAATCACTGAAGGAACTGAGACGCAGAGGACTACCCTTACTATCACAACAATCCATCAACCAACACTACCAGCGAATCTCCAGCTTTATGCACTGGTGCGTCAATCACGATTACCTAAGCAAGAATCCCTTACCTGCCTTAGCGCCACCCAAGATTAAAAACAACAAGAGAGCACCATTTACACGAAACGATATTCAGAACATCTTTAGCCAACCTGTATTTACAGAACACAACCACCTGAAAGACAGACCTACAGATTATTGGCTACCGATCTTGGGGCTTTACACTGGCGCACGACTTAACGAATTAGCCCAATTGAAGAAAGAGCACATCATCAAGGTCGATGGCGTAGACGTTATTTCCCTGAAAGAAGACGGAATGAAACTCAAGAACGAAGAATCAGCCAGATACATTCCGATTCATAACGAACTGATTCAACTAGGTTTCTTAAGGTTTGTCAGTACATCCGCTTCAGGACATCTATTCAAAGATTTAAGTGAAACCGTAGCAGCCAAAGAACGGGGAGAATACGGAGCAGCTTACAACAAACGCTTCACACGTCTGAAACAGGCGCTTGGTTTCGACCAGAATAAATCTTACCACTCATTCAGACATACAATGGCTGATGAACTGAAAGAAGCCAAAGTCCCTCTTGAGCACATTCAAGCTATCCTTGGCCACACGCCGGAGACAATCACCCAGCGTGTTTACATGACCGAATACCCTGCGATGGAACTGAAGGTGCAACTTGATCAAGTAAGTTTTACAAATGAACTAAAAGATCTAGCATTCGGCTAAAACTAGAACAGCACAAATCAAAAAGCCCCTTCACAAAAGCCAATTGAATTAACCACCAAATCCAGACACTGCATAACCATTACAAAAATAATTCCTATGCAAGGAAAGAAAAACAAAATAACAATCAACACATGCATAACTAGCAGTGCTGTTGATAATTTGTACAAAACCGGTATAATCTGCGCACTTTTTTATTTTTCGCCTAAAATTACAAAATTATTAGGCATAAAGTAGTTAAATTTTTATAAGTTGAGAACTTTATTGCTTGCTAACAGAGCTAAAGTAATGAGATAAATAGTATCAACTAACCCTTAGTAAAGCTTCATGGAACAGAGCTGTACACATAAACAGTTAGTAAAACTAATCCACCCTCTTGTAGGAAGAGATAAGATCATGAGTCAACTTAAAGCATCAAAACGGTCAGAACGGATATCTAAAGCTCGTTTACTTGTGGCTCGCTTTTCTCGTGGCAATGTAAACCTGCAACGTGGAGCTTACGTTACAGAGCAACAACTACAAGAGCGAAAAAAGAGCGTTCTTGCTCACAGCTTTACTTAAAATTTAGCTATCTCAGAAAGGAATCTGTTGTTAATGACCGAAAAGGTAACATGCACCTCCGATGCAGATGGGTCACTTCATCCTGTAACAGAACTTTCTCAACTCTCATTACCACCTCAAAATTTAGTTAACCAAGTTAATTTAGAGCTACTTGAACAAGCTTTAGAGTCATTTGTAGACGCCGAAGAGCACATCAAACATGCTGAGCTAAACACTTCTGAAGTTGTTATCCCCTCTATTAATGAATTGCGTTACTTTGGCTATCATATTACAAAAGCACTTAAAACTAACGATGAAGCCACTCAAGCAGAAGAGCTAAAAAAAGCAATCAAACACTGCAAACGCGCAAGCTATGATGCTGTCGAACTAGGAATTATTTCCGCGCTTGAAAATATTCAAAGCTTTCAGGAGAGTTTTAGAGGAAAAATTTCGATCAGCTCAACTATCAGTGATTACGCTGGCAAGATGCAACAAGTAGAAGACGTCAAGAAAGCTATTAGCTCTACACCTAAAGATGATAGAGATGACTACTACAAATACTGCCAAGAAAACCTGAAAGAAATTCAAGATATTTATAACTATATCTCCCAGTATGAAGATGATTTAACTCTCGCCCTAGAAGAATCTTTGACTAATAAAGATCGACTAAATAAAGCTGAAGAACGTGCAGAAAAAGCCGAAGAACGTGCAGAAAAATCAGAACAAAGGTTAAATAGAAACTTTAAAATATCACTTTTCGGGGCCTTTGTTTCAGTAATTTCTGTAACCCTTTTAGCCTACAAGCTGTTTATAGCACCTCCCCAAACAAAGTCCTCTGTCTCTAAAGAAGACCTACAAGTAAGCCAATTAAAACACCCACCCCCCACCTCCAACCTAAACACTCACACCCCAGAAAACAAATAACGAGTTTCACCAGAAAAATCTGAGCGCTCTTTATCTAATAGACTAAAGGCTAGTTTCCCCCACGGGGGTATCAACCATAAGATACTGAAAGTTAAGGCCTTTTTATCTCCTCTTGTCCCACGACTTACTACTGCGAGAGACATCTAGAGCCTATCAATAGGTCACTCCAATGGTCTGACTCTAGGTTGAACGCCTCGAACTCTCGCTCTCTTTGCGTGTCTCTGTCTCTCACCCTATTTTTGAGTCAATCTACTGGTATCAACAAACGAACGTTAAATGACACCACGCAAGACCATCTGTTTTAGCATCATAAAAATAGCTATTGACACTTTATGATACCTACTGATTTAATGATACCACTAGATGACACCCAAAGAAGGACGTAGGGAATGAATCGAACGTATCTATACGCACGAGTTAGCACAGGTGAGCAAACCACAGATAATCAATTCGCAGATATTCTAAGTGTGCCCGAATGGTCAGATGTACCAAAACAGCGCCAAGTATCTGAGGTCATTAGTGGCGGTATGGCTGCTATGAAGAGACCAGCGTTTAAGAACTTAGTTGAGAACAAATTAGAAGCTGGTGACACCTTGGTCGTCTCCAAGATTGATCGCCTTGGGCGTGACTCCATAGACGTTCAGAGCACGATTCTGGGCTTAGCTGAGCGTGGTATAAAAGTCGTTAGTCTTGACCTACCAACCAGCGATTTAACCAGCTCAGAAGGCAAGCTGATGCTTCAAATGTTCGCGGCGTTTGCAGAGTTTGAGAAGGCGCGAATCATTGAGCGCACACAGTCAGGTCTTCGCAACGCCAAGGCCAAAGGTGTGAAGCTGGGGCGGCCTGAAGCAACCAATACCACACTAAAGGTGCTTGAACAGAAGAGTAAGGGAATGACCCAGAGTCAGACCGCCAAGCAATTATCAATCTCGCTGGCAACTGTTAAACGACATTGGAATAAGAAGCAGGAAGAAACCGAACCAGCCTAGCGCCTTCGTCTGGATTTTCATTCCCGAAACTGGTCTTAAGGCGCTCGCTACGTCCCGCATGATGTGGGCGCTGGGGAAGACCGGAGCTTTTCCCTTCCCTAAGACTGAAAAAGCCTGAAGATCAGCATCACATTACCGATCAAGAAATATAACCTGCTAGGTCAATCAGTTGTTTATAATCACTCCACAACAGCATTTGAATATTTGAACCTTGAGAGTCTAACTGAGAACAGATTGACCTGTATTGATCTTCAATAGTGATATCAAGGTTGCTTTTTGAGCTATTTGTTATAAAAGCCTGTCTTACAACCTCATAGTGAACAAGGCCTTCTATCTCTTCTTGAAATTCTCCTTTTCTCTTATGGGTTTTGACCATGTTAAAGCTTAATTGATAAATACACCTAAGATCTTTTGGCAAGGAAGGTTGGACAGAATGATTACCATACTTATGCTCAGATGGAGAGTCATCTTTTCCAGCCTTGCTTGAACGTTGCGTATAAGACGTTAAACCCAAATGGCTTTCACAAACAGCCGCAACCAATACAATTAAATTTACCGCTATTATTTTTCCTTGATTGCGTTGACTTAGAACTTGAAGACAGGCTTTAACTTTCTGAATCACCTGATCTATATCTCGTATTTTCAGATTGAATAATTGGGTGCACCATAGAAAAGGTAATTCAAATAGAGACAAACCACTCATTTTGAATACTGCTTTAATTGGATACAGCATTATTTGACGACTATCATCCAACTTCTCTAGATTGTGTATTTTTAAATAATGACCAATATCGGGCTCTGGTAAAGTAGCAACCCTGTCAAAGAATCGCTTCAAATATCTTTTCGAATCAAACGTCTCGCCATAAAGCACCTTAATTGAACTTTCCAGTTGCTCAGTATCACTTGCAATCACAAACACCAAGTTTTCCGTCGCAAAGAAATGCTTAACAACTTCCAGCAATTCCACAGAGTAGTTTGGACGACAACGATCTAATTCATCAATCAAAACAACTACCGGTACTTTTAAACCCCTGACGCTGGCAAGTGTTTCAGCTAATTGACTCAAACTCTCACGAATTGTCCTTATTGCCTGAATTTGTTCTTGATGATCAGTCAAAAGCTTCTGAAGTTCTGTAGAGTCGCTAGTGTCTGCCCCAACGATCATTGCATCCGTTAACATGGATGAATCTATTGGCAGACCATATGATTTAAGTAATCCAGAGGCAACTCCGGTACTAAGAATTGCAGAAGTCTTAAGGAATTTTGAAAAACCATCTTTCAGCTTATCCCTACCATCAAGCTTCCCT
The DNA here is from genome assembly GCF_042646085.1 of Litoribrevibacter euphylliae. NCBI lineage: Bacteria > Pseudomonadati > Pseudomonadota > Gammaproteobacteria > Oceanospirillales > Oceanospirillaceae > Litoribrevibacter > Litoribrevibacter euphylliae. The sequence goes on along the minus strand of NZ_JBHRSZ010000006.1, from coordinate 24,523 downwards.
ATATCCTCATTAAAAAGCTCAAGTTGACTAACCAGTTCACTTGCAACAACCTTAAGTGGAGCCTCAGAAAAATCACTCTCCCACGCATCAATGTATACACAAGGGTACTTCCTAGTGATCAGCTCAACATACAAGCGCTTTAAAAATTCGGTTTTACCTGTCCCCCAAGGACTGTCGATGTTCAAAACAAAACCGTCTTTTTCACTCACCAGATAATCAGCAAGAAAGCGCCCGAAATCACCTCTGTTTAACAAGCAGTTTTCAAAGCTGACAGAATCATTACCTTCAAACCATTCCTTGTATTTGGAATTATCCTTTAATGAATACGTCACAAGTTTGTCCTTCCCTGATAGTAAATCACGCAAAATTTAGACTGTTATAAACTCAGCACCCACTGTAAAAAATACTTAAAGGTTCGGCAACCTCTTCAATTCAGATAACTAAATAGGCAGAGAGACGAAAAACTGAATAAAAAGCACCCAACCCTCTTAAAAGATCGACGTAAGATCACCGCAAAAACCTTCCGAAACACCCTCTCTGGAAGCCGCGTATTTACTGGCCTGCGATTTTTGTCCCCCCTATGACTGACTTTTTGAATTACAGGTGTAAGGCTGACTTCAAATCCTGTACAAAAACCAACCATCACACAATCCACATTTTAACCAACCGCTTCTTACAGACCATCAGCATCAGTTCAATCTGAAGACTTTCTCGTGCCTGTTCGTAGCTCACAACCAAAAGGACATACTCATGACCAACCTAAACGAAACTCCATGCACAACTATCACGATTTATACCGATGGTGCGTGTAAAGGAAATCCTGGCATTGGCGGCTGGGGAGCACTGATCTCTAACGATAAGAAGAAACTAGAGATTGCAGGCTTCTCGCTCATGACCACCAATAACGAGATGGAGCTTATGGCCGTTCTTAGATCATTGGAACGGATAAAAGGAGTAAGCAAAGACATCCATCTCTATTCAGACAGCAAATACGTCATTCAAGGCATTACAGAATGGTTGCCTAACTGGAAGGCCAAAGGTTGGCGCAACGCTAGTAAGAAGCCAATCGCTAACGCTGAACTCTGGAGAGAAATAGACCAGCTTAATCAGAAACACAATATCTCTTGGTTCTGGGTAGAAGGTCATTCAGGAGTAGAAGGTAATGAGAAGGCAGACGCTCTTGCTAATGAAGCAATTACGTTCAAGACCTCCATTAAGAGAGCAACCCAATTGGAAGCGACCTAACGTCAACTTAGAGCTCAGACTGAATTAGGATACAAGGATAAGCCGTTATTCTAGGTCTAACACTGTCCGTCTAACGATACGCTCAACCTCAAGTCCAACAGTCAGTTCTGACTCAAAGTTCTTACTACTCCTCTGTTATCTATCCAAGAAAAGAAGCGATAAGAGCAGTAACCCAACGTTTAACCTTAAGTGTACAGATAGGTCTTACCTATCCCTCTACTTATAAGGTGAACCCTCCACAAGCCCCGTATTCCTTGGGGTCTCTAGAGGCTTTTGAGTTTTTTAAAGAGAAAACGCTCAAGAGATAAATTCATCCAATTAACCAACCGCAATTAACTATCATGCAACAAACACAATTCCGCACTATTGACGCACTCATGGGTCAAGGCAAAACCACGCTTATTATTAACGAACTCAAAGCTGTTCCAAGTAACAGCAACCAACGATACATATTTATCACCCCCTACAATGATGAGGTCGAACGCATTACAAAGGCAGCTCCACACCTCAAGTTTGTAACACCCAGTGATGAAACACATTCGACTAAATTGAATAGCTTTCACGATCTGGTAGCCGCAGGTCATAACATTGTGTCTACTCATGAGCTGTTTAAGCGCTGGTCTGACGAAACGCTCATGCTGCTAAGTGACTTCGGCTATCACCTAATCATTGATGAGGTTGTCGATTGCGTCAGACAGTACGGTACATCTAAAGATGATAAGCCCGATTCCGTCATGCTATGCCGAGACACAGGGACAATTCAGGAGGATGATAAGAACTACCTAAGATGGAAGTCTGCAAAGAGTTACAGCAGCTATAACAGTATAAAAAGAGATTGCGATCAAGGCAGGCTCATTCTACTCCCAGATAAGAAGGATGGTCTGTTCTTCTGGGAATTCCCAATTGTATTACTGAAGGCGTTCCACTCGGTCACTATCCTCACTTACATGTTCGATGCTTCTTATATGGCAGCTTATCTACGAAGTCATAACGTTGAACCTGAACGGCTGACGCTAGATCAAAACGGAAAGCTAGTACCTTGGTCAGAAGAACATGAAAGAGTAGCAATTGAACCTTTGGCTAGGCTGATCAATATCATAGAGGACGACAAACTAAATGCTCTTGGTGATGAACCTAACGCCTTAAGTTCTAGCTGGTTCTCAAAGACGGCATCCAGTAAGGACAAAAGGCAGCTCGGGAAGAATGTCAGAAACTTCTTTGAACACAGGTCTAGATCAACCTCGAAAGATGAGCGCATGTGGTCATGTGTGGAAGCAGTAAAAGACTCTATTTCACCACCCCATAATGCGAAGACGTTTGTATCTTGCAACCTGAGAGCAACGAATAAGCATAAAGGTTGTAACTCAGTCGCCTACCTTCGGAATATATTCCCAACACCTACTATGGCCAGATACTTCAAAGAACGAAGCGAGGTCTCTATCGACTCACAACGTTACGCGCTTGCAGAATTTCTTCAGTGGTTATTCCGTTCAGCTATTCGTGATGGGAAACCTGTGGATGTATACCTCCCGTCTAAACGAATGAGGAACATTGTGAAGAGTTGGATGAATGACGAGAGGGCTAAGATAGCAGTCTAACGAAAGACACAGGCAGAACCTTGGATTAATACCTTTGGCTGTCTGTGTCTCTTACCCTGTTTTTATCAGATTATTTGTCAACTTTAATATAAGCTTTAAGACCTTTGGGATTGAAATAGGTGTTCAGTCTCTCTGTTGTATGCAAAAGCCACTGATCAAAATTACCCATTGAAAAAGGGGCTAAAGTGTAAGCACTAATACCACCGTTAATAGTGTCGATAATTATCTCGCCATTTGGCTTATCGAATATCCACCCATTACCTTTAACCTGTTGAATTGTTGACCCTGACAGCCTTGGTAAGCAAGGGTCAGAACTAACAAACTCCTCCAAATGACCAATGAAGCGACTGTGTTTGGTCAGCGCTTTTCCGTCAGTTCTTTCTAATCGTATCTCAAATCCAACCTTTTTAACGCTTTCTGTGTTAACGCAAACCGAACGGGAAACAGGCATATCTTTTCTAGATTTATTAACATCGAATACTCGACCATAATCGCTTTCAATGGTAACTCTTCTTTCTTCCTTAACCTTCGTAAGAGGGTTTATTGTGTACTTATAAAGCGGCAGACCGTCAGTTTTATAGACTCTATATACTAATTGTCTCTTTTGGCTGCCATAGGGTTCATCACTAATCCAAACACCGTTCCTAAAGTCTGTTTTTATTGTCTGCTTTCCATTGCGATCAGTGTATGTACACTCACCAACTACAAATAAACAATGGTTATATTGATCTGAGATATAGCTAGAGTTCTTTTGTAGAATACTGACCTGGGCATGGCGGTATCTTTTAATATCACCAAATCGATTTCTTCCATAGACATCCACGCTAGAAAAATAAAAGTCATCTCCTTCTACTCTTTCAAGACGATGTGCGAAATGGATTTTTTCTTTTCCTATTTTATCAACATCAAGCATTCTGTATTGATAGCCAGCGTCAAGATCAGGCTTAATCGTCGAACGATTCTCAGGAGTTAGGATTTGCCCTTTATGCGCAGCAACGACCTGTTTCACACCACTAGGAATGACTGCACTCTCCACATCGAATGAGTGACCACCCATTGAGGAGCAGCCAGAAATAAAAAGAGCAAACGAAGTGAAAAATGAAAAAACTAAGACTTTGAAATAATCGAATCGAAAGAGGTTACCTAACATCTAAAGGCTCCACCGGAATCAGTACATTTAAGCGGCATGTATCATACTAGATTGAAACACCAGAACAAAAAATCAATACAGAATTAGTACTACGTATCTATTCCATAAAGCACACACGCAGAATAAACCAGCCGTTTTCTATACGGTCTCCCACAAGTGATACACCAGAGAAAGAAAAGAACACCAAGAGAAACCACCAGCACCTTACAAACAGTGGTCTTGACGTCACACCAAACGTCATATAGTTTGTTACACCAAGACGCTGATTTAGGTGTTTTTGAGCGTTTTACTGAGCCGTAACAAGGCGTGATACAAATTGACTAGAAGTACTGTGGATACTGGGCGTAGCTCAGTTGGTAGAGCCCCGGATTGTGATTCCGGTCGTCGTGGGTTCAAATCCCATCGTCCACCCCATTTCTTTTCTTACCTCTTGATTTGTCTAGAATTCCCCCAAGCTAAGTATATTTATACTTTATTAGACTACCCACTTTTCAGAAAATCATTCTGGCAAAAATATCTCAGCAGCGAAAAAGCTTCAGCCACTTGAGCACTTTCTCAAGCGCTCAGTGATTCAATTAGATGCTTACATCAAATCGTGAATTGTGAAATCGCATGATCCAGATCTTTCGCCTGTTGCGCAACACGGGATGCTGACATGGAGTTCTTCGCGACAGAGTCTGTATTTTCTGTCGTTACCGCTTTAATAGCGTTGACATTACGTGCAATTTCTTCAGACACCAAGCTTTGTTCTTCCACCGCTGCTGCAATTTGAGTACTGTTGTCCAAAATTTGCTGCATATTACTCATGATCGACTGAATCCTTGTGAGCGCCAGCTCTGATTTTTCCACACTTTCATCGCCTTTTTTCTTACACGAGCTAATGTTAGTAACCACACGCTGCGTCTGATTCTGAACCGACGAAATAATGGACGAAATTTCTTCTGTGGAGCTTTGAGTTCTTCCCGCTAAAGTTCTGACTTCATCAGCCACAACAGCAAACCCCCTTCCCTGTTCGCCTGCCCTTGCAGCCTCAATCGCAGCGTTCAACGCCAGCAAGTTGGTTTGTTCTGCAATGTCTTTAATTACTTTAAGAACAGAACTAATTTTTTCAGACAGAGAGGATAGGCTGATTACCTCTTGATTCGCGGTGTCCAAATCACTGGATAAATATGAAATAGTTTCTTTCGTGGAAGATATGTCCGTCAGCCCGGTCTCTGCCATCTGATATCCCGACTGAGTATTTTCAGCTGCCATTTCTGAGGTGCTAGCTACATCTTTAATGGTTTCTCCCATCTCAGTAATGGCCGTTGCGACAGAGTCGGTTTCAATTTTTTGTTTGGTCAGTGCATCCTCTGTAGAGCTGCTACTTTGCTGCAACTCTTTCGATGCTTCACTTAACTCACTTACCGTACCTTGAACGTTCTCGACCAAATCTCGAATACTGCTTAACAATTCATTAAAGCTCTTCGCGACTAGCGCCAACTCATCATTCCCTTTTGCGTTCGCAGTTAGTGATAAGTTACGTGTTTCAGCAACTCTTGCCATAATATCGCTAAGCCCACCAATGCGAACCTGAATATCCCTGACAATCCGGTAAGAGAGCGCCATTAACAGCACGATAACAATAGCAATTGACGAAATAATCCGAGATTCAAGCACATCAATCCCATGGCTAATCTCTTCATCGAGTATATGCTCTGTTTTCAAAAATAATTCCTGAATGACAGTGAACAAATGTCGCATTTCTTTTTTCAATTCAGCATCGTGCGCTTTGTCGCTTCCATAGCCATCTACCAGTGACTCAAAATCTTTGCGAAACAATGTAATCTCGCCCTTTAATCTGGCCAATTCAGGAATCTCAATCTCTAACGCTTCCAAATCCTCGTTCAACTTTAATGAAAGCTTTTGAAACAGCTTATACTCTTTTGAAAACTCACTGAGCTTCGACTTATCTTTAGAAACGAGGAACTCCATTTCTATTCGGTTCAAATTCAATAACGACACTTCCAGACTTTTGACATCTATGTAAGTTTTTTCCAAATCGAGTAATTTGAGGTTCGAAATTTCTGTAATGGAAACCACCACAATCAACGCAAGGATAGACAATCCGGTTAGACCAAATAGCTTATGTTTAATTTTCATACTGCTCTCTTCACTGCCCTATTAAGACTACACTGCATGCTCTGCATTTTCGTAATATCCATTGAGTATAGACAGACTTCAATAAAAGTAGATTGGCCCAAAGCAAGGTAAACAAGGCCGACTCACGAGAGCTTAAAATGAAACTGAACATGAACGGAGATTTAGCAGGCTTTGAAACTCGTTCAAACCGACCGATGAATTCAGGTAAGACACAAATACAAGCAGCTTAAAAGGCGTAAGCCACCTATGAGTTTACAAGGTACGATATAGAGCGTTCCTCAGAGTGACCATTAGATTCCAATTTCGTAAACCTTGTCGCCAATTACAGAAAAAAGTCCATGCTTGGCTTAGTAGTTATTTACGGAATCGTTGTTACTTTCAGGCCAGTATCGTCCTGAAGAAGGAAGTGCTGCCTTGGGGAGGGCACCACTGAGACTATGCTCGTCATCAGTGTGTGAGAGCCCTCATTTTCAGGCACGCAATATGAAATACATCAGACGTATTCTACCCACACAACTTATCAAGCAAGACTTTATACTCGCCCTCAATGGCCACAGCTCGACCCAAAGCATTATCAAACAGCACATAAGTACCGTCCGTGTCCGCAATTAATTCACCTGTTTCAGCCAACGCAATTTCCTGGTGAATGACAAAGCTTTTATTACCTACACGAGTAATTTCTGTTGAGATCGCCAACTCTTCATGAATAACGGCAGCGCGACGATAGTTAATATTGATGTTCACCACCACCATTGCCAGCGCCTCGCCTGTGATTGCTTCAATCACCGCTTGCTCTTCAAAGAAACGCCAGCGAGCTTCTTCCAAAAACTCCAAGTAACGTGCGTTATTCACATGTCCGTAAACATCTAAGTGGTAACCACGAACACATAAGTTGGTAACATGACGCATAAAAAAGCCCCTTCACTTTCCACTCTAAGAAACGAAGGGGCTTACTATATAGGAAAGCGATTTTCAGCGTGAGCAAAATTTCACGTTAATCAACGGTCACCATCCAGTCTTCAAACAGCTCACGCTCTTGTTCTGAGGCCTCACGCCACCAGTAGCGTAAGTTCTGTAATGGAGAATAGAGTCCCGCCGCCTGATGCTTCCTATCCTCCAAGCCGTGTACTACCACTTCTGATTCCCCCGTCACACCGGCCTCAACATTGCTGATTAGCTGATTCATCGGCACATTCGACACTACACCATAGCGCGCAGGCTTAGACACGACCTTTTCACCTGTTGATTGTTTTACCAATTCAACCTTAAAATTTTTAGCAAAGGTTTTTGCGGCGTTTAAGGTATCAAACTTAGGCACCGAGATGGTGTAAACCTCACCGGCCTTCATCACCTGGCTTACCATGACAACATCTGAAGTTACGTTCTCATGGGAGTCCGAATCCAACTCCCAAATGGTATCGTATTCCAATACCAACTCATTCAGCCCAGGCAATAACTTTACTTGATAGGTTTTACCACGCACCAAAGGTAAGGCACGCTTGCGATTATTTACAGCAACAACATCAACCTCTTCAGGCAATACCACAGTTACTAGCTGATCATCAGCCTTCTTGTCCCCTTTGTAATAATGAAGAGGACCACCCGTTGTCACACACCCGGACAACACCAACGCACTCACACTAAGTAAAAATAAACGAATCATTCTTTACCTTCTCACCTGTCTGTTAGCCATTCGACTCAATCGTCAAAAATTCTGATGAGGGATACTATTAAACTTTTATGACCATCAGATGACACACCCTCCTCCCTAGCGAGTCAGTTGTGATACCATCCCGCCCCTGAAAACAGCAGCATATAAAAGGCAGAAACAATGAGCTTAGAGAATATTCGTATCGTGATGGATCAAACCTATCACCCGGGTAATATCGGTGCGGCCGCACGCGCCATGAAAAACATGGGTCTAAGCAATTTATATCTGATCAATCCAAGGTGCTTTCCTGATGAAGAAGCGACGTCTCGCGCCGCTGGAGCACTGGATATACTGGAAAGCGCCACTGTCGTTTCAAGTTTGGACGAAGCAATTTCCGACTGCTCTTTAGTCATTGGCACCAGTGCTCGCTCCAGAAGTTTTCCAAGGCCTGTGCTCAGTGCAAAAGAAACAGCCGCACAACTGGTCACCGAAGGCAGACAAGGCCCGGTAGCCTTACTCTTTGGACGTGAGCGTATGGGATTAGAAAGCAAGCAACTCGAACGCTGCCATTTTCACACCGAAATCCCAGCCAATCCGGACTATCCGATTCTCAACGTATCATCTGCCATTCAAATCCTGTGCTATGAAATTTGGCAATATGAAAACGGCGAACAACTCCGTGTAAAAGAAGCCTCAGAAGAAAATATTCTGTATCCAACACTGAAAGAAACCGAACTATTCCACCAGCATCTGGAAGAAACCTTACGAGATACCGGCTTTTTGAACGACATTCATCAAGGGGAAGCGATGAATCGTTTGATTCGTCTAGCCAACCGAGTTCGACCAGAACAAAAAGAATTGCGTATGCTGCGCGGCATTCTTAATTCGATCCAGGAAGTCGCAGGTAAGAAATAACAGCAGATATAACGAACAGGAAAAAGATAAGAGTAGAGATAGGGCTGTTAGCTACAGCCCTTTAGAAAGCGCAATGTCCAGCTCGCGATTCAAGGCATCATAACCATCTTGTTCAACCACCATGGTTTTGGCCATCTTATCGTGCCAGCCTTGCTTCTTTTTATCCCAAGCTACCCACAGAATCCCCAATCCCAGAGGCAACACGGCGACAAAATACCCTAGATAACGAATAATCCACTGGCTCAAGGTCGGTTTGCCACCCGTACGCGCATCAACAATTTCCATATCCAACAACATCTTGCCTGGCGTCGCGGAACACCATGACCAGAAAGCCACAACCGCAATCACAGGAAAGATATAATCCATAAAGTCATCAAAGATACCTTGTTCGGCAATACTTGCATCCACAAAGAACATGCGTCCATAGACCCACAAGAACGCAGAAAAACTAATCAACGATAAGATAAAGGTATCAACCAAGCTGGCCAGCGCTCGTCGCCAGAAGCCCACCGGTTCAAGATCGGTAATTGAATTTTGTTGACTATCCATAACAACTCCTACGGCCATTCCTTGATACTAAGGGTCTACTCTTGCGCAATGTCCAGCGACGGACAGTAAAAAGCATTCGCTTTCATAACCACACGAGAGACCAAGCCCTTTCTTGGTTGATTGCTGTATTGACGATGATCTGCCACGTAAACGTAGTTGGCTCCAATCTCATCCGCCTGATCAATTAAATCCTGTGTCGCCTCACGATTCAGCGCCAACGGTTCATCGCCAATGGATTCAATGCTCGCAATCGACGTAGCCACTAAATTACCTTTCGGCGCACACCCTTCTGGCGGCTCTTTCTTGTTGATCACCACCCCTTTGAACTCAAGCTCAGGGGCAGACATCATGACACACCCTGAAAGCAAGACAGATACAATCATTGCGACCAACCACTTCCCTGTTCCAGCGTGCATAGCGTGTCTCCTACATTTCCATCAATTCAACAATAATGGTTTTAATGATGAAGCCAAAAATACCCAACCCAAGTACCGTAAAAATGATAATAGTCCCGAATTTGCCTGCATTGGATTTTTTTGCCAAATCCCACATGATAAAAAACATAAAACCAATCAGCGCCGAAACACCAATGATCGTTGCGTAATGTTCTATTTGCTCAGCACTCATGGCCTTTCACTCCAGATTATCAGAGATAAAAAATATCGCGACATCATACCAAAGAGAATACAAAAGGCCATGACATTACCCGTGTCTCTGAGTTACACCTTTTTAATCTATCGCCTTAACGGGCAATGCTTTGGTAGCCCTGATAACGCCGTTGAATCTGACGCACATATTCGACGGGTTCACGTCCTCTAACATACCCAAACCGTGCATTTCGGTAATACTTCCGTTTGGACAACAACAGCATCGCTTTCTCAACACTGCCAAACCACTGATCCGGGTTCCAGCCTTTCTTTCTGGCTAAACGTCGGGCATCTTGAACATGACCATAACCTGCGTTGTACCCAGCCAAAGCGAACAACACTCGCTCCGCCGGCACTAACTGTTTAGGAAAACGATCCCGAACCCAATCCAGGTAGAAAACGCCAGCTCGAATATTCGCTTCAGGGTTATATAAATCATGAATACCTAATTCTTTGCCCGTCCTCGGCAACACCTGCATTAATCCCTTGGCCCCAACATGAGAACGCGCCTTAGGATTAAAGCGACTCTCTTGATACATTTGCGACACAATCATACGCCAATCAAAACGCTTATCTTTGGCTAGAGGACGAACGATGGAATCATAAGGCGACAACTGCCCGGAGATTTCTAGCGGATCTCGCCCGAGAAATTTCCCCCGCTCAGTGTCAAAGTACTTCTGCCAAGTAACATTAAAAAATAGCCCGCGATAGTGCTTTTTAATGTATTGATTCAGTTTAGCCAACAGTTCTTTATTATCTTTGCGCACCGCCCAGCCATGCCCTACATCAGCAGTAACCGACAAGTAGACCTGCAGATCCGGCCGATCCAGTAATTCTCTCGCCGCTAGGTGGTTATCCACAACCGTAAAGTCCACAATGCCGTCTGTCACCAAGCCCATTAAATCGGCCTCATCATTAATTTCGAGGTCATCCGGTGACACCAGTTGAAAATCAATACCCTGCTGCTTTAACGCCAACAAACCTTCACGATAAGAGGAGTTCGCCTCAACCATGACAGTGAAACCAGAGAGCTCTTCCAATGAAGTCAATTCGAGGCCTGAGCGCCCGATTAACACTTCATCAACCACATTATAAGGACGCGTGAATTCAACCCCCCGCGCTCGACGAGACGCCAACCGCGCCTGTGAAGACGCTATAAGGTCGCCTTTCCCCTGCAACAACAAATCGATCATGTCCTGACCATCGGCAACAATCACATCCAGATAAAGATCATGCCTATCCGCAAACTTCTTGATCAGATCGTACTCATAACCCATCAACTCACCCCGCCACATGAAGTAGGAATCGGAGCTGTTGCGAGTAATCATTCTTAATGTTCGACGTTCGACGATTTCAGACCAATCTCCAGTGTAATCCGACTGAACCTCGGCCAACTGATACTCATGAAGAAACTGGTTTAAGGCACTGAGCAAATTGGGAGATTCAGGATGAACCGCCCAGGCAATGTCTCTGGGATTACCAAGCGAGCCTAACACAGACAAATCAAGCCCAGTTAGCAACCACTCACCAACGTTTGAATCTACAACGGTTGCGGTGTAGCGCCCCGACAGCACATCATCCACCAGCGCTTGTGGACTGGCGTTTTTAGCTTTCTCAACGACATTCCAGCCGGGCTTAGCCACCTTATCTAAGGTTACTTTGAACGCCGACCCTTGCGGTACCACAATATTCGCTAACGCCAAATCGTGAACTTCCTTTAGTTCAGGATCAGGACGGACAACCAACCATTCCTCAATGTGTTCCACAGGAACGGTAAACAACAGCTGTTGACTGCGTTCTTTTGTGACCGTCATATTAGCCACTACCAGATCGCCCTCACCCGATAACAACTTCTCACTGAGCTGCGCAAAGCGGTCGACATAGATCCATTCAATCGTAAGATCGTGCTTGATCGCAAATTCCGTAATCATGGCGCGATAACGATTCGCCGGTGTTCCTTCGCGCGGCAAATAATCCAGCTGATCCCAATCGGGAGATAACACCCGAATCACGCCGGATTTATAGATATCAGACAAATCGCGCGGTTCACTCTTGGCTGTCGACGTTTTGGCAGAAGAAGCGTGATCGGTCGGTTCTTTGGTACACGCCACCAAAAACAGACTGAACAGCAAAATAGAAAGGTAAGAGAAAAGTGGCATATAGCACCTAAAGTCGTCCATTGAGTTTAGATGCTATGAATATAACCTAAATAAACGGCAAGCGCCGAGAAGTATATACAGAAGGCTGAGAATTCAGTCTTACGGATTTGAAGGACTACTTGGCGCACCGGGAATCGGGAAACTTGCAACGCTGCCGCCTTTGGCTTCCGATACCTTCCCCTTGCCTTCTTTCTCCACTTCATCGATTCGAATAATCGACTGCATCGGAATGTAACTGCGCTTAACCCCGGCAAACTCGCCTTTCAATTTTTCTTCGCTCGGATCGACCAACAGCTGAGAGCGTTCACCAAACAACAGCTCTTCAACTTCAAGAAACCCCCAAAGGTCACTTTGAAACAGCTTTCGCGCATAGATTTCAAATACTTGATCCTGATTGACGAAGATAACTTTGTAGACTGGGTTATTTTGCATGCTTGAGCCGCTATTCACTTCTAATGATTACCAAAACAAAGAACTATCAATGACGCAAAACCTCACCGATATCAAAGGGCGGCGAGTGTAGCATATTTTCAGACAGGATACTGACTGAATCACTAGGATTTATCAGTATCCTCAAGTACAATGTCGCGCCTGAATTTGCTGTGCGTTTTTTAATCACAGAAAGGCGCTCACCACTACTTTACGTTTCTGACTGAATTTCTTAGCAATAGGTAAATTTCATGGCCACTAAAAAGCTGTTTATTAAGACCCACGGATGCCAAATGAACGAGTACGACTCGTCACGGATGGCGGATCTCCTGGGCGAGAGCCACGAAATGGAACTGACCGACAATGAAAACGAAGCGGATGTGCTACTGCTAAACACCTGCTCGATTCGTGAAAAAGCTCAAGAAAAAGTCTTCCATCAGTTGGGTCGCTGGAAGAAATACAAGTCAGACAATCCAGATTTGATCATCGGTGTCGGCGGCTGTGTTGCCAGCCAAGAAGGTCACGCCATTCAAGAACGTGCGCCGTTTGTTGATATGATCTTCGGTCCACAGACACTGCATCGCTTGCCGGAAATGATCGAATCCACCAAAGACGGTGATGTGGGTATTGTAGACATCAGCTTCCCTGAAATTGAAAAATTTGATCACCTACCTGAACCGAAAGTAGAAGGTTGCACGGCGTTTGTTTCCATTATGGAAGGCTGTTCAAAGTACTGTACTTTCTGCGTGGTGCCTTACACTCGTGGTGAAGAAGTAAGCCGCCCGTTCGATGACGTCATTGCTGAAATTGCCAGCCTTGCAGATCAAGGTGTGCGTGAAGTTAACCTGCTAGGTCAGAATGTAAATGCCTACCAAGGTGAAATGCACGACGGCCGTATTGCGGATTTGGCGGAACTGATTACTTTCGTTGCGGCTATTGAAGGCATTGATCGCATTCGTTACACCACGTCACATCCGGTTGAGTTCAGCGAAAGCCTGATTAACGTGTACGCGGAAGTACCTGAATTAGTGAGTCATTTACACTTGCCAGTCCAAAGTGGTTCCGACCACATTTTGATGCAAATGAAGCGTGGCCACACCGCTCTGGAATATAAGTCCAAGATTCGTAAGCTGCGAAAGATTCGTCCGGACATCAGCTTGTCGTCCGACTTCATTATTGGCTTCCCGGGTGAATCTCAGTTCGACTTCGAACAAACCATGAAACTGATTGAAGAAGTGGGCTTCGACCACTCTTTCAGCTTCATCTATAGTGCCCGTCCAGGTACGCCGGCTTCAGACTTACCGGATGAAACATCTGAAGAAGAAAAGAAAAAGCGTCTGAAGATTCTTCAGGATCGTATTCTTCAAAACGCGCATCAGATCAGCCGTCGTATGGTTGGCACCACTCAAACCATCTTGGTAACGGATCTTTCCAAGAAAGACCCTGGTCAACTTCAAGGGCGCACCGAGAACAACCGCGTTGTGAACTTCCGTTCCGACGACCACAGCCTAATTGGGAAATTTGTGGATGTGAACATCTATGAAGCGCTGCCAAACTCACTACGCGGTGAGCTGATTCAACCGTGCAATCCTCGCTAGCCCGGTCTCTGGTTAACGACGTCAATATCGGTTACACCCTCACTGAACTTGGGTAAAGACTCCTCTTTACCCAAGCAGCACACGCCCAAGACACAAATTGAATCAAATTCTCCTAGTCATCCAAAATAGATAGCTTCTATAATTATCTATAACGCATCTTATTAATATTGATTCGAAATACTCCTAGAGGAGCCACTTTGAGCACGCAAACACGCAATCTTTCTCTTGAACCCGATAATGCCCATCATCTAGCCAACCTCTGCGGTGAGTTTGATCGCCACATTAAGCAAATCGAAAAACGCATGAGCGTTTCCATTCGAAACCGAGGCAATCAGTTTCAGGTTGCAGGCCCGGAGAAACCGGTTCATGCGGTATGTGAAATTCTCAACCATTTATATCGAGAAGCCCAAAGTGGTACGGACATTACCCCTGACCTGATTCATCTGTTCATTCAGGAAAGCGGTATGGACATGATTGAAAACGACAAACCTGTCCCTGCTTCAGACGTCATTAAAACACCCAAGGCTCACATTAAGCCGAGAGGTAAGAACCAAAAGCGCTATGTGGATGCGGTACGTAAACACGACATCAACTTCGGTATTGGCCCAGCAGGAACCGGTAAAACCTATCTTGCCGTTGCTTGTGCCGTAGAAGCCTTGATGAATGACGATGTCCGCCGAATTCTTTTGGTTCGACCTGCCGTTGAAGCCGGTGAAAAGTTAGGTTTCTTACCGGGTGATTTATCTCAAAAGATCGATCCATATCTTCGCCCTTTATACGATGCTCTTTATGAAATGCTGGGCTTCGAAAACGTTGAAAAACTGATTGAGAAAAACGTCATTGAAGTAGCACCTTTGGCGTATATGCGTGGCCGGACGCTGAACAACTCCTACATCATTCTGGATGAAAGTCAAAACACCACGCGCGAACAGATGAAGATGTTCCTGACGCGAATTGGCTTTGGTTCAACGGCAGTGATCACCGGTGACGTTACCCAGATCGACTTACCAAAAGGCTCAAGCTCCGGCCTGATTCACGTCATGAACGTACTTCAGGACGTTAAAGGCATTAGCTTCACTCAGTTCCTTTCCAAAGACGTCGTGCGTCACCCATTAGTTCAACGTGTGGTGGAAGCCTACGAGAAATTTGAGGTAGCTCAAGAGGCCAAAGAAAAGGCCGAAAAGGAACAGCGCAGAGCAGAACGAGAAGCGGCATTAAGAGCAAATGAGAGTACCGACTAATCATGGCTGAGCTAGACATTCAAATTGCTACCGAACAAGCCAACCTTCCCGATGCTGACGACTTCCAGTTATGGGCCGATAAAGCCCTTACTGGGCGCAAAGAAGACGCCGAACTCACCATTCGTATTGTCGACGAGGAAGAAAGCCAAACCTTGAATCATCAATATCGGGACAAGGATAAACCGACCAACGTTCTTTCTTTTCCGTTTGAAGCACCAGAAAACTTACCCGATTTCCCATTAATCGGAGATCTAGTCATCTGCGCCTCTGTCGTTGAACAAGAAGCACAAGAGCAAGGAAAGCCGTTAAAAAACCATTGGGCACACATGGTCATTCATGGCATTTTGCATCTTCTGGGCTACGACCATATTGATGATGAGGAAGCGGAAGAAATGGAATCTCTGGAAACCGATATTCTTTCTCAACTGGAAATTCCAGATCCTTATCAAGAAATATAATTAATCTAGTCTTGCCAAGGGATTCCCGATCAGGCTAGGATTCAAATTACCTTAATTCGTCACTAAAAAATAATGAACGAAGACCAACAAAACGACAGTCACAGTAGCAAGCCCTCGTGGCTTGAAAAGATTACTAAATCCTTTACTCAATCCTCCGAGCCGGAGTCGAGTCGAGACCTCAAGGAACTGCTTCGGGGGGCTCATGATCGAGGTCTCTGTGATGCTGAAGCGCTCTCCATCATGGAAGGCGCTCTTCAAGTAGGGGACATGCATGTTCGAGAGATCATGGTTCCTCGCTCCCAGATGATCTGTATTAAAGCAGCATTGCCACCTTCTGATATTTTGCCTGTGATTATTGAATCTCAGCACTCCCGCTTTCCTGTACTAGGAGAAGGCAATGACGAAGTGCTTGGGATCTTACTGGCGAAAGATTTCTTACCTTACTTGGCCAATGACAATCTCGATCGCTTTAATATTAAGGACATCTTGCGTCCGGTTAA
Organism: Litoribrevibacter euphylliae; assembly: GCF_042646085.1. Taxonomy (NCBI): domain Bacteria; kingdom Pseudomonadati; phylum Pseudomonadota; class Gammaproteobacteria; order Oceanospirillales; family Oceanospirillaceae; genus Litoribrevibacter; species Litoribrevibacter euphylliae. Next base: position 8,241 of record NZ_JBHRSZ010000006.1, on the reverse strand, counting down.
CTTTGTTCCGGAAAGCAAGCGCCTCAATACTCTACTGCGTGAATTCCGTACTGATCGTTATCACATGGCCATTGTGGTTGACGAATACGGCGGCCTTGCAGGCTTAGTAACTATTGAGGACGTGTTAGAACAGATCGTTGGTGACATTGAAGACGAAACCGACATTGAAGACGACGAAAGCAATATTCGCCCGATCGAAAACTCTGAAAGCTTCATGGTCAATGCGCTAACGGAAATCGTTGATTTCAATGAGTACTTCAACACCGACTTCAGTGATGACGAGTTTGACACCATCGGCGGCATTGTCACCAACGGTTTTGGTCACTTACCTGAGCGCGACGAGTCCATCATCATCAACGGCATGACCTTTAAGGTGTTGAATGCGGACAATCGTCAGATTCGCCTACTCGAAGTCATGATCGCAGATGAATTAGACCAAGAAGAATAATCCTTACAATTCAAGGTCTATCCACAGCAGGACGCCAGGTGATCAGTAAAGCCGTTAAAAAACTAACCTCTTCCCGAGTCAGTACAACTTTTACCAACCAATTGACTGATTCGGGAATGAATTTCGTTAAACTACTGGTCACCTTCCTTCTGGGCATACTCATTCCCTTCTCTTTTGCGCCCTTTGATTATTGGCCACTGGCCATTCTTTCTGTAGCACTATTCCAATGGCAACTTGATCAGGTTAACTCAGCTAAATCCGCCTTCAAGCTGGGCTGGAGTTATGGTTTTGGCGTGTTCTTAGCTGGAGCCTCTTGGGTATACGTTTCCATCCACGAGTACGGATACGCACCCATTCCGTTAGCTCTGATTATGACAGGCCTGTTTACTTTTTTACTGGGACTATTCTTTGCTCTTCAAGGCTATTGTTATAAACGGCTGGCGGTTTCTTCTCCTTTGCTAAATGCGTTGGTATTTGCAGCGACCTGGGTCCTATTTGAATGGATCCGAAGCTGGATGCTAACAGGCTTTCCATGGTTGTACCTCGGCTACGGACACATAAACTCTTGGCTATCTGGTTGGGCGCCTGTCTTCGGGGTGTTTGGTGTTAGCTTAGTCGCGGCCTTAACCGCCAGCGCTTTAAAGTTTGTAATCAGCCAACAAAGTTGTGGCAAGTACGCCTATTTTATTGCAGCCACCTTATTGCTTTGGCCCCTTGGATTCTTATTCGCTCAGATCAACTGGACAGAAGCGCAACGAGAAGTGTCCGTTACTCTAATGCAAGGGAATATTCCGCAGGAGAAGAAATGGCAAAAAGAATATCGCCCTGTCAGCCTTAGCACCTACCGTCAGCTCAACCGTAATGTCGACAGCGATTTAATCATCTGGCCTGAAACCGCCATCCCCTACTTCAAACACCAAGTCAGTGACTGGTTAGCGGAAACTGAACGACAGCTAAAACCACATCAGGGGTTAATAACCGGGCTTCCTTATTACGACCCTAACTCACCCGCCGAAACGCCGGTGTTACATAACAGCATCATTGGTCTTGGTTCAGCCTCCGGCCAATACCATAAACAAAAGTTAGTACCCTTTGGCGAGTATGTGCCACTACAAGATATTCTCAGAGGCTTGATTCAATTCTTTAATCTTCCTATGTCCAACTTCCGCCCTGGACCATCAGAGCAGCCCCCGTTGAAGCTCCAAGGTATGAATTTACTACCAGCCATCTGTTATGAAATTGCCTACCCTGAATTCATCGCCAGTAACATGCAATTTGAAGATCAACAGCAAGATCTCATCATTACCATCAGCAACGATGCCTGGTTTGGTGACTCGATTGGGCCAAAGCAACACCTCCAAATTGCACAGATGCGAGCTTTGGAAAACAGCCGATACGTATTGCGAGCGACCAATACAGGCTTGACTGCAGTGATTGATGAAAAGGGCATAATTACCTACTCGATGCCTGATTTTGTATCTGGCGGACTAAACGCTACAGCCACAACTCATCAAGGACTAACACCTTACAGCCAATGGCTTAACTATCCCTTATTAGTGCTTATCGTACTTATCTTGGTAGGAATTAATCTGTTTCCTATTATTTTCTCAGCTTCTAAGCCTACGAACTGAGCATCACCTATAGTCTTCAAACCCCCAGATGAGTTAGACTTAGACTCTTTTTTCTATGTCACCAACCTTACTGATCGGGAACACGATGGAAGAGCAATACAACCCTCATAAAATCGAGTCGGAAGCACAATCATTCTGGGAAAAAAACGAATGTTTCAAAGCGGTTCATGACGCCAGTAAAGAAAAATTTTACTGCCTGTCAATGTTCCCTTATCCAAGCGGTCGACTCCACATGGGCCACGTGCGTAACTACACCATCGGAGATGTAGTCTCCCGCTATCAGAGAATGCTTGGTAAGAACGTGCTGCAACCTATGGGTTGGGATGCATTTGGTTTACCTGCTGAAAACGCTGCCATCAAACACGGCGTTGCGCCAGCTAAATGGACTTACGAAAACGTCGACTACATGAAAGGCCAACTTAAGCGCCTTGGTTTTGGTTATGACTGGGATCGTGAAGTCGCTACCTGCCGACCGGAATACTACAAGTGGGAACAATGGTTCTTCACTGAGTTATATAAAAAGGGCTTAGTTTATAAAAAGACATCTGCCGTGAACTGGTGCCCGAACGACCAAACGGTACTCGCAAACGAACAGGTGATCGAAGGCTGTTGCTGGCGTTGTGATACCGTTGTGGAGAAAAAAGAAATTCCACAATGGTTCGTAAAAATTACCGATTATGCTGAAGAATTATTAAACGACCTTGATCAATTAGACGGCTGGCCGGATCAGGTTAAGGCGATGCAACGCAACTGGATTGGTCGCTCTGAAGGTGTCGAAATGACCTTCGGCGTAAAAGACAGTGATCAAACCATCGACATTTACACCACACGTCCTGACACGGTCATGGGTGTGACTTACGTTGCCGTGGCAGCACAACATCCGCTTGCTCTAGAAGCAGCAAAAGACAATCAGACCTTGGCTGCATTCATCGAAGAATGTAAAGCTCAAACCACCGCCGAAGCCGACATGGCAACGATGGAGAAAAAAGGCGTTGCAACGGGCATTACCGCAATCCACCCGATCACAGGTGAAGAAGTACCTGTATGGGCTGCAAACTTTGTGTTGATGGATTATGGTTCTGGTGCCGTGATGTCGGTACCTGGTCACGATCAGCGCGATTACGAGTTTGCCAAAGCCTATGGTTTAGAGATCAAACAAGTGATCACCGCAACCGACGGCTCAAACGTAAGCCTGGACGAAGAAGCCTATACCGAAAAAGGCACCTTAATTAATTCTGGCCAATTCGATGGTTTGGATTTCCAAAACGCCTTCGATCAAATTGCTGCATTTCTTGAGTCTCAAGGCAAAGGCAACAAAACCGTTAACTATCGTCTTCGCGACTGGGGTGTAAGCCGTCAACGTTACTGGGGATCTCCAATCCCAATGATGTATGACGAGCAAGGCAACGAAATCCCGGTACCGTTGGATCAACTGCCGGTTAAACTGCCGGAAGATGTTGAAATGGATGGCGTTCAGTCTCCAATTAAAGCTGATCCTGAGTGGGCAAAAACAGAATACAACGGTGCTCCGGCATTCCGTGAAACTGATACCTTCGATACCTTTATGGAATCGTCTTGGTATTACGCCCGCTACTGCTCTGCTACGAATAATGAGCAGATGCTGGACGAAGAAGCCAACTATTGGTTACCAGTAGATCAGTACATTGGAGGGATCGAACACGCCATTCTTCACCTATTGTATGCTCGTTTCTTCCATAAGCTGCTTCGCGATTCAGGTATGGTGGATTCAGATGAGCCATTTAAGCGTCTACTTTGCCAAGGTATGGTGAATAAAGATGGTTCAAAAATGTCCAAATCAAAGGGCAACACCGTCGATCCACAGGAGATGATTGAACAGTACGGTGCAGATACCGTTCGTCTGTTCATGATGTTTACTGCACCACCTGAGCAAACGTTGGAGTGGAATGACGCTGGCGTTGAAGGCGCACATAGATTTATTAAACGTCTCTGGAAAGCAGTACAGGGTCATGTGCAAGCAGGTGAAGCAGCTAAGCTGGATACCTCATCACTAACTAAAGAACAGCAGGATCTACGTCGTAAAACTCATGAAACCATCCAAAAGGTAACGGATGACATGGGGCGCCGTCAGACCTTCAATACTGCAATCGCTGCCGTCATGGAACTGGCGAATGCTATTGGCCGTTTCGATGTCATTAATGATCAAGATAAAGCCTGCGTTCAGGAAGCGCTAGAAGCTTCCATCCTATTACTTTCCCCAATTATCCCTCATGTTACCCATGAAATGTGGCAAGCACTTGGTCATGAATCATCAGTAATGGAAGAAGCCTGGCCTGAATTTGATGAATCAGCGCTGGTAAAATCTGTGATTGAAGTGGTCGTCCAAGTAAACGGAAAAGTTCGCGCTAAGATTGAAGTCGCACCGGATGCAACGAAAGAGGATGTAGAAGCGCTTGCATTAGCTGATGAACATGTCCTGAAGTTTACCGACGGAAAAACCATTCGCAAGGTAATTGTTGTTCCAGGTAAACTCGTTAACATCGTTGCCAACTAAAGCTTATCATCCGGAACGCACTCTCTGCGTTCCGGATGCTTTCCTTCAAGGCCACAACAACGCTATGACTCTATCTAATCATTTCAAAGTTCTTTTCGTCCTTGCCTGCACATTGCTTATTTCAAGCTGTGGCTGGCAACTACGAGGCTATCACAACGCCACGCTGAACATCACAAGCATCGCTTTGGATACAGAACAAATAAACAACCCTATGTTTATCAAAGTATTTAAAGATACCCTTGCCAGTGAATATAAAATCAGTATCAATTCTGAATCAGCAGTGAAAGCAAAAATCACCCGAGTATCAGAAAGAAGACGCGTCTCTTCTAAAGACCGAGATGGTGATACCTCTGAATTCGAACACACAATTACTTTATCAGTAACAACGGAATTGGAAGAAAAGGCTGAGCCTTTAAGCCAGAACTTTATTTCAATTGGCCGTCAAAGCTATGATGAAGACAACTTATTGTCCTCGGATATGCAAGAGCGAGCTACAAAAATGGCGGCTTACCAAGAATTAACTCGTCAATACGCCAGCTATTTGTCGAGACAACTCCTCGATACTCAGGCCAGCAAATAACCCATGGAAGTTAAAGCGCCTCAACTACCAAAACAGTTATCTAAAGGCTTACATCCCATTTATCTTATTCATGGGGATGAAACCCTAATAGTTGAGGAGGCTTTGGACAACATACGTGCTGCTGCCAAGAAAGCAGGCCACTCTGAACGTATTGTGTTTGATGTTGAAACGGGTTTCAGCTGGAGTGACTTCTCAGCAGAAGCTCAAGCATTATCGCTGTTCTCAGATAAGAAAGTTATTGAACTACGTCTACCTAACGCACGCATTACAGATAAAGGTAAAGCCATCGTTGAGTTTTGTGACTCAGCCGACGGCGACACTGTTGTTATTATTCGAGCACCTAAACTGGATAAAAACACACAGAAGCAAGCTTGGTATAAAGCCGTTGAGAAGAGTGGCATTACCACCACCATATGGCCTCTTAAAACACGAGAAGTCGAAGAGTGGTCTGCTAGCTATGCGAGAAAACAAGGTAAGTCTATTGAGTACAATGCCCTTCAGCTGTTGCTGGAAAAAACCGAAGGCAATTTACTCGCTACAAAACAGGAACTCGATAAATTAAGCCTAGCGATTGACGAGTCTCAAATTACTCTCGAGGCCCTTGTAAACTCTATTGCCGATAGCGCTCGTTATACCATCTTTGATCTCAGTGACAACTGTTTAAAAGGAGACTTACCCGCAGTCTCTTCTATCTTTAATCACTTAAAAGCAGAAGGCGCTGAACTGTTATCTTTAAGCGGCATGATCACTAAAGAAATCCGAACGCTCAATACTCTGATCAATTACAGCCAATCCAGCTCTATTGAGCTCGCTTTTCAAAAAGCTAAGGTGTGGAAAAATAAACAAGGCTTATATCGGACAGCATTACAACGACTCGATAAAACTAAGCTCGAAAATCTCCTGAAAGCAGCGCACAGTTTGGATATGTCAGTAAAAGGAATGTCTGATGAAGTACCCTGGCAACTTTTCTATGAAATATGTTTAGCGCTCGCAGGCAATCAACAATTCAGAATGCGTAAAACGGCTTAACAGCCTATTCAAACGTTCGGACTAATTTCACTTTAGAGGTGATTTCTTCAGCCCCATCTTAGTGAACTTGAAGCGACAAGCTTTTGAATAGTCTTGCAGCGTCGTATTAAACTTCCCAAACTTAAATTGTATTCCAGGAAAACATTCACCGTATACAGAGACGGAGACCTGCATTACTAACTCTTTATACTGCTGGCTTAACGTTTCATACTGCTCCTTGAGTTCTTGAGCCTCATTACGAATTCTGGCAATCACCTGCGTGAAATGATCTATCTTTTTCTGGTCGCCCTTCTGCTCATTTTTTTCGAGCTGCACAGTACAACGCGCCAAACTGTCTTGTTTCTCAAGCAACGTATTTTTAATTTCTTCCAACTCTTCTTTTAAACGAGCCACATCGGTTCCTAACTCAATATCTGCCGGCACATATGAATCCGAACCTAAGATACCTACACTAACAGATCTACGAACTTTATATTGACCACCCACCAATTTAGCTTTTCTCTTAGTTGGTCCACCAACGACAAGCTCTTCGCACTCCTTAACCAGACAGCTAAGCATTTGGTCTTTAACTGTGATTTTCCCACCCGTCTTGATCGAAACAAATTGTAGGTAACTGGCTTCAATATCTCCTTTAGCATCTACAATGGCATTGTAAGAGGACTCTTGGCCATATCCATCCTCAGACTCTACTTTGCGACCTAAAATACCCTGTTTAACAAGGATATTACCGCCTGCAATCAAAGTGGCTGATTCAACCAGATCTCGCACATGAATATCACCTGTTACCTCAACCTTCAAACCATCACGAACGGGGCCCTTAATCATGACAGTACCATCAAACTTAATATGACCAGTGGTAAGATCGACCGTTTCCAACACTAGAATGTCATCCACACGAATAACATCACGGGATCTCATTGGGACACCAGAACGCGTCGCTAAAAGCTGATTTGGATTGTCTTCGGAAACCTCAACGCCTTCGGCAACAGAAAATGGAAGATTAGGAGGTGCAATTGAAAAAATAGGTTCGCCATAAACATTAATGCCATCATCACTTTTACGCGCAGGTATCCGCTCCATTACCACATCACCGGGAGAAACTGTTTCGATATCCCCCATATCGTACATGTCAATGGTACCATCCTCTCTCTGAACCGGCTTAAGTTCCCGATCCTGAAACGGAGTTACCGCCCATTTAAACTCACAGGCAATACCTTTTTTAGCCGCCTGCCCCTTAGCAACAACAACAGTAGTTTGTGCTCCTGGGGTTAACGAATTTGCTTGAGAACAATACTCTCTGATAGCCGGAAGCTGAATTCCTTCCTTAATCCCTTGTTTTCTGAGATAAGCAAGAATCAACTTTTCATTTGGATTATTACCACCAAACGCAGCAGTGATAACTAAAGAAGCAGTAAGACGATCACCTGAAACTTCAAGGTGTAGTGTTGCACTTTTCCGGTCAGCGATCTTATAGCGCATAACCTCAGCAGAGTTAGGAGTTGCATCCTGTTTTTGTTTGAAGTCAGCTAAAACTTGAGCAATCAAGTCTTCACGATATAAGCAATCTTTGAATTTACAAGACTGGAACTCTGTTTGAATAGAAGTTTGTGAAGGACAGCTATCTGATAGAGATAACACGAGCTCAACCGACTTTTGATCTTCCGCTAACTCAAACGATAGTTGCTCAGAACTGACATCATCTTCCACTAGACTCTCCAATCTATATCTATCCATCGATTAGTAACGCAACCTAAGAAAGTACTTTAGCTTAAATCATCAAGTTATTCCTAGAATTCACCGGATAAAAGGCTCCATTTATAACTTAACGGCAAAAATCCAACTATCTTAATCCTATCAGGTTTTATTCCATTACTAATAGAAAAGTACGTCGTAAAAAACCGATAGCATAAGAAAAAATGAGAGAGTTAAATTAACAGGACGTTAGTGCAGGGAATTTTCAAGCCTCAGCCGTATTGTTCCGCTCGAAGTCTTGGTGTTGGATATTTTCCAGACATAAAAA
>NZ_JBHRSZ010000005.1:0-235487 GCF_042646085.1 Litoribrevibacter euphylliae | reverse complement strand
TCTGGAAAATATCCAACACCAAGACTTCGAGCGGAACAATACGGCTGAGGCTTGAAAAGACGCGGCTCTAACGTCTAACGTCCGTCTGCACATAATCCTCCATATTTTAAAAACAGGGGAAACTCTTGTGTTTCGATGAAGCTCTGTTTGTATAATAATTCCCCTTTTATTATGGTTGGATGCTAAATATGCCTAAAGTTGGTATGGAACCAATACGCAAAGCTCAATTGATTGAAGCAACTTTGGAGTCTGTAGAGCAATTTGGGCTTCAAAATACGACTGTAGCGACAATTTGTAAGATCGCAGGTCTTTCTCCTGGCATTATCAGTCATTATTTTGGTGGAAAACAGCAGCTTATAGAGGCTACGGTGAGTTATTTAATTCAATCGTTGCAAACTGAGTTGTTGAAAAAACTGAAGGATCAACCTGACGTTTCGCATAAAGAACGCCTTCATCTGTTGGTTGATTCTCACTTTAGTCAAATACAAACAAGTAAAAAAGCTGCAGCCACTTGGTTGTCGTTTTGGGCGCAGGCTGCACACGATCCATCACTTCAGCGGTTGCAGAAAATAAATGAAAGAAGAATGTTTTCTAATATTAAATATTCGATGAAATATTTAGTGGCAGAGGATTTAGTGAATGTTAAATCACATGCCTTGGCTGCAATGATTGATGGGTTGTGGATGAGAAGCTCGTTTGAATATGGTTCTTTAGATCTAGAAAGCGCGCCACTAATTTGTAAGCACTTTATCGATTCGTTGTAGGCATCGTGTTATGGATAAAGATTTAAAGTTATTTGAGTTGCTTTCTGATGGGGAATTTCATTCAGGTGAGGTGATTGCAAAGCTCTTTGGTGTGACGAGGAGTCGAGTATGGTCGTTGATTAACTCCTTGGAGGAAAAAGGAGTTATTGTCTCTCGTGTCAGGGGCAAGGGCTATCGCTATCGTGGAGGTTCATTTTTATTAGATAGTAATCATATTGAGCAAAAGCTATCACCTTTAGCGTTATATTACTTTCCATCAATCACTTCAACTAATGATATTGCTAGAGAGTATTTAAAAACCAGTGATCAACCATTATTGGTGGTTGCAGAGCATCAGACTGGAGGGCGTGGTCGCAGAGGAAGGCAATGGGCAAGCTGTTACGCGCATAACCTATTGTTCACGTATGGCGTACCAAGGTTTAGTGCTATGCAAGGGCTGGAAGGATTGAGTTTGCTTGTTGGTCTGACATTGGTGGATGTAGTAAATGCTTCATTAGGTGTTGATGCTAAGGTTAAATGGCCTAATGATGTACTAATTAATGGGGCTAAGTTAGCTGGGGTGTTAGTTGAAATTCAAGGCGATATAGGTGGGGATTATTCACTTATTATTGGTGTCGGACTGAATGTTAATGAGAGCCCTTCGGTTGGTGATCGTGAAGTGACGTCTCTGATGAAAAATTTTGGTCGGGCTATTAATCGTTCAGAATTGTTGGTGGCCTTTGTTGATCAGTTGAGAAGGAATATTAATCTCTTTTGTTTAGAGGGTTTTTCCTCGTTTTCCGGGCGATGGAATGAGATGGATGCATACCGGGGATGTCAAGTGCAGGTTGAGCAGGGAGGGGAGATTCTTGTGGGTCTTTCTAGAGGTGTTAATGCTAATGGTGTGTTGGATATTGAGGTGGAGGGTGAGCTTCGTAGTGTCCATGGTGGGGAGGTTTCGTTAAGGGCTGTATATGAATAAGGTTTATTTAGACTTAGGGAATACGGCGCTTAAAGTCTTTAATTCTCAAGGGGACTTAATAGAGACTTATCTGGCTTCGGACGTATGCTGGATTGATAGGTTTAAGAGCTTTATAGCATTGGGGGGGGTTGAACAGGCGGTGCTGGCATCGGTGGCAGTGAAGGAAAAAGAAGCCGCTGTTATGGGTGTAATGAAGGGGGTTGCAGTTACTAAAGCTTCTTGTGCAAAGGGGAGTTGGAAAATACAACACTCTTATAAACAACCTCACAGGTTGGGTATAGATCGTTTGCTTGCAATTGAAGCTGCTTATCGAGAAGTAAATGATAGGTTAGTTGTTATAGATTGTGGAAGTGCCATAACGCTTGACTCCGTGGATGCTGATGGTTTTCATTTGGGAGGATTTATTGTTCCGGGTTATCGTCTGCAAATGGAAAGTTTGCTAAATGGGACTAATTTGACATTTGATGCTGTTGAGCCTGCTCAGGATTTGGGGAATGATACGAGTGAGTGTATAAGGAATGGCTCATTGCGGATGATCACGAGTTTATGTGAATCAGTGATAAAGGAGTGTAATCCTTCAAAAGTAATATTGACAGGTGGGGATGTGAATGGTGTTTTGTCTTCGCTGCGGTCGCTAGGTGGGGTAGATGAACTCCTAGTATTTAAAGGACTTAAATATGTCTACGGCTAGAAGGGGATATCTGCATGCTTGCTAGGAAGCTTTTTGTTGGGTTGGTTGCTGTTAATGCGCTGTTGGTTTTGTTTATTGTTATGAATAATGATTTGGAGCCGCAGGTATCATCTCTAACTGAATTTAAACAGCAGGGAGAGCATTTGGAAGTGGTTTCAAAAATGCCTTTGGTGTCGAAGGTGGGGGAGCGTTCCGAATGTGGGGAATTAGGACCTTTGGATAGCTTTGCTGTTGCAGAGCAGGTGTCGCGTAGATTGCTTTCTAGAAATATAGGTAATTCTATCTATGAAAAAGAAGTGGTTGTTTCAACGGATTATTGGGTGATAATTCCGCCTCGGCCCTCGGAAAAGCAGGCTTATCGGTTGTTGAAACAATTGCAGTTATCGAATATAGATAGCTATATAGTGACCCAGGGAGATTATGCAAATGCTATTTCTTTGGGGTTGTTTACTGTAAAGACTTCTGCTTATCGCATTAAAGAAAAAATGATGGGTGCGGGGTTTGATGTTGTCGTGCAAGAGATAAATAGGTCACAAAAGCGATATTGGATAGAGTTTTTTTCTTCTTTGGAGTCGGCTAATTTAGCGCTGAGCAACTTTGATGCGCCAATTTCGAATAAAATTTGCAAAAGTCATTGATTTTTAAAGATCTTCTGCTTAATATAGCGACCTCTTTTGAGGCAGTCATAATACTGGAAAAAAAGAGTTGCAAATAAAAAGCTCTTCAGTATAATGCACGCCACGATTCGGGGAGGGGTTCCCGAGTGGCCAAAGGGATCAGACTGTAAATCTGACGGCTCAGCCTTCGCAGGTTCGAATCCTGCCCCCTCCACCATTATCTTTATGCGGGTGTCGTATAATGGCTATTACCTCAGCCTTCCAAGCTGATGATGCGGGTTCGATTCCCGCCACCCGCTCCAGTAATAAATAATAGATTTTGCTCATGTAGCTCAGGGGTAGAGCACTCCCTTGGTAAGGGAGAGGTCGCCAGTTCAATTCTGGCCATGAGCTCCATGAAGAATTAGTAGGATAGGCGGCCTTGTTGTGCGCCTATTTTGTGTATTTGCAACTTGTATATTGTGCTCTGGGAGTCTTCTCGATGGCAAAGGAAAAATTTGAACGTTCCAAACCGCATGTTAACGTTGGTACTATCGGTCACGTTGACCACGGCAAAACAACTCTAACTGCGGCATTGACTCGTGTATGTTCAGAAGTGTTTGGTGGTGAGAAAGTAGATTTCGCAAACATCGATAACGCTCCAGAAGAGCGTGAGCGTGGTATTACAATTGCGACTTCACACGTAGAGTACGATTCAACTGATCGTCACTACGCGCACGTAGACTGCCCGGGGCACGCTGACTACGTTAAAAACATGATTACTGGTGCTGCTCAGATGGACGGCGCTATCTTGGTATGTGGTGCGACTGATGGACCTATGCCTCAGACTCGTGAGCATATCCTTCTTTCTCGTCAGGTAGGTGTACCTTACATCGTAGTATTCTTGAACAAGGCAGACCTTCTTGCTGAAGACTGTGGTGGTCACGGTACTGAAGAGTATGATGAAATGCTTGAGCTAGTAGAAATGGAACTACGTGATCTACTAAGCGAGTATGAATTCCCTGGTGATGACACTCCAATCATTGCTGGTTCTGCTCTTATGGCATTGAATGGTCAAGATGATAATGAGCTGGGTACAACAGCGGTTAAGAAGCTGGTTGAAGCGCTAGATTCTTACATTCCTGAGCCAGAGCGTGATACTGACAAGCCATTCCTAATGCCGATTGAGGATGTTTTCTCAATTCAAGGTCGTGGTACTGTGGTAACTGGTCGTATCGAAAGCGGTATTATCACTGTTGGTGAAGAAATCGAAATCGTTGGTATCAAAGAGACTACCAAGACAACTTGTACTGGTGTTGAAATGTTCCGTAAGCTGCTTGACGAAGGTCGTGCAGGTGAGAACTGTGGTATTCTTCTGCGTGGTACTAAGCGTGATGAGGTTGAGCGTGGTCAAGTATTAACTAAGCCAGGTGCAATCACTCCGCACACTAAATTCGAAGCAGAAATCTATGTGTTAGGTAAAGATGAAGGTGGTCGTCATACTCCATTCTTCAAAGGTTACCGTCCACAGTTCTACTTCCGTACAACTGACGTAACTGGTTCTTGTGAACTACCTGATGGCGTAGAAATGGTTATGCCTGGTGATAACGTTCAGTTGTCTGTAACTCTAATTGCTCCAATTGCGATGGATGAAGGTCTACGCTTTGCGATCCGTGAAGGCGGTCGTACAGTTGGTGCAGGTGTTGTTGCAAAGATTATTGAGTAATGTATAATATGCCCCTCTCTTGAAGAGGGGTTAACTTTTAGGCCAGTAGTTCAATTGGTAGAGCGTCGGTCTCCAAAACCGAAAGTTGGGGGTTCAAGTCCCTCCTGGCCTGCCATCTTCTCTCTCCGTTAGCGCGCACATGAATTCAAATATCGAAACTCAAAAGTCACCACTTGATATCGTTAAGTGGGTATTGGTTGCAGCGGTTGTTGCTGTAGCTGTTGTAGGGAACGCAATTTATAGCGATGAGTCTTTGTTGTATCGCGTGATTGCTGTTTTGGTTTTGTCAGTTGTGGCTGTTGGTGTTGCTTTGACAACTGAGCACGGGAAGCGTTTTTCGCAGTTTGTGCGTATGTCCTGGGCTGAAGTTAAGAAAGTAGTTTGGCCGACACGAGAGGAAACTCGTCAAACGACAGTGATTGTGATTGTTGCTGTGCTGATTGTAGGGTTGATTTTGTACTTCTTGGATATGTTGTTTGGTTGGCTTGTTAAGTTGCTTATTGGTTAGAGGTTGATATGTCTAAGCGTTGGTATGTGGTTCAGGCTTACTCTGGCTATGAAAAGAGAGTGATGAATTCTCTTAAAGAACAAGTTGAGCTTAAAGGTATGCAGGAATATTTTGGTGATATTCTTGTTCCGACAGAAGAAGTTGTAGAGATTCGCGAAGGAAAAAAGCGAAAAAGTGAGCGTAAGTTTTATCCTGGCTATGTTCTTGTGAATATGGAGATGAATGATGAAACTTGGCACTTGGTTAAAAGTACTTCTCGTGTTTTAGGTTTTATTGGTGGGACCGCAGATAAGCCGGCTCCAATTACTCAGCGTGAGGCTGATGCCATTTTGCAGCGTGTTGAAACGGGTGCTAATAAACCTCGTCCGAAAACATTGTTTGAAGCGGGTGAGGTTGTGCGTGTTAATGACGGTCCGTTTGCTGACTTTAATGGCGTTGTAGAAGAAGTAGATTATGAAAAGAGCAGGGTGAAAGTTTCTGTTCTTATTTTTGGTCGCTCTACTCCTGTGGAGTTGGAGTTTGGTCAGGTTGAAAAGACCTGATAAGTAAAGCTGGGGAGCCGAAAGGCGTTTGCACCCTTAGGAGTTAAAATGGCTAAGAAAATTGAAGCTTATATCAAGTTGCAGGTTGCAGCTGGTCAAGCTAACCCAAGTCCGCCGGTTGGTCCTGCTCTAGGTCAGCATGGTGTGAATATTATGGAATTCTGTAAAGCGTTCAATGCTTCTACTCAAAAGCTTGAGCCGGGTCTTCCTGTTCCTGTTGTTATTACTGTTTATAATGATCGTTCTTTCTCGTTCATTACTAAAACACCTCCTGCTGCAGTTCTGTTGAAGAAAGCTGCTGGTCTTAAGAGCGGTTCTGCTCGTCCAAATACTGAAAAAGTTGGCAAGGTAACTCGTGCTCAGTTGGAAGAAATTGCAACTGCGAAAGAGCCTGATCTAACGGCTGCAGATATGGATGCTGCTGTGCGTACTATTGCTGGTACTGCTCGTAGCATGGGTCTAGAGGTGGAGGATTAATCATGGCTAAGCTAACAAAGCGCGCAAAACTGATCGCGGAAAAAGTGGATGCAGATAAGCAGTACACTGTTGAAGAAGCGGTAGCTATTCTTAAGGATCTTTCATCGTCTGTTAAGTTTACAGAGTCTGTTGATGTTTCTGTGAACCTAGGCATTGATGCTCGTAAATCTGATCAAAACGTACGTGGTGCAACTGTTCTTCCGAATGGTAACGGTAAAACTGTACGTGTTGCAGTGTTTACTCAGGGTGAAAACGCTGAGAAAGCAACGGCAGCTGGCGCTGATGTTGTTGGTATGGACGATTTGGCTGCTGATGTTAAAGCAGGCAATATGGACTTCGACGTAGTAATTGCGACTCCAGATGCAATGCGTGTAGTAGGTCAGCTAGGTCAAATTCTTGGTCCTCGTGGTCTTATGCCAAACCCGAAGGTTGGTACTGTAACTCCTGATGTAGAGACAGCTGTTAAGAATGCAAAAGCTGGTCAGGTTCGCTACCGTAACGACAAGGCAGGTATCATTCACACTGGTATCGGTAATGTGACTTTTGAAGCTGCTCAGATTCAAGGTAACCTTGAAGCTTTGCTTGCGGATCTTAAGAAAGCTAAACCTGCTTCTGCGAAAGGCGTTTTCATGAAGAAAGTTACCATTTCTTCAACTATGGGTCCTGGCTTGACGATCGATCAAGCGACTCTAGATATCTAATTTAAAGAACTTTGGGGTCTTGGTCTCTACGGCCGGGACTATCAAAGACCGTAGGTGCAATGGCTAATGTTGTGAAGTCTTTGGTTGTTGCTTAATTTCCTACGCAGATGGTGTGTTCCCCTTCAGAATACTGAATTGTCACACCTAAGTTAGCTCTTCGGAGCATTCATTAACTTTTAGGAGTTAAATTGTGGCTTTAGGACTTATTGATAAAAAAGCAATTGTTGCTGAAGTCCAGGAAGCTGCTCAGTCAGCTCAGTCAGCTGTAGTTGCTGATGCACGTGGTGTATCTGTAACTGATATGACTGCTTTGCGTAAAGAAGCTCGTGAAGCCGGTGTTTGGATGCGTGTTGTACGTAACACCTTGGCAAAACGTGCCGTAGAAGGTACGGAATACGAGTGTTTGACTGAAAACTTCGTTGGCCCGACTTTGATTGCATTTTCTACTGAGCACCCGGGTGCTGCAGCGCGTATCTTTAAAGATTTCGCGAAGACAAATGAAAAATTCGAAGTTAAGGCGGCGGCATTTGAAGGTAAAGTAGCGGATGTAAACCTACTTGCAACCTTGCCGACATACGACGAAGCGATCGCAAAGCTAATGAGCGTGATGAAAGAAGCAGCCGCTGGCAAACTGGTTCGTACAATTGCTGCGATCCGCGATCAGAAAGAACAAGAAGCAGCTTAATACGTTATCTGAAATTTCTACGTATTTTCTGTTTAGAACTAATTTATCGAGCGAAAGCTCCATTAATGATTCTGGGATAATATTATGTCTCTTACTAAAGACGATATCATCAATGCAGTTGCTGAAATGTCTGTGACTGACGTTGTTGAATTGATTGAAGCAATGGAAGAAAAATTTGGCGTAACTGCAGCGGCAGCGGCAGTAGCAGTATCTGGTGACACTAGCGCTGCAGCTGAAGAGAAGACTGAATTCGACGTAGTGCTTACTGGTGCTGGCGAGAAGAAAGTTAACGTAATTAAAGCAGTTCGTGCAATCACTGGTCTTGGCTTGAAAGAAGCGAAAGGCATGGTTGATGGTACTCCGGCAACTGTTAAAGAAGGCGTTTCTAAAGAAGACGCTGAAGAAGCTAAGAAGCAGCTTGAAGAGGCTGGTGCATCTGTTGAGATTAAATAATCTCGACTTAGCGCATAAAAGCTCTATAGTAAAGCTGGCTGGCGGCATTTTGTCGCCGGCCTTTTACCGTTTATAAAGAACTGAATTATTAGTGCTATCCGCACTATCGCGATAGTTGGTAAAAGAGCTGAGGATCATAATGGCTTACTCATACACCGAAAAAAAACGAATTCGGAAGGACTTCAGTAAAGTACCTCCGGTTATGGATGTGCCGTACTTGTTGGCAATCCAGCTGGATTCTTACAAGAAGTTTTTGCAGGCAGACGCAGATGCGTCCACAAGAATGGAAATGGGCCTGCACGCAGCATTCAAATCTGTATTTCCCATTGTCTCTTTTTCTGGAAACGCAGCGTTGGAATACGTTAGTTATCGGTTAGGCAAGCCTGTATTCGACGTAAAAGAGTGTGTGCTTCGTGGTATTACTTATTCTGCACCGCTTAGAGTTAAAGTTCGTCTAATTATCTATGATAAAGAATCGTCCACTAAGGCGATTAAAGACATTAAAGAGCAAGAAGTGTACATGGGTGAAATGCCGCTCATGACAGAGAACGGTACTTTCGTTATTAATGGTACTGAGCGTGTAATCGTTTCTCAGTTACACCGTTCTCCTGGTGTGTTCTTTGATCATGACAAAGGTAAAACGCACTCTTCTGGCAAACTACTGTATTCTGCTCGTATTATTCCTTACCGTGGTTCATGGTTGGATTTCGAGTTTGATCCTAAAGATAACGTATTTGTTCGTATTGACCGTCGTCGTAAGTTACCTGCAACTATTCTTCTTCGTGCTTTGGGTTATGAAGCTGAAGAAATGCTTGATATGTTCTTTGACACAGCTGAGTACGAGTTCCGTCAAGACGGTGTGTACCTGAAGCTAGTTGCTGGGCGTCTTCGTGGTGAAACTGCGACATTTGATATTGTTGACGCGAACGGTGAGTTAGTTGTTGAAACAGGTCGTCGTATCACTGCTCGTCACATTCGTACTATGGAAAAAGCCGGTCTTGAATGGCTTAAGGTGCCAGTAGAGTATCTATGTGGTAAGACTGTTGCTAAAAACATGGTGCACCCAGCGACAGGTGAGATTCTGTGTGAATGTAACTCAGAAATCACTATGGAGTTATTGGAAACCTTTGCGCAAGCAGGTGTGACTTCAATTGAAACTCTGTACACCAATGACTTGGATTGTGGTTCATTCCTTTCTGATACGTTACGTGTTGATCCTACTCGTAATAAATTAGAAGCCTTGGTGGAAATCTATCGTATGATGCGCCCTGGTGAGCCGCCAACCAAAGAGGCTGCTGAAGCGCTGTTCCATAACTTGTTCTTTACTGATGAACGTTATGACCTTTCGACAGTAGGTCGTATGAAGTTTAATCGCCGTTTGGGTCGAGAAGAGACGACTGGCGATGGTATTCTGTTTGATGCTACTTATTTGGAAGAAGATTCAGATAAGTCATCCGATATTGTTGAAGTACTGAAGACGTTAATCGATATTCGTAACGGTAAAGGTACCGTTGATGACATCGATAACCTGGGTAACCGTCGTATTCGTTCTGTTGGTGAAATGGCTGAAAACCAATTCCGTGTTGGTTTGGTTCGTGTAGAGCGTGCGGTACGTGAGCGCTTGAGCCTAGCTGAGTCTGAAGGGTTAATGCCTCAAGATCTAATTAATGCTAAGCCGGTAGCTGCTGCGATTAAAGAGTTCTTTGGTTCTAGTCAGCTGTCTCAGTTCATGGATCAAAACAACCCGTTGTCAGAGGTTACTCATAAGCGTCGTGTTTCTGCATTAGGCCCTGGTGGTTTGACTCGTGAGCGTGCAGGCTTTGAAGTTCGAGATGTACACGCAACGCATTATGGTCGTGTTTGTCCTATTGAAACACCTGAAGGTCCAAACATTGGTCTGATTAACTCGTTATCAACTTATGCGCGTACAAATGAGTATGGTTTCTTAGAAAGCCCTTACCGTAAAGTTGTTGATGGTGTTGTTACTGAAGACATCGAATATTTATCTGCTATTGAAGAGACTGAGCAAGTTATTGCGCAGGCAAACGCAGAATTAGATGGTGACAACCGTCTTGTTGATGAGCTAGTAACGGTTCGTCATAAAGAAGAAACAACGGTTATGGCTCCAGAAAAAGTAACCTATATGGATGTATCTCCACGTCAGGTTGTTTCTGTTGCTGCGTCACTTATTCCTTTCCTTGAGCACGATGATGCTAACCGTGCATTGATGGGATCAAACATGCAACGTCAGGCTGTGCCAACATTGGTTGCAGACAAGCCTGTTGTTGGTACTGGTATGGAGCGCTATGTTGCTCGTGATTCTGGTGTGTGTTTGATCGCAGCTCGTGGTGGTGTAATTGAAAGTGTTGATGCTTCACGTGTGGTTGTTCGTGTAAACGACGCCGAAACGCAAGCGGGTGAAGCGGGTGTAGACATCTATAACCTCACTAAATACGTTCGTTCTAACCAAAATACCTGTATCAATCAGCGCTCAGTTGTTCGTCCTGGAGATGTGGTTTCTCGTGGCGATGTATTGGCTGACGGTCCATCAGTAGATTTAGGTGAGCTGGCTCTAGGTCAGAATATGCGTATCGCCTTTATGCCGTGGAATGGTTATAACTTCGAGGATTCTATCCTTGTATCTGAGCGTGCTGTTCAAGAAGACCGTTTCACTACGATCCACATTCAAGAGCTAACTTGTATCAGTCGTGATACCAAGCTTGGTTCTGAGGAAATCACTGCTGATATTCCTAATGTCGGTGAAGCTGCATTAGCCAAGCTTGATGAGTCGGGTATCGTATATGTTGGTGCTGAAGTTGGCCCTGGCGATATTTTGGTTGGTAAGGTTACGCCGAAAGGTGAAACTCAGCTAACTCCGGAAGAGAAACTGCTTCGTGCGATTTTCGGTGAAAAAGCGTCGGACGTTAAAGATACTTCTCTTCGTGTAAAGACTGGTACCAAAGGTACTGTAATTGATGTACAGGTCTTTACTCGCGATGGTGTTGAAAAAGATCAGCGTGCTTTGGATATCGAAAAAGCTCAGCTGGATGAGTACCGCAAAGACTTAATGGCTGAGTTTGCAATCGTTGAACGTGCAACGTTTGAACGTTTAGGTGCAGCACTGGTTGGTAAAGAAATTATTGCCGGCCCTGGCATGAAGAAAGGCGACTCGTTAACTCAAGAGTACCTGGATAACCTCCAGCATGATCAATGGTTTAAGTTGAACTTGGCTGATGAATCTTTGAACGAGCAACTTGAAGCGGCGCAAGATTACTTGAAGAATCACCGCAAAGAGCAGGATGAGAAGTTCGAAGATAAGAAACGTAAGATCCAGACAGGTGATGATTTAGCGCCAGGTGTTCTTAAGATTGTTAAGGTCTACGTGGCTATTAAACGTCGTATCCAGCCAGGCGATAAGATGGCTGGTCGTCATGGTAACAAAGGTGTGATTTCTGCAATTATGCCTGTAGAAGATATGCCACATGATGAGAATGGCGAGCCAGTAGATATTGTTCTTAACCCACTGGGTGTACCGTCTCGTATGAACGTGGGGCAGATTCTTGAGATGCACTTGGGGATGGCTGCCAAAGGTCTAGGTGTTCGAATTAACGAAATGTTAAGAGAAGAGCAAGATCGCCTAGAGAAGGTTCAAAAGCTACGTAGCTTCCTAAAAGAAGTCTATAACACTGATGTGTCTGGTAATGTTCCTGCCAGAAACGAAGATATTGACTCTTTATCTGATGAGGAAGTTTTAGAGCTCGCTGGCAATCTAACTGGTGGTGTTCCGATGGCTACACCTGTGTTTGATGGTGCTAAAGAAGCAGAAATTAAGCACATGTTGAAACTGGCCGGTCTTCCTGAAAGTGGTCAGTTCACAATGTTTGATGGTCGTACTGGTCAGAAATTTGACCGTAAAGTTACGGTTGGCTACATGTACATGCTGAAACTTAACCACTTGGTGGATGATAAGATGCATGCTCGTTCCACTGGTTCGTACAGTCTTGTGACGCAGCAGCCGTTAGGTGGTAAAGCACAGTTTGGTGGTCAGCGCTTCGGTGAGATGGAAGTGTGGGCACTAGAGGCATATGGTGCAGCTTATACACTGCAAGAAATGCTTACAGTTAAGTCGGATGACGTGAATGGTCGAACTAAGATGTATAAGAACATCGTGGATGGCGACCACAGAATGGAACCTGGTATGCCGGAATCGTTTAACGTTCTGGTGAAGGAGATCCGTTCTCTTGGCATCGATATCGAACTGGAAACCGAATAATTAACTGAGTATTAACATGAGCGTCTAACTAATGTGTTGGCGCTCATAAAGCTAAATGAGGCTTTATAAATGAAAGACCTGTTAGGCTTGCTAAAAAACCAAGGCCAATCTGACGAGTTTGATTCGATCCGTATTGGTTTGGCATCGCCAGAAATGATTCGCGCGTGGTCGTATGGTGAGGTTAAGAAACCTGAAACCATCAACTACCGTACCTTTAAGCCAGAACGTGAAGGTTTGTTCTGTGCAAAAATCTTTGGTCCAATCAAAGATTATGAATGCTTGTGCGGCAAGTATAAGCGTATGAAGCATCGCGGAATTATCTGTGAAAAGTGTGGTGTTGAAGTAACGCTATCTAAAGTACGTCGTGACCGCATGGGGCATATTGAACTTGCTAGCCCAGTTGCACATATTTGGTTCCTGAAGTCATTGCCGTCTCGCATCGGTATGTTATTGGATATGACTTTGCGTGATATCGAACGAGTACTTTACTTCGAATCATTCGTGGTTGTTGAGCCAGGTATGACTACCCTTGAAAAGGGTCAGATGCTGAATGATGAAGAGTATTTCGAAGCACTTGAGCAGTTCGGTGATGATTTTGATGCTCGTATGGGGGCTGAAGCCGTTCAGTACCTTCTTCAAGATATGGATCTTGAACAAGAAGTGTCAGAAATTCGTGAAGAAATTCCTCAGACAAACTCTGAAACAAAGCTTAAGAAGCTAACTAAGCGTCTTAAACTGTTGGAATCTTTTGTTAAGTCAGGTAACGAACCTGGTTGGATGATTCTTGAAGTTTTACCTGTACTTCCACCTGATTTACGTCCTTTGGTTCCTTTGGATGGTGGTCGTTTTGCTACTTCAGATTTGAACGATCTGTATCGTCGTGTAATTAACCGTAATAATCGTCTTAAGCGTCTTCTTGAGCTTAATGCGCCTGATATTATCGTTCGTAATGAGAAGCGCATGCTTCAAGAGTCTGTCGATGCATTGCTTGATAATGGTCGTCGTGGTCGTGCTATTACCGGTTCTAATAAGCGTCCGTTAAAATCTCTTGCTGATATGATCAAGGGTAAAGGTGGTCGCTTCCGTCAGAACCTACTTGGAAAGCGTGTTGATTACTCTGGTCGTTCGGTAATTACTGTAGGTCCTCAGTTGCGCCTTCATCAGTGTGGTCTTCCTAAGAAGATGGCACTTGAACTGTTCAAACCATTTATTTTTTCTAAGTTAGAGTTACGTGGTCTTGCTACTACTATTAAAGCGGCTAAGAAAATGGTTGAGCGTGAAACTGCTGAAGTTTGGGATATTCTTGCTGAAGTTATCCGTGAACACCCGGTATTACTTAACCGTGCACCGACACTTCACCGTTTGGGTATTCAAGCGTTTGAGCCGCAGCTAATTGAAGGTAAAGCTATCCAGTTGCATCCATTGGTTTGTGCGGCGTATAACGCTGACTTCGATGGTGACCAAATGGCTGTTCACGTACCGTTGACTACTGAAGCTCAGTTGGAAGCGCGTGCGTTGATGATGGCAACCAACAACGTATTGGCACCTGCGAACGGTGAGCCGATTATTGTTCCTTCTCAGGACGTTGTACTTGGTTTGTACTATATGACTCGTGAGCGTATTAATGCTCAGGGTGAAGGTCTGGTTCTTGCGAATATCGAAGAAGCGCATCGTGCTTATTGGTCTGGTCGCGCTCATCTTCAAGCAAAAGTTAAAGTTCGAATTCGCGATGTTAGTATCGATGAAGATGGTAATAGCACCGAAAAGACTGAGTTGCGTGAGACGACTATTGGTCGAGCAATGTTGTTTGACATTGTACCGGAAGGAATTCCGTATGAAATGGTCAACCAAGCAATGAAGAAGAAAGCAATTTCTGCTCTTCTAAATCGTTGTTATCGTGTTGTTGGTCTTAAAGATACAGTTATTTTTGCTGATCAGTTGATGTATACCGGTTTCCATTATGCGACATTGTCTGGTGCATCGATTGGTGTAAATGACTTCGAAATTCCAAAAGAAAAAGCAAGCATCGTTGCTGCGGCGGAAGAAGAAGTTAAAGAAATTGAAGCGCAATATGCTTCAGGTCTTGTAACTCACGGTGAGAAATACAACAAGGTTATTGATATCTGGTCTCGTGCGAACGAAGTCGTTTCGACCAAGATGATGGAAAACCTTGGTAAAGAGTCAGTAGTTGACCGTGAAGGTAATGAAGTTCAGCAAGATTCATTTAACTCTGTATATATGATGGCTGATTCTGGTGCTCGTGGTTCTGCTGCTCAGATTCGTCAGTTGTCTGGTATGCGTGGTCTGATGGCGAAGCCGGATGGCTCTATTATTGAAACCCCAATTGTTGCGAACTTCCGTGAAGGTCTGAACGTTCTTCAGTACTTTATTTCTACACACGGTGCTCGTAAAGGTTTGGCGGATACCGCACTTAAGACTGCAAACTCAGGTTATCTAACTCGTCGTTTGGTTGATGTTGCGCAGGATGTTGTAGTAACTGAAGATGATTGTGGAACTGAAGAAGGTCTAGTCATGACGCCTCTTATTGAGGGTGGTGATGTTGTACTTCCTTTGGGTGATCGTGTTCTTGGTCGTGTTGTGGCTCAAGATGTACTTCAGCCTGGCAGTGATGAAGTTGCAATTGAACGTGGTACTTTGATCGACGAACGTTGGGTTAAGCGTTTAGAGCACATTGGTGTTGATGAGATTATCGTTCGTTCAGCTATTACTTGTAAAACTCGCTTCGGTATTTGTGCTAGCTGTTATGGTCGCGACTTGGCTCGTGGTCACTTGGTTAATCCAGGGGAAGCAGTTGGTGTTATCGCGGCTCAGTCGATTGGTGAGCCGGGTACTCAGCTTACCATGCGTACTTTCCATATTGGTGGTGCGGCATCTCGAGCGTCAGCAGTTGATAATATTCAAGTGAAGAATGGTGGTACGGTACGTCTTCGTAAGCTGAAGTCTGTGCAGCGTGATTCTGGTGAGCTAGTTGCGACTTCACGTTCTGGTGAATTGGCAATTGCTGATGAATTCGGTCGTGAGCGTGAGCTCTATAAAATCCCATATGGTGCTGTAATCAGTGTTCAGGATGGTGATGCAGTGACTCCTGGTCAGGTAGTTGCGAACTGGGATCCTCACACTCACCCAATCATCAGTGAAGTGTCTGGTCGAGCGCAGTTCTCTGGTATGGAAGATAAAATTACCATTGAGCGCCAAACGGATGAATTGACCGGTTTGTCTAGCATTCAGATTATCGATCCTAAGGATCGTCCTGCAGCAGGTAAAGACATTCGACCAATGATTTCCTTGGTAGATGATGCTGGTAACGAAGTTAAGTTTGCGAACTCTGATGCGCCAGCTCAATATATGCTGCCAGGTAGTGCTTTGGTTAATACTGAAGATGGTGCTGAAGTTCGAGTCGGTGATGTTGTTGCTCGTATTCCTCAAGAGTCTTCAGGAAACAAAGATATTACCGGTGGTCTTCCGCGAGTTGCGGATCTGTTTGAAGCACGTAAGCCTAAAGAGCCGGCTATCCTAGCTGAAATCACTGGTACGATCGGCTTCGGTAAAGAGACTAAAGGCAAGAAACGTCTTCAGATTATTCCATCAGACGGTGCTGATGCCTACGAGGTTCTGATTCCTAAGTGGCGTCAATTGAACGTATTTGAAGGTGAGCAAGTGACTAAAGGTGAAGTTATCGCCGATGGTCCAGCAAGTTCACATGATATTTTGCGCCTATTGGGTGTTGAGGCGTTGGCTCAATACATTACCAATGAGGTTCAGGATGTTTACCGTCTTCAAGGTGTTGTAATTAATGATAAGCACATTGAAGTTATTATTCGTCAGATGCTTCGTAAAGTAGATGTAGTAACTACTGGTGAGAGTGATTTGATTGCAGGTGATCAGGTTGAATTGTCTGAGATTGTTGAGGTTAACGAGAAACTCGTAGCTGAAAACAAGGTTCCTGCGAAATTCGAACATGTATTGCTAGGTATTACCAAGGCTTCCTTGTCTACGGATTCCTTCATCTCAGCGGCTTCTTTCCAGGAGACGACTCGAGTTCTTACGGAAGGTGCTGTAACAGGTAAGCGCGACTATTTACGTGGTCTGAAGGAAAATGTTGTGGTAGGTCGTTTGATTCCGGCTGGTACCGGTTTGACTTATCACAAGGAAAGAAAGCGTCGTCAGCAGCAAGAACTGGAGCCATTTGTGGCGCCGACCTTGAATGCAGATGAAGCTGAAGAGAGATTGTCTGAAGAAATGAAAGGGATTGAGTAAATTCTATTCATTTCTAAGACTTGACTAGGATTGCTGAGGTCATTAGACTTTCGCATCCTGAATAATGGTGGGGATTTTGTCTCCACCTTTTCTTGTTTTGTTCAATTAATGTGGAGTTGTTTACATGGCAACGATTAATCAGTTGGTACGTAAGCCTCGTAAACGCGTTGTAGAGAAAAGCAATGTTCCTGCTTTGGAAGCTTGTCCTCAACGTCGTGGTGTTTGTACCCGTGTGTATACAACCACTCCTAAGAAGCCAAACTCAGCATTGCGTAAGGTTTGCCGTGTGCGCCTAACCAATGGTTTTGAAGTAACTTCTTATATCGGTGGTGAAGGTCACAACTTGCAAGAGCACAGTGTTGTGTTAATTCGCGGTGGTCGTGTTAAAGACCTTCCAGGTGTTCGTTATCACACTGTACGTGGTAGCTTGGATACCCAAGGTGTTGCAGATCGTAAGCAAGGTCGTTCTAAGTACGGTACTAAGCGTCCTAAGGGTTAATAAACCTGTAATAGTAGATGCTTTACTGTAGATAAGAGTAAGGCCAAGCAAATAAATGTTGTTTTAGTCTTGGGGAAACCTGAAGACCTTTGAGGACTTATCAATGCCAAGAAGAAGAGTCGCCGCAAAACGTGAAATTCTTCCAGATCCAAAGTTTGGAAACATCACGTTGGCAAAATTTATGAACCACGTAATGGTTAGTGGTAAAAAATCAACAGCGGAAAAAATTGTTTATGGTGCGCTAGATGTAGTAGCAGAACGCACTAATGAAGATCCGTTAGAGTTATTCAATAAAGCGCTTGAAACAGTGCAGCCATTGGTTGAGGTTAAGTCTCGCCGTGTGGGTGGTGCTACATATCAGGTGCCTGTAGAAGTTCGTCCAAGTCGTCGTGAAGCGCTTTCTATGCGCTGGTTGGTTGACGCTGCGCGTGGTCGTGGTGAGAAATCAATGGCGTTACGTCTTGCAAACGAAATGCTAGACGCAGCAGAAGGTAAAGGTTCTGCAGTTAAGAAGCGTGAAGATGTTCACCGTATGGCTGAAGCGAACAAGGCGTTCTCGCACTACCGCTTCTAAGATATTTGTGCTTCTAAATAGCAGGAGAACCACGTGGCACGATCAACCCCCATTAATAGATACCGTAATATTGGTATTTGCGCGCATGTAGATGCTGGTAAAACTACTACGACAGAGCGTGTGCTTTTCTATACTGGTATTTCGCACAAAATCGGCGAAGTGCATGATGGGGCTGCAACCATGGACTGGATGGAGCAAGAGCAGGAGCGTGGTATTACTATCACCTCGGCTGCGACGACTTGTTTCTGGAAGGGGATGGCTCAGCAATTTGATGAGCATCGCATTAACATCATCGACACACCGGGGCACGTTGATTTTACTATTGAAGTAGAGCGTTCCTTGCGTGTTCTTGATGGTGCTGTGGTTGTTTTATGTGGTTCTTCTGGTGTTCAGCCTCAGACTGAAACGGTCTGGCGTCAGGCGAACAAATATGAAGTTCCGCGCATGGTCTTTGTTAATAAAATGGATCGTGCCGGAGCTGACTACTTTATGGTAGTTGATCAACTTAAAGACCGTTTAGGTGCGGTTGCTGTGCCATTGCAAATTAATATTGGTGCAGAAGATGAATTCGCTGGTGTAGTGGATTTGATCAAAATGAAAGCGATCATGTGGAGCGAAGCTGACATGGGCGCTACTTTTGAGTTGGTGGATATTCCTGCTGAGCTGGTTGAAAAAGCAGAAGAGATGCGTGAGCAGATGGTTGAGGCTGCTGCAGAGGCGTCTGAAGAGTTGATGGATAAATACCTTGAAGAAGGTGAGTTGTCCGAAGAGGAAATTAAACAGGGTATTCGTCAGCGTACATTGGCGAACGAGATTGTTCCTGTTTTGTGTGGGTCTGCATTTAAGAATAAAGGTGTGCAGGCTGTGTTGGATGCTGTTATTGAGTATTTGCCTTCTCCGACAGAAGTGAAGGCTATCGAAGGGCATTTAACAGATAAAGATGAAACGCCTGCGGTTCGTCATTCTGATGATAAAGAGCCTTTTGCGGCTCTGGCATTTAAAATTGCGACCGACCCGTTTGTTGGTACCTTAACATTCTTCCGTGTGTATTCTGGTGTGTTAAGTGGTGGTGATAGCGTTCTTAACTCTGTGAAGGGGAAAAAAGAACGTGTAGGTCGTATGGTTCAGATGCATGCTAATAGTCGTGAAGAAATTAAAGAAGTATGTGCTGGCGATATTGCAGCGGCTGTAGGCCTTAAAGATGTTACAACCGGAGATACATTGTGTGATCTTGCTTCTCCGATTGTATTGGAAAGGATGGAATTTCCGGAACCTGTGATCTCAGTTGCTGTTGAGCCTCGCTCAAAAGCTGATCAAGAGAAAATGGGGATTGCGTTAGGTAAATTGGCTCAAGAGGATCCTTCGTTCCGTGTAGAAACGGATGAGGAAACTGGTCAGACGATTATTTCTGGTATGGGTGAGCTTCACCTGGATATTATTGTTGATCGTATGAAGCGTGAGTTCAGTGTTGAGGCTAATGTTGGTGCGCCTCAAGTTGCCTATCGTGAAAAAATTCGTTCAACTGCAGAGATCAATCACAAATTCGTTCGTCAGTCTGGCGGTCGAGGGCAGTATGGTCATGTTGTTGTTCGATTCGAGCCAGCAGAAAATGCAAACTCAGAAACATTGGAGTTTGTTAACGAGGTTGTTGGTGGTGTTGTTCCTAAGGAATACATCCCGGCAGTTGAGAAAGGTATTCAAGAGCAGTTAAAAAATGGTGTGTTGGCTGGTTATCCTGTTCTGGGTGTGAAGGCTACTCTATTTGATGGCTCGTACCATGATGTTGACTCGAATGAGATGGCGTTTAAAATTGCGGCGTCTCAAGCGACAAAGCAGCTTTCTTCTGAAGGTGATCCAGCGTTGATGGAGCCAATGATGAAGGTTGAAGTTGTGACTCCTGAGGACTATATGGGCGATGTGATGGGTGACTTGAATCGTCGTCGTGGTTTAGTTCAGGGCATGGAGGATTCTCCTTCGGGTAAAGTGATTAATGCTGAAGTTCCACTTTCGGAAATGTTCGGTTATGCAACTGATCTGCGTTCCGCAACGCAAGGTCGTGCGACTTACTCAATGGAATTTGCAAAATATGCTGAAGCACCAGCAAACATTGCAGAAGAAGTTATTAAGAAAAATTTTGGCGAATAATTTAATTTCGAGGTAATTAAAAGTGGCAAAGGAAAAATTTGAACGTTCCAAACCGCATGTTAACGTTGGTACTATCGGTCACGTTGACCACGGCAAAACAACTCTAACTGCGGCATTGACTCGTGTATGTTCAGAAGTGTTTGGTGGTGAGAAAGTAGATTTCGCAAACATCGATAACGCTCCAGAAGAGCGTGAGCGTGGTATTACAATTGCGACTTCACACGTAGAGTATGATTCAACTGATCGTCACTACGCGCACGTAGACTGCCCAGGGCACGCTGACTACGTTAAAAACATGATTACTGGTGCTGCTCAGATGGACGGCGCTATCTTGGTATGTGGCGCGACTGATGGTCCTATGCCTCAGACTCGTGAGCATATCCTTCTTTCTCGTCAGGTAGGTGTACCTTACATCGTAGTATTCTTGAACAAAGCAGACCTTCTTGCTGAAGACTGTGGCGGTCACGGTACTGAAGAGTATGACGAGATGCTAGAGCTAGTAGAGATGGAACTGCGTGATCTACTAAGCGAGTATGAATTCCCAGGTGATGACACTCCAATCATCGCTGGTTCTGCTCTAATGGCATTGAATGGTCAAGATGATAATGAGCTAGGTACAACAGCAGTTAAGAAGCTAGTTGAAGCGCTAGATTCTTACATTCCTGAGCCAGAGCGTGATACTGACAAGCCATTCCTAATGCCGATTGAGGATGTATTCTCAATTCAAGGTCGTGGTACTGTAGTAACTGGTCGTATCGAAAGTGGTATCATCACTGTTGGTGAAGAAATCGAAATCGTTGGTATCAAAGAGACTACCAAGACAACTTGTACTGGTGTTGAAATGTTCCGTAAGCTGCTTGACGAAGGTCGTGCAGGTGAGAACTGTGGTATTCTTCTACGTGGTACTAAGCGTGATGAGGTTGAGCGTGGTCAAGTATTAACTAAGCCAGGTGCAATCACTCCGCACACTAAATTCGAAGCAGAAATCTATGTGTTAGGTAAAGATGAAGGTGGTCGTCATACTCCATTCTTCAAAGGTTACCGTCCACAGTTCTACTTCCGTACAACTGACGTAACTGGTTCTTGTGAACTACCTGATGGCGTAGAAATGGTTATGCCTGGTGATAACGTTCAGTTGTCTGTAACTCTAATTGCTCCAATTGCGATGGACGAAGGTCTACGCTTTGCGATCCGTGAAGGCGGTCGTACAGTTGGTGCAGGTGTTGTTGCAAAAATCATCGAATAATATTCGATATTTGCATTAATACTTGAGTTCAAAAAAGGAGGCTTATGCCTCCTTTTTTTATGTGTATTGTAGGGAGTTGACAAAAAATGATCAGTTGCTTACAATGCGCGTCCTTTTAAATGGGGTCGGTTCATCAAAATTGAGCCGATGTTTATGATCTTGTGGAGTTTGGATAATGCAAAACCAAAAAATCAGGATTCGTTTGAAGGCTTTTGACTATCGCCTAATCGATGCTTCGACTCAGGAGATTGTTGAGACTGCAAAACGTACTGGTGCTCAGGTTCGCGGACCAATCCCAATGCCAACTCGTAAAGAGCGTTTTACTGTGCTGATTTCACCACACGTAAACAAAGATGCTCGTGATCAATACGAGATTCGCACTCATAAGCGCATGCTTGACATCGTTGAGCCAACTGAGAAAACAGTTGACGCGTTAATGAAGCTCGATTTGGCAGCTGGTGTTGACGTTCAAATTAGCCTTGGCTAATAACCTTTCATCAGTTTTTGCGCTGAAAGCGTAATTCGATGTTTGGAACGCCTTGGAAAGGGCGACCATAGAGGGTGAAAGTCCCGTACAGATAGAGGAAATAGAAATGTCTATTGGTTTAGTAGGGCGGAAGAGCGGGATGACTCGCGTATTCACCGAAGAAGGTGTATCCGTACCTGTTACAGTAATTGAGGTTGAACCTAACCGCATCGCTCAAGTGAAAACGCTTGAAGTTGATGGTTATAAAGCAGTTCAGGTTACAACTGGTTCTAAAAAAGCAAGTCGTTTGACTAAGGCTGAGCAAGGACACTTTGCAAAAGCTGAAGTTGAAGCAGGTCGTGGTCTATGGGAATTTCGTGTAGATGGCGACGAAGAACTTGCGGTAGGTCAAGAATTGACCGTTGATCGCTTTGAAACTGGTCAAAAAGTAGATGTATCTGGTACATCTAAAGGTAAAGGTTTCCAGGGTGGTGTTAAGCGTCACAACTTTGCGATGCAAGATGCAACCCACGGTAACTCTTTGTCTCACCGTGCGCCTGGTTCGATTGGTCAGTGTCAAACACCTGGTCGTGTTTGGAAAGGTAAGAAAATGGCTGGTCAAATGGGTAACGCTAACGTAACAGTGCAAACTCTTGAGGTTGTACGTGTTGACGCTGAGCGTGGGCTGTTGTTAATCAAGGGTGCTGTTCCTGGTGCTCCTGGTAATGACGTTGTTGTTAAACCAGCTATTAAAGCGCGCGGCTAGGAGGCGATATGGAACTGAATATTACAGGTGCTGAAGGCACTGTTCAGGTATCTGACGTAGCTTTCGGTCGTGAGTACAATGAAGCGTTGATCCATCAGGTAGTGACAAGCTATCTAGCTGGTGCTCGTCAAGGTACTCGTGCTCAAAAGACTCGTTCTGAAGTAAGCGGTGGTGGTAAGAAGCCATGGCGCCAAAAAGGTACTGGTCGTGCACGTGCTGGTACAATTCGTAGCCCGATCTGGGTTGGTGGTGGTAAGGCTTTCGCAGCAAAACCACAAGATCACTCTCAGAAAGTTAACAAAAAGATGTATCGAGCAGCCCTTCAGAGCATTGTTTCTGAATTGGTTCGTCAAGAACGTCTAGTGGTTGTTAATGAAGTTGCTTGCGAAAAGCCAAAAACTAAAGAGTTACTAGGTAAGCTTACTGAGTTGAACCTAGATAACGTTTTAATTGTTTCTGAAAATGTTGAGCAAAACCTATATCTAGCATCACGTAACCTTGTTGGTGTTGAAGTACTAGATGTTGCTGGTATCGATCCTGTTAGCTTGATCGCGCATGAGAAAGTATTGGTTACGGTTCCTGCTCTTAAGAAGATTGAGGAGGCGTTATCATGAATCAAGAACGCGTCTTTAAGGTTTTGCTAGGTCCTCATGTTTCAGAAAAAGCTAGCGTTGTTGCAGAAAAGAACCAGCAGGTTGTTTTCAAAGTTGCTCCAGATGCTACTAAGCCTGAAATTAAAAAAGCTGTCGAGCAGTTGTTCGACGTGAAAGTTGAGTCCGTCCAGGTTCTAAACCAGAAAGGTAAGACAAAGCGCACTGCGCGTGGTCTAGGTAAGCGTAGCGATTCTCGTAAAGCTTATGTTCGTCTTGCTGAAGGCAGTGACATTGATTTTCTGGGCGCTGAATAAGAAGGGGTAAGGTAATGGCAGTTATTAAGTGTAAACCTACGTCCCCGGGTCGTCGCCACGTTGTCAAAGTAGTAAGTGATGAGCTTCATAAGGGTAAGCCTTATGCTCCACTGCTTGAGAAGAAGACGAAATCTGGTGGTCGTAACAACAATGGACGTATTACAACTCGTCACATTGGCGGTGGTCATAAGCAGCACTACCGTAAAATTGACTTCCGTCGTAACAAAGATGGTATCCCAGCAGTAGTTGAGCGTTTGGAATATGATCCAAACCGTAGTGCGCACATTGCACTTCTAAAATATGCTGATGGTGAGCGTCGTTACATCATCGCTCCTAAGGGTGTTAAAGCAGGCGATCCAATCGCTTCAGGTTCTGATGCGCCAATTCGCGTTGGTAGCACGTTACCGCTACGTAACATTCCTGTAGGTTCTACTGTTCACTGTATTGAACTTAAGCCAGGGAAGGGTGCTCAGATCGCACGCTCTGCTGGTGCAGCAGTTCAGCTGGTTGCTCGTGAAGGTGCATACTGCACACTTCGTCTACGTTCAGGCGAAATGCGTAAAGTATTAGCTGACTGTCGTGCGACTCTTGGTGAAGTGAGCAACAGTGAGCATAGCTTGCGTCAACTTGGTAAAGCTGGTGCTTCTCGCTGGCGTGGTGTTCGCCCAACCGTTCGTGGTGTTGTTATGAACCCGGTAGATCACCCGCACGGTGGTGGTGAGGGTCGTACTTCAGGTGGTCGTCATCCTGTTACACCTTGGGGTGTTCCAACTAAGGGACACAAGACTCGTAAGAACAAGCGCACGGACAAGTTTATTGTTCGCCGTCGCAACGCCAAGTAAGGAGTAGACTGTGCCACGTTCATTAAAGAAAGGTCCATTTGTTGACCATCATCTGATGAAAAAGGTTGAAGCTGCTTTGGAAGCTGGCGACAAGAAGCCAATTAAAACTTGGTCTCGTCGTTCAACGATCTTCCCAGAGTTTGTTGGGTTGACCATTGCAGTTCATAACGGACGCCAACATGTGCCTGTTTTCGTAAACGAAGATATGGTTGGTCACAAGTTGGGTGAATTTGCTGCGACACGTACATATCGTGGTCACGTAGCTGATAAGAAAGCCAAGCGCTAATCTTAGGGGTATTTAAAGATGGAAGTATCCGCAGTATTAAAAGGTGCGCGTCTGTCTGCTCAAAAAGCTCGCTTGGTTGCTGATCAGGTGCGCGGTAAAGACGTAGCAGAAGCGCTAGACATTTTGGCCTTCAGTCCTAAAAAGGGCGCTGCAATTGTCAAGAAAGTTCTTGAATCTGCCATCGCTAATGCAGAGCACAACGAAGGTGCTGATATCGATGAATTGCGCGTTAGCACAATTATGGTGGATGAAGGTATGACTCTTAAGCGTATCAAGCCTCGTGCTAAAGGTCGCGCAGATCGTATCTTGAAGAGAACTTGTCATATCACTGTTAAAGTAGCGGACAATTAGGAGACGGCCAGATGGGTCAGAAAGTAAATCCAACAGGTATCCGCCTGGGCGTTACTAAAGATCATAACTCGATCTGGTACGCTGACGGCAGTGCCTACGCAGACAAGCTGCTAACAGACCTTAAAGTTCGTAAGTTCCTTGAAGAACGTTTAGTAAAGGCTTCTGTTAGTAATATTATTATCGAGCGTCCTGCACAGAATGCTCGTATCACTATTCACACTGCTCGTCCGGGTATTGTGATTGGTAAGAAAGGCGAAGATGTAGAAAAACTACGTCAAGAAACTTCTAAGATGATGGGTGTACCTGTACACATCAACATCGAAGAAATTCGCAAGCCAGACATGGATGCAAAGCTAGTTGCTGCTAACGTAGCAGGTCAGCTTGAGCGTCGTGTTATGTTCCGTCGTGCAATGAAGCGTGCAGTGCAAAATGCAATGCGTCAGGGCGCGAAAGGAATCAAAATCCAGGTAAGTGGTCGTCTTGGTGGTGCTGAGATTGCTCGTACTGAGTGGTATCGTGAAGGTCGTGTACCTCTTCACACTCTACGTGCAGACATCGACTATGCGACTTACGAAGCATCCACAACTTACGGCATCATTGGTGTTAAAGTTTGGATCTTTAAAGGCGAAATTTTGGGCGGTATTGAAGAAGTACGTGCTCAGAAAGCGTCTAAGAAAAAAGCTAAGTAAGGGGGTAATGAATTATGTTACAACCTAAACGTATGAAATTCCGTAAGATGCAAAAAGGTCGTAACCGTGGCCTTGCTAATCGCGGAAGTAAGGTTAGCTTTGGTGAATTCGGCCTTAAAGCTACTGGTCGTGGTCGCATCACTGCTCGTCAAATCGAAGCAGCTCGTCGTACCATGACTCGTCACATTAAACGTGGCGGTAAGATCTGGATTCGAGTATTCCCAGATAAGCCAATTACCCAGAAGCCTCTTGAGGTTCGTCAAGGTAAAGGTAAAGGTTCTGTAGAATACTGGGTTGCACAGATTCAGCCAGGTAAAGTGTTGTACGAAATGGAAGGTGTTAGCGAAGAGTTGGCGCGCGAAGCATTCGCTCTAGCTGCCGCTAAGCTACCTGTATCAACAACCTTTGTAACGCGAACGGTGATGTAATGAAAGCGAGTGAATTGAGAGAAAAGAGCTCTGAAGAGCTACAGCAACAACTACTCGACTTGCTACGCGACCAGTTTAACTTGCGTATGCAAAAATCGACCGGTCAATTGAGCCAAACGCACTTGCTAACTCAAGTTCGTAAGGACATTGCTCGCGTAAAAACTGTGCTGAACCAGAAAGCAGGTAATTAAAGATGACAGAACAGCAAAAAAATGCGCGCACTGTCTCAGGTAAAGTCGTGAGCGACAAGATGGATAAGACCATCACAGTACTTGTTGAGCGTCGCGTAAAGCACCCAATTTATGGGAAGTACGTTAAGCGTTCTACGAAAGTACATGCGCATGATGAGAGCAACCAGTGCCGTCTAGGTGATGTGGTTACTATTAGTGAATCTCGTCCAATGTCTAAGACTAAGTCTTGGGCTTTGGTTGAGGTTGTAGAAAAAGCAGCCGACTAAGTCGGCGACAACATAGGTATTGGAGTGAATTATGATTCAGACTCAAACAATGCTTGACGTCGCTGATAACAGCGGTGCACGTCGTGTGATGTGTATCAAGGTCCTAGGCGGTTCTCACCGTCGTTATGCGGGCATTGGTGACATCATTAAAGTTACAGTTAAAGAAGCTATTCCTCGCGGTAAAGTGAAGAAGGGCCAGGTGATGAACGCAGTTGTTGTTCGTACCAAGCGTGGCGTTCGTCGTCCAGATGGTTCTATCATTCGTTTCGATGGAAATGCTGCAGTTTTGTTGAACGCATCAGAAGCGCCAATCGGTACTCGTATCTTTGGTCCGGTTACACGTGAACTACGCTCTGAGAAGTTCATGAAAATCATTTCCCTAGCACCTGAAGTGCTTTAAGGGGGGAGGAGAATTATGAATAAACTCAGAAGTGGCGATGAAGTAATCGTAATCGCGGGTAAAGACAAAGGTAAGCGCGGTAAAGTATCTAAGGTTCTTAAAGATGGTCGTTTGATCGTTTCTGGCATTAACCTAGTTAAGAAGCACCAGAAGCCAAACCCATTCTTAGGTACACCAGGCGGTATCGTTGAGAAAGAAGCTGCAATCCAGACTTCAAACGTTGCAATTTTTAATAATGCAACGAATAAAGCTGATCGCGTAGGCTTCAAGGTGCTTGAAGACGGCAAGAAGGTTCGTATCTTCAAGTCGAATCAAGAAGTTATTGATGCATAAGGCATTGGGTACGACAATGGCAAGATTAAAGCAATTTTATCAAGATCAAGTTGTACCCAAGCTGCGTGAGCAGTTTGAGTACAAAAATGTAATGGAAGTGCCTCGCATCACCAAAATTACTCTTAACATGGGTGTTGGTGAAGCTATTGGCGACCGTAAGCTAATCGAGAACGCTGTTGCGGATATGGAGCAGATTGCAGGTCAAAAGCCTGTTGTTACTCGCGCTCGTAAATCAGTGGCAGGCTTTAAAGTTCGTGAAGGTTGGCCGATTGGTTGTAAGGTGACTTTGCGTAATGATCAAATGTGGGAATTTTTAGACCGTTTCATGAATATCGCGCTACCTCGTGTACGTGATTTTCGCGGTGTAAATCCAAAATCATTTGATGGTCGTGGTAACTACAGCATGGGTATTAAGGAACAGATTATCTTTCCTGAGATTGATTATGATAAAATCGATCGCCTTCGCGGTATGGATATCACTATCAGCACTACAGCGAACACCAATGAAGAAGGTAAGGCTTTATTAGAAGCCTTTAACTTCCCATTCCGCAAGTAAGGGGTTGACACATGGCAAAGGTATCAATGAAACAGCGCGAATTTAAGCGCGAAAAACTTGTAGCCAAATATGCTGAAAAGCGTGCTGCCCTGAAAGCTATCATTTTGAGCCCAGAAAGCTCTGATGATGAAAAGTGGGAAGCGCAGCTTAAGCTGCAACAACTGCCTCGTGATTCTAGTAAAGCTCGTCTACAGCGTCGCTGTCAGCTTACTGGTCGTCCACATGCAGTTTATCGCAAGTTCAAACTAAGCCGTATCCAGCTTCGCGAAGCAGCGATGCGTGGCGACGTTCCTGGTTTGAAAAAAGCAAGTTGGTAAGCGGTTGTGCCCTCTTCTGAGGGCCTTCTGCTGCACAACCTAGGAGTAAACCTAAATGAGTATGCAAGATACGTTAGCGGATATGTTTACACGTATTCGTAACGGACAGATGGCTGAGCACCAAAGTGTTACTATGCCATCTTCAAAACTTAAGGTTGCTGTTGCTGACGTTCTTAAGAACGAAGGTTACATCACTGACTTTGCTGTAACAGAAGGTGCAAAACCTGAACTTACAGTAAGCCTTAAGTATTTCGAAGGTAAGCCAGTTATTGAGCGAATTGAGCGTGTATCTCGTTCTTCTCTTCGTCAATACCGTGGTGTTAATGGATTGCCTAAAGTAGAAGCTGGTCTTGGTATTGCTATCGTTTCTACTTCTAAAGGCGTTATGACTGACCGCCAGGCTCGTAAAGAGAATGTTGGTGGTGAAGTTCTAGCAACGGTATTCTAAGGGAGGGCGGAATGTCTCGAGTAGCTAAAAGCCCTGTCTCGATACCGAGCGGCGTTGAAGTAAAGATCGACGGTGACAAACTAACTGTAAAAGGCGCTAAAGGCAGCCTTGAGTTGGCTTTGACTGGTACCGTTGAAGTTAAACAAGAAGACAACCAACTTACGTTTGCTGCTAAAGATGGTAGTAAGCAGTCTCGTTCTATGTCTGGTACAACTCGTGCACTTATCAACAATATGGTTGTAGGTGTAACTCAGGGCTTCGAGAAGAAGCTTGAGTTGAAAGGTGTTGGTTACCGTGCTGCAGTTCAGGGTAAGAAGTTAAATCTTCAGTTGGGTTTCTCAAACCCAATTGAGTATGAACTACCTGAAGGTATTACTGCTGAAGCACCAAGC
Source organism: Litoribrevibacter euphylliae (assembly GCF_042646085.1). Taxonomy (NCBI): domain Bacteria; kingdom Pseudomonadati; phylum Pseudomonadota; class Gammaproteobacteria; order Oceanospirillales; family Oceanospirillaceae; genus Litoribrevibacter; species Litoribrevibacter euphylliae. The sequence goes on along the minus strand of NZ_JBHRSZ010000005.1, from coordinate 206,730 downwards.
CAAACTGAAGTTGTGCTAAAAGGTATTAGCAAGCAGCAAGTTGGTCAAGTCGCAGCTGAAATCCGTGCTTTCCGTCCACCTGAGCCTTACAAAGGTAAAGGCGTCCGCTATGCAGACGAAATGGTTCGCACTAAAGAAGCTAAGAAGAAGTAAGGGTAGGGTATGCTTAGTAAGAAAGAAAGTCGCTTGCGTCGTGCCCGCCGTTCTCGTTCTCATATACGTGAATTGGGTGCGACCCGTTTGTGTGTTACTCGCACATCACAACATATTTATGCGCAAATCATTTCTGGTGACGGAAACAAAGTACTAGCTTCAGCATCTACTTTGGATAAAGAATTGCGTACAGGTGCAACTAGTAATAAAGATGCAGCGGCTAAAGTGGGTGAGCTTATTGCAAACCGCGCTAAAGACGCTGGTGTTACTAAGGTTGCTTTCGACCGTTCTGGTTTTAAGTATCATGGTCGCGTTAAAGCATTAGCTGACGCTGCTCGTGAAGCTGGCCTTGAGTTCTAAGGGGTAGAAGATGTCAAATACAGAACAAACTACTACCGAATTGCAAGAGAAGCTGGTTCAAGTAAATCGTGTTGCGAAAACTGTTAAAGGTGGACGTATTTTCGGTTTTACAGCTTTGACTGTAGTAGGTGATGGCCAAGGTCGTGTAGGTTTCGGTCGTGGTAAAGCTCGTGAAGTACCTGTAGCTATTCAAAAAGCTATGGAAGCGGCGCGTCGTAATATGATCAGTGTTCAACTAGATGGGAACACTCTGCAGTATCCTGTTACAGCACGTCATGGCGCTTCAAAAGTTTACATGCAGCCAGCATCAGAAGGTACTGGTGTTATTGCCGGTGGTGCAATGCGCTCTGTGCTTGAGCTTGCGGGTGTTCAGAACGTACTAGCTAAGTGCTACGGTTCTACGAACCCTGTAAACGTTGTTCGTGCAACGTTCAATGGCTTGAAGCAGATGAAATCACCTGAAGACGTTGCTGCTAAACGTGGCCTTTCAGTGGACGAGATTCTGGGGTAATACGATGGCTGGTAAGAAAGTACAAGTAAAACTGGTTCGTAGCCCTATCTCAACTCTTCCAAAGCACAAGCTTTGTGTAAAGGGTTTAGGTCTGCGCAAGATTGGTCAAGTAGTTGAGCTTGAAGACACGCCATCTGTTCGTGGCATGATCAACAAGGTTAATTACTTAGTTGAAGTTATAGGAGAGTAAGCTATGCGTCTTAATTCTCTTAGCCCAGCTCCAGGTTCCAAGACTGCTAAAAAGCGTGTAGGTCGTGGTATCGGTAGTGGCCTAGGTAAGACAGGTGGCCGTGGTCACAAGGGTCTTAAATCACGTTCAGGCGGTAGCGTAGCTCCTGGTTTTGAGGGTGGTCAACAGCCATTGCAGCGTCGTCTTCCTAAGTTTGGTTTTACTTCTCGTAAGTCTCTAGTAACAGCTGAGATTCGCTTGAATGAACTAGCTAAAGTGGAAGGTGATGTAGTTGATTTGGATACATTGAAAGCAGCCAACGTTGTAAATGGCAGCATTCAGTATGCAAAAATCATCCTCTCTGGCGAAATTAATAAAGCAGTAACGGTTAAAGGCTTGCGCGTAACTAAAGGCGCTAAGGCTGCAATCGAAGCTGCAGGCGGTAAGGTTGAAGAATAATGGCTAAAGCAGGAGCATTGCCAGCAGGTGCGGCAAGTGGCTTAGGCGAGCTTAAGTCTCGTCTGTTATTTGTATTTATGGCTATCGTTGTATATCGCATCGGTGCCCATATACCTGTACCTGGAATTAATCCAGATAGACTGGCAGCCTTGTTCGAGCAAAATCAGGGAACGATTCTAAGCCTCTTCAATATGTTTTCCGGAGGGGCTTTGGAGCGCATGAGTATTCTTGCGCTCGGAATTATGCCTTATATTTCTGCGTCCATTATTATGCAGCTTCTGACAGCAGTTTCTCCTCAATTGGAGGCACTGAAGAAAGAAGGTGAGGCTGGACGTAGAAAAATCAGCCAATATACGCGTTATGGTACCGTGGTTTTAGCAACCGTGCAGGCATTAGGTATGTCTATGGGGCTTGCTAGTCAGGGTATTTCGTTTACTACAGGCTTTTCTTTCTTCTTTGTAGCAACAACGACACTTGTTTGTGGCGCTGTGTTCCTTATGTGGTTAGGTGAGCAGGTAACCGAGCGTGGTATCGGTAATGGTATATCTATCCTGATTTTTGCTGGTATTGTTGCAGGGCTTCCTTCAGCAATTGGGCAAACCTTCGAAGCTGCTCGTCAGCAGGATGGTATGTCATTCCTTGGACTGATAGTTATATCGCTATTGGCCATTGCAACGATTGCATTTGTTGTATGGATGGAACGCGCACAGCGCCGTATCACTGTACATTATGCAAAGCGTCAGCAAGGTCGTAAGGTATTTGCTGCTCAAAGTAGTCATTTACCTTTGAAAGTGAATATGGCGGGTGTTATTCCACCGATTTTTGCTTCTAGTATCCTGTTGTTCCCAGCCTCTCTCGGTCAATGGTTTGGCCAAGGGGAAGGTATGGAATGGTTGCAGGAAGTAGCATTGGCTCTCGCTCCAGGTCAGCCTCTTTACCTGATTTTGTTTACATTAAGTGTTGTGTTCTTCTGTTATTTCTACACAGCCCTTATGTTTAATCCTAAAGATGTGTCAGATAACTTAAAACGGTCTGGCGCATATGTACCGGGGATTCGTCCTGGTGAACAGACATCACGTTATATAGATAATGTACTGTCGCGCTTAACATTGTTCGGCGCCGCTTATATTGCCGCAGTATCTTTGCTGCCGCAGTTGCTAGTGATTTTCTTCGATGTTCCATTCTATTTTGGTGGCACTTCGTTGTTGATCGTAGTAGTGGTGATTATGGACTTTATGGCGCAAGTACAATCTCACTTGATGTCTAGCCAGTACGGCTCTCTGATGAAGAAAGCTAACCTTAAGGGCGCTTAAGCCCGGTTAGTACTTGAATTGGAGATGCGATCATGAAAGTACGTGCATCAGTAAAGAAAATTTGTCGTAACTGTAAGATTATTCGTCGTAACGGTGTTGTTCGTGTGATCTGCGATGCAGAACCACGTCATAAGCAGCGTCAAGGCTAATAATGTTAACGGTGGGTGCAACAGTGCTTGATTTTTATTCGATCACGCATTATGCTGTTGCGCCTTTCACGATAGTCGTGAACAATTCGTTACGAAAGTTTAACGGAGTAATTTAGATGGCCCGTATAGCAGGCGTCAATATTCCAGACAACAAACATGCGGTGATTTCACTCACCTACATTTTTGGTGTTGGTCGTACAAGATCTCAGAGCATTCTTGCTGCTGTAGGTGTTGAGCCAACTACTAAAATTAAAGACTTGTCTGAAGAAGTATTGGATAAAATTCGTGCGGAAGTTGCTAAGTTTGACACTGAAGGTGACTTACGCCGTGAAATCAATATGAACATCAAGCGGCTTATGGATTTAGGTTGTTACCGTGGTTTACGCCACCGTCGCAGTCTACCTCTACGTGGACAGCGTTCTAAAACGAATGCTCGTACTCGTAAAGGTCCTCGTAAGCCTATTAAGAAATAATCTTTGATAGCAGGAAACTGAAGCATGGCAAAGCCAAGCAGTTCAAAGGCACGTAAAAAAGTTAAAAAGCAAGTCGCGGATGGCATTGCGCACATTCACGCTTCTTTTAACAATACCATCGTGACTATTACTGACCGTCAAGGCAATGCTCTAGCGTGGGCAACTGCAGGCGGATCTGGTTTCCGAGGTTCTCGTAAGTCTACTCCGTTCGCGGCACAGGTTGCTGCTGAGCGTGCAGGTACTGCAGCTCAAGAGTATGGTCTTAAGAACCTGGATGTAGAAGTTAAGGGCCCAGGCCCTGGTCGTGAGTCTGCAGTGCGTGCACTAAACGCTTGTGGATACAAGATCAGCAACATTACGGACGTTACACCTATTCCTCATAATGGTTGTCGTCCTCCTAAGAAGCGTCGCGTGTAAAAGGGGGCAGTATGGCTCGTTATATCGGACCAAAATGTAAACTGTCTCGTCGTGAAGGCACTGATCTTTTCTTAAAGAGCGGTGCACGTGCACTTGATTCCAAGTGTAAGCTAGAGACAGCTCCGGGTCAGCACGGCCAACGTCGTGGTCGTTTGTCTGATTACGGTCTACAGTTGCGTGAAAAGCAAAAAGTTCGTCGTACTTATGGCGTTCTTGAGAAGCAATTCCGTAACTATTATAAAGAAGCAGCGCGTCTTAAAGGTGCTACAGGTGAAAACTTGTTGCAACTTTTAGAGGCTCGCTTAGATAACGTTGTTTATCGCATGGGCTTTGGTTCTACACGTGCAGAAGCACGTCAAATCGTAAGCCACAAAGCGATTCAAGTTAACGGTCGTACAGTTAATATCGCTTCTTATCAAGTCGCTCCTGGCGATGTAGTAAGCATCCGTGAAGGTGCCAAAGGTCAACTTCGTATCCAAGGTGCTCTTGAATTGAGCAAAAACCGTGCTGCGGTTGAATGGGTAGAAGTAGACGAGAAGAAGCTGGAAGGTACGTTCAAGTCTGTTCCTGAGCGTTCTGATCTGTCGGCAGAAATTAACGAAAACCTGATTGTTGAGCTTTACTCTAAGTAACAGGTATAGCTAATTAAGAGGCAACTATGCAGCGTTCCGTGAACGACTTTTTAGTTCCACGTCACATTGATGTGACTGAATACAGTAATACTCGCGCAAAAGTGGTTCTTGAGCCATTGGAGCGTGGATTTGGTCATACGCTGGGTAGTGCTTTGCGTAGGATCCTGCTCTCTTCAATGCCTGGTGCAGCTATTGTTGAAGCCGAAATTGACGGTGTTCAGCACGAGTACAGTGCAATTGAAGGTGTGCAGGAAGACGTAATTGAGATTCTGTTGAACCTTAAAGGTGTTGCAGTTCGCATGAATGAAGCGGATACAGCAACATTAACCCTTTCTAAGGTTGGTCCTGGTCCTGTATTGGCCGGAGATATTCAAGTTGATCATTCAGTGGAAATCGCAAACCCTGAGCACGTGATTGCAAACTTGAATGAAGCAGCAGAGTTGAAAATGACTCTTAAAGTTGCCAAAGGTCGTGGCTATGAGCCAGCTGATACTCGCGAGTCCGATGAAGACGAAACTCGTCCAATCGGCCGCCTTCAGCTAGACGCCACATACAGCCCAATTCGTCGCGTCGCTTATAGTGTTGAGAGTGCGCGTGTTGAGCAACGTACTGACCTGGATAAGCTGGTGATTGATCTAGACACTGATGGCACTATTGAGCCTGAAGAGTGTATTCGCCGTGCTGCAACTATCCTACAGCAACAGTTAGCTGTGTTCGTCGATCTTGAGAATGAAGCTGAGCCAGAAGTTAAAGAAGAAGAAGATCAAATTGATCCTATCCTTCTTCGTCCTGTTGACGATCTAGAGCTAACAGTTCGTTCTGCAAATTGCTTGAAGGCCGAGAATATTTACTATATTGGCGATCTAATTCAGCGTACTGAAGTTGAGTTGCTGAAAACGCCAAACCTTGGTAAGAAGTCTCTGACTGAAATTAAAGACGTACTCGCTTCGCGCGGTCTGTCTTTAGGTATGCGTCTAGAGAACTGGCCTCCAGCAAGTTTGAAAAACGACGACAGGGTAAACCCGTAATCAGAGCATCCGAACTCTGATGTTTGGTAAGGAATTAAATCATGCGTCATCGTAAGAGTGGTCGTCACTTAAATCGTACAAGTGCACATCGCCAAGCGATGTTCAAGAACATGACCGTATCTCTTGTTGAGCATGAAGTGATTAAAACAACTCTACCTAAGGCGAAAGAGCTTCGTCGTTTTGCAGAGCCTTTAATTACTCTTGCTAAAAAAGATACAGTTGCTAACCGTCGTCTTGCTTTTGCTCGTACTCGTAGCAATGCAGCGGTAGGTAAATTGTTCAATGAACTAGGTCCTCGTTATGAGAGCCGTCCTGGTGGTTATATCCGTATCCTTAAATGCGGATTCCGTGCAGGTGATAATGCGCCAATGGCGATCGTTGAGTTAGTTGATCGTCCTTTGCCAGCTGGCGAAGACAGCGCAGAAGATTAATAAAAAGCCGGGTTTAACCCGGCTTTTTATTGTCCAATCAATTTGGATTGGTTTAAAAAGGGATCAAATGATCCCTTTTTTCGTTTTTAAGATCCGTTCTAAATACGGTTGTCACTTCTTATCATGGAAGTAATGGCTTTAAGTATTTTCCTGTATGAGAGCCTTTTGCAGTTGCTACGTCTTCAGGTGTTCCTTCTGCGATAATTGTTCCGCCACCTTTTCCGCCTTCTGGTCCTAAGTCTACGACCCAGTCTGCCGTTTTAATGACATCTAGATTATGCTCAATAACAACTACAGTATTTCCTCGATCACGAAGTTTATGCAGAACCGTTAGCAGCTGTTGAATATCATGAAAATGGAGGCCTGTGGTAGGTTCATCCAATATGTAGAGGGTGTTTCCGCTATCTCGTTTAGACAGCTCTTTGGACAGTTTAACTCGCTGCGCTTCCCCTCCTGAAAGAGTAATAGCACTCTGACCAAGTTTGATGTAACCAAGACCCACATCAAGCAGCGTTTGCAGTTTTCTTGCAATGGCGGGAATAGCATCGAAAAACTCTCGTGCATCTTCTACCGTCATATCGAGTACTTGATGAATGTTTTTACCTTTGTAAGTGATGTCGAGTGTTTCTCGGTTGTAGCGTTTCCCTTTACAGACATCACAAGGAACGTAGATATCTGGTAAAAAGTGCATTTCAACTTTGATGACGCCATCACCTTGGCAGGCCTCACAGCGGCCGCCTTTCACATTAAAGCTGAAGCGACCAGGTTTGTACCCTCTTGATCTCGCCTCTTGAGTCCCAGAAAATAATTCCCGGACTCCTGTGAAGATACCGGTATAAGTTGCGGGGTTTGATCGTGGGGTGCGTCCAATTGGGCTCTGGTCGATATCAATAACTTTGTCCAGATGATCAACGCCTTGGATATCCGTATATGGTGCGGTCGTCGATTGATGGGCTCCATTCAGCTTGTGTGCCATGATGGGATATAAAGTGGTGTTAACTAACGTTGATTTTCCTGAGCCTGAGACTCCGGTAACACAGGTCATTAAGCCGATTGGTAGCTTTAGGTTTACTTTTTGAAGGTTGTTTCCGGATGCGCCAGACAGTTCTAACCATTTTTCAGTTACGGGATGACGTTTTTCTGGAACTGAAATTTCTTTCACCCCTGACAAGTACTGTCCAGTCAGAGATGTTTCGTCCGCGCTGACTTCTTTCGGAGTACCTTTTGAAATGACTTGCCCGCCGTGTACTCCCGCGCCTGGGCCAATATCAATTACATAATCGGCCATACGAATCGCATCTTCATCGTGTTCAACCACGATGACGGTGTTGCCAAGATCTCTGAGTCTTTTCAATGTTTCAAGAAGGCGATCATTGTCTCTTTGGTGTAGGCCAATAGAGGGCTCGTCCAATATATACATGACGCCAACCAAGCCTGCACCAATCTGGCTGGCTAGTCGAATTCGCTGAGCTTCACCGCCAGATAGGGTATCGGCACTTCGATCAAGCGTAAGATATTCAAGGCCGACATTAACCAGAAAGTGTAAGCGGTCACTGATTTCTTTTACGATCTTGTCTGCAATTTGAGCTTTGGCTCCTTCGAGCTCCATTTTGGAGAACAGCTCTTGTGCATCTCCGACAGAGAGTTGGGTTACGGACGGAAGCGTTTCTTCGTTCACGAAAACATGTCGTGATGATTCTTTAAGTCTTGCGCCATCGCAACTTGGGCAAGGCTGTATGCTTAAATAATTAGAAAGTTCTTCCCGTACCAATGGGCTCTCTGTCTCTCGATATCGTCGCTCAAGGTTTGGAAGGACACCTTCGAAACTCTGTTCTTTGTAATATACATCGCCTTTTGCTGTGACATGTTTGAAGGAAACTTTGTCTTTGCCTGAACCGGAAAGAATGATCTTCTGATGTGATTTGCTTAGCTCATCCCAAGGCGTATCTAAAGAGAATTCATAGTGGTTAGCAATGGATTCCAATAACTGGAAATAATATAAGCTTCGCTTATCCCAACCTTTAATTGCGCCGGTAGCTAACGATAAGGTGTCGCTTACAATGATTTTAGATGCGTCAAAGAACTGTTTAGTCCCCAAACCATCACAGGTAGGGCAAGCGCCTGCAGGGTTATTGAAAGAAAATGATCTGGGTTCCAGTTCGGCAATGGAGTAGCCACAGCTCGGGCAGGCATGCTTGGCTGAGAAGGTAATGTCTTCTTGCTCATCGTCGTCCATAAAAGCAACTAAGGCAATTCCTTCTGATAACTCAATGGTTGTCTCCAAAGATTCGGCCAAGCGCGTTTCAATCTCTGGTTTTACTTTCAGGCGATCAACAATCACTTCGATGGTGTGTTTTTTGTTCTTATCAAGTTCAGGTAATTCATCCAGCTCATAGACTCGACCGTCAATACGAGCACGAATAAAGCCTTTGGCTTGTAGATCTTCAAATAAATGAAGGTGTTCGCCTTTGCGGTTTCTTACTACCGGTGCCAACAGCATGATTTTGCTGCCTTCGGGTAGGGCAATAATTTGGTCGACCATCTGACTGATAGTCTGCGCCTGCAGGGGCTGGTCGTGGGTTGGGCAGCGTGCTTCACCAACGCGGGCAAATAAAAGCCTTAGGTAGTCATATATCTCTGTGACAGTACCAACGGTTGATCTTGGATTGTGAGAGGTCGACTTTTGTTCAATGGATATAGCTGGAGACAAGCCTTCGATGCTGTCTACGTCAGGCTTTTCCATCATGGATAAGAACTGTCGGGCATAAGTCGACAGGCTTTCAACATAACGTCGCTGTCCTTCTGCATACAAGGTGTCGAAAGCAAGCGACGATTTACCGGAACCTGAAAGCCCTGTAATTACGACTAGCTTATCTCGTGGGATATCAAGATCGATATTTTTAAGATTGTGTGTTCTTGCACCGCGAACGGAAATAGTATCCATTAAAGCCTCTAGCCCGAATAATAAAACACCTCATTATAGGGTCTACAGGAGGGAGATAAAGAGCCAAAAGCTCTTTATCTGTTATGCAGCGTTAGATCGGTTAATTGAGTCCGTATCTAGGTTTTCATTAGCCCAATTGATTGCTTGTACTCGATTCGATGCACCAATCTTTTTGAACAGGTTATACATGTGGGTTTTTACGGTGTGCATACTGACGTTCAATTTATCGGCAATCTGAGCATTGGTCGCACCAGTGGCAGTTAGCTTCAAAATTTGTAGTTCACGCTTGGTCAATAACTGGCTTGAATCTTCTGCGGTTCTGTATGCCGTACGAGTTTGTTGCAGATAAATTTTTAGCAGTTTACGTGGTATCCATAAATCACCAGTTAGTAAGGCGTTAATGCCTTTGTATACCTGACTTTGAGGTTGGTGTGCGTAGAAGATACCGCCAATGGTTGGATGATCGATGAGCTTTTCAAACTTTGAATCAGACAAAACATTGATGAAGGCAACAGAGATAGCGTTATTTCTTTGGTAGAGTTCGTTCAGGAAGCGAATGGCTTGTTCTGGACGAATATCTCGAACATCTAGTAATAGAAGTGTTGTTAGGTCTTCATCATTTGAAATACGTTTCACGGCTTCAGCTTGGCTGGTTAGCTGAGCGGATAGATGCTGTTCGTTAATCAAATAGTTAATGATGACCGAATTTTGGAGGTTTTGTTGACCTACCAGAAGAATATGTTGAGTAGATTTCTTTAAATTAGTCATAGTGAGCTCCTCTTCCTTGGGGCGAAAAACAGTGAAATCCCTTACTGCTCTGACTAGGGAATTCTATTAAGCCACAAAAAAAGTTCGGTTTCTTGGTCTATGTCTAATTTCCTACATTGCGAGAAGATATTGTCGTAACGACAAAAGTGATAAACTTGCGGCCGATCACAAAAAGGAGTGAAGAAGGCATGAATTCTAATGAGCGCATCAGCACGTTATCACTGGCGTTGCTCTACTCATTTCGTATGTTAGGCCTGTTTATGGTGCTTCCTGTTTTATCTTTATATATGTCTCCGGAAGCCACAGGTAAAAGTTTAGAAGGGGCAACTCCCTTACTGATTGGTTTAGCGATCGGTGGCTATGGGTTAACTCAAGCTTTGATGCAGATCCCGTTTGGTTCTTTGTCTGACCGTTATGGTCGGAAGTTTCTGATCAGTATCGGCTACTGTTTGTTTATTGCTGGTAGTTTGGTCGCCGCAATGAGTGATTCTATTTATGGAATTATTGCCGGTCGCGTGTTGCAGGGGGGCGGTGCTGTGGCTGCTTGTATTATGGCGTTATTAGGTGATTTAACGTCTGAGCAGACGCGAACGCGTTCTATGGCAATGGTGGGGGCTAGCATCGGTGTTTCATTTGCCATATCAATTGTATTGGGGCCGATTGTGGATGCTTACTTCGGAATCCAAGGCGTCTTTTGGCTAACCGCAGCGTTAGGGGTACTTGGTTTGGTGATCTTATGGAAGCTAGTGCCAAACCCGCCGACCTCGGTGTATTCACTGGAAACCTTGTCGACTAAACAGGGGTTACAGAAAAGTTATTTTAATGGCGAATTGCAGCGTGTCTATTGGGGCGTTTTGATTCTTCATGCGTTGCTTACTGCGTTGTTCATTTTCTTACCGACAAAAATCATTGCTGCTTTTGATATTGAAGCGTCCATGACGGGGTGGGTTTATCTTCCTGTCGTTGTTATGGGGTTTGTACTTGCAGTGCCTTTCATTTTAATAGCCGAAGTAAAACGTCAGATGAAATGGATGATGGTGTTGGCAGTGGCTTTGATGCTGTTGGTAACATTGAGCTTAATGATGAATGTGCAAGCCGGTGCGGTGATGGCAGTACTGTTATTGGTGTTTTTTACTGCGTTTAACTTGATGGAAGCAACCCTGCCTTCTTTGGTTGCGAAGCTCGCTTCCGCTGGCACGCGGGGCAGTGCTATGGGCTTGTTTTCTTCCCATCAATTTTTAGGCGCGTTTATTGGCGGTTGGCTTGGTGGTATGGCATTGCAATGGAAAGGTGAGAATTTTCTGTTAATTGTATGCTCTGGTTTGTTGGTCGTGTGGTTGTTGCTGGTGTTGACAATGAAAGCGCCTAAGTTCTTGAAAGGTGTTTCTATTCCTTTTGTGCTCGATGAGAAGAGTGCTGAAGGTTTGGATAAGCTAGGTAGTCAACAAGGTGTACTTGAAGTCTTTCACTACAATGAGATGCAGACTTTATACATAAAATACGATCCCGATCTGACGAATGAAGGTATTATTCAGAAAACTTTAGGGAGTCCTAGCTTGGCCTAAGTGCACTCTAAGGCTACAATGGTTCCCTTCATTTTTTTCATTATTCGAACCTTGCTATAGATAGATTTTCTGGAGAGTTTCATGGCACGAGGAATTAACAAAGTCATCCTGGTTGGTAATCTTGGACAAGATCCAGAAACCAGATATACCGCGAATAACAGTGCTGTGACCAATATTACTATTGCTACCAGTGATTCATGGACCGATAAGCAATCAGGTCAGAAACAAGAGCGTACTGAGTGGCACCGTGTTGTGATGTTTAACAAACTTGGTGAAATTGCAGGCCAGTACCTACGTAAAGGCTCAAAGGTTTATATTGAAGGCGCATTGCGTACTCGTAAGTGGCAGGATCAGCAAGGTCAGGATCGTTATACTACTGAAATTGTTGCGAATGACATGCAAATGTTGGATAGCCGTGGTGGTGATCAGCCTATGGGCGGCGGACAGCCGATGAATCAGCCTATGGGTGGTTATCAGCAACCAACTGCGGCGCCTGCGCCAGCTCAATCAAATATGGCTCCTCAATCTCAGCCTATGCAGCAGCCCGTTCAACAACCGTATCAACCGCAGCAAGGTCAGCAGCCTCAGCAAGCGCCGCAACAACCTGCGCCAGCGCCAGGCGGTTTTGATGATTTCGATGATGACATTCCGTTCTAAGAGACTTCTCTCTTTGGATCGTATATAAAGCCTCACTTTCGTGGGGCTTTTTATTGGGTGTAAAAGAAAGGAGTGATGGCGATGACAGTTCAGGGGTTAATTCTTGCGGGTGGGCAGGGAACTCGAATGGGAGGCGTCGATAAAGGGCTTCAAGTGTGGCGTGGTCAGGCGTTGGTTTCTTATCCGCTATATGCGTTGGAGGACATCTGCGATTCCACGTTAATCAGTTGTAATCGTAATCTTGAGACTTATCAAACATTAGCTCATGCCGTCGTTGAAGATCAGGCGCCAGACTTTCAAGGCCCGTTGAGTGGTTTGGTCAGTTCATTGAAAGAGGTTAGTTCGGAATGGCTGTTAGTATCACCTTGTGATACGCCTTTAGTGACGAAGCAGGATTTTCAATCATTGCTTGAGAAGGCAAAAAGCTCTCCTGAGCATAAACTCTTTGCGTTGATGGCTGTTGAAAAAGCGCATCCTTTACATGCATTGATTCACAGAAGCGTCTTCCCTGGCATCGTGTCGGCTTTCAATGAAGGGCAGAGAAGCGTATTTCGGGTGTTTAAGCAGTTAGGTGTTGAATGGGTGGATGTCGACGAGCGGCATATGAAGAACTTTAATGCCTTGGCGCAGCTCGATTGATACAGGGCTGATTAGCCCCCGGTAGTGTTCATGAAACGTAAAATTTGAGGTTCGTCATGGACATCAAATTCATGACTTTTCGGCTTGATCTTCATGGCATCGACAATGATGCTTTTTAGTTCGTCATCGCTGCAACCATTACGTAACGGCTCGCGTAAATCTACGGAATGTTCATTTCCTAAACATAGCAATAAACGACCTTCGACAGTTACACGAACACGATTGCAGTCCCCGCAGAAATTGTGGGAGTGAGGTGAAATAAATCCAATACGTGAATTGCTGTCAGCAAGGCGGTAATAACGCGATGGTCCGGCGGTTTTAAAAGTATCAGGAATCAATTCGTAGTCTTGTTCGATGATGGTACGAACTTCATCACTGGTGCAGAGGCTTTCACCGCGGTTGTGTTCTGTAATAACGCCCAATGGCATTTCTTCGATAAAGCTGATGTCGATGGCTTTTTCTTTGGCGAAATTCACTAAGTCCAGGATCTCATCATCATTTCGGCCTTTGATGATCACTGAATTCAGTTTGATTTGTTTGAAACCAGCCTCGCGTGCGGCATCAATACCGGCTAACACGGCCTCTAATTTTCCGAAGCGGGTAAGATCCGTAAAGCGTTCAGCGTTAAGGCTGTCTAAGCTGATGTTGAGACGCTGTACGCCAGCGTCTTTAAGCGGTTGAGCCAAAGTGGTGAGTTGGCTACCGTTAGTGGTGGTGACGAGATCTTTCAGGCCGTCCAATTTCCCCAATTGTTGGAACAGTGATATCACGTTCTTACGAATTAAGGGCTCGCCGCCAGTGAGTCGAATCTTGGAAACGCCGAGATTAACAAAAGCTGAGGCTATGCGTTCGATTTCTTCGAGCGTCAGGATGGATGATTTAGGAAGAAAGGTCATGTCCTCCGCCATGCAGTACACGCACCGGAAATCACAACGGTCGGTTACTGACATACGAACGTAATTAACGACACGTCCAAACTGATCAATCAAAGCCATGATTTATGCTCTCTTTGTATTGCTCTCAAGGTTGAGACAAGGCTGACAATACAATAAATGGGTTGATTTGACTATTGTCGAGTATTTTACCAAAAAGTTTGATGTTTCAGATCAAGTATTTTGTAACCGACTTCAGCGAATCCTCGCACTCTGTATGGTAATTTGTGGCGGCATTGTTGATAATCCGAAGATTCGTCAAAGGTATTTGATCAGGTGAGGTTTCGATGAAGTTAATGGTGGTTGGCTCGGAGAGTCAGGTCGGTGGAGAGCTAGTGTCTCTGCTTGAAACGCAAGGCGTTGACTTTGTTGCCTTTGACTCGGATGAGCAGCTGTTTATCGACCATCGGGACATCGTTCAGTTGATTCAGGAGCATCAGCCTGATTTTTTGATTAACTCGACTTTGTACCCCTTTGTGGATCGTGCAGAAGAAGAGATTGAGCGTTGTCGTTTGAAAAATCTGGAAATTCCTCGTGCGTTGGCGAAAGCGTGTCAGGAAGCTGATATTCCGATGTTACATTTGACGTCACCCTATTTATTCGATGGTGATAAGGTCGGGCCCTATACAGAGAAAGATACCCCTAATCCGGTGAACTTGTATGGTGAAATCCATCAGGCGTCTGAGGAGGCGGTTTCTTCCATTCTAGAGAAACACATTATTATCCGGTTGGGGTTGGTGTTCAGTTCTGGCGAAGATAACTTCGTAGGGCGGGTTTTGGATCATGGCGGCGAAGATGAGCGTATGGAAGTCATTGGGCAGCAACTGGCGTGTCCAACCTCTGCCTGCAGTGCGGCAGAAGTCTTGTTGGCAATTTGCAAACAGCTGTCTTGTGATATTAACGTATGGGGCACTTATCACTATTGTGATGTGGAAGCGGTAACCCGTCGCGAATTTCTTAAGGCGGTGATTGAGGAAGCCGAGCGTCACCCCGAATTGAAAGCGCGACATGTGGAGCAAGTCAGCAGTGCTCAACACAAAGGTTCTGCGAAGCGTCCGATGAATGCGGTACTGAACTGTCAGAAGCTCTTATATACCTTTGGCATCAAGCAACGCTCATGGCGAGTGGAGTTGGCTAAAGTCGTTGTTAAATTGGCCGACAGTCGCCTCAACCCTTCTTAATTACGAATAACCTTTTCATTTTTCAGGAATCGAGATGTCAAAATTTACCCATATTGACGATAAGGGCAACGCCGTAATGGTGGATGTCTCTGAGAAACAGGCAACCACTCGAACGTCTCAGGCGGAAGGTTTTGTTTACATGAATGACGAAACCTTGGCGATGGTGATGGCTGGCTCTCATAAGAAAGGTGATGTGTTGGCCGTGGCAAGAATTGCCGGGATTCAGGCGGCAAAGAAGACGTCGGATCTGATTCCATTATGTCACCCGTTAATGCTGAGTTCGGTGAAAGTAGAGTTTGACGCGCAACCGGATCAAGGGCGGATCAAAGTGCTGTCGATGTGTAAGCTGACAGGTCAAACCGGTGTTGAAATGGAAGCACTGACTGCGGTTTCTGTGGCGTGTTTAACCGTTTATGACATGTGTAAGGCCGTTGATAAGATGATGCGGATTGACGGCGTCAGAGTGTTGTCTAAATCAGGAGGGAAGTCAGGAGATTGGCAGGTTGAGTAACTGATTTCTGGCTTTGTTTGACTGTATCCTGCCTCTGATCTTGATCTTTAGACCGTATGTCCAAATAGGAGAGAACTGGCAGCGAGTTTGCTTCGTATAGAGAAACGATGGAGTTTATGACCATTAATAAGGGTTAAACGGTAGTAAGTTTTAATCCTGTGCCGCCGATAGAATAATTAAGGAGGTGGCCTATGTACGAAATAGTGACCGACCAAACTCAAGTCCCTGTGCTTTCTGCTGTTGAAGGAGAGATAGAAGCTTGTTATCTGCCTGCTGGAACGGCTACCCGAAAGCTAGCCTCTGACTCTTGTCTGACGCCTCTTCTCCCCTCAGATTCTAGTGTAAAAAGTGACCAGCTACGGCAGTATGTGACTCAAAGTGAAGAGGGGTATTACCTGGACATTCGTTTTTCCCATGACGAGTTTGACTTCATTAATGCCATGTCCAAGTGGCTGTCTCGAATTACTACTTATGACCTTCAGACGTATCCGGATTTAGCGGAGCTGGTGGTACGGGAGTTTCGCCAAGGTGCCTGCATGGAAGACCTACCTGTGACCAAAATAAGATCTTATGCGGAGCGTTGGGATGCGTCTTTTTGGCAGACCATTCAGGTCTACAAGAAATTCAGCCGCGATTTACATGAGCACTATCAAAACTCATTAAAACGATGGGTGTGTGAACAGACGTTATAAGCGCTATGAATGTGCTGATTCACAGTGCTGGTATCAGCCACTATAGCCAATCAAACTCGGTGAGATGAGGGAATTCTCTTGGTTTAGTGTAGTCTAGAATGTTGACCCCAAAGCTTCCATTACTTAATGCTTGTGATATTTCTAATGGTGTTCCATCGAGAGCGGTTGGACTCTTCGCGAGATTAATGATGCGTTCTTGTTGAGGCTTTTTGTGTTCGTCACGAACTAACAGAACTTTCGGTTTTAGCTTATATTCCGTGTTATTCGCCAGAACAATACCTACCTGACCATTATTCAGCTCGACAATACTGCCTGTCGGAACAATTCCTACCATTAGAATGAAATGTTGAAGTAGATCGGCATCGAATTGACTGCCACGATTGTCATATAAGATCTTTAACGCTTCTGCGGGTGTGGTGGCTTTCTTATAACAGCGTTCGCTGGAAATCGCATCGTAAGCATCAACGATGGATACAATCCGAGTGTAGAGTGAAATATTCTCCGCTTTTAACTTAGCGGGGTAACCCATGCCATCTAGACGTTCATGATGATGGCGAGCCACAGTGACAATGCAAGGATCGAGTCCGCTTTGATCCTCTAATAACTCTCCACCTTTGGCCGCATGGCTTTTCATAATTTCAAATTCTTCGGCGGTAAGTCTTCCCGGCTTATTGAGAACTTCATTCGGGATTACCATCTTACCTACGTCGTGCAGCATGCCACACATGCCGACCAGAGAGAGTTCCGAATCCGACAGGCCTAGGTGACGCCCGAAGGCAATGGCCATAATGGCGACACGAAGACAGTGTTCTGCGGTGTATTCATCGCGTTCTTTAATTCGGGTCAACCATAGCAAGGCATTTGGATTCGAAACCACACTCTTAACAAAGCCATTTACGGTTTCTTGAATCGGCTCAATATCAATGTCTTCGGCTTTTTTAACTTTATTGAGAATGGAATGGATTTCAATGTCCGCTTTATCGTAAAGGGCTTTGGCTTCAGGTAATGCTCTATTGATGGGTTCGGAAATAACAGGTTTTTTAGTTGGGGCTTCCTGGGATTTCTCATTGAGACGGTGTTTTTGGTAAGAGAACCAATAATGTTTCTCGACCTCAACGATGACGTATTTACAAACAGATTTAAGTTGCTGAAGTTCTCTGTCCGTAGTGATCCTAAAGCCTTGAAACATAAAGGGAGTTTGTAACCAAGGACGATCCAGCTCCTTGACATACATGCCAATGTCCAATTGTGACACATCCAGCTTGACCTCAATAAGCTCGCTGCCGTGATGTTTAGTGGTGTGTGTGTCTGACATATATTTTTATTGTTTAGCGGGTAAGACGTTTAATGAGTATAGCAAGGCAAATTATTAAGCGGCCAAAATTACTTCGCATTTCTGGCCACTTACTAATAGTGAGTATAGGCATCCAATCGAGAAGTAATAGAAATAGAGCAAAGGCTCATGTATAAAAAGAAAAACTCTGAAGGATAAGGTTATGGTCAGGCTGCCGGAATACGACGACATGGATGCGATAGACATTGCTCAAGCTATCGCGAATAAAGAGTTATCAGTAGATGATGTGGTGGATGCGGCAATTGAGCGCATGGATAAACGAAATGGGCACATCAATGCCGTGGTGACCCCCATGATTTCGCGCTGGAAAGACGATTTTAAGCAAGCGCCTCAAGACAGCGTGTTGTACGGAGTGCCTTTTCTGCTAAAAGATTTAGTGGCGGCTTACGAAGGCGTGCCTTTCAGTTGTGGCAGTCGAGTGCTGGTGGACTACATTCCCGATCACGATTCGGAGATGGTCAAGCGTTTCAAGCAAGCGGGTTTGGTGCATTTAGGCAAAACCAATACACCAGAATTTGGATTGATGGGTGTTACTGAGCCTGAGTTATTTGGGCCAACGCGGAATCCGTGGAATTTAGATCATACGCCGGGCGGTTCCAGCGGAGGAAGTGGCGCGGCGGTCGCCTCACGTATAGTGCCTGTTGCTTCCGCGGGCGATGGTGGAGGTTCGATACGTATCCCTGCTTCTTGTTGTGGTTTGTTTGGTCTAAAGCCGTCCCGTGGTCGGACGCCAACAGGGCCAGATCAGGGGCAGCTATGGCAAGGTGCTGCTGTTGAGCATGTGTTGTCGAGAAGTGTTAGAGACAGTGCCTTGATGCTTGATCTTACGGCGGGGTCGGATCATGGAGCGCATTTCCCAATCGCAAAACCTGAAATCTCTTATTTAAAAGCAACCAAAGACGCACCGAGAAAATTAAGGATTGCCTTCAGTACCAAGAATCCAACGGGTGGTAAGGTGCATCCTGAATGTGTTCGAGCGATTGAAGAAACGGCTCGGCTATTGGTGTCGTTAGGGCATGAAGTGGAAGAAGCTCAGCCGGAGTACGATGCTCAAAAACTCTATCAATGTTATTTGTCGATGAATCTGGGTGAGACGGCGGCGTCGATTGGTCACATTGAGGAAGAATTGGGGCGTCCACTGAAGCCGGGTCAAGACATCGAGGTTATGACCGCGATGCTGGCCAAGCTCGGTAAGGCGTATTCGGCCAAAGAGTTCGCGCAAGCTCTACATGCCTGGAATCTCTATGCGCGCGCGTTAGGTGAGTTTCATAAAACCTACGATCTTTACATGACGCCAACGATGGCCGATTTACCTGCCAAAGTAGGTGAGTTAATGCCTTCTCCTGTGGAAAAAATTGTTTTACGAGGCCTATATAAGTTACCTGTGGCTGGGTTGTTAAAACGTGCGGGGATTTTTGAGCAACTCGCGTTTCGACAGTTGGAGAAACTGCCTTTTACGCAGTTGGCGAATTTAACTGGTCAGCCGGCGATGTCGGTGCCTGCGCACTGGGCGGATAATGGATTACCTGTCGGCGTGCAGTTTATGGCCCCAATGGGTGATGAAACCACCTTATTTCAGTTGGCGGCGCAACTGGAAGCCGAGCTTAAGTGGCAAGCACATAAACCAGCCTGGATTGAGCATTAGCTTTTAAGGACTGGTTGGGTTAAGAAAACAACAGCGCCGATAGCAAATGTCCTAAGGCGCTGTTATTTTCGAAAATAATAAGTCGTAGAGATGTAGGTGAACTCAGTAGAGCAAGGTATACAGCTTACGTTGATATTTGGCTTTCAATGCGTCGGCGTTGGTGAGCGAAGACAGTATATCGGTCATGGTTTTCTTGAGCTCGCCATCACTAGCATTAATGTCTTTTCGCAAATGGCTCAACAAGAGTTCCAGGGCTTCTTCCGTACGATTGGCTTGGTTGTATTGTACCGCTAACTCAAGAGCTAAGGTGGCATTTTCAGGCGAAGCTGACAGCTTTTCTTCCAAGAGTTTTAATTCTGGTGAATCCGCGGCATCGGCTGCCAATTCCAGCTTGGCTTTCACTTGATTGTATTGCGCGTCATGATCTTGCATTGGGATGGCATCAATCACGGCCTGAGCTGCTTCAAAATTAGCCAGTTCAATTAACACGTCGGCAAAGGCGAGAGCGATATCGGAACGCTTTGGTTCTGCAAGATGAGCCGCGTTTAATAATGCACAGGCTGAATCCAGATCACCTTCCGCTAACTTTTCCTGGGCTTGTTGATAGGCGATTTCATATTCTTTCGGTAAATGCTTCTCCAACATCTCACGGATTTCAGATTCCGGTTGCACGCCCATAAAACCATCAACGGGTTGGCCGTTCTTCATTAAGGCAACCGTTGGCAAAGATCGCACGCCAAATTGAGCGGCAATGGTTTGTTGCTCGTCGCAGTTTACCTTCGCTAACAGTAACTGACCGTTGTATTCATTGGCCAGTTTTTCCAACACGGGCATTAACGCTTTACAGGGGGCACACCAGTCAGCCCAAAAGTCGACCACGACTAATCGTTTTTGAGATTCTTCAAGAATCGTTTGTTGGAAGTTGTCTTGGGTAACTTCGACGATATTGTTTGATGCAGATGGGGTTGCAGGGTTATCCAATTCGATCATGTATACATCTCTGAGACTGACTTGCGGAGGCCGCAAAAAATTGTAGGTTGCACTAATAATGGGGGTGGAATGGTGAGATTTCAATTCTGGGAGTGGTTGGTCGCTAAAAAGCCCTCTATATGGTGAGGGCTTACTGCAGAAGGATTGAGAATACGAACAGGCGTTGATTCCCAGTTAGGCTATGGCGTTTAAGTTAATGCCCACTCGCTGTTCCGCGTTTTGTTCCAAGAACCCAGAAACCAACGCATTTTGAGCACCGCTATCAGGTTCGTCGTTTTGATCTGCAAGCGACGGGCTGAACGAGCTGGTATCATCGGATGATTCAATGTCTGTGTTGTCGGAACTTCGGATTGCTTCTCGGGTCTCCGCCAGTTGAGCTGCATTCTCTGATTGAACTCGCTGTAAGTTGTCGCCATTAGTGAGATCGTTTCGATCCGCTGGCGCTTGAGCTGCATCACTCTGAACTGGTTGGGTTTGATTCGGTTCAGGCGCTGAATCATTTCTTTGAACAGGTTGTTCATTGTTCTGAAGATCATCTCTGCTCAGTGCATCACGCGTTGGCACCTCCGTCTCCGGTTGATCGTTGTTGGAGAGGGTGACAGTGACATCTTGAGTTGGCCGCTCCGGTGGAGCATCGAGATTCACTTCTGAACGGCGTGGTTCATTATTGGTTTCGTTCAGTTCGGCACGTCTTGCCTGCAGTTCCGGATCGTCCCGTCGGTTAATCTCTTCTTGCGGTTGGGTCGACGATTGACTGTCGTTCCTTGGTGATGGCTCATCGGACGCTTCGGGGCCACGAGCAGAAACGTTGTCTTGAGAGGCATTTCGAGTTGTACTGGCAACACGTTGCTCTTCCTCTCCAGTGTTCAGCGACTGAACCAGAGGATTGATGCCAGTTGTTGCAGTAATGTTAGTCATACGAATTTAGCCACATTTATGGATAGTTGTACAATTAATATACAATAGTAAGCGGTTTCTCTCAAGAAAATGCCTTTCGTCTTACTAGAACGAAACGTACTAAAAATGGAACTTCTTACTCTTATAATAAGTGCCTGTCTAGGGAATGGCGGAGGCTTATCGGTGTTTATAATTTGTACGCAGTTGTTCGCGGTTGTTGATACTCTGCCACGAGTTTCTGATACCGGGTATTGAGGCTGTATGAAGTGTCCTTGATCTCAAGTACACTTCTGAACGATGAATCTCAAGAGCGATTAATCTCAAGAACAACAAGCATCAGCGTGACCAAGAGGACGTCATGAAAGGAATCGACTTTAATCACACCATTGATCGTACAGAATCTTCGAGCATGAAGTGGGAAAAATACCGAGGTCAGGATGTATTACCCATGTGGGTGGCGGACAGCGACTTCAGGGTTGCGGATGAAATTATTGATGCGCTAAAAAGCCGCGCCGATCATGGTATTTTTGGCTACACCCTGGTGCCGGATCGTTTGAAGACTCTGGTGGTTGAGCGGATGGCTCGACTGTACCGCTGGCAGATAGACCCCGACAGTTTGGTGTTTATTCCTGGGCTAGTGTGTGGCTTGAATATTACGGCTCGGGCGTTTGGTGATGAAGCGAAAGAAGTGGGAATCCCTACTCCTATTTACCCTCCGTTTGTGTCGTCGGTGAATAACGCGGGTTTGACTGCCTGCTATTTACCTTTCATTGAACAATCTGGCCGTTGGATGCTGGATTGGCAAGCGCTGGAAGCCAAGGCTGATCGCATCAGTTTGTTGATGTTATGCAATCCTCAAAACCCTGGTGGTACCGTTTTTCGTCGTGACGAACTGGAGCGTTTGGCGCAGTTGGCGGAGCAATACGGTTGGATCGTGTGTTCTGATGAAATTCACTGCGATTTGCTGTTGGATGACCTGCCTCATATTCCGTTTGCGTCTCTCTCAGACGAGGCCGCAGCACGTTCCTGTACCCTGATGGCACCGAGTAAAACCTGGAATATCGCAGGATTAGGCTGTTCTTTTGCAATCATTGAAAACGCACAGCTACGCGCCAGGTTTAAACGCGCGGCGCAAGGCATTGTGCCGGAACTGAATCTAATGGCGATAGAAGCTGCTATGGCCGCGTATGAGCACGGTCAGCCATGGTTGAGTGAGCAGATTCAGTATTTGCGTGACAGTCGTGATTATATCGAACAACAAGTGGCGGAGATTGATGGCATCGAGATGCTTCATATTGAGGCGACCTTCTTAGCTTGGATTGATGCTTCGGGGCTAGGGTTGGAGAATCCAGCGAAGTATTTTGAATCTTATGGCGTGGGTTTTTCGCCGGGAAGTGACTTCGGTAATGATCAGTTCATTCGCTTGAACTTTGGTTGTCAGCGCGCTTTATTAGAAGAGGCGTTTGCCCGGATTCGTCGAGCCATTACGGATTTATCCGATTAAAGAAGAACGATAATGCCAAATCACAGCAGATCGCAACAGACCATATCGGAAGAGTATGCACGTCTTACTATCTTGGCAGGGCGGGTCGCTATGGGGACGGCGTTGTTTTTGATTCTTGCCAAAGTAGTGGCGGTGATGATGACCGGGTCGTCGAGTGTGTTGGCATCGCTGACCGATTCGTTATTGGATTTGGCGGCATCGACGGCCAACTTATTTGCGTTAAAACTCGCCATTCAGCCTGCCGATAAAGAACACCGATTTGGTCATGGTAAGGCTGAAGGTTTGGCCGGATTGGCTCAAAGTGCCTTTATTTCAGGTTCCTGCGTGTTGCTGGTGCTGCACGCGGTGGATCGCATTATCGAGCCGCAACCGGTACGTCAGCCGGAAGTCGGGATCGCCGTGATGTTGCTGTCGATTGTGGTGACGCTTGGCTTGGTCAGTTTTCAGCGTTATGTGGCTCGAGTGACGGGAAGTTTGGCCGTTACTGCCGATTCGCTCCACTACAAAGGCGATCTGCTGATGAATCTGGCGATTATGGTTGCGGTGATCTTAGCGTCTTATGGTTTTGACGCTGTGGATGGCTGGTTTGCCTTGCTGGTGGCGTTATACATTCTGTTCAGTGCCTGGGGCATTGCCAAAGAGGCGGTGAATGCGCTTATGGATCGTGCCTTGGATGACGACAGCCATCGCTTGATTAGAGAGACGGTTGCGGCTCATCCCGAGGTTCATGGCTTGCATGAACTGAGAACACGGCAATCGGGGCCGACCAAGTTCATTCAATTCCATCTGGAGCTGGACGATTTTTTACCCTTGTACGATGCTCATCAAATCGCCGATCAGGTGGAAGCGTCGTTACGAGACGCTTTTCCTGATGCCGATATTTTGATACACCAAGACCCACAAAGCGTTGTGCGAAAGCGTAATGGAACCGTTAAGTCTTAACACTTACGGGAACCAAGCGTTATGAATGGCGTGCTATGAATCAAAGTGCGCTGCAATTTTTTCACGGTTTGGACGCTCAATAACGCCACGTTCTGTGACAATGGCATCAATTAAATCCGCAGGTGTGACATCAAAGGATGGATTGAGTGCCGACACGCCTTCCGGGGCAATTGGAATATCCTGATAGTGCGTCACTTCTTGATCCGCCCGTTGCTCGATGGGAATGTCATCGCCCTGATGAATAGTGAGATCAAAGGTCGAACTGGGTGCTGCCACCATCACTTTACAGTTGTGATGTCGAGCCAGAATCGCCAGATTGTAGGTACCCACTTTATTTGCCACTGAGCCATCGGCAGCAATACGATCTGCCCCGACGATCAGCCAATCTACCGAATTGTGTTTTAAGGTATGACCCGCCGCGCCTTCTGTTACTAGGCGCACCGGAATACCTGCTTGCTGGAGTTCCCACGAGGTCAATCGTGCGCCTTGCAACCAAGGGCGAGTTTCACCGGCAAACACCTGAGATATTTTATCTTGAGTAAAGGCGCTGCGAATGACTCCCAAAGCCGTGCCATGCCCACCGGTGGCTAAAGCTCCGGCATTACAGTGGGTATAGACAGTGCTATTGGGTGACAACAAGTCAGCACCGTGATCACCA
Source organism: Litoribrevibacter euphylliae (assembly GCF_042646085.1). Lineage (NCBI taxonomy): Bacteria > Pseudomonadati > Pseudomonadota > Gammaproteobacteria > Oceanospirillales > Oceanospirillaceae > Litoribrevibacter > Litoribrevibacter euphylliae. The sequence goes on along the minus strand of NZ_JBHRSZ010000005.1, from coordinate 182,756 downwards.
ATGCTGTGGCAGAAGTGGATGTCTTGCTGGTGGATTGATATTGCTTCTTCGATCAAGGCCGTCACTATGGCATCGATGGCGGTGTGTTTTGCTACCGCTTTCAGCAAGCACAGCTTCATGCGATCCAGGGCCCACATTAAGTTAATGGCGGTGGGGCGGCTGTTGGATAGCAGTGTTATGTCGGCCATGATGGGGGTTAAGTCTTCCGAGGATAATGTACCCCGATGCGCCATAGCTGAGAGGGCAACGCCGTAGGCGGCGGTAATGCCAATGGCCGGTGCGCCGCGAACCACCATGTCGGTAATGGCATGGGCAACGGAAGGTGCATCCTGATAGCTGATCCAGTGGATTTGATGCGGTAATAGACGTTGATCCAGCAGTTCCAAAGCACCGTTATTCCAGCGGATGGGGCTGAATTCCTGTGGTTCAAAATTCATCAGAGTCGAAGGAAGAGAGTTGGTTGTTGCCATGATTGCAACCTTTGTCTGTGTTTGGGTTTAGGGGCGTTACGCGTTAGCAGGTGATGCTTCGGTGAGCAGGTGATGGACACTGGCTTCCAGTAATTGCGTTACTTGATGCATGCCAGTATCGATGACCGCCCGAATATCGTCCATGGTAATTTCTTCGGTGGTTTTTCCCGCTGCCGGGTTCACTGACAAGCAAATGCTTGCGTAATTTAAATTGAGTTCTCTGGCCAGTGCCGCTTCAGGCATGGCGGTCATTCCTACCAGGTCGCAGCCATCACGTTCGTATTTAGCGATTTCTGCGGCGGTTTCCAGACGAGGGCCTTGAGTGGCGGCGTACGTGCCACCATCTGTCATTGGCAGATCAAGATGGTGCCCCTGTTCAATTAATACGGCACGTAAGGACTCGGTGAACGGATACGAAAAGTCGATGTGTTGCACCGAGAGCAGACCGTTGCCCTCTTCTTGCTGTGAGAAAGTGTGCTCGCGCCCCCAGGTGTAATCAATCAGCTGGTCAGGAATGCAGAGCTGGCCTGTTGGTGCGTTTTCGGTGATGCCACCCACTGCGTTCACCGCAAACACATCGGTCACTCCCAATTGATGCAGCGCATGAATATTGGCGCGGTAGTTGATCTGATGCGGAGGCAAACAATGAGGCTGACCATGACGAGCCAGAAAGTAGACCGACTGGCCTTGGAGAGTCAGCTTTTGAATCTTCCCAGAAGGCGCACCATAGGGCGTAGTGACTTGAATGGTTTCTTGAGAAACGGCATTTGGGAACTGGTTTAATCCTGTGCCGCCAATGATGGCAATCGTGCGCAAACTAGACTCCTTGGCTCTGTGAATTCGGTCGATGGTGATTCGTTCTATGTCGATTCTTTCAGTGCTGATTCGTTGATGAATACGACGACATAATGCGGTGCATCTTGGATGGGTCAAGAGTATAACGCAAGTCTTACACGGCGCTATGGTGGTTTGGTCGGGTCGAATCTGTATCCGCTGCTATACTGAGGTGATCTTGGGTTAGAACGGACTTCTTGATAGGTGCCGTGAACCTTGGATTAAGGCATGGGCTAAGGCTTTCGTTTTTTCGTTCATACGGATTCTGAAGGAAGGAAAGGGAATGATATCCAATGTTCTGACAATCGAAGGAAGTACCACTCAAAGAGCGGTGTTAGAGCGCTTGTTCAGCTCGGTGGGGATGAATGCCGTGTTGTTGGATAACTCCGATCAGCTTGATGCCGCACTTTCAGAAACGAGTTTTGATTTTATCTGCTTAGCGATGCAACTGCCTGGACCGCGTGATGGACTGGCCGTATGCCGCTACATCCGAGAACAACCTGGCTATCAATATACACCGATTGTGCTGCTGACGACCGAAGGGGCGGCGGCCACTCAAAGTGACGCTTTCAGCGCCGGGATCACCGACATTTTCAATCGCCATGAACTGGTTGAATTAGGTGCCTATTTAACGCGTCATTTGGAACGTCTGCGCCCGGTCGAGGGGTGTGTGCTGTACGTTGAGGATTCCAAAAGCCAGCAACTGCCCATGATAAAGTTTTTGAATGATGCAGGATTAAGCGTCGACGCCTACGAAACCGGCGAGGCGGCCTGGTATGCCTTTCAGAATCGACATTATGACTTAATTCTCACGGACGTGGTGTTAGCCGGTGATATTTCTGGTTTGCAACTGGTTCACAAAATTCGACGCATTGGGGGTGAAAAGGGGGATGTTCCCATCATCGCCATCACTGGTTTCGATGACTCGGCACGGAGAATTGAACTGCTGCAACGCGGTGTCAACGACTACGTGTCTAAGCCCGTGTTACCGATGGAGGTGATCGTTCGTGTTCGTACTTTGTTGCGAAACAGTCAGCTGATTGCACAACTTAAGGATCAGAATGAAAAGATCGAACAACAAAGCAAAAACCAACTCGCCTTTCTTGCCAGTATTAGCCATGACGTACGTACACCGTTGAATGGCATTTTAGGGATTCTCGATCTCATTCAGTCGGATCCGTTGTCCGAACGTCATCAGGAATTGCTGGCCATCGCAATGCAATCCGGGGATCACTTAGTGTCGATAATTGACGATGTGTTGGATCTGTCGCGGGCTGAAATTGAAGAGTTTCATGTTGATTTTCGACCGATGATGATCAAGAAAATTGCAGACAATGTGATTCAGAATATCAAGCAGCAAGCGGACAAGAAGAACATACGCCTTACTCTTTCTTACTCTGACAACATGCCCGACCTGATGCTGGGTGATAACAAACGCTTCTATCAGATATTGATGAATCTTATCGGCAATGCGGTCAAGTTTACCGAACAGGGCGGTGTCGAAGTGATGCTGGACTATCTGCCGCCGGAGGGGGAAACTCAGGAGGGGGTGTTGCAAGGTTCGGTACGAGATACTGGTCGAGGAATACCGCAAGTGCAATGCGACACTATATTCAATAAGTTTCATCAGGTGGATGCCGTAGCGCGGAGCAAAGGCGGCAGTGGCCTTGGCCTGGCCATCGTTCGCACCATTGTTGAAACTTGGGGTGGGACATTGGGTGTGGAGTCGAAACTGGGTGAGGGATCGCGTTTTTGGTTTCATCTACCGATAGAAGCGCTGCCTGATAACGAAGAAAGTAAGGTAACTCAAAGCGTACAACCGCAAGTGTTTCAGGGCGATGAACTTCGGGTGCTTATGGTTGAAGACAATAACGTTAACCAGCTGGTGACGGGCAGTATGCTGGATAAAATGTCGGTGCCTTATCGTGTGGCAGAAAATGGTCAGGAAGCGCTGACCATGTTGGATGCGGAGGAGTATAACCTGGTCATTATGGATTGCTTGATGCCTATCATGGATGGCTATGAAGCAGCGGCCAGTATCCGTCACTCTAAGAAAGCCTATGAGAATATTTACATCATCGCCCTAACGGCCTCTGCAATGCTGGATGAAGAACGCAAATGCTATCGCATGGGCATGAATGATTTTGTGGCGAAACCGCTGTTGTTTGATACCTTAGTGCGTGCCTTAAACAAGGCGTATAGCGTGATTTATACTTCCGACAAGAAATTGGTTCACTTTTAGGGCGCTTCTTTCATGGGCAGCGCTCCCATGTACAGCGTCTCCACTCCATGGTAAGTGCCTCCATAGAAAATGCCGAACAACTACCGCTCAACTAATCCGGTTAAACGACTACTAGAGTTAAACAACTACCACAGTTAAATTGCTACGGCTGAGTTCCTACAGTTGAATATGGAGGTGACGCTGTCTATAAGCGAGCTCACTAATGCGCTCGAACCTGCACTGAGTTGATCGATTCAGACACTTGCGAGTCTTCTGAACTAGCGCTGTGTTCCCGAGGTTGCTTGGCCGTTTCTGGTTTCGCGGCCGTCGTTGGTTCCGGCAACTGTTGCTTCAGATACACCACTTGTCGTTCGAGATGGTGAATGTGTTTGATCAGTTGCTTCACCACGCTTTCCACGTCTTCTTTCGACGCGAGTAGAGAAGTCGCACTGTCGATGTCGTGCTTGGTTAACTGCCTTTTGCTGAGATCTCTGAGGTCGTCCCGAGTTGCCAATTGCGCCATGAGGATTTCGATACGCGAATGGTGGGTTTCCATTTGATTCGCCAAAACGGCTTGTGCGGTTTTCAGCGAATGTTCTTTGGCGAGAGGCGCAAGATCATCTCGGGTGGCCAGCGTTTCTACTTTCTCAGTCAGCACTGGGATGTTGGCTAATACCTCCGATAACGCGGAAATATCCGTTTTCGATGCCAAGGCGTCCAATTCTTTGGAGGTGGCCAGCGACGCCAGTTCTTCCGTCTTAGCGAGTTGTTTGAGTTCGACCGAACGGGCTAATGGTGCCAGATCAAACTTGTCGGCCTTTTGTGCCAATTCATTCAGTTGTTTATTGAACTGAAAGTTTACATGGTCGTTGAATACGGCCATTTGATTGGACAGTGCATTCAGATGGGATAACTTTGCGTTATCTTTGACATCCTTATGGGTGGCCACCCCCGAAAGGGCCAAAATTCGATCACGTCCGTGATCTGTCGCTTGTTCAAGGGCGGTTTGAACCTCTTTTACTGCTGATTTGCCTGACTCAAGCTGCTGCTCCAATTTGCTTTGTGTTCGATCCAGGGTTTGATTGGCCGAGGCTTTGAGCTGTTGATCTACTTCTGTACCGCGTTCAATGAGATCGGCAGAGGCTTTTTGAGTGGCTTCGATGAGTTTTTTACCGCTTTGTTTACGACGATCATTGATGAGTAAGGCGATGCCTAAGGCGGTGGTGGCCAGTTTAGCTAATGGTGATTTTCCAGGAGATGCACTTGCTGTCATGGTATTGCTCCTCACGTATTAAGTGTTGGGTATTTCGCGGATGGCGAACTGGCAATACCCTGTGGTTTCGATGCTATCTCACTACTACAATGCAACGCTTCCTACAGAGAGACTTGGCGAGGGTGCTCCAGACACCCTAATTAAGACCAATCTAATCCAAGGAGTTAGAGTTTGCATTCAGTTTTGTGGTACTTTATCGAGCAATTCGTTCGAGCCATTGGGATCGAACTCTTGGGACGACTTATTTATGGATACTTTGATGAACAAGCCAATGATTTTGGGGGCATTGTTTGCCTCAACGCTATTAGTTTCTTTTCAAGCGTCAGCAGAGTCTAAGGACTTAGACGAACAGCTATTAAAATGCTTTGAAATGTCTGATGAGAAACGCCGTATGGTGTGTTACGACGATATTTCTCGTGCGATTGCCAGTGCCAACCCTGAAAAACAGGAAGTTGTGAAGCAGCGTGCCATTGCCGATTTTGGTTTAAGTCATCAGAAACAAGCGCATGATGAAATGGTTATGAAAGCGGTTAAAGTCGATCGTGAACCAGCTGGTAAGTGGTTGATTACCATGGAAAACGGTCAGGTATGGCAGCAAACCGATGATGAGCGTTACAACTTTAATTCGAAGCAACCAGAGGTTCGAATCTTTAAAATGTTGTTTGGTTCATATGCCATGACTGAAGTGGATCGATCTAAGAAGATCCGGGTTAAGCGTATTCAGTAATCCGAGATTATCAAAGGGCCGTCAGAGGCCCTTTTTTTTGGATAACTTTCGCGATTTTACGTGGCATTTACCGTTAAGCTGGTATTCATCTAAGACGATATGATGGGAAATAGCCTTGAAAAGCGGCTAGTTAACGACTTTACTTGGAGAGTGGACAAAGACAATGGCATTACCGGTGTCATTGTCAGAGGCGACGTCTTTAAGGCAGATCAATGGGGTTATTGCCTGCCGAATTTTACAATCAATCCAAATTCACCAGACAAAGAAAGTAGGGAACATGTCTACTCCTGTTTTGATATGTGACGATTCCAGTTTTGCTCGTAAGCAAATGGCTAAAGCCTTGCCCGATCAATGGGACATTGAGATCAGCTTTGCCGGCAATGGCCAGGAAGCGCTGGATGCCATCAAGGAAGGAAAAGCCGATGTGTTGTTTCTTGATTTGACCATGCCTGTTTTGGACGGGTATGGCGTACTTGAAGCGATTCGTGCTGAAGATTTACCGACCATGGTGATCGTGGTTTCTGGGGATATTCAACCGGAAGCCCGAGATCGGGTTAAACAGTTGGGCGCGTTGGAGTTTATTAAAAAGCCGATCACCACGGACAAAATCAACGAGATATTAACCGCCTATGGCATCGTTGCTTAGACACAATTATTAAGCCAATAGCGGAATACTTCTACGAGGTATATGTGAGCGAACAAGTAGTTGAACTCAATGAAGAATTAAGAGATGTCTATCAGGAAGTGACAAACGTCGCTATGGGGCAGGCGGCGGATCGTCTGGCTCGGCTGTTGGATGTGTTCGTTGTGTTGCCTATTCCAAATGTTAATATTTTGGAAGCAAGTGAATTAGAAATGGCGTTGCAGGCTGCGTCTGATAGCTCGTCAGTGTCTGCGGTCTGCCAAGGTTTTATTGGCAAAGGCGTCGCAGGTGAAGCGTTATTGATTTTCAATGATTCCAGTTTTACCGACATCGCTAAGTTGATGAAATATGGCGGTGAAATAGATGACGCAGTGCAGCTGGAACTGGAGATGGACATTGCCAGTATCTTGATTGGCGCATTCTTGAAAGGTCTGGCTGAACAATTGGACATGAGTTTCAGTCAGGGGCATCCGGTGGTGTTGGGTCAGCACTGTGAAATTTCAGAGCTGATTTCTGAAAACTCTGCCCGCTGGAAAAAGGTGTTAACTCTGGAAGTGAATTACACCATTAAAGATCACAATATTAACTGCGATTTGTTGCTGTTATTTTCAGATGATTCCATTGTTCGCTTGAACGAAATCGCATCTTATTTATTGGAATGATACGTTACAGCCGTTAAGTATCTGTTGGAAATGTTATGCCGTCAGAAACCAAATTAGATATCTCCGAATTCCATTGGATGATGGACATGCTTCAAACCATCGACGTGGGTTTGGTGGTCTTAAATAATAAGCACCAGGTACAGATCTGGAACAGCTTTATGGAAAACCATTCGGGGCTTGATCCTGCGGATGTCAAAGGCAAGGTGCTGTTTGATCTGTTTCCTGAGGTGCCTCGGGATTGGTTCTGCCATAAAATTGATTCCGTCTTTCAATTGCACAGTCGCGCCTTTACCACTTGGGAACAGCGTCCGTACGTGTTCAAGTTCAAAAATTATCGAACCATCACCGGCACTGCGGATTTCATGTACCAGAACATCACCATTATTCCTTTGCTGTCCTTGAACGGTGCGGTGGATCACGTATGCATTCTGGTGTATGACGTCACAGATGCAGCCACCAGTAAAGCGCAGCTGGAGCAAGCCAATCAGAAGTTGGAAATCTTAAGCCGTACCGATCGATTAACGCAGCTGTTTAATCGCGGTCATTGGGAAGAGTGTTTGGCGAAAGAGTTTAAACGTTGTCAGCGCAGCCGCTTGACCAGTTCCCTGATCATGTTTGATATCGACCATTTCAAAAAAGTAAACGATACCTATGGTCATCAGGCGGGTGATGAAGTGATCCGTGTGACCTCACAAGCATTACAGGACACCTTGAGGCAAACCGACATCGCCGGACGGTATGGTGGTGAAGAGTTTGGCGTGATTTTGGTCGATACCAATGCCCAGGATGCCTATGCCTTTGCGGAACGATTGCGAGAGCGCATTGAAGCGTTGACGGTGAAGTACGAAGCGTTAGAAATTAACTACACCATCAGTATCGGGATCTCTGAAATAGCCTCTGATATTTCTGAATATACTCTGTGGTTGGAGCATGCAGACATTGCCTTGTATCACTGCAAACGCAACGGTCGAAACTGCTCAACGGTGTATCAAGCCGGCATGGATGGGGAAGGCCATTGATTCTCTCGTGCTAATGTAGAGCTTCCTTAGATCACTAAAAAGGGGATGGCATAAGCCATCCCCTTTTTATTTTTAACATCACTTGGATCTGGACTTCGATTGGTTCCTATCCAAAGACGTTCATCGCCCAACCAATAAACAGTACCTGTGGAACGGTGATCAGTGGTAAGAACAGCGCTATCTTCCAACTCTTCATAGTGTCCCGAACCACCATGATTTCGGTGTAATCGGTGGCGGCACCGGCCATCAAGAAGGTGAAGCCATTACCCGGTGCACCTGCACGGTTGACTAAATCCGCGGCGATGGGGGTTGAACCTTCTGAACACACTTCAATGATAGTGGCGGCCAATAAGGTCAGGAACAAACCGCCCACGGTGGCACCAAACCAGGTTTCAAAAATCTCCATCGGTACAAAGGCACGCAGCAGAGCCACCAGGACTACGCCGAACATAATCCAACGAATCACCATCTTGGCACCTTTTAAGCCATCCCACAGCATGTCGAGAGTGGCTTTTGGTGAGTAGTCGGCTTCCTTCATCAAACGCGCCAATTCAGGTTTCAGTTTGAAATCTTCAGGCAGCGATTCTTTGTTGGGGTTCATCGGTAAGGTGCCGTTGATCTCGAGGCGATCAAAGATCCAACCACTGATCCAGGCGATCACCATGGAAAAGGCGATAAAGGCCAGCGTCCAAGGGATACCAATCAAGCCAAACAGAATCAGGGTGAGCGTAAAGGAATTCCACGGGCTGGCGATCATAAAGGCCATCACCTGACCTAAACTGGCACCGCGTTCGTACAGTTTCATAGCCACCATCAGAATACCGTGGTTGCATAAATCTAATAACAAGCCCGCTAAGGTTGCTCTGAAAATACCGCGCTTGGTATGGCCAGGGCCCAGTGCGGAAACGACCACTTCACGCGGAATACGATTGAGCCAACCCACCAACGCAATCCCTAATAACACCCCCCACCACATGGCATGAAGCATTTCGATGGAGGTGTCGATCATGGTGTTCAACCAGCCAATTTCACCACTTTCAGGCCAGAACGACAGCGCCACTAAAACAGCAATAAAGCTGGTGGAACCCCACAGAATCCAGTCGAAGCGTGCTTGTTGATCATCGTCGCAACAACTTGAGACGGTCGTTTTAGTCGTGGCTTCACTGCCACAACAGCTGGTGGCTTGGGGGTGATCAGCTACGGCATGGCTGGTACTGCAGCAACTTTCGGTTTTTGCCTTGGCGTTTGAGGCACAACAGCTGCTTTCGGTATTTTCGCTGGCCGTCGTCATTTGGTCGGAGGTCATATCTTGGTCCGTTACTTTGCTGCCACAGCAGCCAGATGTTTGCTCAGTCATGGCAGCAGCCTCCTTCGCTGAATCCTTCAATCAAGTGACAGATGTGATCACCTGTCGGGATACAATCCGGTTGCGTTTTCCAGCGTTCCATCGCTTCCTCCATTTGACGATAGGTGGCCTGCATGGCCTCAATCTTTTTGGCGACCTCGGTCATACGGTGTGACATGATTTCCCGAACTTGCGGGCAAGGAGATTCCCCTTGTGCTGCCTGACCAAAAATCAGCTGGATATCCGGCAGTGAAAAGCCTAACGACTTGGCTTCAACAATGAACAGCAAGCGTTTTAAGTGACTCTCGGAAAAGCGTTTGTAGCCATTGTTGGGGTCGCGTTGCGGAATTAATAAGCCAGTTCGAACGTAATGACGAACGGTGTCGGCGGTGACGCCTGCGCGTTTAGCAAGTTCTGAAACAGTCATTGTGTGCTCCTGGTATCTTGTTAGTGTATACCATAGGCTTGTGTGTAACACACAGGTCAAGCATCAAATTTAACGTTTGTTCAGTGGCTTGTTCAGCGGTTAGTTCAGTGACTGACTAATGGTCTGTTCCAACAAACTCCTGCCACGCGAGAATTAGGGTCTGGAAATCTTCTAAACCACAGATGGCATGACCTTGTTGATCATCCAGTGACAGTTCTTCCGAATCAAAACCCATTGACTCATCGTCACCTAACAAAGCCTCGTGATCATCAAACAGCGAGTCGCCATAATCACCTTGGCCACCCTGTTCCGCATAGGTGCTGGTGGCTGAAATGATGGCATCTTCCTGCGTTAACTTAAGTCGGTAATCGGCCCAACGCTTTTGCCATTGATTCGTTTGCTTGTTCAGCAAGCGATCCAGCTGGCTGAGAATGTCTGCAATTTGTTGATGATGAGCACCAAGGTCGTGGGTTAGCCAGTCACCAAAGGCTTCGTGATCCATTGAGCAGCATGCTACGGGGCGGTTAAGGGCGTCGAAATTGAATTGATATTCCATAAACTAAGCGATCGAAAACAATAAAAAAATAGAGTTAGAATCAGATAACTGACGTTGGGTTACTGGGTGAGGTTTTGGAACAGGTTTAACAGCTCCGTCGGGGGGCTGGCAAATTTTCGGGTGCTGAGGTTAATCCAACTGCCTTCCACTGACACGGTGGCGGCTTTGATGTCTTTGCCTGACTCTTTGGGCAACCAGAAGTTATGAGCAAACTTCCAACGTTTACCGGTTTTACTGAGTTCGACCACTTCAAAATCTACCGTGAACGAATCGGACATACCGATTTCTTTTCGAAACGTGGTCTCTTCCCGAAACAATACCGCGCCTATGCCGAGCTCCATAAAGCGTCCTTGTGAAAAGCCGTGTTCTTGCAGAAAGGTAAAGCGAACTTGTGTTGCGAAGTCGTTATAGGCGCTATGGCGTACATGCTGGTTCGGATCGAGATCCGACCAGCGTGGCTGAAATTGCATTTGAAATAATGACATGAGGATACGCGCTTTAGGCGTCAGATTTATGAATGGACAGCGGCGACCAGCTTTGGCAGGTCGGCATCACTTCCAAGGTATTTACATTGACGTGTGCAGGGGTATTGGCAACCCACAAAATGATATCGGCAATGTCATCCGGAGTAAGGTGTTCAGTGTTGTCGTACAAAGAGTCAGCGCGACCTTCGTCGCCCTTAAATCGAACCAGCGAAAATTCGGTTTTGGAAAAGCCCGGTTCGATGTTGGTGACTTTAACGCCGGTGCCGTGCACGTCAGAGCGAAGGTTACGGGTAAATTGTTGAACGAACGCCTTTGAGGCACCGTAGCAGTTACCGCCAGGGTACGGCCAGTTTCCGGCCATGGAGCCAACGTTGATTACGTGACCGTGTTTGCGTTCAACCATGCCTGGCAGGAGTGCTCGGGTGCAGTACATCAAGCCTTTGCAGTTGGTGTCGATCATGTCTTCCCAATCGTCCAGATTGGCTTTGTGAGCCGGCTCCAAGCCTAATGCCAAACCGGCGTTGTTGATCAGCACATCCGGTTGATTGAACGGCTCTGGCAGTTCATAAAAGGCATCCAGCACACTTTGGCGTTCACGTACATCCAGCGAGATGGCATGGACGTCGGTGATCTTAGACAGTTCGTTAGCCAGTGCATCCAGTCGCTCTTTACGACGACCTATGATCACCAAACGATAGCCGTCTTCGGCAAACTTCTTTGCACACGATTGACCAAACCCGGACGTGGCTCCTGTGATGATGGCTGTTTTTGACACCTGATTGCTCCTTCCAGAAAAACGAATACGTGTTCAGACATTGGCTGAAAGTTTAATAGTTCGCCTAACGGAAAGACAGTTTCTTTTCTCAAGTGTAAAAAACAACGGATTACGTTCCGGTGAAGATCAACTCACCGTTTCGGCTGTAGTCATGGAAAGACTATGGTCTCCCGGCTGTTGATTGGATTGGCTATACGGTTGTCGATGGTAGTGTCGCAACTGATGCTCTTCTTGACGCGCCTGACTGAAGGCCGAGACTCGTTTGAGATAACCAATCACGCGGGTACCGTAATCGATGTTCTGACTGTGGCATTCCGGGCAGGCGTGCAGAGTCCGCTTGTCAATGTGATCACATTCATTGCAGATGGTGATTTTGACATTGATGCAGAAGTAATTGCAGCCTGTGGTTGCCGCGATGTTATACAGCCTCAGGTATTGTTCGGGGGTTAACGCTTCGTCGAGATTGAGGTGCAGGGCTGAACCGCCATCAAGGTATTCAGTCAGTTCTTTACCGTGCAGGATAAACTTATCCACCGCATTGCAATCATCGTCTTCTACCACATAAAAATAGGAGTTGTAGCAGTCTCGGTTCACTTGGTAGCCGTCGGCTCGATCCCACTTGGCGTTCTTAACACCGAGGTTTTCGGCTGGTACAAACTCGGTATTAAACAGGTAACCGGTTTCTTGTTTTGCGGCTTGATTAGCTGCGTAGATCACTTTTAAGCGTGCTTGCACAAAAGCCTTATAGTCGGCGTTATTTCCGACGGTAATGCCTTGGCTTTCAGCGGCTTCGGCCATGCCGTTGATACCGATGGTAAGAAATTGCTTGTTCAGGCTGATGAAGCCGGAGTCATAGACCGGTAGCATGCCATGTTCCTGATATTCTTCCATCAAAGTACGGTAGGCCATCTGATACTTTTGAATCTTTTCCACTTCCGCTTTTAAGTCACGACCATCCTGCTCCAACCGATTCATATTCAGGGTGATGACGTTGATGGAACCGGTAGAAACCCCACCAGCACCTAAGGTGTAAGAGAAGGTGTTGTCGGTGATTTCGTTACGCAGTCGGCAGCAGGAGGCCAAAGAATCGGCACTGTCCGATTGATAAATAAAGAAGCTGTTGCCGTCGGCCATTTGTTCGGCACAGAAACGGCTGAACTCGGTATCCCGACATTGGCCTTGGCCGGTCAGCATCGCTGCAGTAACAACCGGGAAGGTGAGAATGGCCTTCTTGCGTTCCTCATTAAACCAACTCATAAAGAAACGCTGCAGCGCATCCACCGATTGCCATTGAGGTTTGCGCATTTCACCCTGCTTATCCGGGGGAAACACAAAGTCACCAAACATGGAGTCGAAGTAATATTGATCGTAAATGGAGATGTTCCAAAACACGCTTTGATAACCGCGTGCTGCCGCCGGCTGATTCAGCGCATAGACCACATGCTGCAGATGATTGGCGATGGCTTTGGGGTGATCTTGCAGATAATTCTCACCATAGTCCTGACGGGCAAAGTGATCGAAGTAAGTGAGAAACTCCACGGTGGCGACCGCCCCAGCAAATTGAGCGCTGACCGCAAAGACCAGATTCACAAAAGAACCGCAGAAGGATTCGAGGTGTTTCGGCGCACCGGATTCGCCGCCCAAACCTTTCAGGCCGTCTAATAAAAACGGGTACATGGTGATGGAGGTACAGTAAGGCTTGAGACTGGTTTCATCGTGAACATAAATCTCATGTGCTTCGATCTGACGTTCGTATTCCTCGGCCAGTTCATCACCAAAGAGCTGCCCGATTTGTTGCTTCACCTTCGCTCGATTGATCTGAATGATGGCGTCCTTCATTAATTCAGCTTCCAGTGTGGCGATATTCTTGTGCGTAACGTTGGCGTTGGCGTCCACTTTTGAGCCTTCCGCCGCGTTATTGGCGTGAATATAAGACTCGATGAAATCCAACTTGTCGGTGATTTGTGCTGAATTAAGCCGAAGCATATGAAACTCCTTGCTGATGGGTAAATGTGTTAAGTGTCTGTGTCGTGTGAAGGTTGTTTTGAGACGAGTTTTGAAGCATGTTTTGTTGCGAGCTTGACGAGGCGTTTTGTTGAAACCAATGCGTACGGTCTTGCCAGAGCTCGCCGTCTTTTAATTCGATAAAACGTTGGTTGGTGATTGTGCTGTCTAAGCCGCCTAAGGTTTCGATCCAGGGGCCGAGTTTGACGAAATCGAGATGGGCTCTGAGTGAACGAGCAACATGATTGCCGCCCGTGTATAAACAGGTGGTTAGCCCTTGTGCTTTGGCGAGTTTAAGTTTGTTGGTCAGTGCCTGTCGATTCCATTCGCCACCGAGAAATACCACGGCGGATATCAATCCTTGATATTGCGACAGATAAGCCAGAAAGGCGTCATCGGTCAGCGCATTCCCACTCTCGGCATCCCAGGTGTGTTCGCTGTGACATCCCGCGCAGGCGAATGGGCAGCCATGAATGGTAAACGCCAGGGAAATGTGGTGTGGCAATTCCTGAAACACCACATCAGGCGCCGAACAGTTAAAAGCATTGGGTGATTCGTGCTCTGTGATGTCATCAAGATTAAGCAGAGAAACAGATAAAGGAGGGTTCTGAGCGTCTTTCACTGTGTCCGGCGTGGTGTCCATGACAATATCCATATGGTTAGTGTGTCTATATGTAGTGGCTATTTATTTTTATAGGTACTATATGTAGTGTGTCTTGGTTTCGCTAGGCGAGTTTATTGATCTGGATCAAGAGTTGAAATGGCAAAAGAGGACGGCTTGGCAAGGAAGTTGTTTGTCTAAATCAGCACGAAATATGGGGAAAAGCCGGGATGACTGGCATCCCGAAGCAAGGGTGAGTGTCAGAATGAGATGAATGTGTTGGACGCATTCATTGATGCTTTAGATTGCACGTTATTGTTTGAGGTGGGACGTTGCAATTTGAGAGAGCCGGGTGATTTCTGCCCAGTTTTGTTGCTCGATTAACGGACTCGGACACACCCAGCTACCACCGACCGCCATGGCTGTGTCTAACGACAAATAAGCGCCTGCATTTTCGGCGTTAATACCACCGGTAGGACAGAAGCTCAGTTCTGGAAAGGGCGCTGCGAGCGCTTTGAGCATGGGAATGCCGCCCGCTTGCTCGGCGGGGAAAAACTTCACTTCATTGATGTTGTGTTCTAAAGCCAGCATGGCATTGGACGCATTGGCAATACCTGGCACAAAGGGAACTGGGCTGTCTTGCGCGTAATGAGCCAGCGTTTTGGTGATGCCGGGGCTGATCAAGAATTCCGCGCCCATATCCAGGCAGAGCTCGAATTGACGTTCGTTGATGACAGTGCCAGCGCCAACACAGGCTTCGGGTACTTCTTGTTTGATCAGTTTAATGGCTTCCAGCCCGTGTTCGGTGCGCAAGGTAATCTCCAGAAAGGGAATACCACCGGCCACCAGTGCCTGTGCTAACGGCACCGCGTGCGCCAGATCATTGATGACAATGACAGGCAAGATAGGCTTTTGATCGGGGCTGTAGTTTTCTATCAGTTGTTTAAATGAATTCATACGCTTCCCTTCTATCCTTGTTCTTCCCATTGAATGCTGATTGCGCCCTGGCTGGTTGGTCCGACCGAATGACGGAAGACACTGAACAGCTCGCGTCCGATGCCGGTGACATGACCACTTGGCGGTTGCGCAAAAGGGCGGGTACTGAGGTCGCTGTTGGTCACTTTGAGTTCGCCAGTATGGCAGTTGAGCTCCACCATATCGCCTTCTTCAATCTGGCTGATGGCACCCAGCTGCATGGCTTCCGGACAAACGTGTAGCGCCGCCGGGACTTTCCCCGATGCGCCGGATAAGCGCCCATCAGTGACTAATGCCACTTTCTGGCCGCGATCTTGTAGCACGCCGAGCAATGGCATCAGTTTGTGCAGTTCCGGCATACCGTTGGCTTTCGGGCCTTGAAAGCGAACCACCGCCACAAAATCCCCGGTCAGTTGATTGTCATGGAAAGCGTCCATGAAATCGGCCTGATCGTGGAAAATCCGCGCCGGGGCGTGAATGTGCCAGTGTTCTTCTGGTACCGCTGATACCTTGATGATGGCGTCTCCCAGATTGCCTTTCAGACGTTTAATGCCGCCCATGGCCGCAAACGGGTCGGCAACGGTTCGGATGATGTCTTTATCTGTGCCTGTGCCAGCCGGGTGATAGCGGATGTGATCGTCTTTAAACTCCGCTCTGTGGGCATAAGCGCGTAATCCTTGGCCTGCGACGGTTTTTACGTCCTCGTGTAACAGGCCTGCCGCAAGCAGCTCAAAAATAACCTGACTGGTGCCGCCGGCATCATGGAATTGGTTGATGTCGGCCTGCCCGTTCGGATATACCCGAGCGATCAAAGGAACCACCGAGGACAGTTGATCAAAGTCATCCAGGGTAATCTTGATCCCGGCACAGCGCGCAATGGCGGTCAGGTGAATAATGAGGTTGGTGGAGCCACCGGTAGCCAGTAAGGTGACCATGGCGTTGATGATGGATTTCTCACTCACCACATCGGCAATGGGGGTGTAGTGCTCGGTTAATCCAGTAATTTCAGACACTCGTACCGCCGCTTGTTTTACAAAGGCGTGGCGCAACTCGGATTCTGGTGAACAAAATGCGGAGTCAGGTAGGTGTAAGCCCATCGCTTCCATCAGCATCTGATTGGTGTTGGCGGTGCCATAGAAAGTACAGGTGCCAGGGCTGTGATAAGACTGAGTTTCGGAATCCAATAACTTGTCACTTGAGGCTTTGCCTTCAGCAAATAATTGTCGGGTCTTGGCTTTTTCACTGTTACTGATGCCTGTGGACATGGGCCCGGCTGGAACAAAAATGCAGGGCAAATGCCCGAAACGTAATGCCGCCATTAACAGACCAGGAACGATCTTATCGCAGACCCCCAAACACAAGATGCCATCGAAGACGTTATGCGACAGCCCGACAGCAGCAGCCAAGGCGATGGTGTCTCGACTGAATAATGACAGCTCCATTCCTGCCTGGCCTTGAGTCACGCCATCGCACATAGCCGGAACGCCGCCTGCGACCTGTGCGGTATGTCCCAGCGCGAGCAAGGCGTGTTTGATGATGTCGGGGTAATCTTTGAGTGGTTGGTGGGCCGACAGCATGTCGTTGTACGCAGTGACAATGCCGATGTTGGCGTTGCTGTGCAGCTGTTTCAAAATGACTTTTTCTGATGCTTCCGATGCCGCAAAAGTATGTGCAAGATTGGTACAACTGAGTTTGGATCGGTGCGGTTTGGTTTCCGCCTGTTGACGCATCAAGGCTAAATAATTGGCTCGGGAAATGGCACTGCGTTCAGTTATTTGATCCGTTACTTGTTGTACGACAGGGTGTACCGGATGACTCATGAATTAGGGCTCCAACATAGCGTGAT
The DNA here is from genome assembly GCF_042646085.1 of Litoribrevibacter euphylliae. Lineage (NCBI taxonomy): Bacteria > Pseudomonadati > Pseudomonadota > Gammaproteobacteria > Oceanospirillales > Oceanospirillaceae > Litoribrevibacter > Litoribrevibacter euphylliae. The sequence continues at coordinate 165,893 of NZ_JBHRSZ010000005.1, read as the reverse complement.
CGGACAGGTGGCTTTTTTCAGTAGATGTTCAATAGGTAGGTTGGGGTTGTCGAGGTTGGTTTTCGCTTTTTCAAAGACCTCTCGTTTCGAGCCCCCGGTGATTAACAGATAAATGTGTTCACTGTTTAATAGCGCGGTGAGACTCAGACTGATGCGAGCGCCTTTGCTATCGGAATTTACCGCGATTACGGGTTCGGAGTGGGGTGCCGTTAAGCCGTGTTCCAGCTCGTTGGAGTCAGGAAACAGCGAAGCAATATGGCCATCGTCGCCCATTCCAAGCAGTACCAGATTGAATGGCTTGTGCATGGTCATCAAGGACTGATTGATCACGGCTGGAGCGTCACTGAACGGGCAGCTTGGGCGAAGTGAAACCAGGGATGCCTCCGCCGCGGCATGTTGTAGTAGCGTTGCTTCGATCATGGTCTGATTGCTGTCCGGGTGACCGAGTTCAACCCAACGCTCATCGGAAGGGCACACGGTGACTCTGTCCCAGGCCAAGGGCTGGTGGCTGAGCTCTTCATAAAGCGGCTTTGGGGTATTGCCGCCACTGACAATGAAGCTGGCCTGACCGTAATGTTCAATGGCACTTTTAAGGTGATCACTGAGTTGCAGTGTGACACTGTCAATCATGGCTGGGTGATTGGCGAAGGTTTGCTCTTGCAGTTTCATCGGATACCTCCCGAATGGACAACAAAGGAGTAGACGTTGCTCGGTTTGGTTATGCACATCAGTGATTTTCCTGCCAAAGTCGTCCGTCTCGTGCTAACAAAAGGGTGGATGCCGCCGGCCCCCAGATTCCACCGTGATAGAACTCCGGTCGTGAACCGCTTTGTTTCCATGCGCTTAGAATAGGGTCAATCCATTGCCATGCGGTCAGTAATTCATCTTCGCGCAGGAACAAGGTTGGGTTGCCTTCGATGGCATCTGATAGCAGTCGCTCATAGGCGTCCGGGGCTCGATCTTTACGCGCGTGCTCGGCGGTAAGATTGAGCAGCACAGGTTTAACGCTCATGCCTTTACCGATGCGTTTTTCGCACAACTGCAGCTTAATGCCATCGTCGGGTTGCAGACGAAAGATTAATTTATTCGCCATGGACGCCGGATTTTGCAGTTCGAATACCGAGTGCGGCACTTCTTTGAATTGAATGACGATTTCACAGGCTCGGTCTGGTAAGCGCTTTCCAGTTCTGAGATAGAACGGGGTGCCCGCCCAACGCCAGTTGTCGATTTCGACTTTCATGGCAACGAAGGTTTCGGTATCTGAGTGTGGATTAACACCGGGTTCTTGGCGATAGGCTAAGGTTGGCTGGCCGTGTTGTGACCCTTCCTGATATTGGCCTCGCACCACGTTGGCATTGATTTGATCTCCAACGATGGGCTTCAGCGCTTTCAGTACTTTTACTTTTTCATCGCGAATGGACTCGGCGTCCAGTTGTGCTGGAGGTTCCATGGCGACCATACAAAGCAGCTGCAGCAAATGGTTTTGCATCATGTCTCGCATGGCTCCGGCGGACTCATAAAAGCCGGCGCGTTGCTCGACACCCAGTGTTTCTGCAATGGTGATTTGGATGTGGTCGATGTAACGTTGGTTCCACTGATGCTCAAAAATAGAGTTCGCAAAACGCAGTGCTAACAAATTCTGTACGGTCTCTTTACCGAGGTAATGGTCGATTCGATAGATCTGCTCTTCGTTGCAGTATTTGTCGACTTCTTTGCAGACGTTGACGGCACTTTGGTAATCCATGCCAATGGGTTTTTCTAATACAACTCGAGCGTCACCGGTTAACATTTGATGGCTGTACAGGTGCTGGCAAATGGTGCCGTACATGTCGCTGTGGGTTGCGAGATAAAAAATCTTGGCAGCTTCCGGCCGATTCAAAAAGTGCTTCAAGGTGGTGTCGTAGCTGCTGGGATCGGTAATGTCCATTTGAGCGTAGCTCAGACGTTTCGAAAAGCTGGTCCAGGTTTCTTCATTAAAGAGGTCTTTATTGAGGTGCTTGACCAGAGCTTTCTTAACGATGTCCAAAAAGTCCGAGCGTTCATAATCGCGGCGTGCGACCGCAATGATTCGACCTTCGGGATGAATGCGTTGATCAAGATGAAGGCAATAGAGTGACGGGATCAATTTGCGCAGGGATAGGTCACCCGCTGCACCAAATAGAATGAGTTCAAAAGAATTTGTAGAGTCTGACATCATGTCTCCTACCTGAGTCCTATGCGTGTCTTTCAGTTGCGTAGTGTGCTTGCAGTTGTGTTGAGAAAAACCAATGAATCCCTGGGGTTATCTCTTGTTCGATGTTACCGGTGTCCTGATTTGATCTCTATTAAGTTTAGATGAAGAAGGTCAATTCAGAGAGCCGGTGACTGTTTTTCGGTTGCTTAAGCCATCCGAGAATTACTTATCTTTTTTACTCTTATACCAAGCTATCCAATTACTGTGCCAGTGATTTTATGTACAAATTGTATCCAGATTGGGTGCCGTAGGTGAAAGTGTTTAAAAAATGATCTGAATCAATGGCAAGAGAGTCGATCTCTATTAACCTAGTAAAACAGTCAGGTATGAGCGTGCAAACAATGTCAACGAATACCCCTCTCCGTGTGCTGCTGTTGTTTGTGCTTAGGCTGATACCTTACTTGTCATTTTCTAACCCTCCTTTGCCTTTACGGAATCGTAAAGGCATTTTTTTGTTTCTGTGTTTGGGGCTAACGGCGGGTAGTGTATGGCCAGCGACCGCTCTGGCCGAGACGATAAGTTTCGGTATCAATACTGCGGAAGGTGGCATTACCAAACCGCGTTATGTGACGGCGTTGGAATCCTGGTTGGTAGATAAATCCTGTCAGATCAAGGTGACAGCACAAGTTCAAGGTTCGCAAGGCGATTTGGTGTTTGACCTTCGCAACGTTGTTGAAGCGAAGGACTCCCCTTTGTTAAGGGCTTCGGGCATATCATCGACGGACTTAAACAGTGTCTGGTTAATTAAGCGTGTGTCACTTGGTGGCGGTGTGGCCAGTCTAAAAGGAGAGCGAGTGGCCTTGTTGTCGAAGGCCTCTAAGATTGGTTATCAACGACCGATCGCTCAGCTCGCATCTTTTGGGGTAGCTACCGAGGATCTGACGGTTCTACACTCTGATCAATATCAAGGTGTCATGACGTTACTTCTGCATGGAGATGTGTTTGCGGCGGCCGTACCGCGTGTATTTGCAACTTTGTGGATGGAGCCTAATGATCTTGCCATGTTGATCGAAGATTCTTCAGATCATAGGACGTCTGCTGTTCAGGCCGGGATCTGGCTGGACTCGGAGGCGTTATCGCAGTCTTCGGATCTAGTACGTTGTATTCAGGCTCTGTCTCAGTTGAACCGCGAAGGTCGTCGGGATGTAAAAATGCGACTCTTTCCTGAGTGGGTATCGGGGTTTACGCTGGAGCCTTAATCGGTGAATTTCCGGCTGGAAAAGCGACTGTTCGATAGTATAAAGAGCAATATCGTTTAACATTTTGATAACGAACTGTTGCTAACCGATGCTTGTTGAGTACGTTAATTCGGTTCACACTTAGTTTGTATGAAAGTTGAACAGTTTGGAGTGCATTATGGCCGTGAGTTTTAATACCGGAGCTCAGCAAGCCGCGTTTGCTCAAAATCGAATTCAAAATGATCCGAGCCAGAATTTTCAGCGAATTGGCTCGGGCAGTCGCATCAACTCGGCAGCAGATGATGCGGCGGGTATTGCCATCAGTACTCGCTTTGATGCCTCAATTTCCGGTTCTGAACAAGCCATTCGCAACAGTAACGATGCCATTTCGTTATCGCAAACGGCAGAAGGCTCAGTCAGTTCGGTACGTGATGACTTACAGCGTATTCGTGAGCTGTCAGTTCAGGCGGCCAATGGCACCTTGTCAGATACGGATCGCCAAGGCTTACAAGCGGAAGTTGATCAACTGGTCGAGAATATCTCTACCACCATTGAAGACAGCAACTTTAATGGCATTCCTCTGCTGAATAACGACAGTGAAACGCAATTTCAGGTCGGTCCGAATGCGGAAGATCAATTGTCAGTGGGTGGTAATAATCTGCAACAAGCGCTTGAGGATCTGGGAATCAGTGACATCGACATCTCCACTCAGAGTGGTGCGGTGGACGCCATTGGGGTTGCCGACGATGCGCTGGATGCGACCAGCGAGGTGTCTGCCAATTTAGGCGCAACTCAAAATCGAATTGAATCGAGCATCAGTAATCTCCAAGTTAGTGTCGAAAACGAAGCCGCTGCGAACAGTCGAATTGCGGATGCGGATTTGGCTAAAGAAATTTCAGAGTTGGCGGCGAAACTGGTGAAAGAGCAAGCTCAAACGTCGGTGCAAGCTCAAGCGAACGACAACTTGAAAATTATGCTGAGATTGTTCGAAGCGTAATATTCATCCAATAAGTTACTCACACTCTGTGTGGATAACTATGTTGGTAAGCTTTTCACTACTCTCCTAAAGCCCGTAATTACGGGCTTTTTCGTGTCTGCTTCAAAAACAAACAGCGGTTAAATAAACAGCAAGTAGGTTCTGTTCTAGGCAAACAGGAAAGCTCGAACTCTGTATTAAAAGTGTGATCATGTTCACATTTGTTATTAATTTTCTTTAATTGTTAAAAGTGGGTTTTCACGGTAGCAAGTGAACCTGATTCAGCTATATTCATTACTTGGATTAATAACAATAACGTAAAAAATCAAGAAGGATCTTACTATGAAATCTTATACAGAATCTGATCTGAAATTAGTGGTTAATGGTGCCAGCTTTCTAGCCAGTGGTGGTGGTGGAAGTGTTGCTGCAGCTAATAATGTGGTGAAAAACATCATAGGGTTTGCTTCAAGTGTTGATGTCATTACGGTCGATGAACTGGACGACAGCGACAACTTAATGATGATTTGTGGTGTTGGTGCGCCTGATGCCAAAAACATGAACTTTGAAGACTCCCCAGGCTATGCCTTTGATCTGCTTCAGGCCATGACGGGACACAAGTACCATGGCATCTTTCCGATTGAAGTGGGTGCAATGAACAGTGTTATTCCCATGTTGGCTTGTGCTCAGCGAGGAATGCCAATTGTCGATGGTGACGGGGCGGGCCGCTCTGTTCCTCAAATGGACATGTGTACGTACGCTGAAAAGAATTTTACGTGTTCAAACACTATTGTGGTCAGTGAAGAAAGAAAATCTTTCCCCTTGCATCCGCAAAATGCTCAGCAGCTCGAAAGTCAGGTTCGAAACGTAGTCAGTACCGAGTTGCATGATATTGGTACCACCGGAACTTGGACGGTCACTGGCGCTGATATGAAACAGCCAGGAGCTATTGTAGCGGGGTCTTTGAGTTTGGCTCGGGAAATTGGTGTGGCGATGGCCAGCGATCAGCCACTGAATAATGTCAGTATGTTGTTGAACGACTTCTATCCATCGAGTTCAGTTCTTGCCAAGAAGGCCACCGTTATTGATTGTACGAATACAGTACAAGATGGCTTTGATGTTGGCTCCATTAATTTACAAGATGCAGATGATGCCAATAGAACCATTAAGATTTTCTTTGTAAATGAGAGTTTATTAGCCGCCGTGTATGAACAGGGCGAGTTAAGTTCGGTCATGATGGGGCCTGATATGATCTGCTGTATGGGGGTGGATGGACAGCCGATGACCAACTCTGAAATTGCCAATGACTATGAGCAAGGCAAAGACGTTTCTATTTCTCTGGTTTGGGTCGAAGCGGTTAAAGCCATAAGAACACCGGAGATGTGGGCTCAATATATTGAACTTATTTTGGAAAAGTTTGGTGAAGAAGCTCAACCTATGGTCGATAAGATGCGAGGAAGCTGATAATTTATTGGTTAATAGAAAAAGAATAACCAGGAGTTAAGGGTGACAAGGATTTCAGGGCGTGTCTATTGGGGAGTGCTGGGACTGTGCAGTTCATTATTTTATACCTCTGCGAGTCAGGCAGACTCTCCTTTAGATATCCCCCTAAATGCACTTCAAGACGAAATTAAATGGTTGCAAGAAGAAGTCTATGTCACCACCGCCACTAAGACCCGCGAAGCGGTCAGTAAAAGTGGTTCCTCTATGTCCGTCATTACTGCGGAAGATCTCCGGGCCATGGGAGCCCGCACTTTATTGGATGCACTGAAGCGTTTACCGGGTCTTGGTATCAGTGATGTTAATGCGGGTATGACCTCTCTAGAAGTTCGAGGTGTCAAAACCGATTTCGCTGAGAAGGTACTATTCTTGATCAATGGTCATTCCATCAACAACAATCTAGCCAACGGTGGTGCCAGCACTTCCTACAATACATTTATTGTGGATGATATTCGTCGAGTAGAAGTGGTTCGTGGGCCGGGATCGGCATTGTATGGTGCGAATGCGTTCGTTGCTGTGGTCAATATTGTGACTAAAACCGCCGATGATGTTCAAGGCGTAGAAGTAACGGCCAAAGGGGGAAGTCATGATACGGGGGTGGTAAATGTACAGCTTGGCCAGCACTTTGATGATGCCAAGTTTGCCATGAACCTTCACTATTTCGATACCAATGGACTGAATGAGCGTGTTGAGTCGGATGCCATTGGGCAATCCAGTCGAGTCGATTATTCCGAGCGCCGTTATGAGGCTGGCCTAAATTTCACCAAAGGCAGCTTTTTCTTACAAGGAAAATACCTGCGTCGAGAAGCCGGTAACTTTTTCAGCATTACCAACATTATTAATGACGATTCAGAACAAGAGTACATTGATTACTTTCTTGAAGGTGGTTTTAAGAAATCGCTTTCCAGCAGTACATCAGTGGAAATAAAGGCGTATACCGATCACTTTGAATTCGATAATACCTGGGAGCAATTTCCTGAAGGTTATTCTAATCCTGGCGGAAGCTGCCCAACACTCATTTCCTGCCCCGATGGTTTGAAGATTCGCACTCCGGTTAAGCAAGATATGGTGGGGGCAGAAGCTCAAATTTCCTATGACTGGTCATTGAGTCAAAAGTGGCTTATGGGGGTGATGTATGAGCATCAAAGCCAGTATGACGTTGAGTTATGGTCTAATGGTGGCCAAGGAGAATTACAAAATATCTCGTCGGTGGCTAATTGGAATGACAGTCAGAATCGAGATATTTCTGCTATTTATCTTCAAAATATTTGGGATATTCGTGATGATCTCAGATTGATTGCTGGTGGCCGGTATGACCACTACAGTGACTTTGGGGGGACTTTAAATCCCAGAGCCAGTTTAACTTGGTCATGGCGCCCGCAGATGCGTTTTCTTGTTTCCTATGGTTCTGCCTTCCGTGCTCCGACTTTCTCTGAGCTTTTTAACAGTAACAACAGCGGTATTGTCGGCGATAATTCGTTAGACCCTGAAGAAATCGAAACGCTCGAAATGGGAGTTCTCGGAGATTTTACGAGACGCTCAAGCTATCGTATCTCTTGGTTTCGAAATAGCATTGATGACTTGATCGCGCCCATAGCGACTAATACTGCCGTGAACACTTCTGCAAACGTCGGGAAATTAAAAGTTGAAGGGGTGGAGGTCGAAGTTTCTCATCGCTTTAATGATGGTTCGACAGTGGCAATGAATTACACCTATCAACATCCTATTAATCAGTTATCTCATGAGCGAGAGGCGGATGTTCCGCTGCATCGAGCGAATCTTAATTATCAATACCACGTTTCACGTAATATTGGTGTATTTACCGGTCTGCTTTATAAAGGGGAAACCATTCGTGAGGATGGGGACAATCGAAGTAATGTCGATGATTATGTGACGGTGGATCTTGCTGTGGTGGCAAAAGAGGTTTGGTTAAAGAATCTGGAGTTGAGAGCGTCGATTTATAACTTGTTGAATAAAGAGTATGAAGATCCTGCGCCTAATGTCATGTTGTCGGATTACCCGAAAGATGATCGCAACTTCATGGTTGAAGCAACGTATTTGTTTGATTAGATGACGGTTGATTGGATCTCTGTTTATTAGCCCTCTGTTTATTTGCCCACTCTGTATTTATTAAGTATCTATGTATTAAGTCGTTATGTTTTACGTGATTATTCGATTAACTCGTTCACTGATCCTAGGGCTTGATAGTTGAGTTCTAGTTGATACTCCATTGTACGATTCATATTTAAAATGATGTGACTGCCCGCAGGGTAATGTACTTGCGTCTCATGTTGTTGAGTATTCTTTATCAGAATCGCTGCTTGTCGGCCTATAGTTGGAAGATCAGCACTTACCACCAAGGTTGCTCCTAAGTCCTTAAACAAACTGTTAGAGCTGAAAATCGGTAATTTGTCTTGGTGTGCCAGTTCAAATATTTGCGTTGTCGTATGAATGGATGACAGAACCACAGGGTCAGGAATCAACCAAAGTGCCTGAACCTGATCGGACAAGAACTGAATATGGTGGTCGATGTCGTCATTGTCTTCCATCTGTACGGGATGGAGCGTTATTCCCAAGCTTTCTGCCGCACTGACTGCCTGCTTGATACGAGCTTTATTGGTGTCGCTGTAAATCACTCCAACACTGGTTAGCTCGGGGAAGAAGTGCTTAAACATGGCTAATTGCGAGGTCGGTGCAATATCGCTGGCAATGCCTGAAATTCCTTCTTGACCTTGGAAGCGTTGCCAGTTTAAAACTGAGCTGAAGACAATATCTTGTTCCGGGGCAATATAATCTATGCTGCCTAATGCTTTCGCTCCAATACAGTAGATGTGCTCAAATTGGCCATGGTTCAACACGTCTTGTAATAAACCAACGGGATCATCCTCATTCATCAGATCGATAATGTTATAAGAAGTGCCTTGGATGCTTTCAGCAAAGGCTTGCTCGGCAATTCGATAGCGTTCAACATGGGAATTTGAGTTAACAACCAGTATTTTGTCGATCTCAGCCGCGGTCTTTTTGTGATGTGACGGAGTAATTGCTGAAACCGTTTGGCAGCCTTGTGAAAGAGTCAACAGGGCTACTATCAATGGTGTTAATAGCAAGGTCCGTCTGTTGAACTTGCGTGTTCTTCCGTTACGTTTTGCTATCACGAATGTCCGCGCTATTGCGGTTCGGCATAGTGATATCATGGCTTCCTGCCTCCTTGCGACTTCCCTATCACCCTAGGTGTTACCTGTTGTACTGGCTGTGTCAGGGAAACGGCGTCTTTAAATTGCATCCAGCGATCCAGGCCAATCAAAGAAAGCGATATCTTTCCTGCCTGGTGTTGTTCCATGTGTTCCAGTTTTTCTATTAATTGATCCACCTGCTCTGATGCTTCTCTGGGCGTTACCACTAGGGCACGCATGAGAGGCGTACTGCTACCGAGAATCTTTAATTTCTGATGTTGGTTGCTGTAGAAACGTTTCAACTGATTCAGACTGTCTTCGGTACTCAGAGCTGCCTGCGCCATCCCAAAGCCCACAGATAACAGCGCGTCGAGATCCTTCGGAACGTGCAGAATTTGTGATGACTTAAGGATATCAGGGCTGGCAGAAGAGGAGGTTTTGAGTATGTTTTGCAATACTGAGCTGCTGTACGACGGTGCGCCGGTAGACGCAATAATCAGATTCGCGGCATTGCTTTGATTATGATCTTGATGAATTACTAATAGCTTTTTAAAGAATGGTGTGTTGTTCTTTACACCGACCAGACGGGCGGTCAAATCGGATTTATTAGTTAAGGTCTGATAGAACCAGCTGGACATGATAAAAACAGCTTGGGGTTGTGTTTCAATGAGCTGGGAAAAAATTTTACGGTCGGTGACGGGTTGAAATTGATAGCTGCCTTGTTGCGCCAAAAAGTTATCGAGTTTTTGCTTTAATGTTGAGTTACGGCTGACGTTAATTTCCGGATTATAGAAGTAAATGGAGGTCAACTTTTCTGCAAACGTCGGCACGCTGGTGATGAGTAACATACTCATACACAGTAAGCGGTACTTTATTTGGTTTGCAAATGAACGCATGAAAAGTTGATATTCCCGCAAGTTTTTTATATTACTTCCGATAACTAGTTGTGTTTTAAGCCCTTTTCCTACAGAAAAAGACAAAATATCTCGAACGAGTATAGACTATCCTACAATTGGGCTGGATTTAAAAGGTGGTTATTGAATGGTGAAAGATTACATATTGTGTGTAGATGACGACAGAACCATTCTGATGAGTTTACGTGCCCAACTTAAACGGCATTATGGTGATCAATACGCCTATGAGATTGCTGAAAGTGCTGAAGAGGCGTGGGAAATCATCGATGAGTTGTTTTCGGATGGGCACAAGGTCGATGTGGTCATTTCTGATTGGTTAATGCCGGAAGTCAAAGGTGATCAGTTCTTGATTGATCTTCATAAGGTGTATCCTGATATTATTAAAATTATGCTGACCGGTCAGGCAGATCAATCTGCAATTGAGCGCACTAAGCAATACGGCAACTTAGCTGAGTGCTTTGCTAAACCCTGGACCATTCAGGAGTTAGCCGAGACCATTGAACAGGCAAAAATGGAGCAAATCTCCTGATAATGGGGAGGCTCTTTTTTGACCTACAAGGCGTAACCAAGTTATAACTAGGGTTCAAAGTAGGGTTATCGAACAAGAGTAAATCCAACAAAGACACATTTCCCAGCAGGAATCTCTGATCGCATGGAGCGAACGACTGTCACTGACACACCAGACTTAAGAATACGAAACGGCATTCGAAAGCGTTTCTCTTTGGCTATGGTGTTTTTGGTTTTGGCGGTTTCGACGCTTCTGGCTATTCTTCAAATTACCAGTCAGAAAAAATTACTGGAAGCGGAGTTATCAAAGCGCGTCTTGTTGATGCAAGAAAATCTGCAGCGTCGGGGCTTAGCCCTTTCGCATCAATTAAAGCGTCAGACTGAAGATGAAATTGCTTCCTACAATCTCTATTACTTGGCCAGCGAATTGTCGCAACTGGTGCACAGTCATCCCGACTTGGAACTAGTGGTACTGGTCAACCGCGATAATAACGTAGTGCTTCACACGACAGATCAATCCTTACAGCAAAAAGCCTATCAAGCACCAGACTCTCAGTTTCATCAGCAAGTGATTTTGGACGGTTTTCCTCTGTCTTCCTCTGTGGAAGAAATATTGGCAAAGACTCAGATCAAAGACACCACTCATTGGTTGGATTACTACCTGCCTATCACAGTAGGTACGCAACGTTGGGGAACCATGGTGTTGAGTTTTTCCTTGCAGCAATTAAATGATGAAATTCGTTATTCCCAAGCTGAAATTGAAAACAACATTCGAACCAATACTTATAAAACCTTGGCGATTGTTTTAACACTTATGTTGGCGACGTACTTGGTGATTGCCCAGTTATCTCAGCGTTTGAGTGCTCCACTGATTCGTTTGACGCATTATGCAAAGCAGATTGCGGATGGTGATTTTTCCATTGGTTCTCAATTGCCCAAGGGTAAAGAAGATGAAGTGGGTGTGTTGTCTGACAGCTTCATTGAAATGGCGGGGCGGCTGAGACGCTATTATGAGCAATTGGAAGAATACAGTTTAACCTTGGAAAGACGTGTAGAAGAACGCACGCGGGAGTTGGCAGACAGTCAACAGCAGCTGGTGCATTCTGAGAAAATGGCGGCGCTGGGGTTGTTGATTGCCAGCATCGCTCATGAAATTAACACGCCGCTGGGGGCGATTCAGGCTTCTTCGGAAAACGCTGAGAAAGGCTATGCCAATTTCATTCGTAATCTGGCGCAGTTGGTAAATTCGACGACAGAAGAGGATCAAGCGTTTTTTGCGGAGCTCTTAAGAAATGCCAAAGTGCAAGTAGCGATGACAACCCGTGAAGAGCGTAAGATTCGTCGTGCGATGGAGCGTCGTCTCGAAGAACACAGCGTCAAGTGGGCGGAAGAAATCGCCTTGCTGTTTGCTGAGATGGGCTTAAGTGATTCATTGGATGCCTTGATGCCTTATCTGGAAACTCACGATGCGTTGGATTTGGTGCGCAGTGCCTATCAATTATTCAGTATACATTCGAGTTTAAGCACCATTGATTCGGCCACGGCGCGGGCTTCAAAAGTGGTGTTTGCGTTAAAGCATTTTTCCCACAGAGAGAGCAGTGGCGAAAAGGTGCTGACCGACATCAATCAAGGTTTGGATACAGTGTTGGAGCTTTATCGTGGGCTGTTCAAACAGGGCTGCGAAGTGGTGCGCAAGTTTGAAGACTTACCTCAGCTTAAATGTTACTCGGATGAGTTGAATCAGGTGTGGACCAACCTCATTCATAATGCCTTGCAAGCCATGGATAATAAGGGTGTCATTGAAATTGAAACCTATACCGAGCGTAAAGGGCAGCAAACCGCTATCGTCGTGACCATTACTGATGACGGGCCGGGCATTCCTGAGCATTTAACTCACCGCGTGTGGGAATCCTTCTTTACTACCAAAGCTGCGGGTGAAGGCAGCGGTATGGGCTTAGGCATTTGTAAACGGATCATTGAGAAACATCAGGGTGAAATCACCTTCGAAAGTGAGGCGGGTAAAACCCAATTTAAGGTGCGTTTACCGCTCTCGGAGGACGTGATACCAACGGCCATGGCATAGCACGAAAGTGGTGTCCGTTCATCTATGTCGTATACTGATAGTATTCCTCGTCTCAAATGCCGGTTGGGCAGGAGGTGTGTATGCATCAGGATGCAAAGCAAGAGGTGGATGCCATCGTTGAATTGGCCGTTGAAACCATCAACGAAGTCACAAATAAGTACAACGCTGACCAGCAACTCGTTTTGGAGCGTCTACTCAGAAAAATTGGGTATTTGGCGGGGTTGGGCGGTTTTGATCTTGGCGAATTAGAAGCCAGTTTAGATGACGGTTTTCAGCAGGGTGAAAATCAAATTTTAGATCATCTAGATGCTATTTTTGGGACCGGATCTTCGGATTAATCATTAATCCGTTTGAGGTTGGCCTTTACTATTTAATAGCACTCAATAACGATAAAAATAACAGTAAGGCGTCATTCATCAGGAGCACTCGTTTCTTGGGGCTGATGTCTGGAAAAATACGGACCAGAGTCAGGCATGTTTAGTCGTTATCTTTGCTTTCTAGAGACGCACTCTCGAAGTGTGGTGTTTATGTGTTTGGCGCTGAGCCTGCTGTTGGCATCCGGGATGACTCGCTTAGGACTGAGTTCTGACTTTCGTGTCTATTTCAGTGATGATAACCCCCAGTTGAAAACCTTCGATGCTTTGGAAGCTCAGTTTTCCAAAATGGATAACTTGTGGATTTACATCGAATCCGAAGGCTCTTCATTTTTTTCGTCCGACCGTTTACCCATTATAGAAAAGTTAACCGAAGAGGCTTGGACCTTAGCGCATGTGATTCGAGTGTCTTCGTTAACCAATTATCAGCATACAGATGTTGAGGGCGATGAGCTGTGGGTCAACTTTTTGGTGGAAGATGCGCCGTCGTTGTCGTCAGAACAATTGCAAAAAATTCAAGCCATTGCACGTTCGGAGCCGGCCTTAAAAAGCAATGTGATCAGCGAGGATGGTCAGGCCGCGTTGATTCAATTGCGGTTGGCCTTGCCCGATGACGGAGAGGGGCGTATTGCGGCAGGACAAGAAAGTTTAGCTCAGGCCCGAGCGTTAATGGCAGAGTATCGAACTGCCTACCCGGATGTGCGTTTCTTATTGGCTGGATCAGTCGCGTCAAATGTCACCATGCAGGAGGCGGTAGCTCAGGATCTTGGTTCCTTGGCCATTGTCAGTTATCTCATGCTCTTGGCGATCTTGTGGCTGTTACTGCGCAGTGTGTTCGGCATGATGATTTCTTTGGGCATTATTTCGATGTCTTCGTTGGGTACGTTAGGCTTTTTTGGTTGGTTAGGCACCACTTTGGCGCCTGTGGCGGGGTTCGTATTAACGGCCATCATGACGCTGGCGATTGCCGATTCCGTCCATTTACTGGTGAGTTACTTCCAACAGCTCGGAGAGGGAAAAAAGAAACGGCAGGCCATTCGCGAGAGCTTTCGTATTAACTTAGGGCCGGTGTTTGTCACCAGCTTGACCACCATTATCGGCGTGCTTTGCTTGAATACCAGTGATTCTCCGCCGTATCAGGATTTGGGCAATATGATCGCGGTGGGTGTATTTATGGCGTGGTTGTTGTCGATGACCTTAACGCCAGCTTTGTTGTTCTGGTTACCGGAACCGTCCAACCATTCCTCTGACTCTCAACAATCCGTTGGCGGCTTGCAACGGGCTCTGTTAGCGCTGGCTGAACGCGTAATTCGCTATCCGAAAGCCTGGTTTGTTGGTTGTGGTTGTGTGGTGTTGGTTCTGTGTTACAGCGTGTCGTTTAATAAGCTCAGTGAAAGCTGGCATGAGTTCTTCGATCACACCTTTGAAATTCGCCAAGCCGTTGAGCGTATCAATGAAACCATCAGTGGTAACAACTTGATGGAATTCAGTATGGAAACAGGGGTGGCAGATGGTATCTATGAACCAGAGTATATGCAGACCTTGGCTGATTTTAGCGATTGGTTACGAGCACAACCTGGCGTCGCCAATGTTTATACTGTGTCCGATACGGTGAAGCGACTGAACCGGGATTTAAATCAAGGACAGAGTGATGCGTATCGAATTCCGCAGTCCCGAGAGTTGATTGCGCAGCAGCTGTTGCTCTATGAGTTGTCTTTACCGATGGGGTTAGGCTTAGAGGATACGATCGATTTGGATCGTTCCGCCACCAGAGTGGGGGTGACCCTTAAGAAAATGGATTCAGAACAGATCATTGCCATCGAGCAGAATGCCCGTTTATGGCTTGCGGAGCATGCGCCTCAATTGGTTGAGACCGAAGGCACCAGTTATGCGGTGATTTTCGCGCATATTGTGCATCGCAACGTGGTGAGTCTGGTGATCGGTACTATGATGGCGATGCTGGTGATTTGTGTGGTGCTGATGATTTCACTACGTTCGGTCAAGCTCGGGCTGTTAAGTTTGGTTCCTAACATCGCTCCCGCAGCGTTGGCTTATGGCATTTGGGGTATGACAGAAGGATACATTGATACCTCTGTGGCTGTGGTGATGTGTATCAGTTTGGGCGTGGTGGTCGATGATACGGTGCACTTTATGAGTAAGTATCTAAGGGCTCGGCGGGAACACGGCATGAGTGCGCCGGAAGCGATTCGATACGCTTTTCGAACGGTGGCTGTTGCGCTGCTTATTACCACAATCACGTTGGTGGCTGGCTTTTCGGTGATGATGTTCTCCCATTTCACGCCGAGCGTGGCAACAGGAACCTTGATGGCGTTGACTTTGGCGCTGGCCTTGGTGGTGGATTTCCTTTTCTTACCTGCTCTACTGTTACTGTTCGATAAGATGTCGTACTATCAGTCACACACTGAACAGGTATCATCGAGTGGGTTGCTCGACGAGTCTCGTGGTGATGACCGAGACTTCAAGTCTCATGACAACGAGCTCCGCACTATGATGGCCAGCCGCGTGACGCAAGGTCACGTCCAGAAAGAAAAAACAAGGTAGTTCATGACGGATCAGACCAGCTATACCGAAGACGGTATCGAACGCTTCTCTTTAAGTGAATATACAGAGAAGGCGTATCTTGATTATTCCATGTATGTAATTCTCGACCGGGCTTTGCCACACATTGGTGATGGTTTGAAGCCGGTGCAGCGCAGAATTATCTATGCCATGTCCGAATTAGGACTGAAAGCCACCGCCAAGTATAAGAAATCTGCGAGAACCGTGGGTGATGTGCTGGGTAAGTTCCATCCTCACGGGGACAGTGCTTGTTATGAAGCGATGGTGTTGATGGCACAGTCGTTCAGTTATCGCTATCCGCTGGTGGATGGTCAGGGTAACTGGGGCTCGGCGGATGATCCTAAATCCTTTGCAGCCATGCGTTATACCGAGGCGAAGTTAGCAAAATACGCCGAGGTGTTGTTGTCTGAATTAGGTCAGGGCACTGTCGATATGGTGCCGAACTTTGATGGCACGCTGGAAGAACCTTCGTTATTGCCGTCGCGTTTACCCAATGTCCTATTGAATGGCTCAACCGGTATTGCGGTGGGCATGGCTACCGATATTCCTCCGCACAATCTTAGAGAAGTGACCAGTGCCTGTATTCGTTTACTGGATGAGCCAAATCTGACCGTTGAGCAGGTCTGTGACATTATTCAGGGGCCGGATTACCCGACCGATGCGGAAATCATTACGCCTCGTGAAGACATCATAAAGCTGTATGAGCAAGGGCGTGGTTCCGTCAAAATGCGCGCGACCTATTTGATTGAAGATGGCGATGTGGTAGTAACGGCGTTACCGCATCAAGCATCAGGCGCGAAGGTACTTGAGCAAATTGCATCGCAAATGCAGGCCAAAAAATTACCCTTGGTTGCGGACTTACGTGATGAATCGGATCATGAGAACCCGACTCGCTTGGTGATTGTG
Source organism: Litoribrevibacter euphylliae (assembly GCF_042646085.1). NCBI lineage: Bacteria > Pseudomonadati > Pseudomonadota > Gammaproteobacteria > Oceanospirillales > Oceanospirillaceae > Litoribrevibacter > Litoribrevibacter euphylliae. Next base: position 149,472 of record NZ_JBHRSZ010000005.1, on the reverse strand, counting down.
CCTCGTTCCAATCGAGTGGATGTTGAGCAATTGATGGCGCACTTGTTTGCGACGACGGATCTTGAGAAGAGCTACCGGGTTAACCTCAATATGGTGGGGCTGGATGGCCTGCCGAAAGTTCGTAATATTCAGGAAATTCTTACTGAGTGGCTGGAGTATCGCCGTCAGACGGTTACTCGTCGTATTGAATTCCGCCTCGATAAAGTCAAAAAGCGTCTTCATATTTTGGAAGGCTTACTTGTTGCTTTTCTTAATATTGATGAAGTGATTGAAATCATTCGTACCGAAGATAAACCTAAACCGGTACTGATGGAACGTTTCGGTATTAGTGATATTCAGGCTGAAGCGATTCTGGAATTGAAACTTCGTCATCTTGCGAAATTGGAAGAGATGAAGATCCGAGGCGAGCAAGATGAATTAAGTGCTGAGCGTGAGATGTTGGAGAAGATTCTGAAATCTCCGGCGCGTATGCGTAACCTCATCAAGAAAGAACTGCTAGCGGACGCTGAAACTTATGGCGATGATCGTCGTTCTCCGATTGTTGCGCGTACCGAAGCGAAAGCTATGACCGAAGCGGATTTGGCAACGTCTGACCCGGTGACCGTGGTTCTATCGAAAAAAGGCTGGATTCGAGCCGCGAAAGGCCACGATGTTGATGCGGAAGGGCTGAACTATAAGTCCGGTGATGGCTATGCGTTGTCGGTATGCGGTAAGAGTAATCAACAAGTTACCTTGATTGCTTCAACAGGTCGGGCCTATTCGATTCCTGCTCACACCTTACCGTCAGCTCGTGGTCAAGGTGAACCCATCACTGGGCGCATTAACCTCGATGCCTCCAGCTCCATTGCCACCGCTTACATGGGCAATGATGATCAGATGCTGCTAATGGCCTCTGATGCAGGGTATGGCTTTGTGACCAAGCTGGGCGATCTGTTTACCAAGAATAAATCGGGTAAAGCCGCCATTAGCTTGCCTGAAAATGCACAGGTGTTGCCTGTGCAGGAAGTGGATTCGCCCGAGCAAGGTTTGTTAGTCGCGGTCTCAAATGAAGGGCGCCTACTGGTCTTCCCTTTGGCGGATCTTCCTGTGCTGAGTAAAGGTAAGGGCAATAAGATTATTAACATCCCTTCGGCGCGCGCGAAAGATCGTGAAGAGTTGCTGGTGGCATTAGCGGTTGTTGATGAAACTGATTCTCTGGTGGTGCAATCGGGTAAACGTACTTTGACCTTGAAGCCGGACGATCTGGAACATTATCGTGGTGAACGCGGACGTCGCGGAAATAAACTGCCAAGAGGCTTCCAGAAGGTCGATGGTGTTGAGGTGCTGAAGCCGAGTTCTGATTAACCTTCCTTAGTGGTCGATTTCTATTCGAGTCACCTTCTTTGCATGTCACTTAAGTGGGAATAGCCGTAGCAACGGTTATTTCCATCTAAGAGCGCTCTTTTGAACGTCCCCTACTTTTTAATTTCAATCCCATTTCTGTTCATTCCATTACTCTTGATAATTATTTTCTTCATAGCTCTTTTCTTTGTGAATAACCACACGCCTAAATCGGCTTATTGATAGTAATGGTCTAAGTTGAATAGTGGGGAATAACATAAATATAAGATGAATGTTCAGTGTACTGATTGAATGGTAGTAACTTGCGATGAGGCTTTTCATAGTATCAGTGTTTAAAAGCGTCTTAATCTTGTTAGCGCATGCTTGTTTTCATCAATCCGCGTCGGCAGACCAACGCTCTTCCAGGCAAGTGATACACGTGTCTGCTATTGATTGGTGCCCTCAGATTTGTCCCCAGACGCCTGATAAGCCCGGATATATGGTTGAAATGGCGAATGATGTTTTCAAACATTCAGACTTTGATCTGGAGTTTGAGTACGTCCCTTGGAGTCGGGCGATTTATCGAGTGAAAGTGGGTGAGACGGATGCGTTGCTTTCGCCGTCCAAAGATGAGGCACCGGAATTACGTTACCACTCAGAACCGTTATCTTATCAAACACACTGTTTTTGGACGCTAAGGAATTCAGGCTGGCATTTTGATGGCGTAGAAAACCTGGTTAGACAGCCCTTTGTTATTTATCGAGATCATTCATATGCGTCGTTCTTTGCTTCTGGGGCTGTACCGATCACGAGTGATCATTATTTTGAATTAATTTATGACGAGCGATACATTCCTCGAGCAATTCAATTGCTAGAAGCCAAACGAGCGAATGCCTTCATTTTTACGGCAAACTCCGTGATTTTCTATCAGAAGCGGTATGGTGTTCAGTCACTGGCTATTGGTGAGTGCATAAAACGGGATGAATTGTGGTTTGCACTGTCACCTCAGCCATCGGATAAAATTGATGGAATTCAGGCGCATCTGGATGATTACCTAGCACAATATAAGAAAACAGAGCGTTATCGAGCTTTGTTAGAAAAATACGATATCGTTTTACCTGCTTTGTATAATGAAACGACTGCCCCAGCTTTTACCCAGCAATAGTCTTGTATCTCTTACGTCGGGATTTCTGATTATTTTGGGCATGAGAAACATTGCTTACGGAATGGCCGAGATACTGACAGGCATAAAAAAGCCTCTGGCTCATGCAAGCCAGAGGCTTTTTTCATTGTTCTAAAGATTGGATCCTAGTTGTGTAGAATCTGGCTCAAGAACAGCTGGGTACGCTCGGATTGAGGATTGTCGAAGAACGCATGCGGTTCATTTTGTTCGATAATTTCACCGGCATCCATGAAAATCACTCGGTCAGCAACTTTCTTAGCGAAGCCCATTTCGTGGGTAACACACAACATAGTCATGCCTTCTTCTGCCAGCTCGACCATTACGTCCAGTACTTCTTTGATCATTTCCGGATCAAGAGCAGAGGTTGGTTCATCGAACAGCATGATGTTAGGGTTCATACACAAGCTTCGTGCAATCGCCACACGCTGTTGTTGACCACCGGATAACTGACCTGGATATTTCAAGGCTTGATCAGGAATCTTAACGCGCTCAAGGAACATCATTGCTGTTTTTTCAGCTTCTTTACGTGGAACTTTCTTCACCCATTGAGGGGCCAGACAACAGTTGTCCAGAACCGTTAGATGCGGAAACAGATTGAAGTGCTGGAACACCATGCCCACATCCTTACGGATGGTTTCGATATTGCGAACGTCACTGGTTAGCGGTGTGCCTTGGATAATGATGTCGCCTTTTTGGTGTGCTTCCAACCGGTTAAGGCAGCGAATCATTGTCGATTTCCCGGAACCCGATGGGCCGCAGATGACGATTCGCTCGCCCTTACGCACTTCAAGATTGATGTCTCTTAGTACGTGGAAGTCGTCATACCATTTGTTGACGTTGTTTAACTTAATAATAATTTCGTCTTGTAGATGTGGCTGAGCCATAGTCTTTTTCTCTCAATATTCTTTATCTGAGTGGCTGTCTTTGTGCCGCTGTTTACTTATGTCCGGTATGCAGTTTGTTCTCTAAATGCATACTGTAGCGAGACATGCTGAAACAGAAAATCCAGTAAATTAATGCTGCAAACAGATAGCCTTCGGTTGCAAAACCAGGCCATTCTGGATCGTTCAATGCTGCTTTCATGATGCCGGACAGTTCGAATAGGCCAATGATCAAAATCAGACTGGTATCTTTAAACAAGGCAATAAAGGTGTTCACGATACCTGGGATCACAAGTTTCAACGCTTGAGGAAGAATGACCAGCGCCATTTTCTGGAAGTAGTTCAAGCCTAACGCATCCGCCGCTTCATATTGGCCTTTCGGGATGGCCTGCAAGCCGCCTCGAATCACTTCTGCCATATAGGCGGACTGGAATAGCGTAATACCAATCATTGCTCGCACCAGCTTGTCGAACGTCACACCTTCTGGCATGAACAACGGCAGCATCACCGACGCCATGAATAGGATGGTAATGAGTGGTACGCCACGCATGACTTCAATGAAGGAAATGCATATCCAACGGATGATCGGCATTTCAGAACGGCGACCCAGTGCCAATAAGATACCGATAGGCAAGGATGCAATGATCCCCACAGTGGCGATCACCAATGTCAGCATTAAGCCGCCCCATTGCTCAGTATCGACTTGAGCTAAACCGAAAATATCACCAGCGAACAGCCAGTTGGCAATGATTGGATAACCGATCAGAATGAAACCAACAATCCAACCTTTTCTTGGCACTCGTTCAATAAATAACGGGATAACCAGAGCGATCAAAAACACAAAAGCAAGATCAACACGCCATTGTTCTTCACCTGGATAGAAACCGTACATGAATTGATTCATACGGGCATCAATGAAGACCCAACACGCGCCTTCTTTAGAGCAGTCTGCACTTGTGCTGCCACTCCAGTCGGCACTTAGGAACACCCAATCTATCGCACCGGGTACGAACGTAAACAAGGTATAAATAACCAAGATGGTTAACAGACTGTTAAACCAATTGGAAAATAGATTGATTTGTAGCCAACGCAGTGGGTGCTTGGTGAACGGGGGAGAATGTATCGGTTCTAACATAGTCTCCTCCTATCGCTCAACCAGCGCCATGCGCTTGTTATATATGTTCATAACGAGGGAAATAGCCAAGCTGATGGTTAAATATACGGCCATAACCATGAAGATAATTTCAATGGCCTGTCCTGACTGATTCAATGTCGTACCTGCGAAGATGGATACCAAATCCGGATAACCAATGGCCGTTGCCAGTGATGAGTTTTTCATCAGATTTAAGTATTGGCTGGTCAATGGCGGGATGATGACGCGCATCGCCTGTGGAATAACGACCAAACGAAGCATTTGGCTGTTCTTCAAGCCCAAAGCACGAGAGGCTTCAAGCTGACCTTTAGGTACAGACTGAATACCGGCACGAACAATCTCAGCGATAAACGCCGCAGTATAAATCGTCAGTGCTAACAAGAGTGCTGTAAATTCAGGAAGAATGGTAATGCCGCCCTTAAAGTTAAATCCTTTCAGAGCAGGGTATTCCCAAGTCATGGTGGTACCTGAGATTAGGTAGGTGAGACCAGGAATGACAATTAATAGGGCAATTGCGGTATAAAGTACCGGGAATTGTTGGCCGGTGTCGTCTTGGCGTTTATGAGCCCAGCGCTTTAAGAACCAAACACCAATCAAAGTGAGCACGATGCTACCAATAACCAGGCCAATCCCTTCACTAAACTGCGGATCTGGAATATATAAACCACGTACGTTCAGGAAGATGGCTTCTCCCCAAGAAATGCTTTGTCTAGGGTGCGGCATAACCCCGAGTACCGCGAAGTACCAGAAGAAAATTTGAAGCAGCAGTGGAATATTTCGAAATGTCTCAATATAGATAGCTGCCAGTCTTGAAATAAGCCAGTTCGTAGATAATCGTCCGATACCGACCAGGAAACCTAATAGGGTCGCAAAGGCAATACCTAATAACGAAACCAATAAGGTGTTTAAAATACCAACGACGAAGGTTCGTCCATAGGTGTGAGTTTCGTTGTATTCAATCAATGATTGAATGATGCCAAACCCGGCTTCTTGATTTAAAAATGCAAAACCGGTGGAAATACCACGGACTTCCAGGTTGTGCAGAGTGTTATTAACAATGAAGGCAAAAAATGCAATCAGTGCTGTAAGTACAACACCTTGGAAAACGCGGCCTCGAAAGACGGGGTCATTCCATATTTTGCCTGATGGATCTTGATTTGGGGTTTTCATATGAAATTACATGATAACTGTTTGATTTTCTGAGCTCTTTACAGAAGGCTCAAGGATTTTACTGTTCGCTAGAAATGAAAACGGGCCCCATCTGGAGCCCGATTTAGCATACTTTAGCGAACTGGAGGAGCGTATAGGAAGCCGCCCTTGTTCCACAATGCGTTAATGCCGCGTTGAATCTTAAGTGGCGAACCAGTACCTACGTTGCGCTCAAATACTTCACCGTAGTTACCTACTTGTTTCACAACGTTGTACGCCCAGTCGTTGCTAAGGTTCAGTTTAGAACCTAGCTCACCGGTTACACCCAGCAGGCGTTGTACGTTAGGGTTAGTAGACTTAGTCATGTCATCTGCGTTTGCTTGAGTAATACCTAGCTCTTCAGCGTTGATCATGGCATTAAGTGACCACTTAGCAATGTTGAACCACTCGTCGTCACCTTGACGAACGACAGGGCCTAGAGGTTCTTTAGAGATAACCTCAGGAAGTACCATTGCATCACTTGGGTTCTTCAGTTTACTGCGGATTGCATACAGTTGAGATTGGTCACTGGTCAGCACGTCACAACGGCCGTTCTCAAATGCAGTAGAGGTTTGGTCAGAGGTATCAAACGTAATTGGCTTGTACGACATCTTGTTGGCACGGAAGTAGTCCGCAAGGTTCAGTTCGGTGGTTGTACCTGCTTGAACACATACAGTTGCACCGTCTAACTCAAGTGCACTTTTTACACCGATTTTTTTACTTACCATGAAGCCCTGACCGTCGTAATAGTTTACGCCAGCAAAGTTAAGGCCCAGACCTGCATCACGGGTTAGAGTCCAAGTTGTGTTACGGCTTAGAATATCTACTTCACCAGATTGCAATGCTGTAAAACGCTCTTTTGCAGTTAGAGGAACGTATTTTACTTTGTTAGCATCACCAAATACTGCGGCTGCAACTGCACGACAAGTATCAACATCGATACCTTTCCACTCACCTTTATCATTGGTAACTGAGAATCCTGGTAATCCAGTACTCACGCCACAGTTGATAAATTTCTTCGCTTTTACGTCTTCCAGAGTACCGGCTTGGGCGGAGGCCGCCAGAACCAGTGAGGTTGATACGATAGCAGTTGAAAGAAGTTTTTTCACAATGTGTCTCCCTGTTTTAGGTCTTTCCCACTGAGTTGAGTAAAGTTCTTGTTTGACCATTTAGTTAGCAAAAAAAGAACCAAATTTAATTATTATTAGTTCTAAACCATTTTTGTTTAGAATTTTCGCCTTATATATAGCGCTTATTCAATATAATGTAGTTTTTTCAAAGCGAAAGGCAAGGTCTATCTTGCCTAAAGTTCAGTTCAAGAATCTATGTCATTACATTATTGTCCAGATTGTCGGTTATTGGTGAGCCATTGTATTTGTGCTCAACGGCCCAGTTGCGTTACAGGGATGCACTGGCGCTTGTTGATGCATCCTAATGAAGCAAATAAGAGAAATAACAGTGGTTTTCACGTACAACGATTGTTGGGGGCTAAGGTTCGCAGGGTGTACTGGGATAGACGGGCCCAGCAAGAGATGGCAACGCAGGCGGCCTTGGATGGTCAACAGCCTGTGTTGTTGTTTCCGAAACACTTTGCCGTGGAATCAGCCATTTGCTCTGATAGCTATTTGGGCGAGTGGTCTAATCGACCGCTGATGATTTTAGATGCAACCTGGCAGCAAGCTCGCAAAATGTATCGCCAGTCTTCGTGGTTGCAGTCATTGGATGTATGGTCGCTTCCAATTGAGCAAAAACAAGCGGTGCCAGAACTCGCCGACTTTCAGTATCGCTTGCGAAAGAATCAAGCAACGACCGGCTGCTCTACCATAGAGACAGTGGCGTTTGTGACACACCTGCTTGGGGAAACGGCCATCGCCGAACAAATGTTGAATTACTTCGAGTTGTTTCAACGCGACGATAACGACCCTTCTCATTAATTAGTGCTGGAATGGGGCGTATTGAAATGAGCAAGTCATGAATTCTCTAAATGGCAATTCGTTCAGCCAGACCGTAATGTGTTTGGCCTGCTTTTTTCTGTTTGATCAGCTTCCAGTTGGTGGGCAGGTTTAATTGCTCCAGAGGAATTTCTGACTCGATATAGATATGGCACTGAGGTTTGAATATGTCGAGTTGTTCTAGCGCTTGGCAACAGTTTTCTAAGAGTTCTTTCCTAAACGGTGGATCGAGGAAAAGAATATCAAACTGCATAGGGAAGGAACTTTCATCTACGGTTTCGCCTTTGAACCCTGTTAATTGATAGCGTGCAGGATCGCAGCGAAGTAGTTCAAGTTGAGATTGAAGGGTGCTCTTGACCTGAGGATTCAGTTCGTTGATGTGAACCGATTTCGCGCCACGGGATAGCGCTTCAAAGGTAAGTGCGCCGCTGCCAGCGAATAAGTCCAGACAGTCTGCGCCTTCCATATAGGGGGCGAGCCAGTTAAATGCCGTTTCTCGTACCCGATCCAGGGTTGGCCTCAATCCCTCTGCCGGGAAAAATGCTAATTTCCGACTACGCCATTCACCGCCAATGATGCGTAATTGAGAACTTACGGCTTTCTCTGGGCCTTTGGTGTTTCTGGCAGAGCTTTTATGGGCATGTTTGGAAGCAGGTGTACGTCGACGAGTCATTATAAAGCCGTGTTCGGAGTCATTGGATTGATTGCTGAATTGTGCGATGACATAAATGTATGGATCACAGGGTATGAAGAAACCAGATTAACGGGATCAAGATAATAATGATCAACCATCGCTGTTTCTTCGTAGGTCGGAAGATTGATTTGCTACGTTCCGGCGGTTCTACAGGCCATTGATCGGACATGCTGTATCCATTGATATTCATCAAGTTCACTTTAAGCGACTGCTTAATGATATTACATAATGGTCTGGTCGTGTTAGGATAAGCACCTTGTTTTTGTTCTCGCTGTGCTGGTGCGTGGTGAGGCTAGATTGAGAAGAATTGAATGAGCGAACAGCAACCCAAAAAAGGCTTTTTCAGCCGTTTCAAGAAGTCCAATAAAAAAGCAGATTCCACAGAAGCACAATCTCAGCCGCAGGATATCCAAGAGTCGGCGCAACCCGCTCCCGAATATTCACCTTCTGAACCGTATTCAACGCAGCATCAAGAGCCAACTGAAGGTGCTGTCCCTGCTACTCCGGTTGAAACACCAGAGGCTACTGCTGAGGTGGTATCTCCGAATCAGCCCGCTGTCTCGCCAAGTACCGTTTCAGTAGAGCAAAATGCGGTATCTCCTGAACAAGATTCAGCGCAGCATGACCAAACGGTCGCTCCGTTGGATGAAGGCGAAGAGAAAGGGCGTTTCTTTAAACGCATGAAGTCAGGTTTGTCGAAAACGCGCAAGGCCATGTCGAGCGGTATTGGTACGCTGCTTCTTGGTCGTCGTGAGATTGATGATGAGCTGTTTGAAGAATTAGAAATGCAGTTGGTGATGGCGGACGTTGGTGTTGAAGCGACTCGTCAAGTGATCGACAACCTGGAGCAGCGCGTTGAACGTCAGGAAATGGCGGACGGTCATGCCTTGGTTCGTTCTTTAAAACAAGAGTTAGAGAATATCTTAGAGCCTTGTCAGGATGCTCTGACTGTTACTAAGCCTCAGAATGGCCCCTTTGTATTGTTGGTGGTTGGTGTCAATGGTGTAGGTAAAACCACCACCATTGGTAAGATGGCGAAGTTTTATCAGCAGCAAGGCAAGAGTGTGATGCTCGCGGCAGGTGATACTTTCCGTGCGGCAGCGGTTGAACAGCTGCAAGTGTGGGGTGAGCGCAACGATGTACCTGTGATTGCACAGCATACCGGTGCCGACAGTGCGTCTGTTATTTTTGATGCGGTTGAAGCGGCGAAAGCTCGTGGTACAGACATTATTATCGCGGATACCGCAGGCCGTCTTCATAACAAGAGCAACTTAATGGAAGAACTGTCCAAAGTTGTCCGTGTTATGCAGAAACTGGACGTAAGCGCGCCTCATGAAGTGTTGTTGGTGTTGGATGCAGCGACCGGGCAAAATGCATTGAGCCAGGCGGAGCATTTCCGTAAGGCCGTTGGTGTGACAGGCGTGGCCTTAACCAAATTGGATGGAACCGCCAAGGGTGGTGTGATCTTCGCCATTGCCAAACAGCTTGGCCTACCTATTCGCTTTATCGGTGTGGGTGAGCAAATTGACGATTTACGTCCGTTCCGCTCAGAAGACTTTGTTGAAGCTTTATTTGAAGATTTGGAAATTTAATTCCTTAGTCTTAAAACTCTTAAACCCTATTCAGGATGCTGGGGTCTGATAACCTATGATCACCTTTGAACAAGTGACGAAACGCTACGAAACGGGTCAGGAAGCGCTGGCTAATGTTTCGTTTCAGGTTGATCGAGGTCAGATGGTATTTCTCACCGGCCACTCTGGTGCCGGTAAGAGTACCTTGTTAAAACTGATCATGCGTATGGAAACGCCGACCTCAGGTCGAGTTCAGGTGGCGGGGCAAAACCTTACGCAACTTCATAAGAAAGATATTCCTTTCTATCGTCGCCATATTGGTGTGGTCTTTCAAAATCATCAATTATTGTTTGATCGTACCGTCTTTGAAAATGTGGCCTTGCCAATGAGAATCAGTGGCCAGTCAGAAGTTGAGATTGGCAAACGAGTTCGAGCGGCGTTGGATAAAGTCGGTTTACTGCACAAAGAAAAATCCAATCCTGTGTCTTTGTCTACGGGTGAACAACAGCGTGTTGGTATTGCTCGTGCCGTAGTGAACAAGCCTGCCTTATTGTTGGCTGATGAACCGACCGGAAACCTTGATCCGGAACTGTCTCAGGAAATCATGAATTTATTTCGCGACTTTCAGCAGGTGGGTGTGACCGTGCTTATCGCCAGTCACGATCATGAGTTGATTCAGTCGATGGCATTACCCGTAATGACCTTAGCCGATGGTCAGCTAGTCAGCTTTGGTTAGGAGCGATTATGTTTGGTAAGAAGGATAAAGCTGACAGTCGAAAAGCGGTGAAAGGGGCAACCGTCAAAGGTGCTCGTTCTAAAGATACTCAAGGCAAACCTGCTCAGGTTAAAGGCGCCGTTAAAAGCGGTGCTTCAGTCACTTCAGCTTCCGCTGTGAAGGGTGCAACGCGTCAGACTGCATCTCGCCCAGCAAAACCTGCAGCAAAAGCGCCCGTGGCGAATAATGCCAGTAATGAAACCACTCGGCGTTCCGCTAAGAAGCCTTCATCATTTGGGTCTTTAATTCAATATCATCGCGATTGTATGCGCTCTAGCTGGCATCGGTTAAATGATGCTCGTCTGGCAACGGCGATGACTGCAGCACTTGTGGCGATTTCGATGAGCTTGCCGATGTTGCTGTTATTGGTGGTTTCGAATCTTCAACAGCTGTCCTCCGATTGGCAGGATCAGACCTCGCTCTCTGCCTATCTTTCGCCTGGCATGTCAGACGCTCAGCAATTAAAGCTGACTCATCAGGTTCAAGGCTTAGCGGCGGTGGATAAAACCCGCTTAATCTCTCCGGATGAAGGTCTGGAAGAGTTCAAAGGGCTGGCGGGCGCTGAATTATTAAGTCTGTTTGATAGCAATCCGTTGCCTGCGGTGATTGAAGTTGTTCCGAATATTGATAGGAGCAATGAAGGTTATCAAATTGAAATCAGTGACTTGGTTCGAGAACTAAGTGCGATGCAAGGCATTGATGATGTTAATTACGACATGCAGTGGGTTGAACGATTGGTTAATTATGTTGGCCTGGCCGAACGCTTTGCTCTGATTATTGGTGTACTGCTGGCGTTGGGGGCGGTGTTGGCAATCAGTAACAGTATCCGTCTGGAGATTGAAAATCGCCGTCAGGAAATTATTGTGATTAAGTTGGTTGGTGGAACAGATAGTTTCATTAGGCTGCCTTTTCTCTATAGTGGCTTCTGGTATGGTGTCGTTGGTGCAACCCTTGCCACGCTGTGTTTGTGGTTGGTTGGTTTTTGGTTGTCGCCCTATGTAAGTCGTCTATTGTCTTTGTATTCCTCGGATGTGGCGATTAATTATTTGGGGATGACTGACATCTTTTGGCTATATTTTTGTGCCATAGTGTTGGCTGTAGTGGGTGCTTGGCTGGCTGTTTATCGGCATCTTGATGAAATCGAGCCCGAATAGCCTTTAGTCTATCGTTGCCCCTTGAAACAAATAACAAATCCATTATATTTGATGGTCGGTTGGGCGCTGGATGATGGAACTTTCCCTAGAGCGTGTAGTCCAACGAACAGGTTAAATTGGAAGCAGGAAGATTATGAGTAAACAGTTACAAGCCGTAGATATGACTACCCCGGGCGCTAACCTGGAAGCCTATCTTTCATCGGTGAGCGCTATTCCCGTATTGACTGTAGAAGAAGAGCGAGAACTAGCGGAACGTTTGCATTATCAAAACGATCTTGAAGCGGCCCGTCAATTGGTTATGTCGCACCTTCGTTTTGTGGTTCATATTGCAAAAAGTTACTCTGGTTATGGCTTATCTCAGGCTGACCTAATCCAAGAAGGTAATGTGGGTCTGATGAAGGCGGTAAAACGTTTTGATCCAACGGTTGGTGTTCGCTTGGTTTCTTTTGCGGTGCACTGGATTAAAGCCGAAATTCACGAATTTATTTTGAAGAACTGGCGTATTGTTAAAATTGCGACCACCAAAGCGCAACGCAAAATGTTCTTCAATCTTCGCAGTGCTAAGAAGTCTTTGTCTTGGTTTACTAACGACGAAGTACACAAGGTTGCTGAAGATTTGGGTGTGGAACCGCGAGTGGTTCGTGAGATGGAAGGTCGTTTGGCTTCTGTTGATACTTCTTTCGATGCACCGGTGGATGCCGATGATGAGTCTGCACCAAACGCACCTGTGTATTATCTTGAAGATAAGAGTGCAGACCCTGCGACTTTGCTTGAGCACTCTGACTGGACTGAGAATTCTAATTCTCGTCTACAGGAGGCGTTGGCCGATCTGGATGAACGTAGCCAAGACATTTTGATGCAGCGTTGGTTGAAAGAAGAGAAAGCCACACTTCATGATTTGGCTGATAAATATTCGGTTTCTGCAGAGCGTATTCGTCAGCTAGAAAAGAATGCGATGAAGAAACTGAAAGCTGCGATTGAAGAAGACGTCGCTTAAGTTTTAACGGCTAATAAAAAACCGTTCTGGGGAAACTCAGAACGGTTTTTTTATATCTTATTTTCGTGTATCTCTAACACTAGTGAGCCAGTATTTTTCTTGAGCAGTGCTTTATATCTGGGTGAATCACTCTATAATGCCCGACCAGTTTACTGACGAAATATAAGGACAAACGCTAGTGTTAACACTTGCAGCCATTAGTGGATTTCTAGCCGTTGCCTTAGGCGCGTTTGGGGCTCATGGATTAAAAACGGTGTTATCGCCAGATATGATGGCGGTATACCAAACCGGTGTTCTGTATCATTTGACCCATTCCATTTTGTGGCTGGTGGTTTCCGCGTTATCCGTGTTCGATCCAGAGAACCCTTGGTTGAAACGAAGTGCTGTGGCGCTGGCTGTTGGTGTTGTACTGTTTTCTGGAAGTTTGTACTTACTTACAATGACAGGTTTGAAAACATTGGGGATGATTACTCCCGTTGGTGGCGTAAGTCTGCTACTTGGCTGGCTGATGTTAGCGATAGCAGGTCGTAAACTGTTGGCATTGCAGGCCGAAGGGTCTGAAAGAACGAAAACATAATAGGTAGTTAAAATGTCGGATTCTATAGAACAAAACCCGGACGCAGGTCAGCAACGAAAGAGAACCATTCGTAGTTTTGTTAAACGCACAGGTCGTATGACGGAAAGCCAGCAGCGTGCGATGGATGAGCATTGGCAACAGCTCGGGCTAACACATGAGCAAGGCCAATTGGATTTGGCTCAGGTGTTTGGTCGTGAAGCGCCTTTGGTTGTGGAAGTAGGCTTCGGAAATGGTGATTCGTTAGTCGAGATGGCACAGCGAGAGCCAGAGAAAGATTTCATTGGCATCGAAGTGCATGAGCCGGGTGTGGGTCGGTTAATTAATAACGTGGTGAGCTTAGGGCTAACCAATCTTCGAGCCTATTGCCATGATGCCGTTGAAGTTTTTTCGGACTGTATTGCCGATGAGTCTATTGATCGTATGCAGCTGTTCTTCCCTGATCCTTGGCATAAGAAACGTCATCATAAGCGTCGAATCGTACAGCCTGAGTTTGTCGAGATGGTTCGACGTAAACTTAAAAAAGGCGGTGTTTGGCACATGGCGACGGATTGGGAGCATTATGCTGAACAAATGATGGAAGTGATGTCTGAAGCGCCAGGGTATAAGAATGTGGCCGCTGACGGGCAGTATGTTCCGCGTCCTGACACTCGTCCACTGACTAAGTTTGAACAGCGTGGCGAACGTTTAGGGCATGGCGTTTGGGATTTGATGTTCGAACGTATCGATTGATCCTTTCTTGATATCTTGTTTCCTGGGCTGGCTAGCTCAGGAAACGTTCTAACAGTTCATTCAAATAGACTCGGCCCTTATGCGTCGGGCGAATGTAATCTGTTCCCTCTACAATAATACGCTCCAGTAGTTGCTCCTGAATTGCTTGCTCGACTTTAGGTTGAATTGTATCCAGCGTTTGTCCTGTCGTTTGGGAATACAGTTCGGTAGAAAACCCTTGGGTGAGTCGCAGTGTGTTCATTAAAAACTCTAACGGTAAATCGTCCGTTTCAATGGGCTCAATGGCCGCCGTTGTCGACAGTCTGTTGTTATCCAAATAGTGGTTAGGCTGACGCACTTTACGGTAGCGGAAGATCTGACCGTCTGGCTGGGTGATTTTGCCATGGGCACCGGCTCCGATGGCTAAGTAATCGCCAAACGTCCAGTAATTCATATTGTGTTGGCTTTGATGATTTGGTTTGGCGTAAGCGGATACTTCGTATTGGGCAAAGCCCGCTTCACGAATTCTCTCTTGTCCGGCGTCTATGATGTCACAGAGAATGTCTTCTTCCGGTAGAGCCGGTGGTTGACTGTAGAACTCAGTGTTGGGTTCGATGGTCAATTGATACCATGATAAGTGTGTTGGATTGAGACTGATGGCAGTATTGAGATCAAACAATGCATCGTCAATGGATTGTCCGGGAAGCCCGTGCATCAGGTCGATATTAAAATTATCAAAGCCGGCGTTTATTAATGTCTCGATGGCGGCGAGGGCGTTATGTGAAGAATGAATTCGACCCAGCTGCGTGAGTTTGTCATCTTGAAAGCTTTGCACGCCCACCGAAAGGCGATTAATTCCGGCGGCTCGATATGCCTTGAAACGATCTGCTTCTACCGCACCAGGGTTGGCTTCCATGGTGATTTCTATGTCTTCTGAAAGCGTCACGATTGAACGGATGCCGTCGAGCAGTGCTTGATAGAAGTCACCTGATAACAAGCTCGGCGTTCCGCCTCCGATAAAGATGCTCTTCACTGGCCGATTGAAAGTCCATTGGCTATCTTCTTGTAGATCCTTTAACAAACGCGCCAGATATTCCGCTTCTGGTAGCTTCTTTGGATCCATCTGATGAGAGTTGAAGTCACAGTAAGGGCACTTCCTGATACACCAAGGGGTATGAATATAGAGGCTTAGAGGTGGAAGAGGTGTGCTCATTGGATGGATATTCTCATAACAAGGGATCAGACATGAAACGTTGATATCAATGGATCTTTATAGTCGTTGGTTAAGATTTAACTGGGTTTGCCGATAAGGGTTACTGGAGTGTGTTTGTATTCCAGTGAATGGATATTGAATATGGAAGCAAACGTGTAAACCAAACAGATCTGCAATTCTAACAATTATTTCAGCAGTCGGATAATAATATGAAATGGTATACCCGCCTTAGCATTCGTTGGAAACTACAACTAGGTTTTTTTGTGGTTACGATGCTGACCACTATCTTCAATCGCTGGATGGCCACTTTAGAGTTAAATAAAGCGATTAATACCGCAGAAGAATTCTTAGCACCTCAAGATTTAATTGATGCCTTGGTTGCTCAAAAAGAAACCTATATCTTTAATTCTATTTGGGAATCCGGCATTGAATTCGCAATTCAGTTTGCAGTAATTGGACTGGTGGCGAGTATCTTTGTTCGCCCGTTGTTAGAATTGATCAAGAGTCTGAAAGCGGTTGGTAAAGGCGATTTAACGCAAACCATTGAAAGTAAAACAGAGGATGAGATTGGTACTCTGGTAAAACAATTTAATGAGATGTTGTTTCAGTTGAACAGTGTTCTTTCCAAGGTGGATTCCGGTTCCGCTTACATGAAGCAGTCGGCTTATCAAATTTCTTTAGTGTCCCAAGAAATTGCCTCAATTGGGCAAGATGAGAATCAGGACTTTCAACACGTTTCGAATGTCATTCGCGATATGCATCAGATCTCTGATCAAGTGATGTCCTTGGCGGTGCAATCTCGTGAAATGTCGGACGAAGGTAAGAACTCAGCGGTTGTTGGAATGCGCGATCTGAGAAAGAACATTAATGATCTGGCAGAGGTCAGTGGTCAAATTGAAGACGCTTCGAGCAAAGTGGAAGAGCTCAATAAATCGGCGGACAAGATCTCTCAGATTGTAGGCAGCATTCGTGAGATTGCCGAACAAACCAACTTGCTGGCATTGAATGCGGCGATTGAAGCCGCGCGTGCGGGTGAGCAAGGTCGAGGTTTCGCAGTGGTCGCAGATGAGGTTCGTGCGTTGGCAGAGAAGACCACCAGTTCATCCGGTGAAATTAATGAAATTATCGAGCATTTCTCTGAGCATGTGGGAGATGTTACTAAGACTATGGCGCGAGTGGTTAAACGCGTTAAAAAGAACAGCGACCAAGCCGAAGAAACCGTTCAGAAAATTGCCGTAATGGAAACCGGAGCCGAGACCTCGGCATCCAATGCTGAAGAGATTGAAGTCAATTGTGATCGCCAACTTAAAACGTTCAGTGAGTTGGAAAGTGCGATGGATCAGTTACTGTATGGTTTAGAAAAAAACACCGTTAAAGTGACCAATACTGCGAACATCAGTGAGTCTTTATATCGTCTGACGGAAGATATGTCTGCCATGTTGAAAGGGTTTACCTTTTCTCATTTGTCTTCGGGAGATAGTAAATCGGTTCATGACGATCGCCGCAATCATCCACGGGCGAACAGTAATCTGTTGGTGAGTATTAAAGATGGTAAAAATTGGTTTGATGGTTTTTGTTTGGATATCAGTCTTTCGGGCATGCGAATCTCGTTGCCCATTATTATTGATACCGATAAAGAGATCGCACTGCAGCTAAGGATGCCAACCAAAGACCTGAGTGATTATCAAGATCAAGAGCCGTTAAGTATCAGAGCTAAAGTGGTGCGCGAAGCCGGTGATGATGGTGATCGCCACAATTATGGGCTTAGATTCTGTGAACTGGATAAGTATCAGAAAACCCAGTTAGAACGTTGTGTTGAGTTTTTTGAGCAGTGACGCTAGTTCACTCCGTTGAGCAGAAAAAAGCCTGCGTGACTGCAGGCTTTTTTGCGTATTACAGAGTTCTTTCGAAGGCGTCAGGCTTGGAATTGAGCTAGCTTCTCTTTAAATTCTGCCAGAGCTTTGGCTCGATGACTGAGTTTGTTCTTTTGTTCTGGAGACAATTCTGCAGAACTGGTGTTGGTTTCTGGCACCCAGAATAGCGGGTCATAACCAAAGCCGTTTTCACCTTGAGGTGCTTCTAAGATGTTTCCGTGCCAGGTGCCGTCACAGATAATCGGTGTCGGGTCGCTGGTGCTGCGGAAGAAGGCTAAAACACAATGAAAATGTGCCGACCGGTTATTTTGGTTGGTCATCTCAGCAAGCAGTTTCTGATTATTATCCGTATCGGTTGCATTCTCTCCGGCATAGCGGGCTGAATAGACGCCAGGAGCACCATCAAGTGCATCTACAGATAAACCTGAGTCGTCGGCCAGGGCCGGTAATCCTGTTTTTTCTGAAACGTAGCGAGCCTTAAGAATGGCATTTTCCACAAAGGTGGTGCCGGTTTCTTCTGGTGAAGGCAGGTCGAAGGCACTCATAGGGAGAATCTCGATGTCGAGCTCGGCCAGGATACGGCTCAGTTCTTTGATTTTTCCCTGGTTGTTACTGGCTAAAACAATCTGTTTGGTCATGCTGTACGTGTTCCTATTGATCCTGGCCGGATAAGCTTACTCTGGATAAACTGCTTGCCTGAATGAGACAACTAAGGCAGGTTTGTTCGGGTCTGGTTGAACGTCCAAATTAAAGGTCAAGGTATCTTCGGTCGAGATTTTGAACTCGGCAATATGGTAGATTGCGTCGCTTTCTATGATCGGGCGAAAGTTCAGGTTGTTGGTTTGCTCGATCAGGTTTTTGACCTTACCTTTGATGAAGGCGCGAACCGGAGTGGTACTGCCATCGGCACCTTTTTTCAATACCGTGATGTTGACCACGCCTCGATATTTCGAGCGTTGAATACCATAGCTTTCTGCAATTTTAGGTTGCAGAAATGCGCTGTTAAATGCGCTGTAGTGTACTTCGTAATCGCCAAACACTTGTTTTTGTTCTGCCCAGCTGACAGACGCTGTAATCAGAGCAAAGAAAAAGGTCAGGTATTGAATCAAGCTAACTGGCTTGCTGAAACGAGTGGGGCGCTTGTCCATGATGATCTCCTAACGCTTGGTTATGTGGTAGATGGCTACCTGACCGAGCATGTTTGGCCAGAGCCGAACCGCCCAACTGTCTTTGAGTTCGTTATCTACCACGGTACGATTAATGACTTTGATTCCTTTATCATAGCAGAGGGCTTCAAAATCTTTGAACGTACATAAGTGAATATTTGGTGTGTCGTACCAGCTGAATGGCAGCGCTTCTGACATTGGCATTCTGCCTTTGAATAACAGGTAAAAACGGCAGCTCCAATGACCGAAGTTAGGGAAGGTAATGATAGCCTCGTTGGCGACTCTGAGCATTTCATCCAGCAGCAGATCCGGGCGTTTCACTGCTTGCAGTGCTTGGGTCATAACAACCGTATCGACACTGTGATCTTCGAAGTTATCCAATCCTTTATCAAGGTCTTGCTCGATGACATTGATGCCTTTGAGAATACACTCAGTGATTGCATCTTCTTCGATCTCCAAGCCATAGCCGGTGATGTCTTTGGACTTAATCAAATGATCTAATAACAGACCAGACCCACAACCCAAGTCTAAGACTTGTTGCTTGGGTTTGATCCAGTTAGCGATGATGTCCAGATCCGCTCTTAACTGAGAGTCACTCATATGATTTCTCTATTGGTTCAAAGGTAAAGACGTAGATTGAGTCGTTTAACTGCTATACGTGTGGATTTCAATTCAGACCGATATTGTTAGCAACCCGTCCCATAAAGGCATGAAACACGCTCATGTATCTTGGAATAGGTAATAAGAACGCGTCGTGTCCTTTATCCGATTCAATTTCCACATAACTGACGTCTTTATCTGCTTCCATTAACGCATTGACGATTTCTTCGGAGCGTTTTGGTGAAAAGCGCCAATCGGTACTGAACGACATAACCATGAACTTGCATTGTGCTTGTTTTAAACATTCGGCCAAGTTGTCGTCGTAGGCGGCAGCTGGATCAAAATAATCAAGCGCCTTGGTCATTAATAAGTAGGTGTTGGCATCAAACTGACCTGAAAAACGTTCGCCTTGATAACGTAGGTAGCTTTCAATCTCAAATTCCGAGTCGTAGTTGAAATTGAGTTTGCCCGCTTTCAGATCACGGCCGAATTTTAGAGCCATGCCATCGTCGGACAGGTAAGTAATGTGCCCTAGCATTCTAGCTTGCATCAGGCCACCTTTTGGAATGGTGTCTTTTTCCAGATAGTAGCCGTCATGGAATTCGGGGTCTTTAACAATCGCTTGTCGAGCAACTTCGTTAAAGGCGATGTTTTGGGTAGTCAATTTAGGGGCTGAAGCAATCACCACGCAGTGAGCTACTCGTTCCGGGTATTGGATTGACCAACGCAAGGCTTGCATTCCGCCGAGACTGCCGCCGACTACTGCAGCCCACTTTTGTATGCCTAAACGATCCGCAAGGCGCGCTTGGCTGTTCACCCAATCTCTCACACAGAAAATAGGGAAGTCTGATCCGTACGGTTTACCCGTAGCCGGATTGATTGACGTTGGCCCGGTACTGCCTGCACAACCGCCGAGGTTGTTTAATGCCACCACGAAAAACTTATCTGTATCAATGGGCTTTCCTGGCCCAATGGCGCTATCCCACCAACCTGGCTTCTTATCCTCTTCTGAGTGATAGCCAGCGGCGTGATGATCTCCACTTAATGCATGGCAGATTAGGATGGCGTTGGATGCGTCATTATTCAGTGTGCCGTAAGTCTCAACCATCAGCTCGTAGGCGGGTAACTCTTGCCCTGAGCGCAATGTCAGTGGTTCATCGAAAGAAAAGACTTGCGGTGTCACAATTCCGACTGAGTTCTCTGGTATTTGTGTAGGCATAAGGCGTTGTTTTACGGTGAGAATAAATACTGAACGGGCAGTCTAAACGGTGAGACTGCCCGGTTCAATAGTTTCCTGTGGTATCAGTTTTCATGCGCCGTGCGGTTTCAGAAAACCAGAAAGACGGTATGAAAGTGGGGTTAGCCAGCCTGAAGCTTGTTCTTCGCTTCTTGAAGGTCAATGACTTTGGTATTTTTGTTTTGACCCGGCATCTGAATGTCTTTACAGATGGCATCGATCTCACGAATGTTATTTTCAAACTCTTTCAGCATTTTTTCGGTAATTGCTTTTTGCTGTTTACGTGTTTTGCCGGTTTGAATTAACTCTTTGAAACGCATCATTTGTTGTTCAAGAATGCGTTTGTGTTCATGAGTATTTTGCACCAATGGGCGAATGGCTTCGTTTGGCCAGTGATTCACTTCGTCTCTGAGCTCGTTGTGAAGTTCTTTAACTTGATTAACCAGCGTACCGATGAAACGTTTAACTACTATGTGTTGCTCGGTAAGAATGGTTTTTAAGTGCGTTCGGAACTTGTCTGCTTGCAAATGAAGCTTGTCCAATTCCTTTAAGTAGCGTTCTGAATCAATTTCAGGCGATTCAATGGGGTCACCCGACTGTTCAAAACGCCCATAAATACCATGCAGCATCCGGTTGGCCAGTTCCGCTTCTTTGTTGAAATGCTGTAATTCATTTGAAATATGTAGGAAGAAACGCTCAATGGCTCGACCCATACCGAGCGTGCTCCAGCTGCCTAATAGTTTGTGGTGAGCTTCCAGAATCGCGGTGTTTAGTGCCTTGGTAGAGGCCTTCTCATTGAGCATCTTCCATTGCTGCTTGACCAAAGATTTGCTGGATTTAATGGTTAGCAATTTCTTTTGATAAATGCCGTATTCGCGTTTTAGGTTTTCATTAAGGCGTTGAATTTCCTTACTCTGGTCAGGCGCTTTATCCAGTTGATCCAATTGTTCGTGCAGCATTTGATAATGACCAGACACGGTTGCGCGACTGGCGAGAGCCATAGCTGTAATATCTTTAAGCATTTGATTGCGAATGATGTGTTCGCGTGTCGAAATCAGACGCTGAGCTAAGGCTTTCTCTAGTTGCTGCATGCCGCTCTTCTTGAGCAGTTCGTCATTGCCTCGGATTTTAGCCACCAATCCTTGCTTCGCAGACAGCGGCATGATGTCTTCAGCATTTAATTCAAGAATGCGCGCGGTGTTCTGGTGAACGTGATTGATTGCTGATTGCACCATCTCCGGCCCATCCAGATCATCCCAGAGGGCATCAATTTTATTCATTACCGCATACTTAACCATATAGCGAGATTGGGGGAGAGAGCCTATGTGGGTTTCCCAAACTTCCATATCGCTGGCAGTTACACCGGTATCTGCAGACAGCACAAAGACCACTGCTTGTGCTTTTGGCAGCATTCGCAAGGTCAGTTCCGGCTCAGAGCCTAATGCGTTGAGTCCAGGGGTATCAAGAACTCTAAGACCTTGTTTAAGTAATGGATGCTCAATGCTAATAATCGCATGTCGCCAGCAAGGAATGATGACCATTCCCGATGTTTCTGGACACTTCTCCAGATGCTGTGGGTCAAAACCTAAATCACGCGCTTGTTTAGGAGGAACGCTCTTAACCTTTGACACTTGTTTCAGTGCGTCCGCCATAGTTTCAGGTTCGGATGGATTTATCGGAATTTCATGCCACCAGTCGCCGAGTTCAGACAACTCGCTCATGCTGCTGTTGGCTTGGCGAGTTTCGATTGGAAGTAACTTGATATAGCAGCGCTCTTCCTGGCGATCATAAAAGATCTCGGTAGGGCACATGGTTGTACGCCCTGCCTTGGATGGCAAAATTCGCTGATCGTAATCAGCAAAGAATAGCGCATTAATGAGTTCAGTTTTACCGCGTGAAAATTCACCAACAAAGGCGATCAGAAGGTCATCTTGACCGAGTGTTTGAATGGTTTCTTGGAGACGAGTATTTGCTTCTTCGGTAAGAAGTTGATTGCGTTTCAGCCACTCTTCGTAATGACTGATGCTCTCAATAAGAGATTGCTTCCAAGCCCAGTGAGTCCCTACTCGGTTGGAGAATTCGTTATACGCCATGAACTCAATCCTCGTTAATACTTCCGCTAGTTATAATAGTTGTTTATTTTTTGTTCATAGTTGTTGCGTGTTAAACCATTCAGTATGGGCCGACGAACGGTGTTAGGCAATAGTATGACTATTAACTTGTCTCGTTTTTTGACCGTTTGTCCGAAGATTTGAAGAGTGAAGGTGAATTCTTCAGGATATCTTTAGGGCACTTTGAGAGGTGGAAATGAAAAGTATGAAGGCAATCAAGAAGTCGAACGGTGTTGTGCACACCATTCGACTTCTCTGTTGGATAAATGTCTGATTCGAGTTGCTAGATTAAAGCCCAAGAGCTAATTGAGTTAGTTTGCTTGGGAAGTCAATGGCTTCTGCAATGGGTCGCAAAAAGATTTCAATAACCTGAATAAGCAAGAAGGCTACGATTGGGGATAGGTCGAGCATACCCATATCAGGCATAATTTTTCTAATGCGAGATAACATCGGGCCTGTTAGTTGATGCAGAAGTAAGACCGCAGGGTTGTAACTCTGCGGTGCAATCCAGCTTAAAATCACAATGATTAAAATCGAAAACATATAAATGTTTAAAAGTGTTTGAATCAGAGCAATAATTGCCCAGCCACATAGATTCAAAATAGGCGGGATTTGTCCCCCATATACCAGAGCGTAGACCAACCCCATGCCGATAAACTCAACTGTCCAAGCAAGAATCAAGGACGAGAGATCAATTCCGCCAACACCAGGAACGATTCGTCGAATGGGCACCAAGACAGGATTGGTGGCTTTGACGATAAACTGAGATACCGGGTTATAGAAATCTGCTTTAACTACTTGCAGAAGGAATCTGAGTAATACAATCAGAACATACAGATTCACAAAGGTATTTAGTAACAATAAGGCGACTTCGGTTAATGGGCCTGACACGCGATATCCTCTTCTTAGTAGTCCTGTTGTTCGTATCTTGTTATCTAACCAGCTAAACGCATCATATTGAAAGCGTTTAGCGGGAGCAATTATCTGTTGTAATTATTGAGCTAGAATTTTCGACAGTTCTTTCGAACGATCCGACGCCGCTTTCATGGCCTCTTTGACCAACGACTCCAGATTACCTTGCTGGAAGGTGTTAATTGCTTGTTCAGTGGTGCCACCCGGTGAGGTAACTTTACGACGCAGTTCGGAAGGCTCATCGCTGCTCTCCAGTGCCATTTTTGCAGCACCTAATGCTGTTTGAAGGGTCAGCTGTTTGGCTGTTTGACTGTCCAGACCTAAGGCTTCACCGGCTTGCTGCATCGCTTCCATAAATAAGAAATAGTAGGCAGGGCCGCTGCCTGAGACAGCGGTGACGGCATCTATACCGTCTTCGTCTTTCACCCAAAGAGTGATGCCTACCGCATTCATCAACTGTTCGGCAGCTTCGGCTTGGGCATCTGATACTTCCGGTGTTTTGTACAAACCTGAGGCGCCACACTGCAGTAATGCCGGGGTGTTCGGCATGCAGCGAACAATGGCCATCGGTTGTCCGACCCATTCTTGAAGCGTTTCAGCTTTGATGCCTGCGGCGATCGAGATGATCAATGGGTTCTTGGCTTTTAGTGACTCGGATAGATCAGTGATCACGTCTTTCATGATCTGCGGTTTGACAGAAAGAACGACAACATCAGCCTGAGCGATTGCTTGATGATTATCTTGCGTAGTATTGACCTGAAATTCTTGTTCCAACTTGTCCAGGCTGCTTTGATCAATATTGGTGGCCCAGATTTTTTTAGGATCAACGCCTTGTTTAACTAAGCCTCCAATAATGCTGAATGCCATATTGCCTGCGCCGATGAATGCAATGTTAGGAGTCGTCATGGGTGATCCTTATGTAATGAGTTATTCAGGTCTTGCGTGTTTAGTTTTATCGTTACTGGTGTTTGGCCGGACGTGGGCCAAAGATCGCGGTACCAATTCTAACGATAGTTGCACCACACTGTATAGCGGCCTCCATGTCGCCTGACATCCCCATTGATAGCGTATCGAACTTTTGGTCGTCAATATTGCTTTCTTTCAAGGTGAGTTTCACTTGATCAAACAAGGTCTTCATGCGAGTAAAGCTCTGTAGTTGTTGGTCTTTATCCTCTGTAGCCTGTGGGATAGCCATTAAACCGCGCAATGTTAAATGGGGATACGTTGATACTTCCAATGCCGCTTCGATGACTTGATCGGCTAAAAAACCGGATTTTGTTGGCTCGCTATCAATGTTGACTTGAATGCAGACATTGAGTGGTGGCATAGCTTCCGGTCGTTGTTCATTCAATCGTTTGGCGATCTTTAGTCGATCAATGGTGTGTACCCAGGCAAAGTTCTCTGCGGCTAAGCGTGATTTGTTGGATTGCAGCGGCCCAATAAAGTGCCATTCAATGGCGTAGTCTTTGAGTTGTTGGATTTTATCCACCGCTTCTTGAATGTAATTCTCACCAAAGGCGCGTTGTCCCAGTTGATGGACTTCCAGAATTTCTTCGCCTGATCGGGTTTTGCTAACCGCAAGTAGATCTACACTCTGGCCAAGTGGTTTTGGGTGTTGTGCAATATCCGATGTAATGGTTTGAAAGCGTTCAGCGAGCTGTGTCATTTCGGTCATGTCATTTCTGTCATTATGTTTGAGGGTGGTGATTTGGAGACCAACAAATTGTACGGTTGACCAAAAATGGCTAAGACAAACCGTCAAGTTATGCCTAATATTAATGGCGACATAGAAAAACTCTAGTTATTTGGTGAGTCCGATGAGGAAAGTTACTTTGCTAGCTTTAATGTGATTGTTAAGGGTTGTAACTTAAGTCGTTGATTCAGATTCAAAAAAATACTAAGTTTTTTGAAGTTGAGCGTTAATTTTAAAGTGTTTTTTGATATTGTCGTAAAAATAAATAGAAGTAGCTCGGTCTTAATACGAGACATAGTCTGGAGAAGGTTGCATGGATATTACGGAACTGTTGGCATTTAGTGCGAAACAAGGCGCATCGGATTTACACTTGTCGGCGGGTCTGCCTCCTATGATTCGTGTGGATGGAGACATGAGACGTATTAACGTTCCTCCTATGGATCACAAACAAGTTCATTCGCTTATCTATGACATCATGAACGATAAGCAACGAAAAGATTATGAAGAATTTCTAGAGACCGACTTCTCGTTTGAAGTACCTGGTGTCGCCCGTTTCCGTGTGAATGCGTTTAACCAGAACCGAGGCGCAGGCGCGGTGTTTCGTACCATTCCTTCCAAGGTGTTGACCATGGAAGACTTGGGTATGGGTGAAGTATTTAGACGTGTTGCTGATCAGCCAAGAGGTTTGTGTTTGGTGACGGGGCCAACGGGTTCCGGTAAGTCGACTACCTTAGCGGCTATGCTCGACTATTTGAATGAAAGTAAGTACAAACACATTCTGACCATTGAAGACCCTATCGAATTCGTTCATGAAAGTAAGCGGTGTTTGGTTAACCAGCGTGAAGTGCATAGGGATACACTTGGATTTAATGAGTCACTCAGATCTGCATTACGTGAAGACCCGGACATCATTCTGGTCGGTGAGATGCGTGACCTCGAGACCATTCGTCTGGCGTTGACGGCTGCGGAAACAGGGCACATGGTATTCGGAACCTTGCACACCACATCTGCGGCTAAAACCATTGACCGTATTGTCGATGTATTCCCCGCCGAAGAGAAATCCATGGTTCGATCCATGTTGTCAGAATCCCTGCAAGCCGTAATTTCACAAACACTGATGAAGAAAATCAGTGGGGGCCGTGTTGCAGCCCATGAAATCATGATTGGTACGCCTGCGATTCGGAACCTAATTCGTGAAGATAAAGTGGCGCAAATGTATTCGGCCATTCAGACCGGTGGTTCTCTGGGGATGCAGACGCTGGATCAATGCCTACAGGGGCTGTTGCAGAAGAATTTAATTTCGGTCGATGCAGCACGCGAGAAAGCTAAAATGCCTGATAATTTTTAGGTGAGCATCCATTGATGGAATTATCATTCCTTTAGGACGCTAAAGGATACATTCAAGGATAAGTAACAGGTAACACTGGTGGAAATTGAAAAACTCTTAAAATACGTGGTTGAAAACGAAGCTTCTGATTTATTTATCTCTGCGGGTATTCCGCCGAGTGTGAAGCTGAATGGTAAGTTAACACCGTTAACCAAAAATCCACTATCACCAGAAGAAACGCGCCAAACGGTGCTAGGGGTGATGACAGAAACCCAGCGTAAAGAGTTTAAAGAGCAGCGCGAGTGTAACTTTGCGATCAGTGCGCGAGGCATTGGTCGTTTTCGTGTGAGTGCCTTCTATCAGCGTAACTTGGTGGGTATGGTGTTGCGTCGTATTGAAACTCAAATCCCAACCATTGAAGATCTTGGGTTGCCGGAAGTGCTTAAAGAGCTTTCGATGACTCGTCGTGGCTTGATCATTTTTGTGGGTGCGACCGGTACAGGTAAGTCCACGTCTTTGGCGGCGATGATTGGGCACAGGAATAAAAACAGTAAAGGTCACATCATTTCCATTGAGGACCCGATTGAGTTTATCCATCAACATCAAGGCTGCATTATTACTCAGCGTGAAGTAGGACTGGATACTGAAAGCTTTGAAGTGGCGTTGAAGAATACACTTCGTCAGGCTCCGGATGTCATCATGATTGGTGAGGTGCGAACCAAAGACACCATGAACTATGCAGTGACCTTCGCAGAAACCGGTCACTTGTGTCTGGCAACACTGCACGCCAACAACGCCAACCAGGCGCTGGACCGTATTATTCACTTTTTTACTCCAGAGACGCACAATCAGGTGTGGATGGATTTATCGTTGAACCTGAAAGCCATTGTTGCTCAGCAATTGGTACCGACGCCAGATGGTAAAGGTCGTCGAGCTGTGGTTGAGGTGCTTCTGAATACCCCTCTGGCGGCGGATTTAATCCGCAAAGGCGAGGTGCATAAACTGAAAGAGTTGATGAATCGTTCTACGGAACAGGGAATGCAGACCTTCGATCGTGCATTGTACGATCTCTACAGTCAGGGCGAGATTACATACGCCGATGCCTTGTCTCATGCGGATTCTGCAAATGACCTGCGCTTAATGATTAAGATGGGGGCTGATGCTGATCCGGAGCAGATGTTGAATTCCAACAGCGGATTAACCTTGGATGACGACGATTATCACCGTCGTTAATAATGACTGGATAAAATTGAACAAAAACTTAACCGTGTGACTTGATTCACTTTATGCGGAGTGTATAATTCGCGCCGGTTTATGCATGAAGCTATTGTGGTGATGGCTTCATTTGGGCAGGAACAGAATGTGATCATGATGATTGTGAGTCGAATTGGTAGCGTTTATTTTGGCTTCCTGCCTGCTGTGGATTCCTTTTTGTAGCCTCTGACATTGTCAGAGGCTTTTTTTTGTCTGTTTGTTAGGGCTTGCTATGTAAGCAGTCCGGTTAAACGGCGTTAGCAAAGACGATTTACCAAAAATAACCAGAACCTAAAACGGCTTGGTGTTGCTCATATGACAAATCCTCTCTATCAGAAGCACATTGTCTCAATATCGGATCTTTCCCGCGAAGACATTGAATTAATTATTAAAACAGCAGGCCGTTTAAAGGTGCAGCCGGAGCCCGATTTGCTGAAAGGGAAGGTGATCGCCAGTTGTTTTTTTGAAGCCTCCACTCGAACGCGCTTGTCGTTTGAGACCGCGGTGTTGCGCTTGGGTGGTTCGCTGGTCGGGTTTGATGATGCTGGCAATACCTCGCTGGCGAAAAAAGGTGAAACCTTGGCCGATTCGGTTCAGGTGATTTCCTCGTACACGGATGCCTTCATCATGCGTCACCCGCAGGAAGGGGCTGCCCGCTTGGCTTCCGAGTTCTCAAGTGTACCTGTGATCAATGGTGGTGATGGTGCGAACCAGCATCCAACTCAAACTTTGTTGGATCTTTACACTATCTATGAATCCCAGGGAACGCTCGAAGGGCTGAAAGTTGCCCTTGTTGGGGATTTGAAATACGGGCGAACGGTACATTCGTTGGCTCAGGCCTTGTCGAAATTTGATTGTGAGTTCTATTTGGTGGCACCGGGTGAGTTGGCGATGCCTGACTACATTGTTGAGGATCTTCAGGATAATGGGGTGACTTTACATCAGTCAGAGGATCTCGAGTCGGTGATTTCTGAATGCGATATTCTTTATATGACGCGGGTTCAGAAAGAGCGCTTTGATCAAACTGAATATATGCACATGGCCTCTAAGTTTATTTTGAAGGCCAGCATGCTAGGCTCTGCAAAAGAAACCATGAAGGTGTTACATCCTCTGCCTAGGGTCGATGAAATCGATGTCGAAGTGGATCAAACGCCTCATGCCTACTACTTCCAGCAGGCCGAAAACGGGGTTTACGCGCGTGAAGCTCTATTGGCTTTGGTCTTAAATGCGGATTTTGAATAGGAGTAGATGGTATGTCTGAGAAATTACAGGTTGAAGCGATTCAGCAAGGCACAGTGATCGATCATATTCCTGCAGGGCAAGGTATTCGCATTCTAAAGCGTCTCCATCTGGAGTCTGCCGGTAAGCGCATTACTGTGGGGATGAATTTGCCCAGTCAAAATCATGGATTAAAGGACATTATTAAAGTCGAAGGGCGTATGTTTACTGAGGACGAAGCTCATCAGTTGGCCTTATTTGCACCTTCTGCGACCATTAATGTGATTGACGACTACGAAGTAGTGAATAAGTTTGGCATGCAGTTACCGGATACTTTGGTTGGGGTGTTTCCGTGTCCGAATTCCAACTGTATCTCCCTCAATGAGCCTGTGAATAGCTATTTTTACATCAGTGTAAAGGGTGAGGCTGATTCCGGCGATGCACAGGTCAAGATGCGTTGTAAGTACTGTGAAAAGTCTTTTAACAAAGAAGTGGTTGTGGGTAATTAGTTTGCCTGTTGCGCAATCCAACTTTCGAATAAAATCTTAGCCACCATACCGTCCACTGAGTGGGCACCAAAGTCATGAATGCCTTGGTCGCGAAGGTCGTATTTGATCTCTTCGCTACTCAGGCGTTCATCGACCATTTCAAAAGGTTTTCCAAAGCGGCCGTGAAGGCGGTTTGCAAATTTCCGGGCGCGCTTGGACATCTCACTTTCTGTTCCGTCCATATTTAACGGCAGTCCGATTAATAAAATATCGGGTTGCCACTCTTTAATCAGTGACTCAATATCCTGCCAGTTTGGTATGCCGTCCTTTGCTTTCAAGGGATTCAATGCGGTCGCCGTGCCTGTGATGGTTTGGCCCACGGCTACGCCGATGCGTTTGATGCCATAGTCGAAGGAGAGGGCTTGTTTAATTGTGGGCATGAAAAGAGGGTTCCTGATCGGCAGCTGAGAGTGGAATGATAAAGGATGTTGCGAGGATGTGAACTGAATAATTGAGCGATGTTTATGCGTGACCGGTTTCTGAGCTCAGTTGTTCAGGATCGATACCTAAGGTTCTGGTTGCTGCAGATAACCTTTGTTCCAGATCGAGATCAAACAGAATGTCTGAGTGTGCCGGACACGTTAACCATACATTATTACTTAATTCATCTTCCAATTGACCTGCATCCCAGCCGGCGTAACCCAGTGTCACCAAAAACTTATTTGGACCGCGATGTTCTGCGAGTGACACCAGCATGTCTTTTGATGTGGTAAGGAATGTACCTGGGCCGGTTCTTAAGGAGTTGCTGATAAAGTCTGGATCATTATGGAGGATAAAGCCTTGGTTGGTGCTTACCGGTCCGCCTGCAAGAACCGGCATCGTTTCGCTTTCCACGCTAGGGTATACATCCAGCTCAAGTAAGATTTCACTGAGTTTAACCGGGAGCGGTTTGTTGATGATCAGTCCTAATGCGCCTTCTTCATTGTGCTCACAGATGTAGGTTAAGGAGCCAGTGAAGATGTCACCTTGTAGATGGGGCATAGCGATTAGAAAGTGATGTCTCAAACTATCCATACCGACTCCAAAGAGGTTCTATCTATCACTATAGGTCTAATACTGGGAAAGGACATTGTTTTTTTGAAATCTCCAGGTGCGAATGATTTCGAGTTCGTCCGTATCTTTTATTAAATCATCAGGAAATGGTGCGAAGGGTGCAGCAAGTCGAACAATTCGAATTGCTGCATCATCGAGTACTTTGTGGCCTGAAGACTCAAGCACCCGGATTTCTTTTAGGGCGCCGTTAGGTAGGAGAGAAACAAGCAAGCGCAGGTCACCAAAAATTCCTTGCTGGCGCGCTTTTTCAGGGTAGTTTAAATTGCCAACGCGTTCGACTTTGTCCAGCCAGGCTTTGACGTAATAGGCGTCGGAGGCGCGTTTGGTTGAGGTCGTAGTAATGGTGCGAATGCGTGGGCTGCGCGTCAGTACTTTTTGTTGATAATCCAGCTCCGCTTCAAGACTGGCAATTTCTAGAGATCGCTGAAGTAATCGCTTAGCTTGTTTAGGTTGTTCTGCCTTGGGTTTGCTAAGGATGTCTTTTGGACTGGTTAACTGCTCAGGAATCGGCGTTACCGTGACTTCCGTTTGTTCTTGTTGGTCAATTTCAGCGGGTGCAACGGCTTCCATCGTTGGTGATGTTTTATTGACTTTGGGCGCTTGGATCTCAGCTCGTTCGGTCGTGGTAAGTTGTTGCGCCTTTTCAATGGGTTGGCCGCTGCCCTGTTGATTCATCTGAGCCAAAAAGTCAGCGTCCTCGGGTTCTTTATGGTGTTCAAACTTGGCAAGCGTTACTTCCAGTGTTGCTGGTTTGTTTGACGTTTTCAAAACCTCAAAGCCAATGCCCATGATAAGAACGAGATGGAGGGCGATGGCGAGAAATACGGTAAAACCCAGGCGATCAGAAGAAGATATTTTAGGAGTAATGGTTTGAGGCGCGTCACCCTGAAGATTTTGAGGTGATGGGCTGAGGCCTGGGTTGTGAATTGTGCCTGACTGCATGAGGTATTACTGATTGACTTCGGAACGTATGGCTAAGTTAACGTGCTTAATGGGATCGAGCAAGGGAATATGATGGAATTGTGACTCCCATCGATAAGTTTTTGCTTGCTCTTGGGCTCTAATCCCAGGTCTTGGTTTGTACAAGACCTGGGGTATGATATTAAAGGGGCTTCCGTTGTTGGAGCTCGGATTCAATTACATCCATTAGCTTTCCGGCGATGTCGATGCCGGTTTCGTTGGCAATTTCTCGTAAGCAGGTAGGACTGGTGACGTTAATTTCGGTTAAATAGTCTCCGATCACATCCAATCCGACGAAATAAAGTTGTCTTGCTTTCAGCTCTTCTGATACTTGATCGCAGATCCAGCGATCGCGGTCGCTCAGTGGTCGGACTTCTCCGCTGCCGCCTGCTGCCAGGTTACCCCTGCTTTCGCCGGCTGCGGGAATTCTTGCTAAGCAATATGGGATTGGTTCGCCATTAATCATAAGAATTCGTTTGTCGCCTTCGCTGATCTCAGGAAGGTATTTCTGAGCCATAATCTGTTGGGCGCCATGATTGGTCAGTGTTTCGATGATGACCGATAAGTTAGTGTCTTGGGCTCTAACGTGGAAGATAGATGAGCCGCCCATGCCGTCTAACGGCTTAAAAATGGTGTCTTGATGTTTTTCATGAAAAGCTTTCAAGCGTTGAGTGTCTTTCGATACTAGGTGCGGAGGTGTGCACTGAGGAAATGCGGTGGCATACATCTTCTCGTTACAGTCTCGTAAACTGGACGGTTTATTTACGATCAATGTGCCTTTTTGCTCTGCGCGCTCCAATAAATACGTGGCGTAAATGAATTCATTATCAAATGGTGGATCTTTGCGCATCAGAATGACATCGAGCTCTGACAATTCAATGTCTTGAGTTGTACCGAATTTGTACCATTCCTTGTCGGACTTGAATACGGATAAGGTGCGGCTATTGGCGCGGGCATCGCCATCTTCAAGATACAGATCGCTCGGTTCCATATAGAACAACTCCCAATTGCGATCTTGGGCTGCCCAGAGCATGGCTAAAGATGTATCTTTTTTGTAGTTGATGGATTGGATGGGATCCATCACGATGCCGAGTTTAATAGTCATGAAAATACCGTGCCTTAATTGTCTTGTGCGGGCGCTATTGTACTTAAGTTTGGTCTTAGACGCCTAATAATGAGTGAAGTAAATAGCTAATTTAATCTTAACCTTAGAGTAAATTGTTGGAGTATTTGTTCAGTTTTCATTGAGAATAGATGTGTTTTTTTGTAATTCCGTGGAATAGAGCTTTAATTAAGATGGATTTAAACTTAAGTTCTATGTTACAACTGACCAGTTAGTGTTTCTTGGCTCGCTGAATTAAAAGGGAGCCTTTTCGCGGCTAAAACAAGAACTATTGCGAACGGTAGAAAAGGCCGAATTATGGATGAAAACTTTGAGAGTTTGAAAGTGATGGTAATCGACGATAGCAAGACGATTCGTCGAACTGCTGAAACTCTACTTAAAAAAGTTGGATGTACTGTGGTTACTGCAACCGATGGATTTGATGCATTAGCAAAGATTGCTGATACACATCCGGATATTATTTTTGTGGACATTATGATGCCTCGTTTGGATGGTTATCAAACATGTGCTCTGATCAAAAATAACAGTGCATTTAAGTCAACCCCTGTAATCATGCTGTCGAGTAAAGATGGTTTGTTTGATAAGGCAAAAGGCCGCATCGTAGGGTCTGACGAGTATTTGACTAAGCCGTTTAGTAAAGATGAGCTGCTTGGTGCAATTAAAGCACATCTCAAGAAAGACTAGTTTGAACTGAATTGTCTTTATAGAACTGGAGAAAAGAATGGCGCGCATATTGATCGTTGATGATTCGCCAACCGAAACCGCTGCTTTTAAAACAATGTTGGAAAAGCACGGTCATGAAGTATTAAATGCAGAAAACGGTGCTGATGGTGTAGCACTGGCCAGGCAGGAACAGCCTGAACTGGTATTGATGGACATCGTTATGCCTGGATTGAACGGTTTTCAGGCTACCCGCCAGCTGTCTAAGGGCGGAGAAACTGCACATATTCCCGTTATCATCGTTACAACCAAAGATCAGGAAACTGATCGGGTCTGGGGTAAACGTCAGGGCGCTAAAGGTTATTTAGTTAAGCCTGTTCAGGAAGACCTGCTAATGACGACTGTGAATAAAGCGCTGGCAGGCGAACCTTTAGACGATTAATTTCATTTCAAAAACAACAATAACCTGAACATATAATGAATCCATTTAAGATCTTACAGGAACTTGCTGCCAAAAGCCGAATTCATGCAGCAGGTTTGCCTGCGCAAGAAGCGGCTGTTAAAACCTGGAGTGGTGTAGCGTTTCGTGTGGCCGGAGGGCGCTTTTTATCGCCTTTGGGCGAAGTGGTCGAAGTATTGGATGTCCCTCGATTTACTCAAATTCCTGGTGTGAAGCCCTGGGTCAAAGGCATTGCCAATGTCCGGGGGCGTTTATTGCCTATCATGGATTTTGCATCGTATCTGGGCTCGAGCTCCAATAAGTTGATGCGCACGAGGAAAGTGTTGGTTGTTGATTATAAAGGAATACTGGCTGGTTTGATTGTGGATGAAGTGATGGGGATGCAGCATTTCCCAGCAGACGCGTTCCAAAAATCAACAGCTGCTATTATTGATGAAGTTCGCCCTTATGTGATGGGTGAGTTTCCAAGGGATGATCGACTGTGGACAGTGATTAGCTTGTTTAAGCTGGCCCAGGATCAAGAGTTCGTTCAAGTAGCGGTGTAGTGAATTACTGAATCGCTTTTGGATACAAACTTGTAAGAATAAGAAATGCGGCTGGGAGTCCGAAGCATGAAAGCAACAGGTGGTATTAACACCAGTAAACTGTTCGAAAATCCATTAATGGGTGGCTCGGTAGTTTTAATGATCTTAGCGATCATAGGGCTATTTGTGACCTCATGGATTCAGACAGTCGAAGGTGCACGAGATAAAGAATACATTGCAAACGCTGGTGAATTACGAGTTCTGTCTCAGGCAATTGCTAAGAACTCCACCGAGGCAGCGGGCGGTAAAGAAGAAGCCTTTAACCAACTTCAGATGACCCGGCAAGCGTTTGAACAACACTGGACGAACCTATTGAAAGGTAATCCTGAGGTTGATCTCCCACCAAGCCCAGAATCGGTTCAATCAGAAATGGACTCTTTGCAAACCGTATGGGGCCGTGTTCGTGATAATGCTGACCAGATCATTGAGTCTCAAGAAGTTGTACTGACGCTTCATGAAGTAGCGGAAACACTCAACGAAACGATTCCTCAGTTGCAAATTGAATACGAAGAAGTTGTAGAAATTCTTCTTGAAGTAGATGCTCCGGCTGAACAGGTTGTAATTGCTCAGAAACAATCCTTATTAGCGGAACGTATTGCTCGTAGTGTCAATAAAGTATTGGCTGGTGGTGATGATGCAGTATTAGCTGCTGATAACTTCGGTCGAGATGCAAGTCTATTTGGGCGAGTATTGAGCGGCATGCTGGAAGGCAACGTTGCAATGAATATTTCTCAGGTAGAAGATGAAGAAGCGGTATACAGCCTTGAAGAAATTTCTGATTTGTTTGAATTCGTAAGCGGCAGCGTTGACGAGATTCTTGATAACTCCCCTGATCTTTTCCACGTTCGTGAATCTGCAAACTCCATTTTTATTGATTCCCAAGATTTGTTGAAGTCTACCTCTGCGTTGGCGGTTCGATTCCAGACATTATCTGACGATCGTCCGTTCTATAAGACCGCGATGGGTGTTTATATCTGTTTGATTGCTCTGTTCTTTGGTGGCGCAGGTTACGGTTACGTTGTTTATAAAGAAACTGAGAAAGAGCGTTTGGAAGAAGCAGACAGTAATGAGCAAAACCAAACTGCGATTCTTCGACTTCTTGATGAAATTGCTGATCTGGCAGATGGTGACTTGACGACTCAGGCAACGGTAACCGAAGACTTTACCGGCGCGATTGCTGACTCTATTAACTTCGCGGTCGATCAGATGCGTGGTCTGGTATCTGCGATTAACGAGACCGCGGTACAGGTTTCGGCGGCAGCCCAAGAAACTCAGGCGACAGCGATGCATTTGGCGGAAGCATCCGAGCACCAAGCGCAAGAAATTGCGGGAGCCTCGGCGGCGATTAACGAAATGGCAGTATCTATTGATCAGGTATCTGCGAACGCCGCTGAATCATCCGCGGTAGCAGAGCGATCGGTTGCGATCGCAAACAAAGGTGCTGAAGTTGTACAGAACACCATTAATGGTATGGATACGATCCGTGAGCAGATTCAAGAAACCTCGAAGCGTATTAAACGTCTGGGTGAGTCGTCGCAAGAAATTGGTGACATCGTATCTTTGATTAACGACATTGCTGACCAAACCAATATTCTGTCTTTGAACGCGGCAATTCAAGCATCTATGGCGGGTGAAGCCGGTCGAGGCTTCGCCGTGGTTGCGGATGAGGTTCAACGTCTGGCGGAGCGTTCGGCCGCTGCAACGAAGCAGATTGAATCTCTGGTAAAAGCAATTCAGAGCGATACAAACGAAGCGGTAATTTCGATGGAACAAACCACCACCGAGGTGGTAACAGGAGCTCGCTTGGCGCAAGACGCGGGTGTGGCACTGGAAGAAATTGAAACGGTATCGAAGAACCTGGCTGATTTGATTCAGAACATTTCGAATGCAGCTCGTCAGCAGGCATCATCTGCTGGTCATATTTCGAATACGATGAACGTGATTCAGGAAATTACATCACAGACATCTTCTGGTACAACGGCAACAGCGAAATCGATTGGTAACCTGGCAGAGCTGGCAAACCACCTTCGTGAGTCGGTTGCAGGCTTTAAACTTCCTGACTCTGAGTTGGTTCCAACCGTTGAGGAAGAACACGCCCAGGTATAAGCCTGGGTTTGTTGTCTAGCAATAAGAGGGTTGGCAATCGCGCATGTCTAGTCAAGATGAAGCCCATAGTGATAAGAGGCTTCAGCACTCAATGCATGGTCAATTTGATGATCATAGCTATGAGCAGTGGCGTGCGCTTATCGAGCAAAGAACGGGGCTTCAACTGGCAGATCACCTGAGGTCGTATCTTCAAGGTGGCTTAAATCGTCGAATGAAACTACTTAATATCGATGATTATGAAAGTTACTTGGAATATGTGACTGACGAGCGAAATGGCTTTAAAGAGTGGTCTGAGTTAGTCGATACCCTGACCGTTCAGGAAACACAATTCTTCAGACACCCTGACTCCTTTACTTATTTGGAATCTTACATTGATGAGCTGATTTGTCAGAATGACAGAGCTCGTTCGATTGAGATTTGGAGTGTTGGATGTTCTTCTGGAGAAGAGAGCTATAGCCTTGCCATGTTAGCTGATAAGTCATTATCAGCGGTTGATAGAATTGGCTATGGTGTGATCGGAACGGACATCAGTTTATCCGCCATTAGTAGTGCCAAAGCGGGTAACTATAAAGCTCGAAAAGCCGAATGGATTCCTGAAACGTACCAGGACTCTTATGACAAGCTGGATAACAAAATAAAAATTAAACAGAGCATTGCTGATAGAGTCTGCTTTGCTCGAGTTAATATTCTGGATCTTGATCGTGTTCCAATACGCGATATGGATATCATCTTCTGTCAAAACTTGCTGATATATTTGAGAAAGTGGCGCCGAAAAGAAGTAGTTAACCGACTAGCGGAACGACTAAAAATCGGTGGTGTTTTAGTATTAGGATTAGGAGAAGTGACTGATTGGAGTCACCCTAAGCTTCGACAAGTAGACAGTAGGAACGTATTAGCATTTGAGCGCTTTAAAGCATAACCGTTTTAGAGTGAGCAGCTAAAGAGCATATAAGGTGAGATTGGAGTCATTATGACTGAGCACCGCGATTATGTTGCCCTTGAATGGGTAAAAGGTGAAATTGAAGAAACTTTGAAGCAAGCGGAACAGGCGCTTGAAGCTTATGTTGAGTCGCCAGAAGATGGCACTCGCATGCGTTTCTGTTTGACCTACATCCACCAGGTACATGGTACGCTTCAGATGGTGGAGTTTTATGGTGCTGCGCTTCTTGCCGAAGAAATGGAAAAGGTTGCTCAAGCTCTCATTAACAATAAAGTGCCAGAGCCTAAAGAAGCGCAAGAAGTGTTAATGCAAGCTATCTTGCAATTGCCAGGCTATCTTGAACATTTACAGTCGGGTCGAGAAGATATACCTGTAACTCTGCTCCCCCTCCTTAATGACTTACGCTCAGCTTGTGGCGAAAGTCTTCTGACAGAAACTTCTTTGTTCAGTCCAAATCTGAGCCCATTAAAGTCGGAAGGCGAATTTTCATTTGCGTCTTCGGAAATTAAACAAAAGCTTAAGCGCTTACGAGAAGCTTATAAGTTAGGTTTCTTGGGTATTATTCGTAACACAGGTCTAGACAAAAGTTATGCCACACTGGCTAAAGCATGTATGCACCTTGAGCAATTGTGTGGTGAAGCTCCGATGGCCCGCTTATGGTGGATTGCAGGGGCGGTCATTGAAGGGATGTCCAATAATACGGTCGAGGACAGCTTTGCCGTTAAAACTCTGTTGCGCCAACTGGAAAAAGAGATAGGTCGCTTAATCGCTGACGGCGACAAGGCGCTGAATGATCCTGTGCCAGAAGAGTTGGCCAAGAATTTACTCTACTACGTTGCAAAATCGAAATCAGAAACGCCTTCAGTTCGCAGTATTAAGCAAGTGTTTGGATTGACTGCGGCACTGCCTGAAGATCAGGGTAATCAAGCTCTGCAGGGGTCTTACAAATCTGCAATGGGCTCTGTTGTCGAGGCGCTTTCGGAAGAACTCGCAAATCTCAAAGAACGATTTGATCTTTTCACTCGTTCATCAGAGTATGACTTTGAGCGCTTGACTGAATTGGCGACGAGTTTCAAACAGATTGCGGACACCCTTGCGGTATTGGGCTTGGGGCCTCAACGCAAAGCCTTGCTGGACCAAATCGATAAAATTAATCATTGGGTATCTGAACAAGAGAAGCCAGAACATTCAGAACTGATGTCGATTGCCAGTGAATTACTTATGGTCGAAGTGGGCCTTAATGCATCGGCGTCACGAAAGGCAAAGAGCACAGTTACTTCTGATATTCCGATAGATGCGTTAAACACCGCTCAATCTGCGGTGGTTAAAGAATGTCGTAACGGATTAGAACAAGTTAAAGACGCCATTATTGGTTACATCGCATCACAATGGAATGCTTCTGAAATTGCCCCTGTACCTGAACTGCTCAAAGGCGTGGAAGGCGCTTTGGCAATGGTGCCTCAGTTATCTCAAGCCTCGTCAATTCTCTCGCAGACACGCGAAATCATCGAATCACGTTTGTTGTCTGAAACGCCGGAAGAACCAACGTGGGATATGATGGACAGTCTGGCGGATGCGGTTGCCGGTGTTGACTATTATCTTGAGCGTGTTGCTGAAAACAGCCAGGAAGAAGGTGGTTCGGTTCTGCAGGTTGCTGCTGAAAGTATTGCTTCACTGACTGGTCAGTCATTGGAATCCTTAGGCTTTGAAGCTGAAGATACGCCGCTTTCTGAGCATGATTATGGCGATGAGATTGATTTGGATGTCGCTGCTGAGGATAGTTCAATTGCTTCGGTAGACGATAATGTCAGTTTGGATCTACCTGTCCTCGATGAGACGGTATCGGATTCAGCTGAAGATGCTAATGAAACTATAGAGTTGGCCGCCCAATCTGCTGATGATTTTACACCTGAGTTTTCTGAAAAAGGCCCTATTGCGGGGTTGGAAGAAAGCTTATCTGAAGTACCCGATGATGAAGAGCTGCCAGAGCTTGAACTGGATAGCATTGATCTTAACTCTACTGAGGATGCTCTTGGTTCTGACATTCCTGTACTTGAAACCTCTGATGATGGGTTAGATCTCGGTCTGGTTTCTGAGGAAAGAACTGATCTTGAATTTGAGCTTCCTGATGTAACCGATGACTCTTTGATACCTCAATTAGAGGTTGAAGAAGAAATTGAGCTGGGTCTGGATGCAGACATTCCTGAAATAACCACTTCAGACGATCTGAATGTAGGAATGGCTTCTGATGATGAACTAGCCTCTCTTCTTGAAGAGGAGACTGTCATCACTGAAAGCGCTGAAGTTTCTGCCGATAGCGCTTCCGAGAATGACGCTGTACCTGAAACGGCTGCTGAGACCGAAGAATCGGATAGTATGATTGATGATGAAATTATCGAAATTTTCATCGAAGAAGCCGAAGAAGTTCAGGAAACCATTGCCGAGTTCTTACCGCAATATAAAGCGGACTATGAAAATATTGATGCACAAACGGAAGTAAGACGTGCATTCCATACGCTGAAAGGCAGTGGACGTCTTGTTGGTGCGGAACAGGTCGGGGAGCTGGCCTGGAAAATTGAAAACATGCTTAACCGTGTTATCGATCAAACGATTCAGGCCTCACCTGATCTATTTGCTTTGATTGATGACGTGTGTGGTGTCTTGCCTGAGTTGGTTTCTGCTTTTGCAAAGGGTGAGAAGGCAGCTATTGATACTCAGAGTATGATGGATGCGGCAGACGGCATTGTCGATGGCAAACCATATCAGGCTCAAGATCTTCAAGAGCAGAACCTTGAAGATCAAAGCCTTGAGAATACTTCTGAGGAAATCAGTGATCTAGACGTATTGTCAGAAGTGAGTTTAGACACCGCTGACTTGAATGCGGACATCGATGTTAACGATGTGGAAGAAGAGCTTTCGCTCGATCAGTTAACTGCGTCTGAGGACAGTCTTGCATCAGACGATACCGAAGAGTTTGATTTAGCGCCGGAAGACATTACCGCTCAGCTCGCTGAGTCTTTGTCTATTCCTGACTCTGAATTGGATACCTTGCCAACTCTGGAGTCGTTAAGTGAAACGGATGATCTCAGTGATGAGATTCTTCTGGATAGCGAAGAATCATCCAGCTTATTAGAAATATTCCGTGGTGAAGCCTTAACGCATCTCGATGTATTGGATGCCTACGTTGAGGAAAATCTCTATAAAGATTCTGCCCTGCTAACGGATGATGTTCAGCGTGCTTGTCATACCTTAAAAGGTAGTGCTCATATGGCGGCGGTTACCCCAATCGCTGATTTTGCTGGTACGTGTGAGAAAGTCGTTAAAGAGGCGCGCGCTGCGCATTTGTTGGCAGACCAATTATTGGTTTCTCAACTCAAGGATGCCGCGAACTGGATTCGCGAAGCGGTCGCTGAATTAGAATCTCAGGTTACCGTGACGTTGGAGATTGATAGTGATTGGTTAGAAACTTTTACTAATTCGCAATCTCGTTTGCCGAGTGAAACCCGTCGAGATGACGCAGACGCGCCAACCAAAGTTGATACATCTCCTGATCATCAAATGATGAATATCTTCCTTATGGAAGGTATGGATATTCTTGGTGATATTGAACTGGTGATTCAACAATGGCGTGCCGATGCATTAAGTACGCAACTTGCGAATGATCTGGATGCGGAATTTGAAACATTAGCGAAAGCGGCGCGGATGGCTCGAGTCAATGCGTTTGCGGACGTAGCGGAAGCTTTAAATCATCTGATCAAAGACATTATCCGACTGGATGGAACTCCGAACGCACAATTCTTTGATGTGTTGGATTCAGGTTACGAGTCGCTAGTGTCGTTGATGGATCTTCTTGCAGCAGGGCAAGCGCTGGCGTCGACCGAAGCCAAAGTTTCTGAAGTGAATGCGTTGAGTCGTCCTGAACTGGTTGATCCGCTAGAAAATGTAACTCTCGAAGACGTACCGGAGTTAGCAACCAGCGGGGTTCATATTTCAGAAGATGACTTTACTTCACTGGTGGAAGCTGAACTTTCTGAGTCTCTTGAAGAACTCGAACTTGCGGATTCGGAGGAAGACGACTTCACATTGGATGAGTTAGCGTCTGATGATGATCTGGCGGCGTTGGTTGATGAGTTCGATGAATATGGAAGTGTTCAGGACGCTGAATCGATTGAAGCGACAGAGGTCGTTGAAAGTGTTGCCGAAGACGAGGAAGAGGACAGTGAACTTGTTAGCATCTTCCTGGAAGAAGCCGACGACATCGTGTCTCATCTG
Organism: Litoribrevibacter euphylliae; assembly: GCF_042646085.1. Lineage (NCBI taxonomy): Bacteria > Pseudomonadati > Pseudomonadota > Gammaproteobacteria > Oceanospirillales > Oceanospirillaceae > Litoribrevibacter > Litoribrevibacter euphylliae. The sequence goes on along the minus strand of NZ_JBHRSZ010000005.1, from coordinate 108,008 downwards.
GATGAAAACCTACAGCAGTGGCGCGGACAGCTGGATAACGCTGAACCAGTTCAGGAACTGCAACGTGCTATTCATACCTTAAAGGGTGGCGCTCGCCTTGCTGAGATTAAGCCGATTGGTGACTTGTGCCATGAATTGGAAAATCTTTATGAAGGTTTATCGGAAGGGCGTTTTGGTTTCAGCGAGCCGTTAATTGAGTTGCTGCAAGATTGCCATGACGCCATTGCAACACAGGTTTCAGACATTCATGAAAATAAAGAGCCTGTATCGTATCCGGAACTAGAGCAGCGAATCCTTAATCATATGTCGTCTGCTACCGAGAGTGAATCGTTAGCAGAGAATAATGAGATTGATGAGCTGAGGGAGCAAGCGGATCAAGAACTGGTTGATTCAGCACCGCAGTCGCTGAGTGAGAATGTAGATCCGGAACTGGTGGAAATCTTCCTGGAAGAAGCGGAAGAAATTCTGGACAGCATTACTGAGCATCTTGAGCAATGGGCGGATCAACAAGACGACTTGACGCCAGTTGCTGAGCTTCAGCGTGAATTGCATACGTTGAAGGGAGGCGCGCGAATGGCCGAACTGTCTCCGGTTGGAGATCTGGGCCATGAGCTTGAGAACCTCTATGAAGGCTTGGTGAACGGTATGTTCACCAGTTCAGAAGAATTAATTGAGTTACTAAGATCTTGTCACGACCGTCTTGGCGATATGATTGAGGCGGTGCAGCGTCAACACATGCCAAGTGCAGCTCCAGATTTGATTGAAGCGATTACACAATATTGTCGTACAGGAAGCTACGATGAAGCTGTGTTGCATCAATCTTCAAATCTGACATCGATGGATTCGGAATCCGATGACACTGAAGAAGTGAAGGATGCGATTGAGGTTGTTGATAGTGAAGATGTTGTTCTTGAACCTGAGGCAGAAGCACAAGATGACTTCGACCTAGCCTCGTTGGATCAAGAGAGTGTTACTTCTGATTCGGATGAATTATCTGAAATAGACACCTTACTTCCTGACCTGGATGTTGATGAGTCACTGGATGATAGTGACGTCGACGACAGCAATTTTGAAGCCGCGTTAAGCGAATTAGATCTTGGTGACACTGATTCTTCTGAGGATTCCAGTGTTGAATTTGTCAGTGAGCTCGATGACAGCGATACAACGCTGTCAGAGTTACCTGATGATCAAGTCACTGCTGACGACAATGATTTTGACTTGAGTGTGCTTGGCATCTCTGCGCTAGACGCAGCGGCCTTAGAAGTTTCTGAGATCTTTATTGAAGAAGCGTCAGAGCTGGCAGAGCTACTTGATAATGCCTGTCATGCCTGGGCTCAAGATCCATATGGTTCGGCCCAAAAAGATGAAGTATTGCGAGTCCTTCATACGCTCAAAGGCGGTGCTAAGCTGGCCAAATTAGATGTGTTAGCACAGCAGTCTCATGATTTAGAGACCCATGTAGAAGAGAGCTCCGATGATTTAACGGAAGCCTTCTTTGTCGATCTTCTTGAGCGAGTGGATCAGATTGGGCAGGCGATTGAAGAGCTGAGTTCTGGGGCATCGCATGCTGAAGATGGAGAGGATAAACTCGACAGTATTACCGACCACAGTCAGATCTTGAACGAAGATATTCCAGAACTCGATCTTTCTGAAATAGAGAGTGAGTTGGAGTCGTCATTCCTTGAAGAGCCTTCTCAAGCAGATGATGTATCTGCTGACGTCTTTGAATTATCCGATGAAGATTTACTGGAAGAGCTGACGCACCTTGATGACGATGAAGAAGCGCCAGAAGAGTTAATTCTAGGCGATGAGATTCTCGCAGAACGTATTCCAGCACCAGAATTTGGTCCATCTATTCGTGAAGCTTTGTTGGATCAAAATGCCAAAATGGGGCAGGAAGCCGTTAAGGTTTCTGCGGATCTTCTGGAAAACCTAGTTAATTTGGCGGGTGAGACCTCGATCACGCGTGGTCGTTTAGAAACCGAAGTATCGGACATTGGTTTCACGCTCGAAGATATGGACATGACGGTTAGTCGTTTACGTGACCAGCTGAAGCGTCTTGATATCGAAACTCAAGCACAGATTTCTTATCGTACAGAAATGCAGCAAACGCATGCGTACGACGACTTTGATCCATTGGAGATGGATCGCTATACCAATATGCAGCAGTTGTCTCGTGCATTATTGGAGTCGGTTACCGACATTTTGGATTTAAGAGCGACGCTTGAAAATAAAGTTCGCGATTCTGAGACCTTATTGCTACAGCAGTCCCGAATTAATACTGAGTTGCAAGAAGGATTAATGAAGACCCGAATGGTACCGTTCAGTCGTTTGGTGCCTCGTCTTCGTCGAATTGTTCGTCAAGTGGCTCAGGAGTTGGGCAAACAAGTTGACTTCAAAGTGAATAACGCCGAAGGCGAAATGGATCGTACGGTTATGGAACGTATGGTTGCGCCTCTAGAGCACATGCTGCGTAATGCGGTTGACCATGGTGTTGAAATGCCTGACGTTCGTAAGAAAGCAGGTAAGAAAGCCAAAGGGACAATTGAACTGTCGGTGAGTCGTGAAGGCGGTGATGTGGTGCTAAGACTCAACGACGATGGCGCGGGTGTGAATCTTGAGGCTGTTCGCAATAAGGCGATTGAACGCAACCTGATGAAGCCAGACGCAGACCTTACTGAACATGAAGTGATGCAATTCATTTTCAGTCCAGGGTTCTCGACGGCGCAGAAGGTCACGCAAATTTCCGGTCGTGGCGTCGGTATGGATGTGGTAAACAGTGAAATTAAGCAGCTGGGTGGAAATATCACTATTGATTCAGAGTACGGGAATGGCTCTGAGTTTGAAGTTCGCTTGCCTTTCACGGTATCTATGAACCGAGCCTTAATGGTGAAGGTTGGTGATGATCTCTATGCGGTACCTTTGAATACCATTGAAGGTATTGTTCGGGTTAGTCCTTATGAACTTGAAGAGTTCTATAAGGAAGGCGTCGAGATGCCTTATAACTATGCGGGTAAAGAGTACCGCATGGAGTATATGGGAACGTTATTGAAGTCTGGTCATCGACCTAAGCTGCAGGGGCAGGTGCTGCCACTACCCGTGTTGTTGGTTCGTGGTGCTGAGCATCCGATTGCCTTACAAGTCGATAGCTTGATGGGTAGCCGTGAAGTGGTTGTGAAGTCGTTGGGGGCTCAATTCAGTAGTGTCGATGGGGTCTCTGGTGCGACCATTTTGGGTGATGGTAGTGTGGTGATCATTCTTGATCTCGCTGCGCTGATCCGTGCAGAACACGCTCGCTACATTGAACAGGCCAATCAAGATTTGGTGGCGGCCGAAGAGACCACATCTTCTGATCGACCTTTGAAGGTTATGGTGGTTGATGATTCGGTGACGGTACGTAAAGTTACTTCACGGGTGCTGCAGCGCCAAGGCTATGAAGTGTTTACTGCTAAAGATGGCGTGGATGCGATTGCAAAACTTCAGGATGAGCGCCCTGATATCATGTTGTTGGATATTGAAATGCCGCGTATGGATGGTTTCGAAGTGGCTTCTCATGTTCGACACAATGAGCAGATTAAAGATCTCCCGATAATTATGATCACTTCCCGTACAGGTGAAAAACATCGAGATAGAGCTATGTCTATCGGGGTGAACCATTACATGGGGAAACCATTCCAGGAAGCGACATTATTAGAAACCATTGAGTTGTTGGTTGGTAAATAAGAAGGTATTGGATTGGGTATTGCAGGTTGTAAAGTTGGTATTGTCTCGGACCAACCATTAAATAAAAGTACTCTTAGCAAAACGCTGGAAGAGCTTGGGTTGGTTATTGCTCTCAATACTTCTCCTGACAGAGTTACACCGGAAGACATCAAGAACGAGATGATTTCGGCATGGATTATTGACTTGGCGGATGAAGATCGCTGGTCGGATTTTTTGGATGATTTGTTGGATTTGGCAACCGCACCGTTGTTATTCGGTGAAGGGGAAGTACCGGTATTTAACAGCGATGGTTTCAAGCGTTGGCAGCGACGTTTTCATAAGAAGGTCAAAGAAATATTAAGCCCAACTGAGAGCATTAATATTCCTGCTATTGAAATTCCAGAGATACCTGATTTATCAGTACCGTTCAACAGTAAGGCTTCTGGGGCAGAGACTTCTTCTCCTTTAAAGGAGGATCAGCCGTCAGAGCGTCTAACCTTGCCTGAAAACTTATCAGGCGTTTGGAAGAAAGGCGCCCCAGCTCCTTATGTATGGATTCTTGGTGCATCCTTGGGTGGGCCTGGCGCCGTGAAGCGTTTTCTTGATGCCTTGCCCGAAGGCTTACCTGTGGGCTTTGTTTACGCTCAGCATATTGATAATAACTTTCTGCCGGTCCTACATCAGGTTCTTGGGCGACACTCGGTGTTTGATATGCGCCAGTGCGCACACCGACGTAAAGTCGGCATCGGCGAAGTTCATATCGTACCGGTTAATCATCAGATTCAAAGCTCAAAGTCGGAAGGTGTACTCTTTCTTCATAACCGGCCTTGGCAGGGATTATATAGCCCTAATATTTCCCATGTAATGAAGGAATTTGCGCAATGCTTCGGCCCGGATACGGGCGCTATTGTTTTCAGCGGTATGGGCGATGATGCCTCAGACGGTGCGATGGCAATGAAGGAAGCGGGTGCTGAAGTTTGGGTGCAGACCTTGAGTACCTGTGCCAGTGCCTCGATGCCTGAAGCCGTATTAGCTACCGGGCGAAGCTCGTTCCAGGGGACGCCTGAAGAGCTGGCTGCGAAACTGGTACAAACCATTGCTTCCCGTCATGGGGATGCGGTGAGAATTGATGAGCACGGAGACGATGTCTCCGTTGATGATCCTATTTATCCGTATTAATTTTTAGGGCATAACTGCTTTGCAGGTATGAGTTCTGCGGAGTAATTTACCAATCAAAGGAATGGCATCATGTCAGAACAAACGAATCAGGTTGCTTGTTTAAGAATACCTAAAGACCCGAATAATTTGTTATTGCCCAATGTGTCTGTGGCTGAAGTGATTCCTTATCAACAGCCTATCGCAGAAGAAGGGCCTGATTGGTTTCAGGGCTACTTTCTATGGCGTAATACCAAGGTTCCGGTGTTGTCATTGGAAGTGATCAATGGTGATGCGCCGTTGGAATTGACTGAACGTAGTCGTTTGGCGGTCATTAATCGTCTTTCTGCTAGCTCAAAGTTTGATTTCTTTGCGATACCGATTAAGGACTTACCCACCTTGGTTCGTGTGAATGAGGACGACTTGAAACCTGCGGATGAGAGTCTTGGGAATTCGGATCTGAGTGTTGCCCAGTTGGATCAATTTACGGTGGTAATTCCTGACCTCGAAAAGCTTGAAATCATGGTTAATCAAGCCCTTTAAACCGCAATACCATTCGATTAGAGAGAGTCTCTACTCTTTTTTCTTACTGTAGAGACCACTACAGCACTATTACGTGCTGTATCGGCTCTAAAAGTCTCCCCACTCATATTGCATCAGCGTCAGTGCTGCCAGGCTTGCAGTTTCCGTTCTTAATACTCGTGGCCCCATAGCAATCGATAGGAAGCCATGTAGCTCACTTTGTGCGATTTCTTGCTCGGTTAATCCGCCTTCCGGACCAATTAACAACGCAGTTTGGGTGGGTGTGGATAACTCTTTTAGGTTGGTGGTCGCTCGATGATGGAGGGTGATTCGAGTCTCTTCGTTTCGCTGTTTAAGCCATTCTTCTAACGTTATAGGTGTGTGTATCTTAGGTACCCGGTTTCTTCCACACTGTTCACAGGCGGATACTGCAATCGATTGCCAGTGATCCACTTTTTTCTGGATACGATCGCCTTTGAGTTTTACCTCGCAACGCTCAGCCCAGATAGGAGTGATTTCTGAAACGCCCAGTTCGACTGATTTCTGAATGGTAAAGTCCATTCGATCACCTTTAGAAATACTTTGGCCGAGGTGGATATGGATGGGGGATTCCGTATTGATATTAGATACTTCCAGCACCGTCACTTGGGTTTTGTTTTTCCCTTCAAAGGCCGTGATTTCAGCCAATACCTCATAGCCTTCGCCATCGAACAGATACAGCTGCTGATGTGGCTTCATCCTCAATACTCGACCGAGATAGTGGCTGGTATCAGGATCTAGCCATAAGTTGTCAAGGTTGGCTTCTAGTGCTTTGGTATATATACGGGGTATGCGCATGGTGTGAAATCTATAGTGTAGGCCAGCAGTTGTAATGAACCGGATTGTAAAGATTAGCGCTGATTTTATCCACGATGGATTGTTTGCTGTTCTATATATCACGGCTTGGTTTTTTGAGGTTGGAGGTAGATGCTGTTGAGCAATGACGTTGAATGGTTACCTATGCTGATGGGGTTGCTGGGCGGACTTGCCTTATTCTTGTATGGCATCGGTAAGATGTGTGACTCGTTGCAGGAGATCTCCGGTCGTCGTTTAAAAAGCTGGTTGGCGTCTGTGACTAGAAATCGCTGGTTAGGTGCTTTCTCTGGGGCAACGGTCACCGCGGTGATCCAATCTTCGTCAGTCACTACTATTTTGGTGGTTGGTTTTGTCTCTGCTGGTCTGATGAATATGACGCAATCGATCGGCGTCATTATGGGGGCTAACATCGGCACTACGGTGACTGCACAGATCGTAGCATTCAAAATTACGAAATTATCACTTGTCTTTGTTGCGGTGGGATTTAGTTGCCACTTCTTTGGTAAGGAAGAGAAAATTAAAGCCTACGGCAGCGCGATCCTGGGGTTGGGGCTTTTATTCTTGGGCATGAACATAATGAGCGATGCGATGGCGCCGCTTAGGAACTATCCGCCCTTTCTGGAACTCATTAAAAGCTTATCGAATCCGTTGCTTGCCATTGTGGTGGGTACCGCGTTCACTACATTGGTTCAGTCGTCATCTGCCACAACAGCGATTGTGGTGGTCATGGCAGGGCAAGGCTTTATTGGTTTAGAGGCGGGCATTGCGTTAGCTCTGGGGGCGAACATAGGAACCTGCATTACTACCGCTGTGCTGGCTTCGATTGGCAAAACGGTGGAGGCCAAAAGAGCAGCGAGCATTCATGTGATTTTTAATCTTTTAGGTGCTTGTCTTTGGTTACCTTTAATTTCTGAATTGGCACGCTTAAGTGTATTTATTTCTCCAATATCGAATGACCTTTCGGGCATCGAGCAAGCGGTGAGAGATACACCGAGACAAATTGCGAACGCCAATACCCTATTCAATGTCATTAACACCTTCCTGTTTTTGCCCTTTGCTCAGAGTTTAGGACGCCTTGCCTGTTGGTTCTTTCCTGAGCGTCCTGCTCCAACAAAAGACATTGTTGTTGCTAAATTCCTCGACTCTGCGTTGGTGGATTCTCCGGCGTTGGCATTGGCGCGTGTTCGGCTTGAAGTGACGCACATGGGCGGTTTGGTCATTACTATGATTTCCCGCTTTGGAAAGGCTCTTGGTACGCAGGCGTTAAATAAGCTTCATGAGTTAAATAAGATCGATGATCAAGTGGATGTGCTGCAAGAAAAACTACTTAACTATCTGGGTTCGATAAAGCGAAGCAGTTTAACCAATGCTCAGATGCAGGAAGTCGTGCAGTTGATGGCGACCATAGATCATATTGAGCACGTAGGTGATGATATTTCTGTGGGGTTATTACGAGTGGCTCGAAAATCCGTAGAGTTTGAAATAGAGATCAGTGAAGAAACTCAGCAGGACTTCCAGCAGTTGTTTGAGAAGCTGGAAACGGCTTTTGCCTATGCCATTCGTTCTGTCGGGTTTGAAGACCAAAAAGCAGCACAGGAAGTGTTATCTCTGGACGATGAGATTGAGTCTTTGATCAGTCGAGTGTTAGATCGCCAAGCCAAGAAATTAAAAGGTTCTTCGAATCGGGCCATGGTGTTTCGGATTGAAATGGCATTTTGCGAACAGGCTCGACATATTTATTCACTGTCACGGCGCATTGCAATTTTAGTCTTGCCTAAACACATTGCGCCGGATGCTTAATCTACTAAACACTCCAAGCATTAATGGCTGGGATTCCAACGAAACACGTAGTACTGACTGTGTTCACCCTTGGAAACGGTATCGACTTTGATGTCGGCATGGTGCTTTAACCACATAATGGCGCGTTTAATATTGGCGTCTCGGTGGCCTTCATCGGCGAGATGATCAATCAGTTGGTACTGGCTAACTTCTTTCTTTTGTTCAATGTATTTGAGAGATAGAGCCAATTCGGAGCTTTTAGCTTCAGGTCGACTCTTAATCAGCGCAGATTCTTGCTCTTGCGAGGTTTTTTCAACGTTGTTTTTGACCAGCTCTATTTTGGTATCTTTAAGCAGGCTAACCGCTTGCTGGAAATCGCTGTCTTGGATCTCTACTTCTAGATCAACGTTAGATTCTCCGATACTTCCTTTGATGGTCAGTTTCATGGCTGATAGCGTTCCTGTAGTAAAAACGTCTTTGAAACAGGCGTTTATGGCAAATAGATGAGAAGGAATTTCTCTTGATTCAACATAGCTACCAACACTCTACACAAAGTCCCTACAGATAAGAAGCACAAAAAAGGCAGAGCTGGGATCACCAGTTCTGCCTGGAAGACAGTTTATTCGTGGATCGACAAATAAACTGTTAAACGGAAAATGAATTCTATGAGCGTGTCTTAAGCGTCTTCGCCAAGCTCCAGATTACGCCATACCGCTAAATTCGGTGCCGCTTGGTTTAATGTATAGAAGTGCAATCCTGGTACGCCTTGATCGACCAACTCTTGGCACATTTCTGTGACCACTTCTTCACCAAACTTCTGAATGCTTTCAATGTCGTCGCCGTAAGCTTCAAGTTGTTTACGAATCCAGCGTGGAATTTCTGCACCACACGCATCAGAAAAGCGGGCTAACTTGCTGTAGTTAGTAATTGGCATGATGCCCGGCACGATTGGAATTTGAACGCCTTTGGCTTGAACTCGATCTACAAAATAATAAAAGGAATCGATGTTGTAGAAATACTGGGTAATGGCTGAGTTTGCGCCCGCTTCGACTTTACGAACGAAGTTATCAAGATCGTTTTCAAAGTTTTGAGCTTGTGGGTGCATTTCAGGGTAGGCCGCGACTTCCAGTTGGAAATGATCGCCGGTTTCTTCACGAATGAACTCAACCAGTTCATTGGCATAACGCAATTCACCTGATGATGCCTTCATACCGGATGGCAAATCACCACGCAGTGCCACAATACGGTTAATGCCGTTTTCTTTATAAATATTCAGCAAGTCGCGGATTTCAGCTTTTGAATCACCCACACAAGATAGGTGAGGGGCTGCAGGAATGCCCATGCTGTTCATTTCAGTTACGATGCTTAGAGTACGGTCGCGTGTGGAGCCACCCGCACCGTAAGTCACTGAGAAAAACTCAGGCATTTCAGTTGCCAGCATATCGCGTGTTGCTAATAACTTTTTGTGGCCTTCTTCCGTCTTTGTTGGGAAGAACTCAAAACTTAATCTGAAATCGCTCATAATTTTTCTCAATCTGTCATTCAATCATTCTAGAGTTTCGCTCGTAACGGTATAGCTAAAGCCGTAGCGAGCGACTTAGATTCGAGGCAAAAACTTCTTTGGTGGCGGAGTGTACTGCTGTACATGAGCAAGCCAAAGAAGTTTTTAACAAAGAATCTATAAGCGCAGTAGGCTCAACAAATTAGTATTTGTAAGACTCTGGCTTGTACGGCCCATCAACATCCACATTGATGTAGGCTGCTTGGTCTGTGGTCAATTGAGTGATCACACCACCGAAGCCTTCAACCATGTCTTTTGCTACTTCTTCATCCAGTTTCTTAGGTAGCACTTTCACATAGATGCTTTCTTTTTTCTCTGCTTCCATTAGATCCGCAAATTTACGCTCGTATAGGTAAATTTGAGCCAATACCTGGTTAGCGAATGAACCATCCATGATACGGCTTGGGTGACCGGTAGCATTACCTAGGTTAACCAGACGACCTTCAGAAAGAAGAATCAAATGATCGTCAGCGGCTTTGTCACGGTAGATTTTGTGAACTTGCGGTTTAACTTCGTCCCACTCCCAGTTCTGACGCATGTACGCTGTGTCGATTTCGTTATCGAAGTGACCGATGTTACATACCACTGCACCGCTCTTAAGCGCTTGAAGCATGTTGGCATCACATACGTTAACGTTACCGGTAGTAGTGACGATGAGGTCTGTTTTACCAAGAAGGTCTTTGTCGATACCGTCTAGTTTGCCGGTGTTAATGCCGTCGATGTACGGTGATACTACTTCGAAGCCGTCCATGCAGGCTTGCATCGCACAGATTGGATCAACTTCGGTTACCTTAACGATCATGCCTTCCTGACGAAGAGACGCCGCAGACCCTTTACCTACGTCACCGTAGCCGATCACAAGTGCTTTCTTACCAGAAAGAAGGTGGTCAGTACCACGCTTGATGGCGTCGTTCAAAGAGTGACGGCAGCCGTACTTGTTGTCGTTTTTAGATTTAGTGACTGAATCGTTTACGTTGATTGCAGGCACTTTCAGCTCGCCTTTTTCCATCATTTCCAGCAGACGGTGAACACCAGTAGTCGTCTCTTCAGAAATACCGTGGATGTCTTTTAGAAGTTCTGGGTACTTGCTGTGAACCATTTCAGTTAGGTCGCCGCCATCATCAAGGATCATGTTCGCATCCCAAACGTCGCTGCCATCTTTCTCAGAAAGAATGGTTTGCTCAATACACCACAAGAACTCTTCCTCTGTCTCGCCTTTCCACGCGAAAACAGGGATACCTGCGGCTGCGATCGCTGCGGCTGCGTGATCCTGAGTAGAGAAGATATTACAAGAAGACCAACGGACGTCCGCACCCAGATCAACCAAGGTTTCAATCAAAACGGCGGTTTGAATGGTCATGTGGATACAACCCATGATCTTGGCACCCGCCAGAGGTTGTGATGCTTTGTACTTACGACGAAGCGCCATCAATGCTGGCATTTCACCTTCAGCGATTTGAATTTCCTTACGGCCCCATGCTGCATCCGCTTCGAATGCTTCTGGCGTTTGTGCTGCTACTTTGTAATCGGTAAATGACATGTTCTTTTCCTTTTTAAAGCCTGAGAGTTACTCAGGCTTGGATAATGTTCTTTCGCTATTAAAGACCAGCTGCTTTTTTCAGCTCATCTACTTTGTCGGTTCTTTCCCAAGTGAAGGCAGTGAAGGTCTTAGACTTCTCTTCGCCTTGGTCAATGTAAGTATAAGTATGCTCGAACGGTTCGCGACCGAAGTGACCATAGGCGGCTGTGATTTGATACATAGGGTTTAGCAGCTCAAGTTGGTTCTGAATCGCGTATGGGCGAAGGTCAAAGACTTCACGAATCACTTTCGCCAATTCGATGTCGGTCAACTTGCCAGTACCGAAGGTGTTTACAGAGATTGACGTTGGCTCTGCCACACCAATTGCATAAGACACCTGGATTTCACACTTGTCTGCTAGACCTGCCGCTACAATGTTCTTAGCTACATAACGACCCATGTACGCTGCAGAACGGTCTACTTTTGATGGATCTTTACCAGAGAATGCACCACCACCGTGACGAGCCATACCGCCGTAGGTGTCAACGATGATTTTACGTCCTGTCAGACCTGCGTCACCTACTGGGCCACCGATAACGAAGTTACCAGTTGGGTTGATGTGGTATAGGGTATCTGATGTTAGCCACTCTTCTGGAAGTACTGGCTTGATGATGTTTTCAAGTACGGCTTCACGTAGATCTTCCAAAGAAATGCTTGGATCGTGCTGGGTAGAAAGAACGACGGCATCAATCTTAGGGGTGTCGCCTTCCCAGTTAATGGTGACCTGAGATTTAGCATCCGGGCGCAACCAAGGCAAAGTGCCGTTGGTGCGAAGTTCAGATTGACGTTCAACCAAACGATGCGCGTAATACACAGGCGCTGGCATTAGACTTGGTGTTTCGTTAGTTGCATACCCGAACATTAGACCTTGGTCACCGGCACCTTGGTCTTCAGGCTTAGCACGGTCAACACCTTGGTTGATGTCAACAGACTGCTTACCAATACCGTTAAGCACAGCACAAGTTGCACCGTCGAAACCAACGTCTGAGCTGTTATAGCCAATGCCTGTGATCACATCACGAACGATGTCTTCAAGATCCACATAACAAGCAGTGGTTACTTCACCGGCTACGATTGCCATCCCTGTTTTAACCAGAGTTTCAACCGCAACACGTGCATATGGGTCACGTGCAATAATGGCATCAAGTACCGCATCAGAGATCTGATCGGCAACTTTATCCGGATGACCTTCTGATACTGATTCAGAGGTAAAAATGCTGTATTCACTCATTCCTATATCCTTTTTATTGTTAGGGATCGTATTACCTGCTCGATCCAGGTTAACCGCATGTTGAATTAGTTCGGAGTAGACAACTTCCGGTAGATCAACACTTGAATTTGAAAACCGTTCCTCAGTGCCAGGAATTGCTGGCTCTCAGGTGTTAAACCAACAATGTTGGCCCAGCGATCGATGTCGCTTTGCTCAAAGCCTAGCCATAGGTCGCCGCAATGATCTTGCGTCCACTTCTGGTCATGAGCACATAATTCAGTAATTAATAAGTAGCCGTTGTCTTTTAAAGACGATGCGGCTGATTCGATCAATTGTTCTGGGGCAGGTACGTGGTGAAGTACCATGTTGCTGACCACAAGATTGGCTTGATCGGCACTTTTTAGGCTGCTGGCATCGGCGTGGAGTAAATCTATGTTGTGGATTTCTGCTACCGTAGCACGTGCTTGAGCAAGCATTTCTTCCGAGGTGTCGATTCCGACCACCTGGTCATAGCTTTCGGCCAGTTCTACTAACATCTCACCCGTGCCTGGGCCAAACTCGATGGCCAGTTGATCACCTTGTGGCGTGAGATCCCGAATCAGATCCGAGGTGAACGGGCCGTAATCTTTCCAGCTGGCAATTAGGTCTTGCTGTTCCCGGAAGCGCAGGGCGTTCTTCTCAAAGAATTGACGCGATAATTGAGCGCGCTCTTCGTAGGTTTCCGATAAACGTTGCTGGATACTTTCAGGTAATACCGTTTGATCCACAGACACGAATAAGGTGTCGATCAAAGGTTTCAGTGCATGTTGTTCAAGATTGGTGGTGCGGCGGTAAAAAATTGAATTACCTTCTTTACGAGTTTCCACCAAGCCTGCGGTGGCCATCACTTTTAAGTGGTGGCTCATGCCGGATTGTTTGGCATCAAAGATTTTGCACAGCTCCATCACCCCAAATGATCCGTCACGTAATGCACGAAGAATATCCAGACGTAATGGATCAGCACTTGCTTTACACAGTTGCGCAAGTTTGGCGGTGTCGATAGAAGCGTTTTGATTCGCTTCTGCAGATGGGCTAGTTAAGTTCATGGGGAACTAGACTAGCACTCTGAAGTGTGAGGTCAAGATCTATATCGAAATTTTTTGATATAGATTTGCATCTGGCGAGATAAATATCCTACAGATAAGAAAAAGCCTTTGAGAGTAGTTTGTACTGAGCACCCTCAAAGGCTTTTCGATAGCACTTTGTTCGCAATATGAAAGATGTAAGCAAAGGCTTAATTTTTATCCGTATCTGTTGATAGGTCGGCGCCTTCCGCTTCTATCTCGGCTTGTTTTTCAAGGAAGCCGGCTGCTTCTTCATCATGCGCCAGGCGTTGCTCGGTAGGAATTGCACGGGTTTGCTGGTTGAGCTGATGAATCTGAGAGGCATTACCTAAATCACGCTCGCTGGTGATGGCGGCAATGGATTCTCTGTCTTTCAGGAAGCCGATGACGTCTTGTTTGATTTCCTGAAGTTCTTGCTCGTCCTTGTGCATTTCCAGAATGTAACGTGGGAATTCCAGATTTCGCATGCCGGTGGAGGCAAAGGTGGTAGAAACGATACGCGAGACAATCACCCATGGAGTGATGCTGCTGCGAACTAACACATTTTCAGAACGGGTGCTGTCGTGAATGCCAGTACCGGTGGAGATTTTTGATTCGGTAAAGGTGCCTTCACACTTAAAGTAGATCAGCATGGATTCAAACTGCATTTCCGCAAAGAATAAATGTGCTGTGTTGCTGAGTAGGCCAGCAAAAGATTTCACCAGTACGCCAATGACAAACAGGTGTAAGGACACCACTACTACATCCAGGGTGGATTGAATTTGGTCGATGGAGAGATTCTTGATGCTATCCGCGACAGTCATGCCCTGTTGGTAAACATCAATCAATGAGAAAGCCAAAAAGACGGATAGGATGGAAGCTAATACAAAAAGCACATTGCCCGTTAGCAAAGCGATAAAGCGGGTTTTGGTGAAGAGTGCCCCGAGTTCAAGGGGTTTAACCTTCGGCTGAACTTCCTGGATCATTTCGCCTTTGAAGCCGCCTTTACCATCCACTTGTTCGTTTAGTTCAGGGTCAAGCTCTCGGTACACTCGGTTGGGTACTTCCTTGTAACGACGATTAGCCATTACTAGGTTATCCAGGTTAATGAATATTTCGTTTGGATGAACAGATTCTTGCCAGTTTTCTCTGAGCTCGGAGACCTCTGACTTGCTGATGATGGCGTTTAGACGTTTTTTCAGCATGATCAGCAATGCACTACTGCAAGCAGCGGCGATGGCTAGAATGCCAATAAGGTAGGCGCCAACATGAAAACTTGGGATTATTTCTAACCAGTGAGAAATGTCTTCGGGGGTAAGTCGCGTCTGGTTAATGACCCAGGACGCAGATACGCCGATGAGCACAGGCAGAATCAAAGACATGCTAATGATCTTTACCAAGGCTCCGCTGCCCAGGGATTCAATTTGTGTCTCTGCTTTGCGGGAAATGGCTTTACCAGCTGCTCTCCAGGTTAGCAGCATATACATCATCAAGACTGCAGAATAAACCGGGAAGATTAACTCGCCGACGCTTCCTGCAAATCCGGCCAGGGAGATGAAAGCCACCAAGCCATACGCGCACAGTGCAACCAGAGTGCTGATCCAAGCGCCAAACAGTCTTTGAGCCATGTTGCGAATCGGGTACGGCATAAAAAGCAATTTCGGTAACAGGCTATGGAGCAAGCGGGCAAGGAACCCTTGTGGTTCTACAAAGGTAGTGTTTTTACGGCCGACCAGCATTTCTTCTAGGTCTTTGGCGGTGTAGGCAACGTAGGGCTTTTCTTCTGCAGCGGTTGAACTTTCGGACTTACTGTAGTTTAGGGCCAGAGACGTTGGGTGGTTGCGGCCAACAAAGTATCTCAGGGTTGCATAAATGCCGGACGACAGCGATTTAATGCCCAAGCCTAGCGTGACCACGCCGAATAGCATTAAGATCCAGCCACTGGCTGCGTCTTCTTTTACTTTTCCTGCTGCTAATATCAGCAGAAAGATACCTAGACCGCTTTGTATTAGTCCACGTACTGCTGTGACGTAACCTTCTGCTTTAAAAGGATTCTTTAATCCCAGATCTATTGATCCGTAATCAAACGCCATATGTTCTCCTTGCTATAAACTTTCCGAAATAAGGTCCTAACCGGGTGAAATGGTATTGTAAGCCAGTTAGAGTAAATAATGATGCCTATATTGTTAACTTTTTATGTCCGAGCAGGCAAAGAAAAAACCAGCTTAGATTCGTAACGTTTTTGATTTTACTAAAATTTCACTATCGCTGAATTGTGGAAGGTTGGGTTGGTACGAATATTAAAGCTTTATACAAAAAACGCATCTCGATGGATGCGTTTTTTGTAGGTTTTATGCAAGCTGCTTTTTATACAGTTTCTTAAGGTGTTTCTGATTCTTTAGGTTCAGGCTTTGGAGCGTACGGACCTGGCAATAAGCCGTTGTGAGAGTTGTTGACCGCTGCTGAGTTAGCAAAGCGAGATAAACGAGGTGTCTTATCGTCCATAGCGCTGGCTACTTGCTCTACTGCTGCGCTTACAAGCATACCAACGATGCCGCCACCACCGTCGCCAGATTTTTGTTGGGCAAAGGCTTTACCATCCCATAGCGTCTGACCTGTTTTGGTGTCTACCAGTTTCCATGATGAGGAGACAGTAGCTACTGATTGAATCAACTGATAGCTTTGTCCCCAGTTATCGATAGTGATGTAAAGTACCGCATCAGGGTTAATGATTTCATCAATTTTATCCAACGGAATGCGGTTCATTTCAGCTGGCGTAGGTAAGCCGTTATCTTTTAAGAGTTGATCAACTACCGCAACTGGGTAAACATAGTACCCTCTTTCTGCTAGTGGAAAGGTGATCGTAGAAAGCAAGATATATGGCGCACTCACTTCAACGGTTTGGTTAACTGGTGGAATGACTAGAATAGATTTAGGGTTGCTCGCTTTAAGTGCCGTGTAGTCATACGGTTGTTGAACAGCACAGCCAGTTGCCAGAATCGTTAGGCTGATAATAAGTGCTTTAAGCAATGATGCATAGTTGGTGCGATATAAATTTGTCATTAGTTGGCACTCGCTCTGCTTAGCATGCCATCAATAAATGTGGCAGATTCCGGATAGTATTTCTTTTCGTTTTCGAATGCCGAAATGGCATTAGGCATATCGCCATTCTTCGCATAAATCATACCTAAGTGAGCATAGATACCCGGAGCTACTTTTAAGCCTTTGCTTTCTGCATAAGCAATACTTTCATTAATTTTGGTGATTTGTGTGTAGTTATCTACTTCACCTGGATTGGTGTACATATCCAGTAATAAGGTTTCATACTCTCCCCAGTGGTAGAGAGTTTTATGACTGGTTGCACAGCCAGTCATGAATGCCAGCACGATTGCTGGCAGCCAAAGTTTATTCTTCATTACTTAGTCCTAAGTGCTATATCAATGTTTGTTGTGTTAGTGCGCTTATAGTTATTTTTAGAAGGTGATCAGGCGCACTTCCCAATCACTCGTTTGTCTTCTTTGATGTTTCTATTTGGACGTATTACAGCTCGATTACGTTTGCATCCAGATCGCGAACGAAAGCATTCACCGCTTCGGTGATAGCGAAGTTCAACACTTTGCCATTAAGTGTCGCGTCGTAACCTGCGGTTCCGCCAAAACCAATAACTTCTCGATTGCTCAAAGAATATTCACCTGCACCTTGGGTAGAATAAATAATCGCGCTGGTGTGGGTGTCGATCACTTGCAGGGTTATCTTTGCGTAAGCAATTTGCTCTTTACCTCGGCCTAAAATACCAAAGAGTTGTCTGTCCCCTGTTACTTTACGGCCAAATTCAGTTACGTGGCCGGTAAGTACATAACGAGAGCCTGTAATTTTCTGTGTTACACCTGAAAGCTCAGCTTCTCGTTTTAACTCTTCCATGTTGTCTCTATCCATAAGATTGAAACGGTTGGATTGTTGTAGGTGAGTTTTGAGAATGGTTTTTGCCTGGTTGCCTAAGCGGTCTATGTTTGAGGAAAACAATCCTTGCATGTAGTTGGACTTATTTGAAAAGCCTCCCACAACAAGAGTGCTGCGTTTTCCTGTATATGCAGTGTTGTAAGTGGCAACTTTCTGTATTTCAACTGCGCGATGACTTTCTGTAGCACAACCCGTCATAAAAAAGGTAAGAATGATAGCTGTGAAAATGTTTTGTCCTTTCATTGTAGGCTCCTTTAGGTCTTAATTTTCGCGGCAAGAATAGCGTTAAATTCGTTTTGTATATACTAAAAAAACAAAGAGAATTCTTGAGAGTGTGAAGATATAGGATAGATGCACTTTCCATGTGCGATTGGACAACTAAAGGTCGGGGCCTTATGTCGTTAATTTTTGTGCGGAAAATAGAGTGTATTTGGGAACGACTTTAAGCGTTTTAGAGGGGGGCGTCTATTTTTCAACTATTTTATTGAACTCTAACACCCCATCATTCAGCTTGCCGTAACGCAGCATCAGCATATCTTTCAGATAATTTTGGTATAAACGCCAAGGCAGTTTTTCACCTTGTTTGGGCGCTCTATTAAGTGCTCGTTGGATATAGCCTGAGGTCATGTCCATAAAGGGGATGTGTTTCATGGATTGGTTGTCTTTAGGTACTGCCATTACAGTGTCAGACTTATCCAGATGATTGATGACTCGACACATATATTCACTGACTAGGTCGGCTTTCAGAGTCCAGGAGGCATTGGTGTAACCGAAGATCATGCCCAGATTGGGTAAGTCCTCAAACAGCACGCCGCGATAAATCATCTTTTGAGAGAAGTCATAAGGTTGGTTGTCCACCAATACCTCTATACCTCCCATAATTTGAATGTCTAAGCCTGTGGCGCTGACAACGATGTCGGCTTCCAAGGTGTTGCCGGAGGCTAATTTAATACCATTCTCAGTAAAGGTGTGAATGGTGTCGGTGACTACATCGGCATTGCCCTGTTTGATGGCTTTAAACATGTCGCTGTCAGGGACAACACAGACGCGCTCATCCCAAGGCTGATACTTGGGAGAAAAGTGTTTCATATCAAAGTCATTCGGCAGATCTTTTTTGGCCATTTTTGAAATGAAGCTTCGGGCATTGTTCGGGAAGGTTCGACAATAGTTGTAGAACGCCATGGTAATGCCGATGTTACGAGTGCGAGCAAAGCGATAAACCCAGTTGTCCGGCAGGTATTTTCGCATCATATTGAGTAGCTGATCTTCTCTCGGCAGAGTGGTGAGGTACGAAGGGCTGCGTTGCAGCATAGTGACTGATTGAGCTTGTTTTGCAAGTTCTGGTACCAGTGTTACGGCGGTCGCACCACTGCCAATGACTACGATCTTTTTATCTTGATATTTCAGATGTTCAGGCCAATGTTGAGGATGGATAAAGCTCCCTTGAAAGTGTTCACGACCAGGAAATTCCGGAGTGTAACCAGCTTGATAGTTATAGTAGCCAGTGCAGGTTATAAGGAAATTACAACGGATTTGTTTGCTCTGACCATTGGTCTCGATGGATATCGTCCAACGCGCCGTATTGCTGTCCCAATGGATGTGAGTGACTTTGTGTTGATAGCGAATAAGATTGGTTAGGTCGAATTCTTCGGCGGTGTTTTTGATGTACTTTAGAATTGCGGGGCCATCTGCGATGGCTTGAGGATCGGTCCAGGGTTTGAAGTTATACCCCAAAGTGTACATGTCGCTGTCACTGCGAATACCCGGGTACTTGAATAAATCCCAGGTCCCGCCCATTTGAGTTCGTCCTTCGAGAATCGCTAAGCTTTTATTGGGACAGTTCCTTCTTAGGTGACAAGCTGCGCCAATACCAGATAATCCAGCCCCTATGATGACGACGTCCTTGTATTCGATGCTCATGTTATTTTCCTATTATTATTTTTATTTAAAGGGATTGGGATTCTCTGCAGTATTTCTACAATTCCGTAATATTTCCCGAGCAATTGACGGTGTTATAGGTATTGCTCAGTAGATTGCCGTTTTCAACCTTGACCAGATCGTACTTTTGAATTTGTTCGATTAACTCTGGATCACTGACTTTGATCAGGCTGTGTTTAGGTTTAGCTTCTTCGACGGTGGCTTCACCGAGTAAATCGCCTTGGTGCTTACCGAGAGCATCAATGCGGTAGATTTTGAGATTTTGGCCGGACTGGAAGCCGGCTGCTGTACCGCCAGAGATGTCAAAAATGTGGTCTTTACCATCGCTGAAATAATTAAGAATGTAGCCAGTGGGGGCGAGAAATCGTTGTAAGGCAACGCCACCACATTCACCGATTTGTTCAAGGATGTCTTTACGCATCTGTTTGTAGAGGTTCTTCGCATTGTGATGGCTACGTGGGGGACAATTAAAGCCTTCAAGATCGTCTGACTCTTGAGATTCCAGCCAGTAGGATTTGAGCGTGCGATATTCCGGTAATGGTTTGATGTTGATGTCGAGATGCGCTTCCATTTCGTAGTCGCAACTGCCAGGACGTTTAGGATCCATGAAGGGGATGTAAGTCGGTGCAGAGTAGCTGTCTTCATAGGTAGAGCGGTTGACTTTGACTTCCACCACGTAATCGACGGTTTGACGACCCAGGTATTCACCGGAGCTACTGTATCCTGCTTGCTGGATCAGTTCTTTCAGGGTGGTTTGGTTCGGAGATCGTTTGCCATAAATCTGGCCTAAATAGCCCATGGAATCTTTTGGTGGGCTATGAAGGGTAATGCCACTTTTGCGCATGGCTTCTACCCAGCGACTGAGAATTTCATCTTCAATATCAAGCTTATCGGTTCTGCGATTACTTTCGATATAGACCCAGACGTTGGTTGGATTGCCTGCTAGCTCTGCATCAGTGGGAATATGTTGTGACTCAGGCAGCGGACGCTCCCCCAGTTTTATGATGTGATCATATTGGCCTTGTGAGCTTGGAACACAACCGACCAATGTTAAGAGGCTTGCTGCCAAGCCGGTTACGATAGCTGGTTTGAAGGCGTTCAATAACATGGGAGAGCGTTTCCTTTCAGTGTTTATTTATACGCTTTTCAGGCGTTGAATGACGTCAGTTTCTTTCAATTGTTTTAGCAGCTTTTGATAGCTTTTGGTTCTGGCTTCTTTTTTCGAAGAAATGGAAACGCCTTTAGAACTAAGGGTAATGCTACTCATGGTTTGACCCTTATGTGATTTAAGGTCAAGCGTAAGTGTTGAAGCGGCATAATAATCGCCTTGCAAATGTTGTGTTTGATTACTCAGCGTGGCGTGCAGCTCTGGCTGGGTGCTAAAGAAACGGACTTTCTTGGTAATAATGCCGTGCTTACTGAGTTGGCTTTCCAGGGCGTTGGTCAGACCGGGTACGGGCGTATCGTCATTAATCGCTAAGATTAAACCGCTCTTGGATTGATTGTAGGCGATATTAAATTGTTTCAGTAAATCGGCTGCTTTCTCATTCTTTGGTGTGAATAAACTGTTGTGAATCAGTGTTTGATCTGCCAGTGAATTAATCTGTTGCGATTGCATTTCATATTGCCACCACTGTTCAAACGGATTCTTAAGGCCCTGAATGTTAGATAGGGTGATTGTGTTTTCTTTTATTAAGGTATCGAGATTGGTTTCAAGGAAGGCACGCAGAGAGTTTTTATCCAGCTCTACTTCAGCGAAATAAGTGCCTTCAACTTTGGTCGCACGATTGAATCGAACGGCAGGCAGAGGGATGTCGTGAAATGAGGCCTTGCTGAGTCGTTCGGTGTAGGTTCGGTGGAAATCACCATCGGCAATAGCGAGCACGGTGAGTTCATTGCTGACATGGCTTAGCAGTTGCGATGCCAGTGCTTGTTGTGCGTTTACTTGTGCTTCTTTTAGCGAGATACCTTCGCCCACAGCGCTGAAACTGTCATTGTCTTGAGTTGGGTTGGTGACCCAATCCGGTATGCTGGTAGATAGTGTCTGGCAGGCAGTGAGTGTTAAGGCCAGAGTAAAGATGAGGGATAGGCTAGTCATTAGCCGAGTCAATGCATGCATTTTAGATCCTTTAAAATGTCTTTTGTGGTTGTGAATGTGTTTGAGTGCGAATGATAAAACAAAGTCATTTGTTGTCCTAGGGTGGCAATTCAAATCAGTTCTCATAACCGACGACTTGAGTGTGTAAATAAAGACGTAAAACTGTTACCTGATACCCATTGATGTATCGCAGCAAAAAAGCGAAAATACGCGCATTTTTTGGTTCTTCAATTAACCCTATGGATTGTGGCTTTGGCTAAGCCTTCTATCCTTACGTGAACATACACTGTTCAGGAGTCTCTTAATGGCAACTCGTACCGAACGCGCTAATGCAATTCGCGCATTAAGCATGGACGCAGTTCAAAAAGCTAAATCAGGTCATCCAGGTGCCCCAATGGGCATGGCAGACATTGCTGAAGTGCTTTGGAATGACTTTCTTTCGCATAATCCAGCGAATCCAGAATGGATGAACCGCGACCGTTTTGTGCTATCAAACGGCCACGGTTCTATGTTGATTTATTCTTTGCTGCACCTTACCGGTTACGATGTTTCTATCGACGACCTGAAAAACTTCCGTCAGTTGCACTCAAGAACCCCTGGTCATCCAGAGTATGGTTACACTGCCGGTGTTGAAACGACCACTGGCCCACTAGGTCAGGGTATTGCGAATGCGGTTGGTATGGCATTGGCGGAAAAGATCCTTGCTGATCAATTCAACCGTGACAACCACGAGGTGGTTGACCACTTCACGTATGCTTTCCTTGGCGATGGCTGCATGATGGAAGGTATTTCTCACGAAGTATGTTCTTTGGCTGGCACCCTAGGTCTGGGCAAGTTAGTTGCGTTCTATGACGACAATGGCATCTCGATCGATGGTGAAGTGGAAGGCTGGTTCACAGACGATACTGTGAAGCGTTTTGAGTCTTACGGTTGGCAAGTGATTCCAGCGGTTGACGGTCATAACCCGGAAGCCATTGAAGCGGCGATCAAAGCAGCGAAAGCCAATGCGGATCAACCTACTTTGATTTGTTGTAAAACCATCATTGGTTTTGGTTCGCCAAACAAAGAAGGTAAAGAAGACTGTCACGGTGCCCCACTGGGTGACGACGAAATTAAACTAACTCGCGAGCGTTTAGGTTGGACTCACGGTCCATTCGAAGTGCCATCTGATATTGCTGGTGAGTGGAATGCGCATGAGAAAGGAACTGCGGCTGAAGCGGCTTGGAACGAGAAGTTCGCAGCCTATGAAGCCGCGTATCCTGAATTAGCTGCTGAGCTTAAGCGTCGTGTGGCCGGTGAGCTTCCAGCAGATTTCTCTGAGAAAGCCGCTGCATACGTGAAAGAAGTAAACGACAAAGCGGAAAAAGTGGCGTCTCGTAAAGCGTCTCAAAACAGTATTGAAGCGTACGCGAAACTATTGCCTGAGTTGTTGGGAGGTTCTGCGGACTTGGCGGGTTCTAACCTGACGCTTTGGAGTGGTTCGAAAGGTGTCGAAGCGAAAGACGCCTCTGGTAACTACGTATTCTACGGTGTGCGTGAGTTCGGTATGACTGCGATCATGAACGGTCTGAGCTTGCACGGCGGTTTCCGTCCTTACGGTGCAACCTTCCTTATTTTCATGGAATACGCTCGTAACGCTGTTCGTATGTCGGCGTTGATGAAACAGCCAGTGATTCATGTGTATACGCACGACTCTATCGGTCTGGGTGAAGATGGCCCGACGCACCAACCTATTGAACAGCTTCCTAGCTTGCGCGGCACGCCTAACATGCACGCATGGCGCCCATGTGATGCAGTAGAATCTGCAGTTGCATGGAAATCTGCGATTGAGCGTAAAGACGGCCCAACGGCGATGGCGTTCTCTCGTCAAGGCTTACCTCATCAAACTCGTACCGATGAGCAAATCGCAAATATTGAGAAAGGTGCATACACCTTGGTTGATTGCGCGGGTACACCAGACGTAATCCTACTTGCAACTGGTTCTGAAGTTGAATTGGCGCGTGAAGCGGCAGAAGCGTTGACGGCGAAAGGCAAAGCGGTTCGTGTAGTGTCTATGCCATGTGCTGAAATCTTTGCAGAACAGTCAGCGGATTACCGTGAATCTGTATTGCCTTCTTCTGTAACGGCACGTGTTGCCATTGAAGCATCGCACAAAGACTACTGGTACAAGTGGGTTGGTCTGAACGGTGACATCGTGGGTATGAGCACCTTCGGTGAATCTGCTCCGATCAATGACTTGATGAAAGAGTTTGGCTTTACCGTCGACAACGTTGTTGCTGTTGCGGAAAAAGTTGCAGGCTAATTCAGTTGTTGCTTTAGGGTCTCTTCGGAGACCCTTTATTATGTTAATGATGAATTGATTAATCACGGAAGTTTGAGTCGAGCGCGTTAATGCTAAGAATTGCAGTGAATGGGTATGGTCGAATAGGGCGAGGCGTTGTCCGCGCGCTGTTTGAAAACGGCTATCGTGAGCGAATGCAATTAGTGGCGATTAATGAGCTCGCAGATCTCGAAACCGTGTGTTATCTGACTCGTTATGACAGTACCCACGGTCGTTTCCCGGCTCAAGTCAGTTGTCGTTCAGAGCAAGGAAAAGACTGGTTATCGATAGATGGTCAAGATATTCGGGTATTGAATCAACCGGATGTAGCACTTTTGGACTGGAACGAACTGGGTGTCGATCTAGTGCTTGAATGTACCGGTGCTTTCAGTGATCGAGCTACGGCTGAGCGACATATTAAAAATGGTGCTAAGCAGGTGTTGTTTTCGCAACCGGCGTCGTCGGATGTAGATGCCACCATCGTTTATGGTGTGAATCATCAGACTCTGACGGGCGAGGAAGTGATTGTCTCGAATGCTTCCTGTACCACCAATTGTGTGATTCCGGTGTTGTCGGTATTAGACGATGCTTATGGCATTAAGCGCGGCACCATTACAACGATCCATTCAGCGATGAATGATCAGCCGGTGATCGATGCCTATCACAGTGATTTACGTCGAACACGCAGCGCCGGACAGTCGATTATACCGGTGGATACGGGGTTAGCTGCCGGGATTGAGCGTGTATTGCCGAAATTTAAAGATGCCTTCGTTGCTCTGCACATGCGTGTGCCGACTCAGAATGTGTCTTTGATGGATTTAACCTTAGAGCTGAATCATAACGTGACGGCTGATGAGGTAAATCAGCTGTTAAAGAAAGCGTCTGAAAATGGCTTGTCCGGCGTGTTGGGCTATACCGAAGAGCCTCATGCATCGATTGATTTTAATCACGATGTACGTTCCGGCATCGTGGATGGTACTCAGACTAACGTCGTTTTCGGTGGTGTTGATTCGACTGCGCTTGATTCCCAGACAAACTGCTCCCTGTTAAAGCTGGTGGTGTGGTTCGATAACGAATGGGCGTTTGCCAATAGAATGTTGGATACAGCACTGGTGATGGCTCCATAAGAGCTGGCAGCAGGTGCTGATCCCTAAGTTGTTAAAAACTTTTTAACTAATAGATGAGATAGAAAGATGTCTGTAATTCGTATGACTGATTTGGATTTGGCGGGTAAGCGAGTGCTTATTCGTGAAGATCTAAACGTTCCTGTAAAAGACGGTAAAGTAACTTCAGATGCGCGTATTCGTGCTTCGTTGCCAACCATTCAACATGCGCTGGATGCAGGCGCGAAAGTCATCGTGATGTCTCATCTAGGTCGTCCGACCGAAGGCGAATACGCTGAAGAGTTCTCTATGCAGCCAGTAGCAAATTACTTGGCTGAGTCGTTGGGTCGTGATGTACCTGTCGTTAAAGAGTTCAACGACGGCATTGAATTAAACGATGGTGAGTTGGTTCTTCTGGAAAACGTTCGCTTCAACAAGGGCGAGAAAAAAGACGAAGACGAGCTAGCGAAAGCTTATGCATCTTTGTGTGATGTGTTTGTGATGGACGCCTTCGGTACGGCGCACCGTGCACAGGCATCAACGCATGGTGTGGCTAAATTTGCACCCGTGGCGTGTGCCGGCCCATTGCTTTCTGCGGAACTGGATGCACTAGGAAAAGCGTTGGATAAGCCTGCGCGTCCATTGATTGCCATCGTTGGCGGTTCAAAAGTATCGACTAAGCTGGAAGTGCTAGAAAGCTTGTCCGATATCTGCGACCAAATCATCGTCGGTGGTGGTATTGCGAATACTTTCTTAGCCGCAGCAGGTAAGCCAGTTGGTAAGTCTCTGTATGAAGAAGATTTAGTATCAAATGCGAAAGCTTTGATGGAGAAAGTGACCATTCCTGTGCCGACCGATGTGGTGTGTGGTAAGGAATTCTCCGAGTCTGCGGAAGCTACGTTGAAAGCGGCTGAAGACGTACAAGACGACGATATGATTTTTGACATTGGCCCGGATTCTGCTGCAGCATTAGCAGAGGCTTTGAAGGAAGCGAAAACCATTATCTGGAATGGCCCGGTCGGTGTATTCGAGTTCGATCAGTTTGGTCAAGGCACCAAGGCACTGTCGCTTGCGATCGCTGAGTCTGATGGTTTTTCGATTGCCGGTGGTGGTGACACTCTCGCCGCTGTGGATAAGTATGAGATTGCAGACAAGGTATCGTATATCTCAACCGGTGGTGGTGCCTTCCTTGAGTTTGTTGAAGGCAAAACACTTCCTGCGGTAGCGATCTTGGAAGAGCGCGCTAAATAAAACGAATTGAATAGAATGCTGGATTGGATGTTTTAGCTTTTTTGTTTTCCATCCAGCGTTAAGCAAAATATAAACAGAGGAAAAACACATGGCACTTATTTCAATGCGCCAAATGTTGGATCACGCTGCTGAGTTCGAATACGGCGTTCCTGCATTTAACGTAAACAACCTGGAACAAATGCGCGCAATCATGATGGCGGCAGATAAGACGGATTCTCCGGTAATCGTTCAGGCGTCTGCGGGTGCTCGTAAATACGCGGGTGCGCCTTTCTTGCGTCACTTGATCTTGGCGGCAATTGAAGAGTTTCCTCACATTCCTGTGTGTATGCACCAGGATCACGGTACCTCGCCAGCAGTATGTCAGCGTTCTATCCAATTGGGCTTTTCATCAGTAATGATGGACGGTTCTTTGGGTGAAGACGGTAAGACTCCAACTTCTTACGAGTACAACGTAGATGTAACCAAGCGCACCGTTGATATGGCACATGCATGTGGTGTATCGGTGGAAGGTGAGCTGGGCTGCCTGGGTTCTTTGGAAACCGGTGAAGCGGGTGAAGAAGACGGTATTGGTGCAGTAGGTAAACTGACGCACGATCAGATGCTGACAGATCCTGAAGAAGCAGCAGACTTCGTTAAGAAAACCGGTGTAGATGCATTGGCTATTGCGTGTGGTACCTCACACGGTGCTTACAAGTTCACTCGTCCACCAACCGGTGACATTTTGGCGATTGACCGTATTAAAGAAATCCACAAGCGTATTCCTGACACGCACTTGGTAATGCACGGTTCGTCTTCTGTTCCGCAAGAGTGGTTGGCGGTGATCAATGAATTCGGTGGTGAGATTCCGGAAACTTACGGTGTGCCTGTTGAGCAGATCGTTGAAGGTATCAAGCACGGTGTTCGTAAAGTAAACATTGATACCGACTTACGTTTGGCATCTACTGGCGCAATTCGTCGTTTCTTAGCTCACAACACCAGTGAGTTTGACCCTCGTAAGTATTTGGCAGTGTCTGTTGAAGCGATGTCTGAGATCTGTATCGCGCGTTACGAAGCGTTCGGCACCGCAGGTAATGCCTCTAAGATCAAACCAATTTCTTTAGACGACATGTTCGTTAAGTACGAAGCGGGCGAGCTTGCACCTAAGATTGGTTAAGTCGATTAGCGATCTTCCGTATGAACGGTGATTGCTAAATCTACTCTAAGAGTGCGGTCTTTCTGATGAGGAAAGACCGCATTTTTTATGTCTTCAATTCCTTATTTTTAATAAGGTTTTGTCCTGAATTTCCACCTTGGTGGCTTGCCAGTTTTTGACCGATTGAAAAACTTTTTCTGATCATTTGACGTACATCAACAGAGCCTGATTCCGGGTGTGACAATTTGACGCACCCTATGGATACTCAAACTCACGGAATTTTGGTGTTCAGTGTGAGTTGGATGTATGAATGTAGTAAGAAGTCATTCTCGGGTGTTCGAGTTGTTAGGGCTATTTCTAGTGCTAGCAATGGTGGTCTTTGCTTCTACGGTTAATGCGGCAGGGTTAATGGTCAGCCCGGCAAAACCGGCTGAACCTTTCATTAAACAAGCGTTTCCTGATGCCACGGATTATGGCACCAAAGAAGGTGAACCATTAGCTTGGACCATCAAACAAAGCGATGATGTTGTAGGTTATGCCTTTGAAACCAACGACATCGCGCCGATTCCAGCCTATTCCGGTGAGCCGGTCAATGTATTGGTTGCCATCGACCCTGAAGGTAACATTCTTACCGCTAATGTTCTGGAACATCACGAACCAATCTTGCTGGTGGGTATTCCCGAACAGAAACTCCAAATCTTTACCGATCAATACCAAGGTCGTCATGTTTCCGATACCGTCAAAATCGGTGGTCAGCAGGAAGAGGGCGTTGTCCACGTCGATGGTCTGTCTGGTGCGACCGTGACTGTGATGGTGGAGAACCTAGCGATCATGCGTGCGGCCAAGAAAGTCGCTAAAGCCAAAGGCATCATCGACTTTGATGAAGCGGCGGCTGAGGCCATGGCTACCATCAAACAAGACGTTTATCAGCAAAGCGATTGGGTGACCTTGACCGGCGACGGCTCGATTCGTCGTTTGGCGTTAACCAATCAACAGGTCGAAGATTCGTTCGCGGGAACGGAGGCGGCCAGCGATGAAGCGCTGTCACAAGAAGACGCAGCGGCCTCGTTTACCGATCTTTATTACACCTTATTGGATATTCCTACCATTGGCCGTTCGTTACTCGGCGACAGTGAGTTCCAATGGTTGGTGGATACTCTACAGCCGGGCGAGCACGCCATCGGTTTGATGGGGAACGGTTTCTCGTTTAAAGGCTCAGGCTATGTTCGTGGCGGCATTTTTGACCGTATTCAGATTCATCAGGGCGATAATGTATTCAGCTTCCGCGACTTAGATCATTACCGCATTAATGACTTGTATGCGGAAGGCGTGCCGTACTTTAAAGAAATGTCGATCTTCATCGTGCGTGAGCATCACGATTTTAATCCGGGTGCTGATTGGCAGGTGGAATTGTTAGTGCGTCGTCAGACTGGGCCGGTAGACAGTTTATTCAGCAGTTTCAAAGCTGACTACATGACGTTGGACAAATACGTGGATCGTCCTGAACCTGTGGCGAGTTTAGAAGATCAGCCGCTGTGGAAACAGGTGTGGGCGGAGAAAGAAGTCTCAGTCATCATTTTGATTAGCAGTATGGTGCTTCTGACGTTAGTGATCTTCTTCCAGGATTGGTTGGTGCGCTTCCCGAACTTCCTACATCAGTTCCGTCGCGTGTTCTTACTCTACACCGTGGGCTTCATTGGTTGGTATTCCATGGGGCAGATTTCGGTGGTCAACGTCTTTACCTTCACTCAATCATTGATGAGCGAATTCCACTGGGAGACCTTCCTGCTTGATCCGATGATCTTCTGCATGTGGGTGTTTGTGGCGGTCACCATTCTGTTGTGGGGACGCGGCATCTTCTGTGGTTGGATGTGCCCATTCGGCGCACTTCAGGAGCTGGCCGGTGAATTGGCTGAGAAGCTGAAAATTCCGCAATACGTGGTGCCGTTTGCCCTTCATGAACGCTTGTGGGCGGTCAAATACTTAATCTTGTTGGCGTTGTTCGGTTTGTCTCTGGAGTCATTGCAAACCGCTGAACAATACGCCGAAGTCGAACCGTTCAAAACCGTGTTCTTACTGCGCTTCGACCGCGATTGGCCGTTCATCACGTACGCCTTGATCTTGCTGGTGATCTCTTTGTTCAGTCGCAAAGTCTACTGTCGTTACATTTGCCCGCTGGGCGCGGCCTTGGCCATTCCATCCGGTGTGCGTTTGTTCGATTGGTTGAAGCGTCGTAAAGATTGCGGTCAACCGTGTCAGCTGTGTGCCGTGGAATGTGAAATCGGCGCGATCGAGAAGAACGGTGAAATCAACCTTCGTGAATGTCATCACTGCCTCGATTGCCAGGTGACCTATTGGAACGACGATAAGTGCCCACCGTTGGTAAACAAAAAGCGTAAACGAATGAAGAAATCAGCAGCGGCCAATGCCGAGGCGTTATCAAAAGAAGTAAAAGCGGAACCAGTAAAGATCATTGAACCAAGCTGAGCCGCCTAATCGATTAACCAAAAATAACCGTAAAACGGTCAATAAATAAGCAAGCCAGGAGCATCACTATGGATAAGCATCAAAGTGAAGTTAACAAAAGCTCTCTTCAAGAAGAGCAATCCCAAGGCATGAGTCGTCGTAGTTTTCTTGGTGCCGGTGCTTTAGCCGGTGCAGCTGGAGCAGTTGCAGCACCAATGACAGCAGCGATGTTCGCAGCGACGGCAAAAGCACAAGCGGCGGAACTCGCCAACTCACCTTTCGTTCATCCGGGCGATTTGGATGAATACTATGGTTTCTGGAGTGGTGGTCACTCGGGTGAAGTCCGTATTCTCGGCATTCCCTCAATGCGTGAGTTGATGCGTATTCCGGTATTCAACATCGACAGCGCCACCGGTTGGGGGATTACCAACGAAAGTAAGCGCATTAAAGGTGACAGTGCACACTTGTTAGCAGGTGACTCGCATCACCCACACATGTCGATGACCGATGGTAGCTACAACGGCAAGTATGTGTTCATCAACGATAAGGCTAATACTCGTGTGGCTCGTATTCGCTGCGATGTGATGAAGACAGATAGGATCCTTACCGTTCCAAACTGTCAGGCTATTCACGGTCTGCGCGTTCAGAAAGTGCCATACACCAAGTACCTGATCTGTAATGGCGAGTTCGAAGTGCCTATTGAAAACGATGGTAAAGCGTCGTTGGAAGATACATCCACCTATCGCTCTATGTTCAACGTGATTGACGCAGAGAAGATGGAAGTGGCTTTCCAGGTGATCGTCGATGGTAATTTGGACAACACCGATGCTGACTATGATGGTAAGTATTTCGCATCCACTTGCTATAACTCTGAAATGGGGATGAACCTGGGTGAGATGATCGCCAACGAGCGTGACCATGTGGTGATTTTTAACCTTGAGCGTTGTGAAGCAGCCGTTAAGGCCGGTAAGTTCAAAAACTTCAATGGCAATAAAATTCCAGTGTTGGACGGTACTAAAGGATCAGAGTTAACTCGATATGTTCCTGTACCTAAGTCACCGCACGGGTTAAATACCTCGCCAAGCGGTAAGTACTTTGTTGCCAACGGTAAGCTATCGCCAACTGTGTCAGTGATTGCCATTGATAAGCTGGATGACCTGTTTGACGATAAGATCAAACCGCGCGATGCCATCGTTGCCGAACCTGAGCTGGGCTTAGGGCCATTGCATACCGCGTTTGATAACCGAGGTAATGCCTATACCACCTTGTTCCTTGACAGCCAGATCGCCAAGTGGAATGTGGAAGATGCCATTCGTGCTTACAAAGGCGAAAAAGTAAATTATCTGCGTCAAAAGCTGGATGTGCACTATCAGCCTGGTCATAACCATACCTCAGCGGGTGAAACTCGTGATGCAGACGGCAAGTGGTTGATCTCTCTATGTAAGTTCTCCAAAGACCGTTTCTTACCGGTTGGTCCATTACGTCCTGAGAACGATCAGCTGATCGACATCTCCGGCGATGAAATGAAGTTAGTTCACGACGGCCCAACCTTCGCGGAACCACACGATTGTATGATCGTGCACCGCAGTAAAGTTAAACCGAAGAAGTTATGGACACGTGATGATCCAATGTTTGCGGAAACCGTTGCGATGGCGAAAGCCGATGGTGTAACGCTGGAAGTGGATAACAAAGTGATTCGCGAAGGTAATAAAGTTCGCGTTTACATGACTTCCATTGCGCCAAACTTTGGCCTGACTGAGTTTAAGGTCAAGTTGGGTGATGAAGTGACTGTGGTGGTGACTAATCTGGATCAGGTGGAAGACGTGACGCACGGTTTCTGTATGACCAACCATGGTGTGCAGATGGAAATCGGGCCTCAGGCGACGGCGTCTGTGACCTTCATTGCGAATCAGCCTGGTGTGCAATGGTACTACTGTAACTGGTTCTGCCATGCGCTTCACATGGAGATGAGGGGGCGGATGCTGGTAGAAGCCTAGTCGGATTTTTAAAACTACCTGCGTTGCCATCGCGGTGTTAAAAATGATCTCCAAATGCTCATTTATAACCCATAGACTGCGCGTTCTCGATCATTTTTGCCTAGCGCTGGCGGCCTCGGTAACGTTTTAAATTATCCGATTGATCTGGTGTAGCCCATTTGGATTATTACCAGATAGGGTTCGGCCAGATAGGGTTCGGCCTGACATGGCTCAAACAAGCGTAGCGTGAACAGCGCTATGCTTGTTTTGTCTTTACCGATAGTGAGTGTTTTATGGTTTCAATGATGCGGATAATGATGGGTTTTGTTTGGGTGTTCTTATGGATGCTGTGCTTGCCCGTGTCTGCAAACTTGCCTGTGTCTGTGAACTTGCCTGTGTCTTCTAAAGAGTGGCGGGTTACGCCGGAGCAGGATCTACAGCAGGTGTTGGATCAGGCGGTCGCGGGTGATCAGGTAATACTTGGCGCCGGGGTGTATACCGGAAATTTTGAGATCAAAACCAGCATTCATTTGTCGGGAGATCAGAATGCCCGTATTGATGCGCAAGGCCAGGGGCATGCGGTTCGTGTCTATGCCGAAAATGTCACCATTACCAATCTTACTATTAAAAACTGGGGTGAGGATTTAACGGATCAGAACTCAGGTATTTATTCTGAGCGCAATTCCAATGGGCTTGTGATTGAGAATAACTACTTGGAAGGCAGTGGTTTTGGGATTTGGCTGCAACGAGGCAGTAACTGCAAGGTGCTTAATAATCGCGTTGTTGGAAATCCGACGTTGCGTTCTGCCGATCGAGGCAACGGTATTCAGCTGTCGGGTATGAAAGACAGTGTGGTCAAAGGCAACGAAGTCAGCGAGACGCGCGACGGGTTGTACGTCATTAATAGCCAAAATAATGTGCTGCAAGAAAATGTGATGCACGATCTGCGTTATGGCATTCATTACATGTATTCCTACAGTAACAAGATTCTGAATAACTACGCCTACAGTACGCGGGCGGGGTACGCGATGATGAACTCTCGTCATTTGGAAATTCGGGGTAATGTGACTGAAAACAGCGAAGACTACGGGTTTCTGCTGAATTACATCATTTATTCCATCATCGATGGCAATGTCATCAAGAACGTCTGGACGAAGCCGGAAAACAAGGTATTAGGGCGAGATGGTAAAGCCTTGTTTATTTACAACTCTGGCTATAACACCATCAGCAATAATTTCATCGAACGTGCGGAAATCGGCATTCACCTCACGGCAGGCTCTGAGAACGTCAAAGTGTTTGGGAACAGCTTTATTGAAAATCCGATTCAAGTGAAATACGTGTCAAATCGTGAGCAGGAATGGAGTCAGGACGGCAAAGGCAATTATTGGAGTAACTATCGAGGGTGGGACATGGATGGCAACGGCTATGGTGATGTGGCATTTGAACCGAACGACAGTGTGGATAAGTTATTTTGGAAGTATCCGGAAGCCAAGATGCTGATGGACAGCCCTGCGGTATTGCTGCTGCGTTGGGTGCAGCGTCAGTTTCCGGTATTGAAATCAGTGGGGGTACAGGATTCTTATCCGATGATGACGCCAGCCAGTGATCCTTCCCTTTATAAATCTCACTCGAATGACATGTTGATTGGAGGTCGTCAATGAATGATGTAATCGTAGATCTTCAACAGGTAAGTAAGTACTACCGTAATGTGCAGGCCCTGCACCCGCTGACAATGTCTGTTAATGCGGGTGAAGCCTTGGGGTTGTTCGGTCATAACGGCGCCGGTAAAAGTACCTTGATGAAGTTAATTTTGGGGGTGTTGGCCTCGACCTCTGGTGAAGTGAAGGCCTTGGGGCATTGCCCACGCTCCAATGGTGCCCATGAGTACCGTCGTCAGTTCGGCTATTTACCGGAAAATGTTAGCTTTTACGATCAGTTGACCGGTCGCGAAGTGCTCTATTATTTTGCCAAGCTCAAAGGTCACACTAAGGTACATGCAGAAAGTCTGTTGGAAGAAGTGAATCTGGCGCCTGCCGCAAACAGGCCAGTGAAAACCTATTCCAAAGGCATGCGTCAGCGGTTAGGTCTGGCGCAAGCCTTTCTCGGAAGTCCTAAGTTATTGATTTTGGACGAACCAACGGTGGGCTTAGATCCGGTCGCCACCAGTGAGTTTTACCACATGGTTGATCGCCTCAAGACCGAAGGGTGTGCGGTGATTCTGTGCTCCCATGTGTTACCGGGCATTGAGGGACACATTGACCGCGCAATGATTTTGAGTAAAGGCCGCAAGTTAGCGTTGGGCTCACTAGATGAACTCAGAGCTGAAGCCGCTTTGCCCACCGAAATCATGGTGTCGGGAATGGCGGAAGCAGAGATTAAAACGCTGTTGAATGGTCAATTGACGGCGTCTACATGGTTGCCTCAGGATGCCGGTCGAGAGCGCTTTACCATTACTTCGGATCACAAGTTGGCGGTTATGAAGCGTTTATTGGCGCAAGACCAAATACAGGATCTTCAACTCAAACAGCCGTCGTTGGAAGACCTGTATCACTTCTATCTTTCGAGCACGCACTCGAGAAGTGCTGATACCGTTTCGGGAGGGGCTACTCATGAATAAGATTCTGATCGTTGCTCAAAAAGAATTTCGCGATGGTATTCGTAACCGTTGGGCGGTGGCCATTGCCTTGGTGTTTGTGTTGCTATCACTGGGCTTGGCATATTTCGGATCGGCAACGGCCGGTGTCATTGGCTTCTCGTCGCTGGAATCGACTCTGGTCAGTTTGGGCAGTTTATGCGTCATGTTGGTACCATTGATTGCCTTGATGTTGGCCTACAACAGCTTTGTCGGTGAGTTAGAGCAGGGTACTTTGCTGTTGCTGTTGACCTATCCGCTCAGTCATAACCAATTACTGTTGGGTAAGTTTATGGGGCAGGCAGCGATATTGTCTGGGGCTGCGTTAGTCGGCTTTGGTATTCCGGCGGTGGTGATTTCTGTGATGAGTGAAGTGGACGTGAGTGAAGTATTGCTGGCGTTCTCTGCCTTCATTGTAGCTGCCAGTGTGTTGGGTTGGGTGTTTATTGCGTTGGCCTATGTGATCAGCTTGTGTGTGGCGGAAAAGTCGAAAGCGGCAGGCTTGGCCTTGGTGGTGTGGTTTTTATTCGTGTTGGTGTTTGATTTGATGTTAATGGCTATGCTGGTGGCCAGTGAAGGCGACATCAATCAAACCTGGGTGCCGTATTTGTTGTGGTTAAATCCAACGGATGTGTTTCGAATTTTCGTCTACATGATCGTGGGCAGTAGTAATCTCACCGGAGTGTTGAGCATTGCCGATCAAGGGGCGAATGGCCTCATTCATTTGAGTGTGGTGATGCTGGCTTGGGTTGGGTTGCCTTTGATGTTGTCTGCCTGGATTCTGAAGCGCAAGGAGCTGTCGTAATGCGTGTATCTCAAAAGTATAAGAAAGAATCAGTTAAGCTGTTTTCGATAGTGAACGTGGTCTTGGGGTTATTGATTGTGTTTGGTCTGTCGGCCTGCAGTAAGCAGGAGTCAGCCGAATCCATTGTTCAAGTACCTGTGCATATACATGATGGTCGGGAATGCGATTTGTGCGGCATGATCATCAGCGAGTTTCCTGGGCCTAAAGGGCAGCTGTTTACACGAGGAAGTAAACACCCATTGGCGTTTTGTTCGACTCGAGATATGTTTGCCTATGCATTGCAGCCGGAGCACAAACACCGTGTCCAATCGATCTTTGTGCACGATGTGGCAACGGCACAGTGGAGTGATATGAGCACGGCCAAGTATGTGGATGCAACATCCGCATTTTATGTGGTGGGTCACAGTCAATTGGGCGCTATGGGGCCAACCTTGGCGGCGTTTGCTGATCGTAGCTCGGCAGAACACTTTGCTCATCAATTCGGTGGAGACGTTAAAGCCTATGAAGAGATTGATCAGACACTGCTGAACAGCATGAATCATATGGATATGCAGCATTCGTCTATGGATATGCCGTCGTCTTCAGAGGGTGTATCGAATGCCTCTATGAGCCAGCATCAAGGCCATATGGCTCATCATAATTAAGAAAAGCCAACATTTTTAATGAGAAGCGGAAAAACCGCTTTTCATTTACCTCCCCGGCAACTAATCTTGTTACTCCTCTAGCTAACATAGAAATCAGACATGGATTGGTCAGCTGACGATATCAGATCTGGACTTTCTGAACTTCGCCAGAAACACGTATCACATTCTCTTTCCGATCAGGCAGGCACTGATCCCCAAGTTATTTCCGTCATGAAAGCCTATTGGCAGTTTTATGGGCTGGATTTGTATCAATCGGGATTGGCTCAGCAAACAGCATGGTTGGTGAAATCCCATAATTACGATATTTGTGTCCAGCAATTTCAAGCCAAGAATGAGTTGGGCAAAGTACTGGTATTGCATGGTTATTATGACCATGTCGGCTTGTACCGCCATCTGATTCGTGAATGTCTGGAATTAGGTTTCTCTGTGACTGCCTTTGATTTGCCTGGGCATGGGTTGTCTTCGGGTGATCGGGCCAGTATTGATTCGTTCGACAGTTATCAAGATGCGCTGGTGGCGGTTATGACGGACGTCGGTATTGACGCCAAGCACCGTTGGAGCGTGGTCGGTCAGAGCACTGGTGGTGCTGTGTTGATTGATTACTTGTCTCGAAATGGTTTTGACCGAACCACCTGTCCGTTTGCCAATGTGGTGTTATTAGCGCCTCTGGTGCGCCCTGAAAGCTGGCTAAAAGCGCGTGTTATGTTGACGCTACTTCGTCCGTTCGTTAACAGCATTAAACGTGGTTTTTCAGAAAACAGTCATGATCAGGCGTTTCTTAATTTTATTCGGAACGATGACCCGTTACAGCATCACCGGTTGGAAGTGGATTGGGTGTCTGCTTTGGAACGTTGGATTCCGGATGTCGAGAAGCGAGCGAGTGTTGATCTTTCAGTTTCCATTATTCAAGGGACAGATGATCAAACGGTGGATTGGCAGCATAATATAAAAATACTAAAACGTTTGTTTTCTGATGTGGTGTTATCGACAATTGAAGACGGGCGACATCACTTGGTGTGTGAAAGCTTGGAATACCGACAGAAGGTGTTCGCTCATTTGCGTAGAGCATTGAGTAGAATAGACTAATCTTAAAGCGCACGACTTATCAGAACATAACAACATCAAAGGGAAGATTGAATGTATCGACATCTCATCATCTTGTGTCTCGTAATATTTGCCAGTGGCTGTGCTACTTACGGCAATGACATTCAAACAGCATTGACCTATACCCAATCTGGCCAACCGGATAAAGCGGCGCAAGCCTTTGAAAAGGTAATTAAACAAGATGGCTCAGATCGTCTGCTTTATTACATGGAACTGGGTGTTTTAAAACATCTGAATGGCGACTATCAACAGAGCAATCGATTGTTGGAAGAAGCTGAGCGCTTGGTTGAAGAGTTCTATACCCAGAGCATTTCTGAGGCTGTTCTAGTCGCTATGTCGACCCCAACCTTGGCGGACTATAAAGGCCAGGTGTTTGAAGATGTTTACATTAATTATTACAAAGCGCTGAATTATCTATTTATGGCCGATCAAGCGGCCAATCGTAATGAACGTGCAGATCTGCTGGACAGTGCACTGGTTGAAGCTCGTCGTTTGGATAACAAGCTGACCAAGCTAAGAAATGAGCGTGGTAGCTACCAAGATGTGAAAGACGAGGAAGAACAAACCTTTACCCAAATCTTGTCGTTATTTGAAAAACTGTTAGGCAATTACATCGATGAAGAGAAATTGGTGTTTCGTGAAAATGCCTATTCTCACTACTTGTCCGGGCTTTTGTATGAACAGCAGAAAGAGTGGGACGATGCGCGCATCTCTTATCAGAAGGCCGCTGAACTGTATGAACAGGGTTATGCGAAACAGGTAGGTGTTGGCGACAATATGATTGGCCAAGCTTGGCTGGATACTATTCGCATGATGCAGAAGGCTGGTGGTTGGGATTCCAGCATCAGTAAGCTGAAGTGGGAAAAGCTGGATGATGATCAGCGAGATAAACTAAGAGACTACCAAAACTCGGATGCTGAACTGGTGGTGTTGAACCATCTGGATTTTGTTCCGCAGAAGAAGGAATTGAACTTCGTAATGTACGTTGAGCCAGCTCGTAAAGAGATGGTATTAACACCCTTATTGACCGGTGCTGTTCAGGAAAGTCAGGACAAGTACGCCTGGTTCTGGATGATGTACGCCGATAAAGGCATATTAGATGTGGTAGAGCGTTATTCCAATGGTGGCTTGGATAACGTAGTTCGTACTCTGATTAACAAACGAGTCATTCTTGGCCCCGCATGGGATCTGGTTGAAAGCCTGAACATTGATTCGGCGTTGAGAGATGGTGGTGTTCGTGTTGCAGTACCGTATTATTCGCCAATTCGAACCATCTCTCATCAGAATCGGCTTTCGGTAAATGGTCAGGATTATGACTTAATTAAGGCGGAGTCGTTGGCGAGGTTGGCTTTGAATGAGCAAATTCTAAAAGCGCGTACGGATTTGTATGAGGCATTGGCGCGGGAAACCTTAAAGAACACCTTATTGGTTGAGTCTGCCAACAGCGCTCTGGGTGAAGAAAATGCCCTGTTGAACTATGGTTTAAAAGCCTTAACGGCGACCACCGCTCGTGCGGATACTCGTACTTGGTTGACCTTACCTGCCGAAATTCATGTGGTTCGTATTCCGATGACTTCGGGTGAACACCATGTTTCTTTAACGAATCGCTTCACTAAGGGAACAGGCTTGGCTTCTGTTAATCAAACCATTAACTTAGAGAAAGGTGACATGCATGTATGGCGTCAGCGCTCGTTCCCGGGCTTGAGCCATGCGGCACAGCAAACCTTGATTGAAAACGAAAAAGAGCCGGAGCCTAGTGCATTCTCGGCATTTGATAAGTATTTGAACTGATCCATACTGATTTAACCTTAAAAGGGCAGAAATACGATTTGGTTCAGATCTGTTAAAATTAAATGATGTGATTCACCATAAATTTGTGGCAAGGAAGAGAAAATGACTAACGCATTTAAAAAGACGGCACTTTCGTTGATGACTGTTGCAGCGTTGACTGCGGTGGCTGGTTGTCAAAGTACAACTGTATCTCGTGTAGATACCAATACCGAAGTGGCGTTGACGGATCGCTGGAATGCTACTGATTCCCGTTTGGTATCCGAAGAAATGATTTCAGATATGTTGTCTTTCCCGTGGGCGGCGGATTATGAGCGTCAGAATCCAGGCAAACGTCCGACCGTAATTATTCAGCGTATTCGCAATAAGTCACATGAACATATTGCAGTGGAAACTTTCTCGAATGATCTTAAACGCGCTGTGATCCGCAGTGGTCGTGCGGACTTCGTAGCAGGCGGTTCAGAACGTGATGATGTGCGTTCAGAGCGTCGTGATCAGGAATTTAATGCGCGTACCGATACACAAGTCGCGATGGGTGAAGAAACAGGCGCGCGCTTTGCGTTGTCTGGTTCAATCAACTCCTTTGTAGATTCATTAGATGGTGATCGTGTGACTTCATATCAGGTGGATTTGAAGTTGATTGATATGCTGACTAACCGCGAAGTGTGGAACGGAACTAAGAAGATTCAGAAGTTTCAGGAAAAAAGCAGTTTTGGCTTCTAATCGAAACATGATCCATGAATGCCGAGGGCGAGAGCTCTCGGCATTGTTCGTTTAAGGAAGATAAGAATGACGTTAGTTCGAATAGTTGTCGTGGGGCTGGTGGTTGCTCTGGTGGGGTGTAAATCCTCGCATGTGGTTGCGCCGGCTTCCAGCGAGCAGCGCTTGGAAAGCCAAGGTGCACCAAGTTGGGTGGTCACTCCACCACATGATTCTCAGTATTTGTATGGCGTTGGAAGTGCTGAAATTTATGGCGATAAAGTCAGAGCTTTGCAGCAAGCGGAAGACGTAGCGCGTGGGGATTTGATCAAGCAGTTGAAAGTGAATGTTTCGCAAAGCCTGACTTCCACGACCAATGTGAATAACTCTGTGGTGTCGAAGACCGCAGAAGTCATCGTTAAGAGTCGAGTGCCGGAAACTGAAATGGCAGGTATAGAGCGTTTGGATTCTTTTGAAGATAAGGTGGCTCGCTCTGTGTATGCCTTGGTTCGTTTGGATCGAGTCAAAGCTATTTCTAGCTTACGCCAGGATTTACAGACAATGGAGTTGGATTTGTCCAGGTTTGAGAGGCGAACGTCATCTAATGACTTGATGGAGGACATTAAGTTCTTCTTACCGGCGTTGCCAAAAATCCGTGCTTATCAGTTGAATGCGGATAAGTTGAAGTTGCTGGCAGCAAACGATAAGTCTTCTGGGACCTTGAATTATGATCCTTCAGGATTGCAGCAACGTATTTACGAGATGTTGGGGCGTATACGCGTACGTTTGTATCCAGAGAATGAATTAGCCCGCAGCATGGCAATTGAGCTGGCTGAGCAATTGACTGCTCAGGGCGTTAAAGTCGTTTCTCATGGTGATTTTGAATTGCTGGTGAGCTTTAATCTGTCAAAGATCGATAAGCAAAATCAGGGCACTCAGTTTGTTCTTCTGCAAGGGAATATGAAGGTTAAAGACGATCAAGGTCAGATTCTGAAAGCCTATGGTGTGGATGCTAAAGGCGGTGCTTATGATCAAGACTTAGCCCGTCAAAGGGCGATGAAAAAGATTTCTGATAAAATGGGCAGCGACTTAGTGAAAGGGCTGTTCGAATACTTATAGCGATATTTGAGTTACAAAAAAACCGGGCAAATGCCCGGTTTTTTTTTTGTTATCGGCAACTCAACGAATTGTTGATGTTTTCTCGCGATATTAGTTGTTCATTTCGCGATACTTGGCAATTTCGTCCGCTAGCTCTTCATGACCTTTCTGAGCTTTGAACTGTTGCCATAGAGCACGTTCATTCTTCATAGAGGTTTTAAGTGCTTCTTTAGCTGCTTTTTCAGCCTGCATGTCGTCTAGACCAACCAGCACGTATAGTGTGCCGTCAGGGCTCTTACGGCTCTTATAGACGCGGCTACCAACTAAAGACTCGTCAGTAATCTGCTTGGTTACAGACGTCATTACACGGTCAACAGTCTCAGTATCGCCAGCGCCAGTTGTTTCAACGTATTGTTTTACCATGTTTTGCACATGAACTTTCATACGCTGAGCCAATTGTACTCGTGCGTCAGTGGCTGCCATTTGTTTCATATGAGAATGGCCTGCTGCTGAATGCTGAGAAGAACCAACGGCTGATACTTCAACGCCTTCTACTGGCTCATCACAAATCCAACCAGGTGCCGGGGTATTAGGAGTATCAGGGAAAACACAGTCATAAACAGGTGCGGCAACGGCAACTTGTTGTTGCTGAGTTTCACAACCTGTAAGAGCAACAGTTACTGCTAGTGCTGCACCTAGTGGGAGTAATTTCTTCATCTATCTTTCTCCGTTAACTTGATATGGCTGATTAGGGATAATCAGCGTCCTTTTAATGAAATGGATATCCTAAGTCTAATATAAAAAAGCCTGCAGGGTATAGTGACTTACTGCAGGCTTTTGTTTCTAAATCAGTGATGATTAGAATAGTCGGCGGATGCGAATCGTGCCATTCACTTGTTGTAGTTTTTCTAGTGCCAACTGACTGAAATCGGCTTCAACATCAATTACGACATAGCCTACTTTCTCATTCGTCTGTAGGTATTGGCCGCAGATATTAATGTTGTTTTCTGAGAACACAGTGTTGATCTCAGTAAGTACGCCAGGAATATTCTGGTGGATATGAAGAATACGGTGTTGGCCTGGGTGAGAAGGCAACGCCACTTCTGGGAAATTGACAGAAGAAATAGAAGTACCTGTATCTGAGTACTTAACGAGCTTTTCAGCAACTTCCAGACCGATATTTTCTTGAGCTTCCTGAGTGCTACCACCAATGTGCGGGGTTAGGATCGCATTGTCGAATTCACGCAATGGCGATACAAATTCGTCTGCGTTACCGCGAGGTTCTACCGGGAATACATCGATCGCTGTGCCTAGTAGTTTCTTGCTGGCAAGGGCTTCAGCAAGGGCGTCGATATCAACAACGGTACCGCGAGATGCATTCAGTAGAATGCTCTTTTCTTTCATTGCGTCGAACTCAGCCTTACCGAACATGTCTTTTGTTTCTGGTGTTTCAGGAACATGCAAAGTAACGATGTCAGACATACCGAGCAGTTCGTTTAAGTCACGAATCTGTGTTGCGTTACCCAGAGGCAGCTTAGTGATGGTGTCATAGAAGAACACTTTCATACCCAAAGATTCAGCCAGAACCGACACTTGTGCGCCGATGCTGCCGTAACCAATGATACCTAGGTTCTTACCGCGGATTTCGAAAGAGTCCACCGCGCTCTTCAGCCAGCCACCTCGGTGACACACAGCGTTTTTCTCTGGGATGCCACGAAGCAGCATAATCGCTTCAGCAATCACAAGCTCTGCGACTGAACGAGTATTTGAGAACGGTGCGTTGAATACAACCACACCTTTCTCTGTAGCCGCTGTAAGGTCAACCTGGTTGGTACCAATACAGAAACAACCAACGGCGATCAGCTTTTCTGCTGACTCAAATACTTCTCTAGTTAATTGAGTACGGGAACGAATGCCAACGAAATGAGCATCTTTGATCTTTTCTTTCAGCTCATCCTGAGGAAGTGCGGTTTTTAGATATTCGATGTTGGTGTATCCCGCTTGCTGAAGTGTATCCAGCGCGGATTGATGAACACCTTCTAAAAGAAGAAATTTGATCTTGCTTTTATCAAGAGATGTCTTGGACATGTTTCGTTGACCTTACATAATTTGTCAATCTTTCCCGAGAAATCTCGTGGATCACGAGACGCTCAATTTTGAGGGCACTTATGTTACCATAGGCGCCCGTCAATGGTAGTGGCTTGTGGCAATTTGCTGCATTATTTTGATATGTAAGAGCGATGAGAAAAGCATGAGTACCGTAAGTTCAGAACAAATTATCGAACAATTACAGGCAATTGTGGGCGCTGATAAGGTCAAAACCGATCAGGATTCTTTAGAGCAGTTCGGCAAAGACTGGACAAAAATCTATGAGCCAAACCCATTGGCGATTGTGTTCCCCAAGACTACTGAGCAAGTTCAGGCGGTTGTTAAGCTCGCAAATGAAGCCGAGGTGGCGATCGTGCCATCGGGTGGGCGTACCGGCTTGAGTGCAGGTGCTGTTGCTGCAAACGGTGAGATTGTCGTTGCGATGGATTATATGAATGAGATTCGTAACTTTAACGCAGTCGACCGCACTGTGATTTGTGGTGCTGGGGTGATCACCGAACAACTACAGAACTTTGCAGAAGAGAATGGTTTGTTTTATCCCGTAGACTTCGCCTCTGCGGGTTCAAGCCAGATCGGCGGGAATATTGCGACCAATGCCGGTGGTATCAAAGTAATCCGTTATGGCATGACGCGTGATTGGGTGGCAGGCCTTAAGGTGGTCACTGGTAAAGGTGATGTTCTTGAGTTGAATAAAGATTTGGTCAAAAACAATACCGGTTATGACATGCGCCAGTTGTTTATCGGTGGTGAAGGAACGCTGGGCTTAATCACTGAAGCTACCATGCGATTGGCTCGTCAGCCACTACCGCTTACTGTGCTGGTATTGGGTGTGCCAGAGTTCGAAGCCATTATGAGTGTGTTGAATACCTTCCAGTCGAAAATGGATCTGACAGCGTTTGAATTCTTCTCTGAGAAAGCGATGCAGAAAGTGATCGCTCGTGGTGATGTGCCTCGTCCGTTTGATACCGAAGCGGAGTACTACGCACTGTTAGAATTTGAAAACTTGTCGGATGAAACCGCTGAGTTAGCCATGTCGTTGTTCGAAGAGTGCATGGAGCAAGGTTGGGTGCTTGATGGCGTAATGAGTCAGAGTGAAACTCAAGCGAAGAACCTATGGCGCTTGCGTGAGGACATTTCTGAGACCATTTCTGAATGGACTCCGTATAAAAACGACATTTCTGTTGTGGTTTCGAAAGTTCCACCGTTCCTGAATGAGATTGAATCCATCGTTACTGAGCACTATCCGGATTTTGAAATTATTTGGTTCGGTCACATTGGGGACGGCAACCTTCATTTGAACATCCTGAAACCAGAGGATTTACCGAAAGAAGAGTTCTTTGCGAAATGTAAGGATGTCAGTCGCTGGGTCTTCGAAATCGTTGAAAAATATCAAGGCTCGGTATCTGCAGAACATGGTGTCGGTATGACCAAGAAACATGCGTTGAGTTATACGCGTAGTGACGCTGAGATCGGTTACATGAAGGCATTGAAGTTGGTCTTTGATCCAAACAACATCATGAATCCAGGAAAAGTAATCGATGCTTAAGACGAATGTGACTGAGTATCGACATCAGTGGTTGGGAGGGGAAGAAATTCCTCTTCCAGTGGGTAAGGTGGTGTGTGTTGGGCGGAACTATGCTGAGCATGCGAAAGAACTGAATAATCCGATTCCAACTGAACCTTTGCTTTTTATGAAACCTTCGACTTCGCTAGTGCCTTTTTCGGAATCGATTTCTATTCCTAAAGGTTTTGGCGAAGTACACTATGAATCAGAAATCGCCATCTTGATTGGTAAACGACTCTCGGTTGATGTAGGTGGTCAACTGCCGGATCAAGCAAGTGTTGGAGGTGCCATTGAGGGTGTTGCTGCTTCGCTGGATTTGACCTTACGAGAGCTCCAGTCGGATCTTAAAAGTAAAGGTCAGCCTTGGGAGAAGGCTAAAGCGTTCGATGGTGCGTGTCCGGTATCTCAATTCGTGAAGCCTGAACTAGTTGGTTCCTTGACGGATTTGACGATTGGCTTGGCAATGGACG
Source organism: Litoribrevibacter euphylliae (assembly GCF_042646085.1). Lineage (NCBI taxonomy): Bacteria > Pseudomonadati > Pseudomonadota > Gammaproteobacteria > Oceanospirillales > Oceanospirillaceae > Litoribrevibacter > Litoribrevibacter euphylliae. The sequence continues at coordinate 63,406 of NZ_JBHRSZ010000005.1, read as the reverse complement.
GTGTTCAAGTGCAGTCTGGTTGTTCAAAGGATATGTTGACACCGATTGTTGAATTACTTCGCTACATCACTCAATTCTTTACGCTGATGCCGGGTGACGTGGTGTTAACTGGTACACCCAAGGGCGTTGGTCAGATACAGCCGGGTCAGCAGTTGACATTACAGCTTGGGGCAGACTTTAGGTTTGATGCCCAAACCGTCTGATTCGGTCGATGTCTTCCAAATGGTGAAAAGCGATTCTTTAATTGTTTTTCGCCTTATTATCTTTCTTCTTTCCTCATGAAATCATTTCTTAGCATATACTCAAAAGAGTGTGTGATGAGGATGTTTTATGCTCTCAGATTTAAGCTCTTGGTGTAGCCCTCCGGATGGCTGTGGTAAAGATATGACCTTGGATCAGCCTCCGGTGTCGTACTTTCGATGTGACCAAAAAGGTGGATCAGCAGTCTTATTGACCTTTGATGCTCAGGAAGGCACGGTGACTTTATTTGAGGGCGGAAAGAAGCGAACGGATCTGCTCTCTGATTACCGAGCGATCGTTTTTTCTGATCCTCTCCTTGATGTTGATTCTGATGTCGAGCAGGAAGCTCGCTGTTATGAGTTTGTGTTCTCAGATAAGGAAGTATTCGTTAGTCGCGCAATCGCGGTTATGGAGTGTGAAGGTGTGCTTCATGTTTTTCGGGTGCATGATGACAATGTTTATCGGGTCATAATTCCTCGGACGCACTTACATCAATACCATGAGAAAACCTCAACAAGCCCGGTAGTGGGTGAGAAGTTGCAAAGCATAAGCGTACCTATCACTTCTCGATCCCAGCTGGGTGAAATGTTACGAGGAGGGCTACTGCCTACACGACGAAATATTCTTGATCAAATGAGGCATAACGAGAGCCTTACTGAGCAAGAATATTCCCAGCTAAAAATTGAGTTTCAGGGCAATCATAAAGATACTGACGTCATTCAGTATTTACTTTCATCTGGCGTATATGCCGAACCGGCTATCCAATTTGCCAGAGCTCAATCCATCGGGTTGCCTTATGTCGAGGTGGATCAATTAGAACCGGATAAAAAAGCGATTGCGTTATTTGATGAAACCACTGCGCGGAACTTACATATTTTCCCCATTATGTTTCATAAAGACCGGGTTGTGGTGGCGATGATTAATCCTGCCGATTATGGCGTAATGACACAATTGCGTTTCTTAGTTGGAAAGGACATCGAGCCAGTTGTAACCAATGAAAGAGCGCTGCGTCACGCGATAGATAATTTATATAGTCCATTATCTTCGGATGAAATTTTTATTCAGGCAGAGGCCTCTGTTGAACCTGATGTTGTTCATGATGGAGGAACCCCAGAAACGGACTCAGATCAAGGGTCCGACAAGCCTACCGTGCGTCTGGTGGCAAATATTTTATCCGACGCGATCAATAAGAAAGCATCAGATATTCATATAAGGCCTCAAGAAAAACATGTGGATCTTATCTTCAGGATCAATGGGTCTTTGATTACGATCAAGCGATTCTCTCGTTCTATGCTCTCTTCGCTTGTAAGCCGAATTAAAATTATTGGGCAGATGAATGTTGCTGAGCATCGCTTGCCTCAAGATGGCCGGACACATCTTAAGCATTCTGGAAAAGACGTCGATCTCCGTATTTCAATTTTACCCAGTGTGTACGGTGAAAGTGTTGTAATGCGGATCTTGGATACCTCTGCTGGCTTGAAAGGCATGGATGAAATTGGTTTTTCAGAGTCGGATCAAGAGAAGTTTGCACATTTGATTAACCGTTCCTCAGGAATGATATTGGTAACAGGGCCTACGGGCTCGGGTAAAAGTACTACGTTATATGCAGCACTTAAGGAAATATCAAAGCGCAATGTGAACGTCATTACGGTGGAAGATCCGGTTGAATATCATATGCCTGATATATTGCAGGTTCAGGTTAAGTCTAAAATTGATATGACGTTTGCTCGAGTGTTGAGGCAGATGTTAAGGCATGACCCGGATGTCATCATGGTTGGTGAGATTCGTGATCGTGAAACAGCGCTCATCGCCTCTGAAAGTGCTCTGACGGGCCATATTGTGCTATCTACTCTTCACACTAATAGTGCCAGTTTGACCATCAGCCGCTTGCTGGAAATGGGAATAGAGCCCTACATGATTAATTCCAGCTTGGCTGCAGTTTTGGCTCAGCGACTGGTGAGGACAAATTGCCCGCATTGCTCCGAAGAGTACCGACCCGATCCTGCCATGTGTGATCTGATGAATGTATCTCATGATGATGTCTTCTATAAAGGCAAGGGATGCGTGGATTGTATGCAGACCGGTGTGTTGGGACGTCGAGCTGTCTATGAGTTACTGCAAATTGGCAGTGAGATGCGCCGTCTTATAGTGAGTGATCCAAACCCTGTTCAATTGGAAGAATTAGCTCGCAAGGAAGGCATGAAGCCTTTGACCGAGTGCGCAGTTGATTTGGCTAAGCAAGGTGTGATCTCGCTCGATGAAGCTTATCGAGTTCGTTTAGAGTGATGTTTTCTGGATAAATGTCGGTCGTTGAATAAGTCTTTTGTTGGATGATTTATGTGCTGTATGCTCTTTATAGTGAATTATGAGAGTTGTACTTAATATCTGAATTCAGACTAATACTTTATTTAAGGAAGGCTTATGACTAAGACATGCTTAATAACGGGCGCTAGTCGAGGGATTGGTCGGGCGCTGGCGTTAGAAATGGCCAAGCAAGATTATATGCTGGCTTTGACTGCTCGTGATAAGTCGACACTGGAATCCGTTAGAGACGAAATTGTTAGTGTTCTTCCAAGTGCTCATGTAGAAATACATGCTCTTGATGTAACAAATTATGAGCAAGTTTTTAAGGTGGTTGAGGCAGTTGATGCTTCTTTAGGTGGACTGGATTTAGTTGTTGCAAATGCAGGTATCAGTGTCAGTCGGCCTGTTGGCGTCGGGGCATTTGAAGAGCATAAATCGGTTATTGAAACTAATGTACTTGGTTTGATGGCAACAGCCGAGGCGATTATTCCTACCTTTAAAGAGCGTAACCAAGGGCAGTTTGTGGCTATTTCCTCCGTTGCTGCATTTCGTGGACTACCAAAACACTCTTCTTATTGTGCCTCTAAAGTGGCTGTAAAAAGCTATATGGAAGCTCTGTCCGTGGAATTAATAGGAACGAAGGTAAAGACGACAACGTTATTTCCAGGCTACATCGATACGGACATTAATCGTCATATGGCGAGCCGTCCATTCTTGGTTCCTGTCGAAGAGGGGGCGAAGGAAATCCTGAATTTAATTCAAAAAGAAATTAAATCCTCAACGGTTCCGAGAAAACCATGGAGTGTCGTCAGTCAGCTTATGAAAGCAGTGCCTGAGTCAGTTTTGGCAAAAATGAGTTGATAGGGAGTTTGATGCTTCGCAAATACCTTAATGGTTATGATTTAAAGCTAATGGCTTAAAGGCGGTAAAATAAAAAAGGCACCCGAAGGTGCCTTTTTGCTCTAATTTTCCCTTAAGGGAAGGATTAGAATGCAGCGCCAACAGCTACTTCAAGAACTACGTCATCGCTGTCGTCGTACTTGCTGTCGAAATCAAGCTCTGCTTGAACATAAAGCATGTCATTGATGTCTTTGTTAACACCGAATGCGATACGATCTTCAACGCCTTCACCAACTTGGTCTGCTTCTTCAGTTGTTTCATAAGAAGCAATCAGTGTGTAGTCGTTCATAGTGTATTCAGCACCAAGATGTAGGAATGAAACATCTTCGTCGTTCACTTCATCAGACAGCCAGTTGTATTCTGCAGCTAGAAGGATGTTGTTAAGTGTAGCTGTACCACCAACAGAGAATGCGCCAGTATTTGGAGCACCATCTACAGAGCTGATGTAGCCAAAATGAGCAGAGAACATGTCTGCTTCATAATCTACAGAAGTACCGAAGTTTTGTAGATCGTCTTCACTTCCACCGTTTTCAGTATGCTCTGCGCCATTAGTGATGTAGATGGTTGAAGAGATAGGGCCGCCAGAAATTTTAGCACCGTACATCTCGTCACCGTCATGGTCAACTAGAGTATCGTTAAGAGTATCGTTCCACTTTGAAGTCGCTTTTTGGAAGCCGATGTAAGTGTCATCATGCTTTGCGAATAGAGTGTAGTTGTCATTTAGCTTGTAGTTGATATAAGCGTTATCAACTACTTCACCTGTTTGGTCATCGCCGTAATCCAATGCAAAACCAGCAGTAACAGGGCCGTTCGAAGCTTCTACTTCAAGCCAAACAGTATCAAGATATAGGTTTGAAGAGCTACCAGTGTCATCGTTATCAGTGTAGTTACCAGCAAAGATAACTTCACCGCTTAACGTTACTTCGGTATCGCCAGTTTGCATAGTACCCGCATGAACCGCACCTGCAAGAGAAGCTGCTGCGATCGCTGCTGCAAGACGTGTAAATTGTGCCATAGTGTTTTCCTTTTACTTACGTTAAAAATCCAAGTCAACCTTCATTGGTTGTGCCAGTAACCTATGGGGTTAAGCTAAGCAGACATTGTGCCAGTTCTTATCCCTAAGATTGCGGGCGTCCTGAAAATTATTATTAAGATAACTGCACCGATAATTAACACTTACTTATCGGTATATGTCAATAATTGGTGCTTAAGTTACCCATTTATTAATTTCGTAGTGTAGTCATAGTTTTTCATTTGTCGAGTTAGAAAGCAAAAAAAATAAGTTACTTTATGTTATACCGATAACTGGTTGTTTATACGATAATTTATGGTCTGGTTGGGGGCGGTGCTTTTTTGTTAACTAATCTCGCCATTTTGCATTCATATTCTGATAAACTTAGCGACCACTTTTTTATAGGCTTTAGTATGAATTGCTTATGTCCAGTCGTGTTTCTGCAACCGTAAATCTGTCGGCTATTTCTCATAATTTAGATGTAATTCAACAGGCTGCGCCTCAGAGTTGTGTATTGGCTATGGTCAAGGCTGATGCTTATGGTCATGGTGCCGGGGAAGTGGCTCGTGTGATTGAGCCTCGTGTTGGTGGTTTTGGTGTGGCAACGCTGGATGAAGCTGATGTGCTGCGAAGTGTTGGCATTGTGGCCCCTATCGTCTTATTAGAAGGCTTTAATTTTTCTCATGAGTTAGCTATTGCCAAAGAGTTGAAGTTGGATCTGGTGATCCATAATTTAATTCAGTTAACTGAACTCGTAAACGATGGTGCAGAGGGTATTCCTCGGATTTGGCTAAAGTTGGATACAGGAATGCACCGTTTAGGCTTTTCTTCAAAAGATTGGAAGAAAGCATTATCTGTGCTGACTGACGCTCATTTACCTGTTGAGTCGGTCGTTATGACACATATGGCATGTGCTGATGAGATTGGTCATGAGCAGAATCAACTTCAAGAACAATGCTTTGAGGAAATGAGTCGAGGCTTACCTTTCCCGTGTTCTATTGCCAATTCAGCCGTTATTCTTTCCCGACCTGACTTGCACCGTGATTGGGTGCGACCAGGGATTATGTTGTATGGAGTGTCTCCTTTTGGTGCAGGTCAGTTGGTTGATTCTTTGAAGCCTGTGATGACTCTTCGTGCTTCGGTGATTGCGTTGCGGGATGTCGAGGAAGGCGAGTGGATCGGCTATGGTGCAACGTATCAATGCTCTACTCCGAAGAAGATCGCTACTGTTTCTTTAGGTTATGGTGATGGCTACCCTCGTTCTGCGCCGTCAGGTACGCCTTGTTATTTGAACGGTGTATACACCGAACTGGTTGGTAGAGTCTCTATGGACATGTTGACTGTCGATGTGAGTCATATCCCGGATGTTGCTCTGGGTGATCAGGTCGAGTTATGGGGTGAACACGTTCCTGTTGAGCAGGTAGCAGCGCACTGCGGCACGATAGGCTATGAATTGCTGACAGGTTTAACCAATCGAGTGGCGTTTCATTATGTGCGTTAATGAAATTCTGTCGTGTTGTTGGGTGTTTAAGGCATGAGTCACCTTGACCGAAACTTTGATGACATTGCTGAGCATTTCCAAAAGAAAATCTATGGTTCTCAGAAAGGGCATATCAGGCTCTCTCGGCTATGGAGTGATTTTCAAAATTACTTGCCTGAGCTATTTTCATTATCGAATTTGTCGGTACTGGATGCTGGTGGTGGTTTTGGACAGTTAAGCTTTGAATTGGCTAAGACTGGTCACAGTGCTGTGCTTTCTGATATTTCTCAAGAAATGTTATTGTTGGCCAAACAATCCCATCAAGAAAATATGAGTGAATCTGAGCTTAATGGTTCAATTGACTATATTCATGCGCCGATACAGGAATTGAATCAACACATTTCTCCTACTTCTTTTGACTTTGTGATGTGTCATGCGGTGCTTGAATGGGTTGTGGATCCGAAGGATGTACTTACTGATGTAATACATTTCTTAAAACCAGGCGGATGGTTCTCCTTTACGGTGTATAACAAAAGTGCGGTGTACTTCAGAAATCTTTTAAAGGGTAACTTTCGCTGGGTAGACCGGTGGATGGAACAAATGGAAGACCCTGATGCTGACCCGGCGCTGACTATGATTAAAGGTCGTAGTTTGACACCGCCAGGTCCAATTCATCCTGATACAGTGGAGGCTTGGCTGTTAGAATTGGATTGTCAGTTAATTAAGCGAACGGGCGTGCGAGTATTGGATGATTATTTGAATAAGCACTTAACCAAAGGGCACTCTCAAGAAGACATTCTGGAAAAAGAAGCGTATTTTGGGATTCGAGCTCCCTATAATAAAATGGGTCGATACGTTCATTTTATAGGAAGAAAGTTATAGTAAGGCGATGAATTCCGTATTGGGAGTTTATTCTGTTGTATACGATTAAGAACTGTTGGTGCTTGAGATTCGATGCCCAAAGAACTAAGGTATCGCTCAATCTTTTTCCGATCATAATAACGATTAAACGGTCATCTTTTGAGTTTGCTCTTTAGAAACATAATGCCTGGCTTGGCCTGTAAAGGTGGGCTAATCTCTTTTTGTTGCTATCTTGCTGCCTTAAGCATAATTGGCCTCTTTTTTACGTTTAATCACGCTCAGGCCGCTTCTGACTTTTTTCCTCGGCTGGATTTGGCTGGCCTGGATCGCGTGAGCGATCAACAAATCTCTGAAAACTTGTACGTCTATAAAGATATTGAAGGGCAGGCCAGTCTAGAGGAAGTTCTACTTTCTTCGCTGGAATGGCAAAGCCAGGTTAAAGGCGAATTGAGCGCTGAATTGCCCGTCGCTTGGCAGACTGTTGATCATAACCCTCCAAACTTTGGTTACTCTTCTTCCGTTTACTGGTTTCACTTGCCTTTACTGAATGCTGCGCACTTTGGATCTGAGTGGGTCGTAGAGGTGGCTTATCCCGTATTGGATTATGTGGACTTATATGTTGTTAAAGACGGAGATGTTCAGAGCTTTTATAAGTTAGGTGATAAGCAGCCTTTTTCTAACCGAGTGTTTGAGCATAGAAACTTTCGGATCCCTGTCACCTTATCGCCCCTTGATCAAGTCGATATTTATATTCGTGTGAAGACCAGTAGTGCCGTTCAAGTACCTGTCCGATTATGGGGGTATGGCGGGGTTATGAAGCATGATCAGCTAGATGTTCTGATTTTAGGCGTTTACTTTGGGTTACTGGTGGTAATGGCACTATATAACGCCTTGATCTTCTTAACCGTGCGCCAGAAAAGTAATCTCTATTATGTGCTCTACGTGGTGAGCTATGGACTCTTTCAGGCGTCCTTAATCGGTCTTGCTTATCAATATATATGGCCTTCGGGTATTCATTGGAATGATCAGAGTATTCTGGTGAGTTTGGCTTTGTCTTTGGTGTTTGGCACCATGTTCATTCGCTCTTATTTGGATTTACGACTTAGTTCGCCAAGACTTGAGTTGTTTTATCGTGCCGCCACTTGGTTAGGGTTGGTGTGCATCTTCCTATCTTTTGTTCTTTCCTATGACTTTATGATTCGGGTGATGGTCTACTCAAGTACAATTATTTGTCTGGGTGCTATGGCTGGTGGTTTGTATTTATGGCGTTCGATTGGTCGATCAATCCAGTATTTCACGTTAGCTTGGTTATTTTTATTTGCTGGTGGTTTGATATTGGCGTTGAATAAATTTGGTATCTTGCCTAGGAATCTATTTACTGAGAACGCCTCCCTTTATGGTTCGGCTGTACAAGTGATTCTGCTGTCGATGGCCTTGGTTGAGCAAATCAATATGGAGCGTAAAAAGCGATTTGCTGCACAGCAGCGAGCTATCGTTCAAGAGAGATTGGCGCGAGAAGCTCAAGAGCATGCCTTAACACTTCAACGCCAAGATAATGAGCGTTTGGAGCAGCGAGTGCTTGAGCGTACAGCAGAGCTTGAAGCGTTGAATGATAAGCTTCAAGAACTGACGATTCGAGACAGCTTGACCAGTTTGTATAACCGTCGTTATTTGGATATGAAGGCGGAAGAGGAATATAAGCGTGCTCAGCGTGACAGAAACGCCTTAGCAGTATTAATCATGGATCTGGATAACTTTAAGCAGATTAATGACTGTTATGGCCATCAATTTGGTGATGCTTGTTTAGTGGCTACCGCAAAAGTGCTGAGTGATAATGTTCAGCGAACTTCTGATACCGTTGCCCGTTATGGCGGTGAGGAATTTGTCGCTATTCTGCCAGGGGCTTCCAAAGAAAAGGCGCGGTACTTGGCTGAAATGATTCGCTTGAATATCATGTCACTTGAGATGATGTTTGAAGGCAAGCGAGTTCCCTTGTCGATGAGTATCGGTTTTGTATCGACCAAACCGAAAGAGGCGGGCCGATATGAAGAGCTCATTAAATTGGCCGATGAAGCTTTATATCAGGCAAAAGACGAAGGCCGGAATCGGGTGATTGGCGCTAACGAGTCTTAAGAGATCGCTGAAATAGCCATGAGTTTAGATTGAATATGGCTTCAAGAGTACAATGGATGAAAGAAAGCGATTGTAAGCTAAGCCAAATTTACTACAATGCGAGTATCTTACTTAGGAGCTCAACATGAACTGGTACGCCGTTAAAACGCTATATCGCACCTTCACCGATGGATTTGTGGAAAATCCAGATGAGGATTTTCGTGAAGATTTGGATATGCTCGAAGAGCGGATTGTTCTTTTAAGAGCAGATTCATTTGATGATGCCATTGAGCAGGCTGAGCGAGAGGCTCGTGAATATGCGCGTGTTGAGCAGACTAATCCATATGGGCAGCGTATTTGTATCAATTATATCGAAGCCTGTGACGCCTATATGTTGGGTGAAGCGCCTTCAGAGTCAGTGGAAGTCTTCAGTAGTACCTCGCTGATTAACCGTGAGACTTCGGATTCTGAAATCATGGATATGCGCTTAGGCGCAGTGTCAGATGATGACGAGCGTTTCAGTAAAAAGTTCTTAAGTCAGGAATTTGAATCAGAGGGTAATGACGACGATATCATCAATACCATTGATGAGGAGTGGTAGTCAGTAAGCTCTGCTAGTTTCTTTTAAGTGCTTTGTTCTCTATTGTGTAAGAGCACTTCCTCAGGCTGGTTGACGTAAGGACGCAATGTGTTTCACTTGTCGCTCAATCAGCTGATCGTAACTGTCTTCTAAGCTGCTCACTTGATATACCAGTAAACTCTGTTGAGTGCCTAGGCTGTAAGGTCCTTTGCATATCACCTTGTTTTCCAGTTCTGGCTCTTTTCTCGCCTGTTCACTGAGTAATATTTGCCCTGGTTTTGCCAGGCTAGCCAATTGCGCGGCCTCAAAAATGACATCTCCGAAGATTGCCATTGACGCTTGTTCTGGCGTATCAAAACAGAATACTTCACCTGAATGAATGGCAATTTGGAACTTGAGTAATGGTTTGGAGAGGGATAGCCGTTGTTGATTGTAGTTATTCAATAAACGGTATAAAAAACTTGCCGCGCAGACGGCGTGTAAACAGTGATCGTTCATTTTTTGGGGGGCGCCAAAGATGATTGTTAACCCGTTTGCTTGTACTTGAACGAAACCATTATAGAGCTTGGCAGCTTGCTGTAATAAATTGACGTACTCTGAGATTAGGCGTGCACTGTCGCGTTTGGATAATGTTGAATTGATATTCTCGAGTCCAAGCGCTTTTACGTACAGCACGGAAGAATACCGGGCTCGGACAGAAAGCTCGTTAGTTTCTGATTCTTTGGCGGCCTGATGTAGCGCCTGGGGATTCAAAAGTTGACTTAGGTTGTTATCTAATTCTTGTTGATCTAAAAGTTTTTGCTGAAATAGCACCACTTCATTCTCGAGCGGTTTAAGCTCTAAGAAACTGCTCTTATAGCTGTCTTCTCGTTGAGGTGACTTAATGCGATGAGCTAATGAAGTCACTTTCATTTCATAGATATGAAACAAAGAGCGCATCAAAATAATGCCAAGAATCCATACCGCCACGGAAATTAATATGATTTGGCTGGTGGTTTGATTGAGGATTTCCTCGATTGCATTTGTTGATAAAACGACAGTGACGCTGCCCAAAGTTGTGTCATTGGCGGTAATTTCGGATGAGCTGGTCACTCGTTTCGAGATGCTAGCCACGTTTTTTCGATTGGCGTATGCCAGAATTTCTTGAGAAGGGCTGTAGAAGGTGATGCTGTCCAGTTGCCGTTTATCAATGCTCTCTTGTGCATAAACTTGAAGGCTCAGACGATCATTGGTCTGGATCAGCGGGCGTGCAGTTTGAGCTGCTTGTTCGGCGGTAGTGGTGACAATCGAACGGTATTGATGAATTAAATCTGATCGGACATGAATGTCCAGTTGGTTCCAGGTTAACCAGCTGGTAACGCTCAGTAAGACGGTAAATAAAAGTACAAAGATGGTATGTAGCGACTTGAGTTTTGAAACGACTGCGGAGAAAAACTGTTTCACGGCTGAGTACACACTAAAATGAAAGGCTATAGTTATAATTGTTGTCGGAAATACAGGATTTGCATAACTGAGATTGGAAAAAACCAGTATATCGTGGGAGCGTATTAAATAGAATAAGAGCCTCTTATTTTCTATCGGACTCTGTTAACATTCGAACCTGAAATTTTTCATACTAAACGTCCATTTTAACGACGGCATTTCATACAGGTTTTGTAGTGAAAGAAATTATTCTGATCAACTTATCCGGTCCGGATAAGCCGGGAGTTACTTCTTCTGTAACAGCCCTTCTCGCTAAGCATAACGTAAATATTCTAGATATTGGTCAGGCTGTGATACATAACACACTTGCCTTAGGTATTTTGGCTGAGTTTTCGGGAGCTGATTCTTGGCCTGCATTAAAAGAGGTGTTGTTCTGCGTAAATGAAATGGGGATGCAATCGCGTTTCTCACCAGTCTCAGCAGAAAGTTATCAGGAATGGGTGTCTGACAAGGGGAAAGATCGTCACATTGTTACCTTGTTGTCCCGAAAGATTACCGCTGAGCATATTGCACGGGTTTCGTCGATTATTGCTGAATTCGGTTTGAACATCGATAACATCAGTCGTTTGTCCGGGCGCATTGGACTGAATGACAGCCGTGAACGAGAGAAAGCCTGTGTTGAACTTTCGATTCGAGGCGATGCGGAAAATGTTCCTGACTTGAAAGCGAAGTTTTTGGAAGTGTCAGCTGAACTGGAATTGGATATCGCAGTTCAAAAAGACGATATGTACCGTCGGACGCGTCGTTTAGTGTGCTTCGACATGGATTCCACACTTATTGAAGCCGAAGTGATCGATGAGTTAGCAAAGGAAGCGGGGGTTGGCGAGCAGGTTGCTGAGATCACTGAACTGGCCATGCAGGGCGAGATCGATTTTGATGAAAGTTTTAGGCGCCGGGTTGCATTGCTTAAAGGGCTGGACGAGTCGGTATTGGCGTCGATTGCGGATCGTTTGAAGTTGACTGAAGGGGCTGAGCAATTACTCAGTGCGTTAAACACTCTGGGCTATAAAACCGCCATTCTTTCGGGTGGCTTTACTTATTTTGCTCGTCATTTGCAGAAGAAGTTAAACATTGACTATGTTCATGCCAACGAGTTGGACATTAAAGATGGCAAGGTTACAGGCGACGTTACCGGTACGATAGTCAATGGCGATCGTAAAGCTGAATTGCTTAAAGAAATTGCTGAGCGTGAAGGTATTGTTCTTGATCAGGTGATTGCGGTTGGTGATGGTGCCAATGATTTACCTATGCTCAGTGTGGCTGGTTTGGGGGTTGCTTTCCGAGCGAAGCCTCTGGTTCGTAAGACCGCAAAGCATGCCATATCTAACTTAGGCTTAGATGCAATTCTTTACCTAATCGGAATGCGTGATCGAGACGAAGTGCACCTGTAAGGTAAGGTTAAACATTAAAAAAGCACCGATGGGTGCTTTTTTAATGTCAGTTATAACAGACTTGATGATGTAGGGTGACTTTAGAGGCTCCCTAGATGTCACCGCCAAAGTCATAGTCCATAGTGTTGGACGGTGCTTGTAGAAAGTACCCTTGGATATAATTTACCCCAGTTTGCCACAGTTGAGCCAGCGTCGAGGCACTTTCAATCATTGGTACAATAGACAGCTTTCCTTGTCCTTGGATGGTGTTGATCATATCTGTCAGCTCTTCGAAGCCTTCATCGCTCTTTTCGATTTGAGACGTATAAGAGCCGTCAATTTTGATGTACTCAAGCACAAGGTGTTTCAGAGTGTTGTACGGATTTGTGGCGCATCCAAAATGACTGATTGATACTTTACACTTCAGCTCGGCAAGCTTCTGGGTGAACTCTTTCGCTTGTTTCAAATGGGTAATGGCGTCTTCTTCAGCAATTTGGAAAACGATGGCGTCATTTGGTAATCGCGCGGCGCGTAATGCTTTACTGATCCATGAAGGTAATGTCGGTTCAAGTAAACTGGCGGCTGTAATGTTAATGAAGAGCACAGTGTGGTGACCTTTGGCTAAATGCGCACTTAACAGTTTAATGCTGTTAATGATCACCCACTTATCCATCGCCAGAGACATGCCGTGGAGATTGGCTGCTTTTAGGAATTCACCTGGTTCAACGTCGTTACCATCTTCATCAACCATGCGAATCAAAGCTTCATAGATTTCGCGAGAATCTCCTCTGAGACTGATGATTGGTTGGAATAAAACTTTTAAACGGTTATCTTCAATGGCTTGCTTAAGTTCTTCCGCCATTGCGCTCTCGCCAGAAAGTTTTGGCTTCTCTGGCACATAAAGCTCAACCACGTTTCCTTTTTCTTCGGCATTCGCTCGTGCTTTTACTACGGTGTCTGTGGCGCGAGTGAGAATTTCATTGGCACTGGTCGTGGTTTCATTAATGGGAACCAGTGAGATACTTGTGGTGACTTGAATCGTGCGATCGTTAACTTCTGAGAGATGATCTTCAATAGTTTGTCGTAAGGCTTCTGCATCTTCCTTACACTTATCTATGTCGGACTGTGGATACAAAAGGCCAAAATCATCGTCACCAATTCGTGCGCACAAGCATGAATCTCCGAGCTTGCTCTGAATAACCTGGGCTATGTCGCTTAGGATAATATCGAGGTCGGAAACGCTCACGCCAACGCTGGCAGTTGTGAAGTTATCCAGTTCAACGTACATAAAAGCAGAAGGTTGATTATGCTGAATGGCTCGTGAGCACGCGCTTTCAAGTTGTTCTGACAAGTGATTACGATTGTAGAGACCGGTTAGCAGATCCTGACTACTGATCTCTTTTAACTTGGCTTCTAGCTTCTCGTTGTCTTGATCCGGACGAATAATGACTTGGGTACAATGCTCGTTATCATAGGTGGCATCAGTAAACTCCATGATGACTTTAACATCGCTGTCGTCTGAACGAGTAACCAAACAATGGAATTCTTGTTTCGATGGATCGGTGCGATATTCTTTTAGGAATTGTTTGAATTCATCTTGGTTATTCGATGCCACCAAATCAATGATAGGGATGCAGGCAAGTTCGTCGGGATCGTCATAGTCGAACAGGTGCATGTAGGCATCATTGCTATAAATGTGCATGCCCTCATGAACGTAAGCAATCGCATCTTTTGAATTGGCGAGCAGTAAATTACAGCGCTTTTCCGCATCCTTGAGATTAATTAGAGTACTTCTTAGTTCTCTACGGTATGCGAGACTTTGTAGTTCTTTTTTGATAACGGGAAGAAGGTGATCAGAATCTTCACGCGGTGCCAAAGCGGATGCGCCATTCATCATGACTTCAACAACGCGTTCTGCTGAATACTCGTCTGTGATGATTACGCAGGGAATGTCTTTATCCTGTTTGAAGATTTCATCTATCGCATCATTGTAGGGGAGTGATTCGGCTTCATAGCGTGCAATCATTAAATCCCAGTGACCAGAATTGATGAGTTCTGAAAAAGTGTCTATAGAGTCGACGTACTCGGCACGGGTTGCGTGGCCAGAGTTTCGTAAATAACTGACCATGAGCTCGGCATCATTTTGAGAATGATCCAAAAGCAATAATTTTATGGTTTGATCAAACTTAATCTCGCGCATGTAGTGTCTAACTTAGTCCTAGTCGTTTTCTGTCCCGAAATTGACGCAGAATCATAACATGAATCGGTGGTGATGCTTCTAGAGGTTCGGCCACAGAGAATCAAAGTCATCGCCCAGTGGGGAAGATGATTTGGTTGTATTTGGTTTGTCGATATTGATGTTTGAGCTAGTAGATTTTAGTTGGAACTGATTAAAACTAGCCGTTGCTGTTAAGCGTTTGTTCAGTTGATATTGAGAGGTTTTTCCAGCCAGATTGACCATTACCTTATTGCCTACTCTGAAAGGCAGTCTAGGCGCGATAATCGACATAGGTTTGCCGATAGCTGCCAGTTCAGGGAGAAGCAGAGCGTGTAAAAACTCTGACATCGATCCGCTTTTTTGAATTAACCGAATAGCGCAAGGCGATGCAGACGGAGCCAGCAGTTCGACTCCCATCATAGTTCCTTTGTTGTTTATATGGCGTATCCAGCGGACAACCGCGATGCTCCAGCCTTGATGTTGGTTTTCTCTTAGAGCAATGATTTCACCCGACTGAGCCTTTAAGGGAACATCTGAGCTCCAGCGTAGACAGTAACCGCCAGGGCTGGTGTCCAAAGTTTCGATGACATGAATCGGTGCCTGGTGTTTTCGGATTCTTTCTCTTTCTTCTTCTGCGACCTGATTCGGCATGAAGTTAATGCTGCCCATGCCAACATCACCAAGCGAGGGCATTTTACCTCCGCCGGCATCAAAGGCGCTGGACCAAGCGTCGGTACCATTACCGACCCCGGATTGTTGGGATCTGCCGTGTAAAAAGGGATTTTCTGTGCCGCCGAGAACCACGGTTTCAACGTCTTGCCCAAGTTGTTCGTGTAGCGTTCGTTCTCCTGCTAAGTGAAAGTGCACAGACGCTAGGCCAATCAATAGTTCCATGGTGCCTTGTGCTGGTGCACGTGCAAACCCGCGTTCGGTCATGCGCCCCCAGGAAATCGTTAAATGCTGGAGTAGATTAGGCCCTATATCGTTAGGAATCTGAATGAAAAACTCGTCAGTTTTTTCCGGTAGGCTACTTTGGCGATTCAGTAAATCCACCAAGTGCTGCGTTTCTATGCCTCTCTGGGTGTCTTTATTGGAACTATTGGCTTTGATTCGATATATCGGAGGACAGTCTTCCGCAAGCAAAGCTACAAACAGTGCGTGCTTTTCGTCCGGAGCACAAACTTTTACCTGATCTACCCAAAATTCAAGCGCATCATAGGCTTTGAGTAGTTCTTGTTGTCGGATTTGGTTGGGCTTAGCGGTACCCAGCAAACAAATTCTCAGATAAGCATCTTCAATGGTTGAGTTTTCAAGTTTGCTGTTTGGCTTGTCGATGACTTTGTAATTCAGCAGACCTTTGCTTTCTGCCAGCAAGTAGAGTTGATGAATCTCTGTCCAGGTGTTGGCGGGTGTAGGTCGGTACAGTTGGTACGCGCGAACAATGGTGCGACCGAGATCCGAAATGGCTCTGTGTATACAAAAGGTCAGTAGTTTTCGATGCTTTTCACTGTTGGAAAGCTCGAGGCCTTGAGCGATGGCTATTTTGTAACCCGCTGCTAAATGAGACTGCAGGGCTTGAGCAAGATTGGCAATTTTGAGTGGCTTTTCCGGCATCACCACCGGTTGTTGCAGGTAATGTTTTCCTAGTGCGCGACAGATAAAGTAAATGGATGGGCGCAATAACTCCAATAACTGATAACGGACTTGAGGTGTTAAGTGTAAGCGGTTTAATTCAATGATGGCATGATATAAGCGTTTGGAGGTTTCACCTATGTTGGTCATAGGTAATCCGTCAACCCATGCTTGAAGACTTCGAACATTCGCGTCACAGAATGTTAATTGCGTCAGATCCTGTTCCGGGATGTTTAGCTTTATTGATTTTGGTGCACTCATGCCTAAGAACCAAGTATTCGCTTAACTGGAAACCTAAGTATAGTTTTATAATTCATGTTGGCTTAAAAATATTTCAACACAAACTTTTATAACCGCTTACGCTTTGTTTCAAGTTGCCCGAATGACAGTAAATTATTGTTATTGATATTACTTGATAATACCTTAAGAGCTAGGAATATCAACCAGTTAAACTAAGCCGGTAAAGTACGTTCAGGTCATTTTATAGGCTTTTTATAGGGGACTTCAGGCAGCTCTCGAACCAACTTTGGAACCAAGTAGCCTGAGGTGTGTTCCATCAGAGTATGAATTAATTTTAAAGCGTCTTCTTCTGGTACATCAAAGTGTTGGCTGCCTTGCACTTTATCCAGCACGTTTAGGTAATAGGGAAGAATGCCCGCCTGAAACAGTTTCTTGCTTAATAAAAGCAGAGTATCTAAGTCGTTATTGATGCCTTTGAGCAGCACCGCTTGATTTAACACCAGGCTTTTCGTGGTTTTTAAGCGTGTCACTGCGGCCGTGAATTCATCATTGATTTCACTGGGGTGATTGATGTGCATAACAAAAGTAATGGGTAAGCGGCTGGCGTTAATCCAGTGCAGCATGTCGTTATTTATTCGTGAAGGAATCACAACGGGTAAGCGTGTATGTACTCTTAATCGTTCAAGGTGTGAAATGTTATTTAGACGGCTAACGATTTGTTGTAACTGTTTGTCGTTATTGACCAGCGGATCACCGCCACTAAGAATCACTTCATCAATTTCGGTGTGATCTTCGATATACGTGATGATACGATCCAGCTGATGAGTACTCAGACGATTTTCCTGATAGGGGAAATGACGACGAAAACAGTAGCGACAGTTTACGGCACAGGCCTGAGCCCCAATAAGCAGTACCCGGTTTTTGTACTTGTGGATAAGTCCGGGAACCGGGTTAGCGTTTAACTCTTCTAACGGGTCGGTTGAGAAACCAGGGTGGTCTGCTTCTTCCTCAATAACAGGAAGTACTTGCAGTAAAAGCGGATCGGTTGGGTTGCCTTTTTGCATTCGATTTACAAAGGAAAGCGGGACTCTCAACGGAAATTGATGAATTGCTGCATCACTGAGGTTTAATTTCGAAGGATCTAACTCTAGAATATGCAGCAATTGATGAATCGACTCGATCGCGTTGGATAATTCGTGTTTCCATTGAGGCCGAGAGTCAAAGTCCGATTGGATCAGTTTCATTTTTACAACCAAATACAAAATAGAGCGAGTACGTATGGCGTCTTATTCTACCAATGATTTTCGTTCGGGTCTTAAAGTAATGTTGGATGGCGACCCTTGTGCCGTCCTTGAGAACGAATATGTAAAGCCTGGTAAAGGCCAGGCATTTAACCGAGTTAAGCTTCGTAACCTGAAATCTGGTCGAGTATGGGAGCGTACTTTCAAATCAGGCGAGTCTCTGGAAGCGGCGGATGTAATGGATATCGACATGGAATATCTGTACACCGATGGTGAATTCTGGCACTTCATGTTGACCGATGGTTCTTTTGAACAGCATGCGGCTGACGAGAAAGCGGTAGGTGAAACCATCAAATGGTTAAAAGAGCAGGATATCTACACTGTGACTTTGTACAACGGTGAGCCATTGAACGTATCGCCACCTAACTTTGTTGAGTTGGAAGTGACCGAAACTGACCCAGGTCTGAAAGGGAATACCGCTGAAGGTGGAAGCAAGCCTGCGACGTTAACCACAGGTGCTGTGGTTAAAGTGCCTTTGTTTGTGAATATCGGCGATAAGCTAAAAGTGGATACTCGAACTGGCGAATACGTTTCACGCGCATAGTTTGGAGCAATGAGATGTAGTTATTACATCTTAATCCAGAGAAGGTGGCCTAGGCCGCCTTTTTTGTTTCTACAGGATGAAAGTTTGGAATAAACGATGGTCGAAAATACATGGCAGGCGAGCGCCTCTTGGGAGGGGTTACAGCAAAGAGCGAAAACCTTATCCGAGATTCGCAGTTTCTTTTTCGAAAGAGACGTTTTGGAGGTGGATACTCCTGTGCTTATGCGCGGAGCAACCACTGATTTGCATTTGGATTCCATTGCTGCAGACGTTGATGTTGCGGGCGAAAAGGAAACCCTGTACTTCCAAACTTCTCCTGAGTTTGCATTGAAACGCTTGGTGGCTACGCATCATCGCAGTGTCTTTCAAATTGCGAAGGCGTTTCGAAATGGAGAGGCGGGGAGTCGCCATAATCCTGAATTTACGATGCTTGAATGGTATCGACCTGGTTTGAGCTTTCAGCAGCTGATGGATGAAGTTGCTGAACTGGTTGGTAGCTTGTTGTTGTTATCCCAAGTCTCCTATCATTCTTACCGCTCTCTTTTTAAACAGTATTTGAATCTTGATCCTTTCGCTGCCTCTCTTGATGTTCTTCGACGTGCTTGTATCGAACACACCGGGTGTGACATGAGTGATGAGCCATTGGAGTCGTGTTTGGATCTGTTGATGAGTCATTCGATTGAACCAAGCTTGGGGCAGGATGAATTAACCTTTGTCTATGACTTTCCGGCTGGCCAAGCGGCGTTATCCAAAGTGGCTGAGGTCGATGGTGTTTTAGTGGCCAAACGGTTCGAGCTGTATGTCTCAGGTGCAGAAATTGCGAATGGTTACGATGAACTTTTGAATGCACAAGAGCAGACGCGACGTTTTGAACAGGATAATGAGGCTCGAAAAGCGTATGGTAAGCCAGAATTACCTTGGGATAAAAAGTTGGTCGCTGCGTTAGACGCTGGGCTGCCTGAATGTAGTGGTGTTGCGTTGGGAATCGAACGGTTGTTGATGGTGCGATATGGCTATCAAAACATATCGGAGGTAATTGCCTTTCCGTATGCCAGAGTTTAATGCCTTCGATTCAAAGGCATTAAACCTGATAACAACGGGGTTAGCTGTAATCTGCGACCAGTTGACCCATACGAGTGGCGGAGCCTTCTTGTAAAGAGCCTTCCCACTCAATGCTGTCTTTCGGGAAGCAAAGAATAACGGTAGAGCCCAATTTGAAACGGCCAAGCTCATCGCCTTTATTGAGGTGAATCGCTTTTTCTCCCTCGCTTGGATAAGTCCAAGTGGTCAGCTTGCCTCTCGGTGGCGTTACTAGCCCTGCCCATACTGTTTCGATGCTGGCAACGATCATCGCTCCCACAAGCACCACCGCCATTGGACCGAACTCGGTATCAAAGATACAAGAGACACGTTCGTTACGTGCGAACAGGTTATCTACATTGTTAACAGTTGCTGGGTTTACTGAGAACAGTTTGCCTGGAATGTAAGTCATCGAGCGTAAGGTGCCAGTGAATGGCATGTGTACTCGATGATAATCTTTAGGCGAAAGGTAGATGGTTGAGAATTTACCTTGTTGGAATTCGTCTTCTAAGGCCGCATCGCCACCCAGTAATTCTTTTAGGCCAAAATCATGGCCTTTGGCCTGAAAAATACGGCCTGATTCAATATCGCCCAGTTGGCTTACCGCACCATCGGCAGGGCATGCGACGGTTTTATCGCCTTCAACAATGGTTCGGGCACCTGGCTTAAGGGCGCGGGTGAAGAAATCGTTAAAGTTTGCGTAGCTCGCAGGGTCTGGATTGGCCGCTTCCGACATATCGATACCGTATTGCTTAATAAAGGTATTGATAAATGGTGTTTTGATGGATTTAGCTTGAGATTCTGCGACTAAACGGGTCAAACGGGACAAGGCATGCTGTGGCATGATGTGCTGCGAAAGCGCAAATAAACGATCTTTCATTATGTAATTCACTTACTGTATTTGTGGGTCAGTATTTATCGTTGGTCCGTGCTTGATGATGATCGAAAGCAATGACTAAATAATGACGATGGTGTATTTCTTGTGCAGCGTGCCAATCAATATCGGTATTGACGATTCTGAGCAAGCTGCACTCAATGCTAATTAATCTTGTTCAACCGGGGTGTCAGGATCGTTGCCCCATTCGGACCAGGAGCCATCATACGCTTTATTATTTGTGTAGCCTAATGATTTGGCGACCAAATAGGTTAAGCCTGAACGACGATGGGTTTGGCAGTGCGAGATAATGGTTTTATCTTGAGTAATACCTTTGGCTGTCAGTAATTTCTTCAATTCGTCCTGAGGGCGCAAGCGGTTGGCGTTGTTTTTGTCCAGCGTGTCGGTCCACTCCAGATGCGTTGCATTCGGAATGTGGCCACCACGCGCTGCTAGAACTTTGGTGCCAGTGTATTCATCGCGTGAGCGTGCATCCCAAATGATGTGTGAGTCTGGGATGTCCGATAAGTTCTCTAGGATGAATTCTTTGGTAGCTCTTACTTCAGGGTGGACAAATTTCGCTTCGTAATCGGATGGTAAGATGTTCGGTGATTCATTACTGAGATCAAATTTCCCTGCCATCCAGGCATCTCTGCCGCCGTTTAAGAAAGAGCTTTGTGTATGGCCGAGTAGGTCGAGAGTCCAGATGAATCGACCTGCCCAAGGTCCGCCTTCATGATCGTAAACCACAACATGAGCGTCTTCTTCTAGACCAATGTCGGACATTAGCTGAGACAGTTGTTCAAGTTCAGGTAGGCGTCCGGGTGCTGGTGGCTGTGCGCACGTGAGTCGCTTGTGATCGACATAAATAGCACCAGGGATATGTCCCAGGTTGAATAATTCCTCAGTGGATAGATCCAGAATAATTAGCTTGTCTGAGATTTCGGGTTGCTGTAATGCTTGGTTGAGCTCTTCCACTTCCAGAATCAGTGGAAGCAGTGGTTTTGCAGTGGCCACGATGTTCAATCCATTAGTAAGTTGCTTTAAGTCGTCTTGTATTCTATCGAAAAACAGCCGTTAGAAAAGAGCTCAAGAGATAAACTTAGGTTGAGATTTGCTGGCTTTTTTTCAGTGTTGCTTTGCGGTCAGAGAAGTGTTCGACGCAATGACCTAATGCACGACAAAGGATTTTGAAGTATTTATAGTCTTCTTCTGTCAATTCTGAGCCTCGTTCTCCCGAATCGGCATAAATGATCACGACAGGTTTATTCTTGGCAAAAATCGATTGTATAAAAAAGTGATGAGATTGGGATGCGTTGACCAGTGCCGTTGGAATGGCGTTCCTCATTTTTGGAAAGTTGGATTGATTAATCCAGGTGCCTAATGGTTTCTGAGCAAGTTTTTGGAAAAGGCTTGGCTTGGTCAGATCAATCACTAAATCGGCCAGCTTAGGGCTGTCCATCATGCCTGACGTGTAATAGGTAACCAGCTTTGTGCATGAGCTGTTTATGAGTGCAGCGGATGAGCGCTCAAGGCCTAACCCGTATTTAATGCATTGCACCGCGGCGTTCATAAGTTCATGAATATCTTGAAAGCGCTCGGGATGTTTCAGCATGTTTGAAGTCAGTTCACTGAGCATCTGAAGGTTACGTTTGTCCTTAATCTTAGCGATATGGTTTGTTGCTAAGCCTGCCATTGTTTCAGGTTTTTGCTTGGGCGTACTGTCTTCTGATGCCTGACTATTTTTGGGGTCAGACGTTTGTTCCTGTGTTGCAACTGAAGCTTGGGCTGCTTTTGGTTTGTGAGGAATCTCATCGGTTGCCCAGCTTGGTTTGCTGACACGTGTGATATCCGAAGGGATCTGAAGCAGATGTTTCGCTGGTAATAAAATGTACGGAATTGGATGTTCTCGGGAAACTTTAATGGCAGCATCTCGAACATGGTGATAAGCCGTTTGATAATCCAATGCCATATAAGCACCATAAATAGAAATGGCTCGTTCAAAGTTTCTACCATGCCAGTTTTTATAGCTCTCTAGAGCAATGAAATTTCCTAAGAACGTAGGGAAAGTCGGGGTGTTGATCAGCAGCTTTATATCCCTGTTGACGTTGGCTGGAATACCGGACGTTTCCGGGCATGCCCTACTGATTTCAACTAATTGGCGTCGACTTGGTTTCAGCCCTTCGATCATGCTGGCTTGAGTGAAAGTAGGCAGTTGCCATAAGTTACCGAGGAATTGGCTGATATCCAGGATGGTACAGCCTAGCACTTTCTTTTGGGCTTGTTCCATTGGCATACGTTCTTCAAACGTCAGGTATTGAACGATTCGCATCTCATGGGGGGCCGCCGACCACATTAACCAAAAGCCGGTACCAGCAAAGAGCGTAGACCAATACAGTTTTTCTCTGGGTAGCAGAGGCTTAGCTTCTGCCATAGCATCGGCTTGGGCTGCGGCGTGAAGGCTATTGCACAGTGATTGTAAGTATTCCCGATGAGCAATGTTTCTTGGATTGAGTTTCAGTGTTGGCAGTTTTTTCATGATGGTACGAACTTTGTCCATACCCAGCATACTGATGGCGTGATCCGGTGAATGAATCTCTGTATTCGGGTTTTTATTCTGCTGATTCGCAAACTTGATGAGATAAAGGCAGGCAATCGGGTCTCGATGAATCAGCGCAGACAATTTGCTGAAAGCGAGATCTGACTGCTTAAGCGCAGTAATCAATTGTGCGCTAGTATTGGGTAGCAGCGGTAGGGCTTGATCTTTAATGAGATTAGCCCAGCCTTCGGCAGAATTGGGACGTTTACTTATTTCCATGGAGTCATCGTGGCCTAATTAATCATGGTAATTATCGGCAGAAGTTATAAAACCTTTTACTTAGGGATCCTCTGAAGCGTATTAGGATGGCTAAAAAACTCTTTATTTACAATCATTCTACAGACGTGTTTTATAGTAGCTTATAAAATTTATCTAATATTTATAGATTGCTGGTCGATAAGAAAAAACTAACGGTATTTGTTTGTTAAACAAGAAAATATCTGGATGTATTTAGAATCCTTGGTCCCTGTTTTAGCCATTGGTATCAAGGATCTAAAAGAGTTTCTAATTAATGGTTACATGGAGTTTCGATGCTCGTACTGCTAGGTTGGCTTATTGTAATTGGCTCTGTCGGGGGTGGTTTTGTTCTCGCTGGTGGTGAGCTTTATGCACTTTGGCACCCGCATGAAATCCTGATCATCGGCGGTGGTGCGGCAGGTGCCTTTGTTGTAGCAAATACCGGTTATACAGCCAGAGCCGCATTAGTGTGGTTGGGGCGATTAATGATGCCGTCCAAGGTAAATCAGAGTTACTACATGGATGTGTTAAGCCTACTTTTTGATCTCTTCGCCAAAAGTCGTCGTGAAGGCATGATGTCTATTGAAGCGGATTATGAAGAACCGACCAAAAGTCCTATCTTCTCTAAATACCCCTCTATCTTAATTAATCAGCAAATGACCATGTTTATTTGCGATTATTTGCGACTCGTTACCTCCGGTAATATGGCTTCTCATGAATTAGATAATCTGATGGATATTGAAATGGATGCATTGCGCCATGAGAGAGAAGCGCCCGCAGTGGGTTTGGCTCGAGTTGCTGATGCGTTACCTGGTTTCGGTATTGTGGCCGCAGTAATGGGGATCGTTCTGAGTATGGCTGCGATTGCTGAACCACCGGAAGTGCTTGGTGGTAAAGTGGCGGCGGCTTTGGTGGGTACCTTTACTGGTATCCTATTGGCTTACGGAATCATTGGGCCGGCGAGTAACGCCATTGAAAACAGAGTCCATCAAGAGATGGATGTGTATCAGTGTATTAAGGCCTGTATTGTCGCGTCTCAAAATGGCATGCCTCCTCAGTTAGCCGTTGAGTTTGGACGTAAGACCATTCCAACGCATTATCGTCCATCGTTTGCCGAGTTAGATAAGAGAGTCAGAAACCGTTAATGGGATTTGAACTTCTTCAGTCTCGTCTCTCAATGTTTGCATAGGTAGTTTAGTGGAAGAGTTTCAACCCATAATCGTTAAAAAGTCGGTCAAGAAACACGATCACCATGGTGGTTCGTGGAAGGTCGCTTTTGCCGATTTTGCGGTGGCGATGATGGCGTTTTTCTTTTTGCTGTGGATTTTGAACAGCACTAACGAAACTCAGAAAAAGGCCATTGAAGGGTATTTCAAAGACCCTGCCGGAGTGAGTGAAAGTGGTGGTAGTCGCTATGTGATTGATCTGGGCGGTAGCCCTCAGACGTTAGATGCGAACAATGAAACTCGAGGCTATGACAGTGATTACATCGACCCTCAAGGGGTGATGTCGGCGGCAGATATTGAAACGCTTGCAGAAAAGATTGAGCGTGAACGCCTTAAAGATTTGATGCAAGAGTTGTCCAAAAAGATTGAAGAGAGTGAGACGCTCAGGCCATTTAAGAACCAATTGGTGTTGGATATCACTAAGGAAGGTTTAAGAATTCAGGTGATTGATCAAACCAAGCGGCCGATGTTTGATCCGGGTGGTGCTCGATTAAAATACTACACTCGAGATATTTTGTTGGAATTGGGGGCGTTTTTGTCTCAAGTGCCTAATAAAATTAAATTGACCGGGCATACAGACTCGGCTAAATACGCCGATGATGATGACTTCGGCAACTGGGAGTTATCGTCGGATCGGGCTAATGCAGCGCGACGCACTTTGGTTGAAGGGGGGATGCCAGGAGCTAAAGTCGCTGAGGTTGTGGGGCTGGCGGATACGGTGTTGTTTGATGATAAGCGTCCGTTTGATCCGGTAAACCGTCGGATTGCCATGATTGTGTTGAATAAGAAAGCGGCCGACCAGATTCGGACTAATGCGGGAGGCGCTGCTCAGGAAAAGGATCAGACTAAGGTTATTGAACCGGTAAGGCCTCGTTCCCAACCGTTTACAAAGTCCGAAATGCAGCAGGCCACAAAACAGATCTCAGACGATCTGGGAAATATTGAACCGGATGACTTACCTTCTCCTGATCGTTTTAAAGAGGCGGAAGATAACGAGCAAATCTGGAACTTGGATGATTTTTAAGTTCCTAGCTTAATTTCCCTAATTACTCTTCCAGCGAATCAATAATCCGCCACAAACTGTTATAGCGCTCTTCTGATATCGCGCCTGTTTCAAACGCGTCCCGAATAGCGCATTGAGGTTCTGCCTGATGATTGCAGTTGCGGAACTTACAATTGCCCAGAAACGGATGCAATTCTTTGAAACCGGCAAGTATTGTGTCTTTGTCCAGATTGGTCAGTGACAGTTCTCGGATTCCTGGGGAGTCAATGAGATCACCACCTGTTGGGAAATGGTATAAGCGTGCTGTAGTCGTGGTGTGCTTTCCTTTGCGCGACGCCTCTGAAAGTTCTCCGGTTTGAATGTCGCTGCCTGGCAGTAGGGTATTGATCAGAGATGATTTTCCTACGCCTGACTGACCGACAAAGACGCTGGTTTTGTCTTTCAAACTGCTATGAAGTAGATCCAGTCCATGCTCACTTTTGCTTGAAGCAGTGATGACTTTATAACCCAGGTCTGTGTATAACTGATTTAGGTGCTCTAAGCGTTCTTTGTAGGGGCTGTCATTGAATAGATCGGCTTTGTTGATTACCAAAATCGGTTCGATGCCCCAATATTCAGCGGCAATAAAATAGCGATCGACCAACCCTTGATGAGGTTCTGGCTCTGGCGCGATGACCACCATCATTTGATCGATGTTGGCCGCAATCAGCTTCATTTCCCCACGGAAGCCAGGACGGGAAAGTTGGTTTTGGCGTTCTTGAACGGCAACGATGACACCGAGATCATCTTGACCTTCGCGCCAGACCACAAGATCGCCGGTTACGATGTCACCCAGATTGCTGCGCTTATGGCAGCGAGTAATCTGCGCATTCTCGGCATCGTAAGGGTAGGCTTCTACATCTACTTGAACCCCAAAGTGTGATACCACTCGACCCGTTTGTTCGGCTCCTAAGTCGTTATCGGAAAGGGCGGCGTCCGCTTTTGCATCTCTTTGCTCAGCTCGTTTGGCGCGTTCATCTTGAATCTTCTTGATGCGCCAGGCTTGCTGACGAGTAAGCTTACGTTTGGCCATTAAATAGAAACCCTGTGGTCTTGATGTTCGTAGAATTATGCGAAAATATCTGGTCGTAATTGTGTAAATCGCCTGAGAGTGGGCAGGATTGCTATCCGCTTCACAAAAGTCAAATGAATTTCAGGCTCGTCTATCTTGATTCTAGTTGCTAGAATTGTAAATCAGATTGAATTAACAGGTAATTTTGGGATGGCAGACAAAAGCAATTTGGTTTGGATTGATATGGAAATGACAGGATTAGACCCGGATACGGATCATATCCTTGAGATTGCTACCATAGTTACCGATTCTGATTTAAACGTTATCGCAGAAGGGCCTGTCATTGCAGTTCATCAGTCGGATGAGATTCTAGATGCAATGGATGAGTGGTGTACTCGTACGCATGGTGAGAGTGGCCTGACGGATCGTGTCAAGAAGAGCAAAATATCCGTCGAAGAGGCTGAGCGTCAAACCCTGGAGTTTTTGGAGCAGTACGTCAATGAAGGCGATTCGCCGCTGTGTGGCAACAGTGTCGGGCAGGATCGTCGCTTTATGTATCGCTACATGCCAAAACTGGAATCCTACCTTCATTATCGAATAGTCGATGTCAGTACTCTAAAAGAGCTGGCTAAACGTTGGAATCCTGGCTCATTGGACGGCTTTAATAAAGCCGGGACTCACAAGGCGTTGGATGATATTCGCGAGTCTATTGCTGAGCTTCAGCATTACCGTAAGACGTTTTTGAACATTGCCTGATCTCTGCTGAGTTAGGCTCTTTTAAGCCTCTTGCTTGTAACTTCGTAATCTTAAACTCCACTGTTTTTAAACTCTATTGTTTTTAAACCCCATTGTTCTTAAACCCCACTGTGCTTGCTAAATGATTCGATTCATTTTTTGAGATTGTTGCTCAATCGCCCATTGAATATGGGCGGCAACCATTTCTGAGGCTGCAGGTAGTTGCTTGGTTAATAATTTAATAATCTCGGTGCTGGCCGGGGCATTTCCTAATGCAATGGCAATGTTTCGTTGCCATTTTTCATAGCCTGCTCGTCGAATTGGGGAGCCTTCGGTATTTTTCAAAAACTCTGCTTCTGTCCATTGGAATAGCTCGAGTAAGGAAATATCGTCCAGTTGATGGCGGGGTGAGAAATCTTGCTCATCTGACTCTTGAGTAAACTTATTCCAAGGGCATACCATCTGACAGTCGTCGCAGCCATAAATGCGATTTCCCATCAAAGGGCGTAGGCTTTCATCAATAACGCCATCGTATTCAATCGTAAGGTATGAGATGCACTTTCTCGCATCCAAAATGTGCGGCGCTACAAAGGCATTGGTTGGGCAGAGGTCGAGGCATGACGTGCAGCTACCGCAGTGCATGCTTTCTTGTGGTGGGTCGACGGGTAACGGCAGGTTGGTAAATAGCTCGCCTAAAAAGAAGTAAGACCCTGCTTTGGCATTAATTAACATGGTGTTTTTGCCAATCCAGCCCATGCCGGCATTTTCGGCGATACCGCGTTCTAATACGGGCGCGCTGTCGACAAACGCTCGAAAACCATGATGCTCGGCCAGTTCAGAAATATCTTTGCCTAGCTGCGTAAGACGCTTACGCATGAGTTTATGATAATCGCGCCCCAAGGCGTAACGTGACACATAGGCTTTATTGGTATCTTCAAGAATCTCAAGTGCCTGATGCTGGTTTTGCATGTAGTCGAGACGAACACTGATGACTCTGAGAGTGCCTTCGTGAAGCTGCTCCGGGTGCGCTCGTAATTCCCGATGATTTTCCATCCACGCCATTTCGCCGTGTAGCTTTTGGTCGAGCCAGCTTTTCAGACGTTCGGAATGCTGAGAAACGTCGGTGGAGGTTATGCGAACATCCTGAAAACCGAGCTTCGCTCCGAGGTCTTTGATTTGTTGAGCTAACTCTTTGCTCGAAATTGAGAATTGAAGGCTATCTGAGGACATCTGACCAGTGAAAAATCTGCTCATCTTGAGTAGACTGTGTATTTTGCACCAATTTAATCAAGAACGATAGAGAGCATAATAGAGCCCGTATGTTATTTAGTCGATATTTAGATGACGAACAGCAAACCCTGATGTTGGCTGGCCAATTTGCCACAGTGATTAAGGGACGAGGTGTGGTGTATTTGCACGGGCATTTGGGTGCAGGAAAAACTACATTTTGTCGAGGTGTGTTGTCGGCCTATGGACATCAAGGTGCGGTGAAGAGTCCGACTTATACCCTAGTAGAACCTTATAAGATCGGTAGCTATCAGGTTTATCATTTTGATTTGTATCGTCTCGCAGATCCTGAAGAGTTGGAATATATGGGGATTCGAGATTACTTTGATGAGGATGGTCTCTGTTTGGTTGAATGGCCATCTCAAGGAGAAGGTGTTTTGCCTATGCCCGATCTTCATGTGCGATTACAGGCCGATGAGGGTGG
Source organism: Litoribrevibacter euphylliae (assembly GCF_042646085.1). Taxonomy (NCBI): domain Bacteria; kingdom Pseudomonadati; phylum Pseudomonadota; class Gammaproteobacteria; order Oceanospirillales; family Oceanospirillaceae; genus Litoribrevibacter; species Litoribrevibacter euphylliae. The sequence continues at coordinate 34,614 of NZ_JBHRSZ010000005.1, read as the reverse complement.
TCGGTTTTTGGAAATTGAATCCTGTACCGACTATGGTCGAACGGTGCTGAATGAATTAGAACATTTCCTAAGTGAAGCAAAAGGTTAAGCGTGGCACGTAGGATTAAGGAATTTATGCTGTTACCAGGACGTATTCTAATAACGTTGTGCTTGATGTCTTTGGTTTGCTCGACGGCCTTCTCGGCGGAACAAGTGAAGAGTATCCGTGTTTGGAAGGCACCTGAGTACACGCGTATCGTATTTGATTTGACGGGGGCAATTGACCATCAGGTGTTCATGCTCAATAAGCCTGAGCGTTTGGTGTTGGATTTGTCTAATACTGTCACGCCAAAGTCGTTGTCCAAGCTCGATTTTTCCGGGAGTCCAGTGTCGGGTATCCGCCATGCTCGTCGTTCAAAGACAGATGTACGTTTTGTGCTCGATCTCAAAGAAGCGGTAAAACCTAAGAGTTTCTTGTTAAAGCCTAATGATCATTACGGCAATCGTTTGGTGGTGGATGTTTATCCTCTGAGTAAACAAGGCCAGCAAAGTGAAAGCATTCAAAGTGCTAAAACCGTGGTGGCTAACGGTAAGCGAAATGTGATCATCAGTATTGATGCCGGACACGGTGGGGAAGATCCCGGTGCTATTGGACCGGGTCGACTAATGGAAAAGAACGTCGTGCTTTCCATTGCTCGTGAGCTCAAAAGAGAAATTGATGCGATGAAGGGCTATCGTGCAGAGTTGACCCGATCGGGTGATTATTACGTCAGTCTGAGGGGGCGTACTCGTTTGGCGCGTAAGCAAAAGGCCGACTTGTTTGTGTCGATTCATGCGGATGCGTTCCATAAGAAATCTGCCCGAGGTGCATCGGTTTGGGCGTTGTCAGAACGCGGAGCTACCAGTGAAATGGGGCGTTGGTTGGCCCAGAAAGAGAATGATGCGGATTTAATTGGTGGTGTTGGTAATGTCTCTTTGGGTGATAAATCGGATGTATTGAAAGAAGTGTTGCTCGATTTATCCATGACCAGCAGTCTCAAGTCCAGTCTTGATGTTGGTAGTCTCGTATTAAGTGAAATGGGGCAAGTAGCCCGGTTGCATAAAAAGCATGTAGAGCAGGCTGGGTTTGTTGTGCTGAAGTCGCCTGATATTCCTTCAATTTTGGTTGAAACGGGGTTTATTTCAAATCCTACGGAAGCTAAAAACCTGGGGAGTCATAACTATCGTAAAAAGATTGCAAAGCGTTTGGCTCATGGCATCAAACGTTATTTCCAGGATAAGCCGCCTGTTGGGACATATTTGGCTTGGGTGAAAGCGGGTCGTCCTACAGCTCCTAAGGTTGTTCCCACTAGAGTTCATCGGGTAGAGAGTGCGAGTTCGACTCCGAAAGTGGCGTCCTCTGTATCCAGCTCTAAATCAGTGACTAAGTACAAAGTTCAACACGGTGATAGTTTGAGTCGAGTGGCTCGAAAATTCAGTGTTACGGTCAATGACCTAAAAGAAATTAATGGCCTGAAAAGCAGCATTATTCATGTTGGTCAGACGTTAAAAGTGCCTGCAAAACGTTCTTAAATTCATGTGTTTCTTATTGGAAGCTATAGCGTAAGTTTTCTTCATGTCTCGAATTCATTTACTTTCCCCAAGATTGTCGAATCAGATTGCCGCAGGTGAGGTGGTAGAACGTCCTGCATCCGTTGTAAAAGAGTTGTTGGAAAACAGTTTGGATGCTGGAGCGAAACGAGTTGATATAGATGTCGAGCAGGGCGGAGTGAAGCTTATTCGCATCCGTGATGACGGTAAAGGCATCGTTAAAGAGGACTTGGCGTTAGCGTTATCACGTCATGCGACCAGTAAGATTCTCGAATTAGATGACCTGGAGGCGGTTGGTACGTTAGGGTTTCGAGGGGAAGCGCTTGCCAGTATCAGTTCTGTTTCTCGGTTAACGTTAACATCCCGTCATGAAGAATGTGAACAGGGGTGGCAGGTGTCGGTTGAAGGGCAAGAAATGACGCCGACGGTTAAACCGGCGGCTCATAATATTGGCACAACGCTGGAAGTACGTGATCTTTTTTTCAATACCCCGGCGCGTCGCAAGTTTTTGCGTAAAGAAAAGACCGAGTTTGGTCATCTCGAAGAAGTGGTGAAACGCATTGCCTTGAGCCGCTTCGATATAGGTATTTCCCTCAAGCATAATCAGCGCATCATTCATAATTATCGTCCTGCCTCAACGGAACAGGAGCAGGCGCGTCGTGTGGCTTCAGTGTGTGGTCCGAACTTTATCCAAAATGCAGTTTCCGTTGATGTGGAAGTGGGTGATTTACGACTTTGGGGGTGGGTGGGTCTGCCTACGTTTTCGCGAAGTCAGTCCGATTTGCAGTATTTCTTTGTAAATGGGCGTGTCATTCGCGATAAATTGGTCGCACACGCGATTCGTCAGGCGTATCGCGATGTGCTTTATCATGGTCGTCATCCCGCGTTTGTGCTCTATTTGGAGCTGAATCCGGCAACAGTCGATGTCAATGTACATCCAACGAAACACGAAGTGCGTTTTCGTGATTCTCGAATGGTACATGATTTTCTATTTCGAAGCCTTCATCGTGCGTTGGCTGAAGTTACACCTGATATGCAAAAACCTACGGCCTCGACTGAATCGTTAGGTATGGCTCAAGGCGACGTTGCTTCAACAGGTGTGATGACCCAGGGTGGGATGTCGTCTCCTCAGGTTATGCCTGTTAGTGGGAAAGAAGCCGGTGTTTTTGCTGGTCAAAATAGCATGAGCTTTAATAGCGCGCCTTCATCGGGTGAGGTGAAGGAGCAAATGCAGGTTTATGGTGACCTGCATGCTGGGGCAGGCACGTCAGTTCCACAACCGTTTGTTTCTGGTAGCTACCAGGGGAATGGATTGGGTGTTTCCAGGCCAAGTCTGCCTGATTCAGATCAAGAGGTCCCGCCACTCGGGTTTGCGGTGGCTCAATTACATGGCATCTACATCCTTGCTCAAAACAAGGAAGGTATGGTGATAGTTGATATGCACGCTGCACATGAGCGAATCACCTATGAGCGTATGAAGTTGGCTTATCAGGAGCAAGGCATTCAAGCTCAACCATTACTTGTTCCGATCTCTTTAGCGGTAAGCACCAAAGAGGCGGATTGTGCTGAGCAAAATGAAGCGGTCTTTCAGTCTTTTGGTTTGTCTTTGGAGCGAATTGGTCCTGAAACATTAGTCATTCGACAAGTGCCTGTGTTGTTAAGAAATGCAAAAATTGATCAATTGGTTAGAGATGTATTGTCGGATGTGATTGAATACGGAATTAGTGATAGAATGGCCGCCCAAGCTAATGAGGTATTGGCGACTATGGCGTGTCATGGCGCTGTTCGGGCAAATAGACAGCTAACTATTCCTGAAATGAATGCGTTATTGCGTGATATGGAAGCTACTGAACGTAGTGGTCAATGTAACCACGGTCGACCTACTTGGACAAGTTTATCGATGTCAGAGCTGGATAAATTGTTCTTACGCGGACGATAGATAAAGGATCTGATTCGACCTAGGTCGAATGTGAAATTCAGTGAAACTCATTAGTATGTTTATTCAAACAAATATCGATTTAATGATCGATAGTGTGATAGGTGTTGTTTAATTGCAGTCTGTGGATAAATATCCTTCCATTTGGTTGATGGGGCCTACCGCAGCCGGCAAAACCGATTTGGCTGTAGAGCTGGTTCAGCAATGCAATTGTGAAATTATTAGCGTTGACTCAGCCTTGATTTATCGCGAAATGGACATAGGTACTGCTAAACCTGATGCAGATGTATTGTCCAAAGCACCTCATCGTTTGATTGATATTTGTGATCCTGCTGAAAGTTACTCAGCTGCAGAATTCAGAGCCGATGCTTTGAAGGCAATGGCTGAAATACGTGATGCAGGTAAAGTTCCTCTCTTAGTTGGTGGAACTATGATGTACTACAAGGTACTAAAAGAAGGTATCGCTAACCTTCCTGAAGCCGATGATGTGGTACGCCAGAAGTTATTGCAGGAAGCAGAAGTCCATGGTTGGCAGTATTTGCACGACCGATTAAGGCAGGTTGATCCTGTTTCCGCAGAAAGAATTCACCCTAATGATCCTCAGCGTTTACAGAGAGCTTTAGAGGTGTATGAGCTAACAGGGAAAACACTGACCGATCTGTGGGCCGAACAGAAAAGGGATGTACAGTGTAATTTTCCGTTTCGAACGCTAGACCTCGCTGTTGCGCCGAAAGAACGGAAACTTCTACATGAGCGAATTGAGAAAAGATTTCGACTTATGTTGGAACAAGGCTTCTTGGATGAGGTCAAAGCACTCCGAGAGCGTGGTGATTTGCATTTGAATATGCCGTCGATGCGCTCTGTTGGGTATCGTCAGGCGTGGCTCTATTTAGATGGTGAGTATGACTATGAAGAACTGGTCAATCGCGGTATCTATGCCACTCGGCAACTGGCAAAGCGACAAATTACCTGGCTTAGAAGTTGGCAAAATCTGCAATGGTTGGATTCGTTAGATCCAAACTTGATTACGTCAACCGTTCAGCAAGTTCAGGAATTTATTAAACAATAAAAGTAAATTTAGTATAGAAAGTTGTCATTTTTTTTAATTTGGTCTGAACTGTCTACAACGGTTGGTAAATAGTCACATACATTGAGCAGTCAGTACTTAATGGATTGAATGCAATAATTATTACAAACCTCTTAAGGAGAATTCGTAATGTCAAAAGGGCACTCTCTACAAGACCCTTATTTGAATGTACTTCGTAAAGAACGCATTCCTGTATCTATCTTTTTGGTGAACGGCATCAAACTGCAAGGACAAATTGAGTCGTTCGATCAGTTCGTAATTTTGCTAAAAAATACCGTAAGCCAAATGGTATATAAGCATGCAATTTCTACGATTGTTCCTTCTCGTAGCGTTCGTTTACCTCAGCAAGATGCTGTTGTGAAAGAAGGCGAAGAAGGTTAATACCTTTTTAGTTATTTACTCTGATAGTAAATAGTTATCTGCTCTCTACGGCTACATGGATTGTTTTCCAATAAAGAGCGTTTGATTAAGGCACTTAACTCAATGAAGTTATCCATTACTTTATTGAGAGTGCCTTTTTGTGTGTCTATTGGGAGGCAAATTGTTTTTTGAACGTCCTGAAGGCGGTGAGCTGGCCGTACTGGTTCACATAGACTTCTCCTCTGAACAAAACACTGAAGATGTTGATGAGTTTCAAGATCTTGTTTCTTCTGCGGGTGCTGAATCTGTTTGCTTGATTCGTGGTGCCAGAAATCAGCCAAGTCCTAAATATTTTGTAGGTACCGGAAAGCTCGATGAAATTCGACAGGCCGTAGAAATGCATGAGGCGGAAGTCGTTATCTTTAATCATGCGTTAGCGCCGGGTCAGGAAAAGAATCTGGAGCAGGTGCTTGAATGTCGAGTGCTTGATCGAACGACTCTTATCTTGGATATCTTTGCGCAGCGAGCTCGAACTCATGAAGGTAAGCTTCAGGTTGAGTTGGCGCAGCTTCAGCATATGTCGACTCGTTTGATTCGTGGTTGGACTCACCTTGAGCGTCAGAAAGGTGGGATCGGTTTGAGAGGGCCGGGTGAAACTCAGCTTGAATCGGATCGTCGTTTACTTCGTGAGCGAGTGAAGAATATTCAGAAGCGTCTTGAGAAAGTAAAGAAACAGCGTGATCAGGGGCGTCGAGCCAGACGTCGTTCGTCAACGCCAACTGTTTCAATTGTGGGATATACGAACGCCGGTAAATCTACCTTATTTAATGCATTAACTGATTCGGATGTCTACGCGGCGGACCAGTTGTTTGCTACCCTCGACCCAACGCTTAGAAAAATTACTCTTCCGAATTCGGGGCCGGTTGTGTTGGCTGATACTGTAGGTTTTATCCGGCATTTACCGCATAAGCTGGTGCAGGCCTTCCGAGCAACGCTTGAGGAAACCTGTGAGGCAGATCTTCTTCTGCATGTGACCGATGCCAGTGATGAACAGCGCTATGAAAACATCGAACAGGTTAATAATGTGTTAAAAGAAATTGGTGCACATGAAATACCTTGTTTGCATGTATTTAATAAGATTGACTGTTTGAGTAATACTGAACCGCGAGTTGAGTATGATGAAAAAGGTCGTCCAGCGCGGGTTTGGTTATCAGCTAAAGATCGACTTGGCTTTGATGGTTTATTAGAGTCGTTAGCAGATTTGCTTTCCGATGATGTGTATAAAGGTACGTGGGTACTGGAACATGTTCATTCGGCTGTGCGAGCGCGTCTCTATGAGCTAGATTTATTGGAACATGAAGAGTTTGATGATCAGGGGCGTTATGTGTTGGATGTACTTGGCCCTACGTCTGATCTTAAGCAGGTTTTAGCAAAATCAGGGATAGATCCTGACTTATACTTACCCAAGCCTGAAAAGGAAGATTGGGAGTAAATAGAAGATTTATCTACATTTTTGGAGTGCAATTGGATACACTTTTGCGCAGATTTTGGAATTTACAAACCAGTATGGAGTATCAAGATGGCTTGGAATGAGCCGGGTGGTAATAACCAGGACCCTTGGGGTGGTCGTCGTGGAAATGATGGTCCGCCAGATTTGGATGAAGTGATAAAAAAAGCAATGGATAAAATGGGTGGCTTGTTTGGTGGTAAGCCGCCAGCAGGTGGTCGCTCAGGCAGTGGATTTGGACCTCTAGCAATTGTGATATTGATTGCATTGTTCATTGCTGCTGTATATGACTCGGTTAACATTATCGACCAAAGAGAGCAGGCGGTTGTTCTTCGTTTAGGTAAATACCACGAAACCTGGGGGCCAGGTTTGCAGTGGAAGATTCCGTTAGTGGATACCATTACCAAAGAGAATGTGACGAAAGTTCAGTCTAAATCATTTTCTAACAAGATGCTGACAGAAGATGAGAATATCGTCGAAGTGTCGATTTCTGTTCAGTACGTTATCAGTGACATTAAAAGCTATGTGCTGAATGTTAGAAGCCCTCAAAGCAGTTTAAGTCAAGCGGCGGAAAGTGCTTTAAGGCATGAAGTGGGTTCTTCCGAAATGCATTTCGTGCTTACCGAAGGTCGTGAAACCATTGCGTCTGAAGTACAGATTCGTATTCAGAGTTATTTGGATGCGTATGGCACAGGTCTTACTGTGAGTAAAGTGAATTTGGAGGGTGCACATGCGCCGGATGAAGTTCAAGATGCTTTCTTGGATGTAACCAAGGCACGTGAAGATGAAGTTCGTCTAAGAAACGAAGCGGAAACGTATGCAAATGGTATTATCCCAGAGGCGCGTGGTCAGGCCCAACGTCAATTAGAAGAAGCAAACGCTTATAAAGAGCAAGTGATTGCAAAAGCCATTGGTGAAACGTCTCGCTTTAATCAGTTGTTGGTTGAATATAAGCGCTCGCCTGACGTGACTCGTGAACGTCTTTATATTGATACGGTTCAAAGTGTATTGGCTTCAACACCGAAAGTTTTGGTGGATGTTGAAGGTGGTAATAACATGATGTATCTACCGTTGGATAAGATCGTTAATAAGCAGGTTAGTAACTCTGTTGCTCAGTCGAGTGGTCAAAATCTGACTGCATCTGATCTTGATAAGGTAACTCGTCAGGTGATTGATGAGATTCGTCAGCGTCAATCAAGCGTACGTCGCACCAGGGAGTTAAGATAATGTCATCTAGAAGTTTATTTGTTTCTATCTTTATTCTGCTGTCTTTAGTGGTTGCATCGAATGTACTGTATATCGTTAAAGAAACCGAGCGTGGCGTTTTACTTCGCTTTGGTGAGGTTGTTGACGCGAACTTGAAACCCGGTTTGCATGCCAAGGTGCCTTGGATGCACAAAGTTCGTAAGTTCGATGCGCGTGTTTTGACTTTGGACTACACCCCTCAGTCTTATTTAACACAAGATAAGAAGCCATTGATTGTGGATTCGTTTGTGAAATGGCGAATTAAGGATGTTTCCAAGTTCTATACGGCGACATCGGGTGATGAAGTTGCTGCATCTCGTCTATTGGCCTCTCGTGTAGATGACGGTTTGCGTAAGCAGTTTGCTCAGCGTACGGTTCATGAGGTAATTTCCGGTGAACGTGATGAGTTGATGGATGAGCTGACTGCCAAGCTGAATCAGGTGGTGTTGGCGGATATCGGTGTTGAACTACTGGATATTCGTGTGAAAGGCATTGAGCTTCCTGAGCGAGTAAACGAAGACGTATATAAACGTATGCGTTCAGAGCGTGAGCGTGAAGCTCGTGAGTATCGTTCACGTGGTCGTGAGCTGGCTGAAGGGATTCGTGCGGATGCAGATCGTCGTAAGACTATTATTGAAGCGAACGCCTATCGTGAAGCGGAGAAAATTCGTGGTGAGGGTGATGCGCAATCTGCCAGAATCTATGCGGAAGCTTTCAACAAAGATCCTGAGTTTTATTCTTTTGTGCGTAGTTTAAAAGCGTATCAAGAGACCTTCAGTGCTGATTCAGACGTGATGATTTTGGATTCTGACAGTGACTTCTTCAAATACTTAGGAGCACCGAAGGTAAAATAGACAAATGATCCCGTAATTTACTGGGGTTATTTATTTACTTCGTGTTATGATACCGCACCGGGTCTAAGACCCGGTTTTTTTGTGTTTATTAAAGCCTGATTTTTATGTCGGATGAATTTCTGCACAGTTTACTTGCTGGGTTTTGTTTGATGCTGGTATTTGAAGGGATCTTACCTTTTCTTGTACCGCAGCAATGGCGCGAGACAATCTCTCGCATTGCTCAAATGGATGATCAATCCATCAGGAAAATCGGGCTTTGCTCCATGATTACAGGCATTGTTCTTCTTTACATACTAGTCTGAATGTCTGTGGAAATGTCTTCTTTAGGATAGAAGTGAGAATCGGTGTATGACGATTGCGGATCGCTGGCTTTTGCCTGATGGAGTGGAAGATATTCTGCCTCCAAAAGCCGAACAAATTGAGACTTTGCGATCAAAACTATTGGATTTGTACAAGTCTTGGGGATATGACCAAGTAATGCCTCCGATGATGGAGTACCTTGAGTCCTTGCTCACAGGGGCAGGTCATGAACTGGATACCCAGACATTTAAGGTGACAGATCAATTGAATGGCCGAATGATGGGCATTCGTGCGGATATTACACCGCAAGTAGCGCGAATTGATGCGCATTCTTTGGCGCGTGAAGGTGTTTCACGGTTCTGCTACGCCGGTCAAGTTTTGCATACTAATCCTGCGCATACGATGGATACACGTAACCCAATACAGTTGGGTGCTGAGGTATATGGTCATGCGGGGATTGCCAGCGATTTCGAAGTGATATCACTGGTTTTAGAGTCTTTAAAACTGTCAAAGATTGAGTCTATTACTCTGGATCTTGGGCATGTAGGTGTTTTTCGCAGTTTAATGGAAAAAGCCGCTTTGGATTCCGATCAAGAAAAAGCGTTGTTTGATATTCTTCGACGTAAAGCCTTACCTGAACTTGAAAGCTTCATTCCTGAGCACTTTAAGAACCAGTCTCTGGGTGAAGCCGTCAGGCAACTTGCTTACGTTTGTGGTGGTGCGGAGATTCTGAACAATGTTCGTGAATTGGTTGCTCCGCTATCGGCAGATGCCGTAGAGGCCGTTGATACATTGAAACAGTTGGTCGGCCGCCTTCAATGCTGTTATCCAAAGGTTAATTTGTACATCGATTTTAGCGAATTGCGTGGTTACAACTATCATACCGGAGTTGTGTTTGCGGCGTACAAAACCGGTGGAAGCCAGCCGTTAGCCTCTGGTGGTCGTTATGATGAGACTGGAAAGGTCTTTGGTCGTGCACGTCCTGCAACTGGTTTTAGCTTGAACCTTCTGAAAGTAGCAGATGTGAGCTCTCAGTCGATTGACCAACAAAAGTTGGTGTTGGTACCGGATGAGGATTCAGAAGAGTTGGCAAAGGCGGTTGAGCAACTAAGAACTCAAGGACATCGTGTGGTGCGACAATTGACAGACTCTGATGCAGAGATCTGCGATGCAGTGTTAAGTCAGGTTGATGGTCAATGGACTGTGGTGGATCGTTGATCCACTGGATTCGAGAATTCTAGCCAGATTAAATCTGGTGAATTGTTTATAAACTAAGTGTTTAGCGTGGTCTAGAGAAAGAAACTATGGGCAAGAACGTCGTGGTTTTAGGCACCCAGTGGGGTGACGAAGGTAAAGGTAAGATCGTTGATTTGTTAACTGAGCAGACAGCTGCTGTTGTTCGTTATCAAGGTGGTCATAATGCGGGTCATACGTTGGTGGTTAACGGTGAGAAAACAGTTCTTCACTTGATTCCATCTGGTATCCTTCGTGAAAACGTTACCTGCATGATTGGTAATGGCGTTGTGTTGTCTCCAGAAGCGTTGCTGAAAGAGATTGCTAAGCTTGAAGAGCAAGGCGTGCCTGTTCGTGAGCGTTTGAAAATTAGTCCAGCGTGTCCATTGATTCTTCCTTATCACGTAGCACTTGATCAAGCGCGAGAAGTCGCTCGTGGCAAGCAAAAGATTGGTACGACTGGCCGTGGTATTGGTCCTGCGTACGAGGATAAAGTTGCTCGTCGTGGCCTGCGTCTTGGCGATCTTCTAAACAAAGATAAGTTTGCTGAAAAACTGAAAGAAGTATTGGAATATCATAACTTTGTATTGACCAACTACTTTAAAGCGGATGCCTTGGATTTCGATCAGGTGTTAGCTGAAGCTTTGGAAATGGGTGAACAATTGTCACCAATGGTCGCAGATGTAACGTGTTTGTTGCACGAGCTTCGTGAGCAAGGCGCTAATATCATGTTCGAAGGTGCGCAAGGTTCATTGCTGGATATCGACCATGGTACATACCCATTCGTAACGTCGTCTAATACGACTGCCGGTGGCACTGCAACCGGTAGTGGGTTTGGCCCGTTATACTTGGATTACATTCTAGGTATTACCAAGGCTTACACTACGCGTGTTGGTTCCGGTCCATTCCCGACGGAGTTGTTTGATGATGTAGGTGCTGGTCTGGCTGAACGTGGTCATGAGTTTGGTTCTACGACTGGTCGAGCTCGTCGTTGTGGTTGGTTTGATGCTGTTGCGTTGAAACATGCGATTCAAGTCAACAGTGTGTCAGGTATTTGTTTGACCAAACTTGATGTGCTTGATGGCATGGATGAAGTTAAAGTGTGTGTTGGTTATAAGAAAGCTGGTGCTGAGTGTACTACGCCAATGCATTCTGACGACTACGAAGGCTTGGAACCAGTCTATGAAAGTTTGCCAGGTTGGACTGAGTCAACGGTAGGTGCCAAATCTATGGATGACTTGCCTGCAAACGCTAAGGCATACATTGAGTATGTCGAAAAAGTAATCGGTGCGCCGATTGACATTATATCAACCGGCCCCGACCGAGCAGAAACGATTGTTAAGCGTGATCCATTCAACGCTTAAAAACGAAAAAGGGGCATTAGGCCCCTTTTTTAATGTAACGGAAAGTAGGTAAGCGGTTAATCATTCAGTGCTTGGATATATGTAATACACTGTCTGATATACACATGGAAATTGTTTGCTTAACTTTCAATATAGGATATGAATTTGAAAGACCCTTACAGTCAGCGAGAAGCTGATAAATATGAAAATCCCGTACCGAGTCGCGAGTTAATTACTTCGTTTTTGGAAGAAGCGAAGAAGGCGCTTACACATGCTCAACTGTGTGCGGCAATGCAACTCTTTGATGACGAGCGTATCGAGGCGATGCGGCGTCGTTTGATTGCGATGGCCAGAGATGGTCAATTGATTACGGATAAGCAGCAGAGATATAAACCAATTTCTGCTATCCCAACCATTGATGGTCGAGTCATAGGTCATCGTGATGGTTATGGCTTCGTGCAGCCACAAGATGGGTCGCCAGATCTTTATTTGCATGCACGAGAAATGAATAAGGTGTTTGACGGTGATGTAGTTCGTGCCATGGTGAGTGGCATTGACCATAAAGGACGCCGTGAGGCCAGGATTATTCAGGTGTTGGAACGTAAAACGCTCGAATTGGTTGGGCGCTATTACCCTGAAGGGCGTGGTGGCTTTGTTGTGCCGGACAGTCGTCGTATGTCTCAGGAGATTTTCATTCCAGAAGGCGCGGAGGGCGAAGCTAAGTCCGGGCAGTATGTTGTAGTGGAAATTGAGCGTCAGCCTTCCAGAAAAGAAAAAGCAGCAGGGCGAGTGTTAAAAGTCCTAGGTGATCACTTAGCTCCGGGAATGGAAATCGAAGTAGCGCTTCATACTTATGATGTGCCTCATCAGTGGCCTGAGACGTTATTGAGTGAGGTTGCTCACTTTACGGATCAGGTGGCGGAAAACGATAAGTTGCATCGAGTGGACTTGCGGAAGCTTCCACTGGTTACCATTGATGGTGAAGATGCAAAAGATTTCGATGATGCGGTTTATTGTGAAAAGAAAAAATCAGGTGGTTGGCGGTTAATTGTTGCCATTGCCGATGTTTCTAATTACGTAAAAATTAACACCGAGTTAGATAAGGAAGCACAGAACCGGGCAACTTCTGTCTATTTTCCAGGGCACGTAGTGCCTATGCTGCCTGAAGTGTTGTCGAATGGTTTGTGTTCGTTAAATCCGAATGTGGATCGTTTGGCGATGGTCTGCGAGATGAGCATCAGTGCTTCGGGTAAATTAACTCGCTATAAGTTTTACGAAGCGGTGATTCGGTCGCATGCGCGCTTAACATATAATCGTGTGGCCGCGCTTATTGAAAAGCCAAGATCAAAAGAGGCTCAGCATTTTAAGGCTGAGTTTCCTGAAATTGTTCCTTATGTACAAGAACTTTATGCCTTGTACCATCAGCTGGTCGCAAGACGTGAAGAGCGTGGAGCGATGGATTTTGATACGGTTGAAACTCGCATCGTGTTCTCTCCTGATCGTAAAATTGAAACGATCGTACCTGTTGTGCGTAACGATGCGCATCGTATCATTGAAGAGTGCATGCTTTGTGCGAATGTGGCTGCTGCACGCTTTTTAAGAAAGCATAATCTGGAAGGTTTGTATCGGGTTCATGAAGGACCGAAAGAGCAGAAACTAATCAACTTGAAAGAGTTTTTGTTTGAGCGGAGCTTGGTTCTGGAAGGTGGTATGAAGCCAACGCCAGGTGATTATCTGCAGTTGGCTCAGCAGATCGAGGGACGACCAGATAAGCATTTGATTCAGACCATGATGTTGCGATCATTGAGTCAGGCGGCTTATCAACCAGATAATCAGGGGCATTTCGGTTTGGCTTTCCCTGAATATACTCACTTCACATCGCCAATTCGTCGTTACCCGGATTTGCTAGTACACAGGGCGATTCGAAGTGTGATTCGTTCCGAACAGTCAGAGTACCATGAAAGTACAAATGTTCAGCGTGTTGATTCGGCGGCGCCTTTGCGCCGTGAAAGAATATATCCGTATGATATGGCATCTTTGTTGGCATTAGGCGAGCAATGCTCTATGGCTGAACGTCGAGCGGATGATGCGTCTCGTGATGTGATGGCTTTCCTTAAGTGTGAATACATGCAGGAGCATGTGGGGGAAGTGTTCCCAGGTGTGATTTCTGCGGTGACGGGCTTTGGTTTGTTTGTCGAACTAACCGATGTGTTCGTGGAAGGGCTCATTCATGTCAGCAACCTAACGAAAGAGTATTTTGAGTTCGATCAGGCTCGACACATGCTGATTGGTGAACGCTCAGGAACGGCTTATGCGTTGGGCGACAGTGTTGATGTTCGAATTGTCCGAGTGGATTTGGACGAGCGCAAGATTGATCTTGAGCTTGTGGATCATAAAAATTCCGTCAGAGTCAGGAAGTCCAAGAAGAAAGCTAACCTCAATGAATCCTTAGGGCCGAAGAAGAACGGTCGAGGCAAGGGTGGTCCGAAGCGGAGATCATCCAAAGCGTCTGATGCTTCTCCGAAAGCCAAAAAGCCGAAAAAGCACAGAAAGGGGTCTTCGACAAAAGCGAAGTCAAAGACTCAGAAGAAAAAGTAAGGCTGATCTGGGGTTAAAGATTAGTTAACAAGCAGTAAGTAATAACGTAGTTAAGGTAAGATCGTCATGGCGAAAGCTGAATCCTCAGTGGCTTCAAATTATGTGTTTGGTATCAATGCAGTTTCCTCATTGTTGAAGAAAAATGCCAAAGACATAGGTACGTTGTATGTACTCTCAGGGAAGCGCAATCAACGCGTAAATGACCTGATGGATGTGGCTCGTAAACTACATATCCGGGTTGAACGTGTAGATGCAGAATTCTTTGATGAAAAGCAGTTAGAGGGTGTGCACCAAGGCGTTTTGGCTGAGACTCAAATTAATTACGCTAAAGACGAAGCATTTCTTGATCAGTTACTGGAATCGATTGATGAGCCGCCGTTCTTGTTGGTGCTGGACGGTGTGACCGATCCCCACAACATTGGTGCCTGTTTAAGAACGGCTGATGCGGCTGGTATTCACGCTGTTATTGCGCCAAAAGATAAGTCGGGTACGTTAAATGGCACTGCTATTAAAGTCGCGTGTGGTGCGGCTGAAAATACGCCGTTTATTTCTGTAACCAATTTGGCGCGTTGCTTGAAGAAGTTACAGGATAAAGGGATTTGGATTACCGGTACGGCGGGTGAGGCGACGACTTCTATTTATCAAGCGGATCTCACTGGGCCAACGGCCATCGTGATGGGTGCGGAAGGTAAGGGGATGCGACGTCTGACTCGAGAGGCTTGTGATCACTTGGTGTTCATGCCGATGTCAGGCGAAGTAAGCAGCTTAAATGTTTCTGTGGCTACGGGTGTGATTCTGTTTGAAGCTGTTCGACAGCGCTCTTAGGGCTCGTAGATGATTTTACTGAGTGGTCAAGAATTGAGACGTCGTTATCAATTCTAGGTCATTAGTATTGCAAATACTTGGTTATTTCTTATGTTACCGTATGTAACTGTGTGGCTTTGTCAGCTTCATGACTTTCAACCTTTTGGTAGTAAGAGCGATGCTTTTTAAATTATCTCTTCCGTGTTTTTTATTGTTCTTCAGTGCTGGGGCATTGGCGACTTCTGAGCACTTGGTTCGTGAAGAGGTTGCACGCTTTTTTGAGTTGACTCAGGCGATTGATGTTGGGCCAGTGAAAAAGCGTGTCGGCGTATTGATTAATCGTAGGCTTCGTCATAATAATTCAGGTATTCAACGAGAGCATTATCAAGCGGTAGAGCAGGTGGTTGCTCGCGAAGTTGATAACCTGAGTGCTCAAAAATTTTTCTTTGAAGAGTATTATCAGGTTTATAAACAGCATTACACGTTAGATGAGCTCCGAGAGATTAATGCGTTTTTTTCATCGGATGTGGGTAAAAAATTTATCCACGGTCGCCAGGATCTTCATCAAGATGTTAGTACGACAACGGTTAAGATGATCCATCGTTTAGTCGATACCATTGCACCCAAGGTGCAACAGACACTGGCTCGTTCGGGCTATGATGTTGATCTTTAGTTGTCGGGATATTCTTTCCTAAATTTCTTGATTGTTTTTCATCCAATCTATAAAATTCCCGCCTCCCTTGAATGTACGTTTTGTACCGAGGGTTTTTCTTTCTCCTTGCCTCACCCTGAAACAGTGGGAGGCTATTAACCCATAAGGAGCATTTATATGCGTCATTATGAAATCGTTTTTCTGGTTCACCCAGATCAAAGCGAACAAGTACCTGCGATGATCGAGCGTTATCGTTCAACTATCGAAACGACTGGTGGTGCTATCCACCGTCTAGAAGACTGGGGTCGTCGTCAACTAGCTTACCCAATCAACAAAATTCACAAAGCACACTATGTTCTTTTGAACGTTGAGTGTGGTGATGAAGCGTTGGAAGAGTTGAACAACAACTTCCGTTATAACGATGCGGTTCTTCGTAACATGGTTATCCGTCGTAAAGCTGCGGTAACTGACGTATCTCCAATCAAAGCTGCAGATTCTAAAGAGCGTCGTCCACGTGATGAAGCTAAGCCAGAAACTGCTGAAGCTGCACCTGCTCAAACTGAAGAAGCACCTGCTTCAGAAGAATCAGCAGAATAATCTGATATTTAAGGAGATATATAATGGCTCGTTTTTTCCGTCGTAGAAAATTCTGTCGCTTCACCGCTGAAGGTGTTTCTGAGATCGATTACAAAGATCTAGACACTTTGAAAGGCTACATCACTGAAACTGGCAAAATCGTACCAAGCCGTATCACTGGTACAAAAGCTAAGTATCAGCGTCAATTAGCGACTGCTATTAAGCGTGCACGTTACGTGGCTCTATTGCCATACACTGACGCACACGAATAATTCAGGAGAAGTTCATGCTTTGGCTGGCTCGAACAGCGTTGACTAGCCGTCTGCATGCAATTTCTCTGGCGGTAATGTTTGTCTTACTGCCATTTTTTACTTGGCTAGGGGCTGCAATTGCAGCGTTAGTTACTCTAGCCAGGGGCCCCAAAGAAGGTGGAGTCTGTTTTGCGGTTGCTTTAATTCCCTGTGCATATTTTGCAGTGGAAAGTCAGCGAATGGATTTAATTCACTTGTTCATCACTTGGTTGTTAGCCGTGGTGCTTTGGTGGTCGAAATCATGGGTATATGTTTTGGGGGCTATGGTTGTTGCTGGCGTAGTTCAGCACAGCGTCTTTCCTGCTCTTACGGATTCACAGCTTATTGAGCTAACGGCCGCAATGAATCAGATGATTCAAGAAATTGCAGCGCAGAATCCTGAAGCAGTAAAGGTTGAGCTTCCATCTCAGGTGTTATATGCCGGAAGTGCACAACTTGTGGTTGTGTTAGGCAGTTTAATTAGTCTGATGTTTGCGCGCTATATGCAGGCAGCGGTTTATAACCCTGAAGGGTTTCGAAAAGAGTTTCACTCCATTCGTTTACCTTACAGCATGATGGCTTCGTTACTGGGTATTGCTTTCTTGTTAAGCGTGCTGGGTGAAGCGTGGGTAGGCTACATTCCTATGTTGGCTTTGCCGTTGGTGATTGCTGGTATATCCCTGGTGCATGGCAGTGTTGCAATTAAAAAACTCGGTGGGAACTGGTTGGTACTGTTTTACGTAAGTTTGGTACTGATGAGTTCTCTAACTCTTTTACTACTGATTGTATTTTCTGCATTAGATAGTGTGTTTGACGTTCGTTCAAAGCTCACTAATGCGAATGAAATTGATCAGTAATAGTAACTTTTGAGGACAGCGAGATGGAAATTATTCTACTCGAACGTGTTGGTAAACTTGGTAATCTTGGTGACAAGGTTACTGTTAAGTCAGGTTACGGTCGTAACTTCCTTATCCCTTTCGGTAAGGCTGTACCTGCAACTGCAACAAACGTTGCTGATTTTGAAGCGCGTCGTGCTGAGCTTGAAAAAGCAGCAGCTGAAAAACTAACTGCAGCAGAAGCGCGTGCAGAGCAAATCAATGGTTTCACTTTGAACATCGCAGCAAACGCTGGTGACGAAGGTAAGCTATTCGGTTCAATTGGTCCTCGTGACATTGCTGAAGCAATGACTGAAGCAGGCGTTGAAGCTTCTAAAGCAGAAGTTCGCATGCCTGAAGGTCCAATTCGTAACGTTGGTGAGTTTGAAATTGACGTTCAAGTTCACAGTGACGTTACTGCTACTCTTAACGTAACAGTTGTTGCTGAATAAGAGTACGTGACTGTACTGATAGAGAAATGATGTAAGTCGTTTTTCTTTGAGATGGCCTGACTATCTCCAGAAGGCATCGGTGGTTTATACTGCCGGTGCTTTTTTGTTTTTTGTCGTTTGATAATATTTATCTGATTTTTGAACTCGTATAGGTTTCTTGGTTGTACCGAGCACTGAGAGCGTTAGGAAGCTATGTCTGAAACTGAAGATCTGGATTTAATCCGTAAGCCGCCTTTTTCCCTGGAAGCGGAGCAATCCGTATTAGGCGGATTGATGCTGGATAATGAAGCGTGGGATGGTGTTGCTGAAAAATTGATGGAGCGTGACTTTTATGAAGCTTCGCACCGTCAGATATACAGTGTGATGACTCAGTTGGTCATAAAGGAAAAGCCCATTGATCCCTTGACGCTAAGTGATGAATTGGAGCGTCTGGACGAGCTAGAAGAGATTGGTGGTCAGGCTTATCTTGCAGAATTAGCGCACAATACCCCCACGTCTTCTAATATTTTGGCCTATGCCGATATCGTGCGTGAGCGTTCGGTGATTCGTCAGTTGCTGTCGGAAGTGTCGAGTATTGCTGATCGGGCTTATCGTCCTGAAGGTGCCAACAGTGATGAAATTTTAGATGATGCAGAACGGCGCATCCTCCAGATCGCTGAATCCAGAAATAAGAAAGATGCGGGTCCTCAGCATATTAAACCCGTACTAAAGAACACCCTTGATAACATTGAAATGCTGGTGAAGCAGGGTGGTGATATTACGGGTGTGACTACCGGGTTTACAGAACTCGATAAAATGACATCGGGAATGCAGTCTTCGGATTTGATTATCGTGGCGGCGCGTCCTTCGATGGGTAAAACCACTTTTGCGATGAACTTGGTAGAGAACGCCTTGCTTCGTAGTAAAGACGGGTGCCCGGCATTAGTGTTCAGTTTAGAGATGCCTTCCGAGCAAATTGTGATGAGGATGATTGCCTCATTGGGCGGTATTAACCAGACTGAAGTTCGAACTGGTAAGCTTAATGAAGAAGGTTGGAGTAAGCTCAGTGCAGCCGTCACTATGTTGAATGATAAACCTCTCTTCATTGATGATCAGGCTGGTCTGACGCCGAACGAGATGAAAGCGCGTGCTCGTCGTGTTCATCGTGAGTGTCAGGAGTACGGCGGTCTTGGATTAATCATGGTGGACTACCTTCAGTTGATGCGAGTGCCTGGATTTGAAAACAATCGAACCCAGGAAATTTCTGAGATTTCCCGTTCTTTAAAAGCCTTGGCAAAAGAACTTGAATGCCCGGTTGTGGCCTTGGCGCAGTTAAACCGTAGTTTGGAGCAGCGTCCGAATAAGCGTCCGGTGAACTCGGACCTTCGTGAATCCGGTGCGATTGAGCAGGATGCGGACGTAATCATGTTTATTTACCGGGATGCGGTGTACAACGAAGAATCTCCTCCTGAGCGAGCTGAAATCATTATTGGTAAGCAACGTAACGGCCCTATTGGTTCCATGCCAATTAAGTTTGAAGGTGCGTTTTCCCGGTTTGTTGATGCAATGCCAGATGAATATGAAGCTTGGGCGAATGAGGAGTAAACTCGTTCGCATTTAGATTCATAAAATTACAAGATAGCGAACATATGTGTTGGCTAATTCGAGCAAAAGCAATTTTTATTGTGTATAATGCGCCCGCGCTTGTAAGCCGCATTGGTACTGGGCTGGGGGTGCCTGAATCTGGTGCAGGCTGCTATTCTATAGTGCATATTTGTACACTTTCCTGTCTCTGAGAGACGATGAAATTCATTGGAAGCGAATAAGTGCTCGTTAGAAGTACGTGTTTCTAAGTTGTTATTTGAGTAAATAATTCTTGGTAAGGCGAAGGTAATGGCTGTAAAAACAACTGATGTATTGCTAGTCGGTGGCGGTGTCATGAGTGCAACTCTGGGAACTATGCTCCAGCAGTTGGATCCCTCCTTGAAAATCACCATGATCGAACGACTAGATCATGTAGCACACGAAAGTACAGATGGCTGGAATAATGCAGGTACCGGACATGCTGGTTACTGCGAATTGAATTACACTCCTCAAGTTGCTGATGGTTCAGTTGAGATTGATCGTGCATTGGGCATCAATGCTGCGTTTGAGTCCTCTCTACAGTTATGGTCCTATCTGGTTAAGAATGGCCTTCTACCTGAACCGTCAAATTTCATTAATCCTGTGCCGCATCTGAGCTTTGTATGGGGTGATGACGATGTTGCGTTCCTACGTGAGCGTCATCAAAAACTGTCTGCTCATCACTTATTTGAAGGTATGGAGTACAGCGAAGATGCTAGTACGCTTCAAGAGTGGATGCCATTGGTAATGAATGGTCGTCAGACCGATAAAGCGGTTGCGGCTACACGTGTTAAGCACGGCAGTGATGTTGACTTTGGTTCCTTGACGCGCAGTATGGTTGAGAATCTAACGCGATCTGAAAACTTTGAGTTAAATCTCAATACGTCAGTGGTCAAGTTGGTTCAGCGTGAGAATGGCGTATGGAAAGTAAGGACCAAAGAGAATGATACGAAACTGGTTCAAACGTACGATGCTAATTTCGTCTTCCTGGGAGCAGGAGGTGGTGCCTTACCTTTGCTTCAGAAGTCGGGTATACCTGAGCGTAAAGGCTATGGCGGTTTCCCGGTAAGTGGCCAGTGGTTGGTTTGTAAGAAGCCGGAAATTGTTCAGAAACATTCTTCTAAGGTGTATGGAAAGGCGGCCATTGGTGCGCCTCCGATGTCTGTACCTCATTTGGATACCCGTATTATTAACGGTGAGCCTGCGTTGTTGTTTGGCCCATTTGCTGGCTTTACCACTAAGTTCTTGAAGAAAGGCTCTAAGATGGATCTCTTCGGGTCGGTCAAGGGTAACAACCTTGCGCCAATGATGTCTGTTGGTGTCAATAATATGGATCTTACTCGTTACCTGATTAGTGAAGTTATGCAGTCTCATGCAGAACGTTGTGAGTCGTTAAGAAACTACTTCCCTGAGGCCAAAGACGAAGACTGGACTTTGGCAAAAGCTGGACAGCGCGTTCAAATCATTAAGAAAGATGACAGTGGCAAAGGCAAGCTGGAATTCGGTACTGAAATGGTTGCCTCTTCTGATGGATCACTAGCGGCTCTGTTAGGTGCATCGCCGGGTGCTTCAACAGCAGTTCAAGCTATGGTCGAAGTGATTGAGCGTTGTTTCAAAGAGCGTATTGGTCAGTCGGAGTGGAAGGGCAAGATGAAGGAGATGATTCCTTCTTATGGCGAGGACTTGGTCTCTAATGCTGATCTGCTTAGAGAGGTGAGAGCGAAGACGTTAGATACCTTGAAGCTTGTATGATTTAACTTACGTTTTCATGAAAAAGGCCAGCATCAAAATGCTGGCCTTTTTTGTTTCGTAATGTTCTTGGTTAGACTAACCGAGCAGTCCAAATGTCAGGATATTTAAGAACGAACGTTGATCGTTGGAATGTACGTCTTCAATGACGAGTTGCTTGTTGCCGTCAAGCTTCGGATAGTCTGGATAGTTTGTTACCAAGACTTGGAGGGTATCATTAGCCAGATTGTTTAAACCGAGTTTCTGATATGACTCGATCATAATGGCAAGACCTTCAGGAACAACGCTGCTGCCTTGGAAACGTGAAACAATGAACTGTCCCCGGTTGGCTGCTGCAGCAAAGGCTTGGCGACGAATCAAATAGCGCGCAGCATACACTTCATGCTTAGCCAGGTAATCTCGTAAATGGATCATGCGCTGACGTGCGTCGGCTGCGTATGGGCTGTTCGGAAAGCGATTTAGGAAGTCGTTAAACTCTCTAAATGCGTCTTCCATAATGGCCATGTCGCGTTCTGCGCGGTCTATCGCTACAAAGGCATCGAAGAAACCTCGCGTCATATAATAAGTGGAAAGACCGCGCACATAATACGCGTAATCAACCTTTGGATGACGAGGGTGCAGTCTTAGAAAACGTTCTGCGGTAGCATGAGCATTGGTGTGATCGTCCAATTCCATGTAGTTAAACATGAGCTCAAGTTTGGCTTGTTCGGCATAACGACCAAAGGGATAGAAGTTTTCTAGGGCAGATAATTCTTTAATGGCCTGGAAATATTGTTCGGTATCCATGAGCTCTTGAGCATCGCTGTAATACTCAAGTTCGGTTTTTTCGGGCTCATCGGGCTTTTTTTCGTCACTGGCGCAACCAGTGAGTATGGAAAAAAATAATAGAACGAAAGCGAATCTTTTTAACATCATAGACGGGCAATAGATATAATGAGACTTTAGGCCAAGCATTTAAGCATACATCAGCCAGGGGTTACAGTGATTTGGTTGGGTTTTTGCGGAATATTAGATCTGGTGTCATTGAAAAAGTTGCGTAGTAAAAGGTAATCAAAATAGGTATGTCTCGCCAAATTGAAGAATCACTTACTGTTCCTGAATCCATGGCTGGTCAGCGGGTGGATCAAATAGCCTCTCAATTGTTTGAAGAGTACTCTCGTTCTCGTTTGCAGGGCTGGATTAAGTCTGGGGAATTGACGGTAGATGGAAAGAACTTAAAAGCAAAAGAGAAACTGTGGGGAGGTGAGCAAGTTGCTATCTCAGCTGAGTTGGAAGATGTGAATCAATGGGCGGCAGAGGATATTCCGTTAGATGTCGTTTATGAAGATGATGATATCTTGGTGATTAATAAGCCAGTTGGTTTGGTCGTGCATCCGGCCGCAGGTCATTATGATGGTACTCTGCTAAATGCGCTCTTGTATCACTATCCTGGCATAGAAGTGGTGCCGCGTTGCGGGATTGTGCATCGTTTGGATATGGATACCTCGGGCTTGATGGTGATCGCAAAGAATATTGAAGCTCAGAACGATTTGGTTGATCAGTTGCAAACGCGTGAGATGGGGCGTGAATATGAAGCTGTCGTTCAGGGCGTAATGACGGGCGGCGGCGTTGTTGATGAGCCCATCGGTCGTCACCCTGTGAATCGTAAACGACAGGCGGTGGTTGCAACCGGGAAGCCAGCAGTTACACATTATCGAGTGTTAGAGCGTTTTAAGCATCATACTCATCTGCGTTTAAAACTAGAGACTGGTCGAACCCACCAGATTCGCGTGCATATGTCGCATCTGGGGTACCCTTTGATTGGTGATGCCGTATATGCCGGGCGAATGAGAGTGCCAAAAGGAGCATCTGAGCAGTTGCTGGAAATGGTCAGAGGCTTTGGTCGTCAAGCGCTTCATGCCAAACGCTTGGAGTTAATTCATCCGAGAACCGGTGATGATATGGCGTGGGAAATTGATTTGCCTGATGATATGTTAAATCTTTTGGCTTGTTTGTCTGAAGAGCAATAGCTCATAAGGTAAGCAAGTATTCACATGGGCGGGGTTTGATGATGTCGGAACAATCAAAAGACAGCTTGATTTGGGCGGACTGGCCAGCTCCAGCGCATATTAAAGCGTGTGTGAGTACGCGCTATGGCGGTTTTAGTGACGCCCCGTATGAATCTCTGAATATGGGGGATCATGTGGGTGATGATCCTTCTTGTGTGGTTAAGAATCGCGCCAAGTTTCTTCATCTGGCTGGTTTAAAGTATGTGGGTCAATGGCTGAATCAGGTGCACGGCATACATGTGGTGGATGCGGAAGATGATGGCAAGGTACGGGAGGGGGATGCGGTTAAAACGGATCGACCCAATGTGCCTTGTGTGGTGATGACAGCCGATTGTTTGCCGGTCTTTTTTACCGATAAGGCAGGCTCAAAAGTAGCGGTGGCTCATGCTGGATGGCGAGGTTTGGCATCCGGTATTCTGGAAGCGACCATCGAGTCGTTGGGGTTAACTCCTGAAACCTTGATGGTGTGGTTGGGGCCAGCGATCAGCCGCCACTACTTTGAAGTGGGGCCAGAAGTTCGTCGGGAGTTTATCGAACATGATTTGGCTGCAGACAAAGCGTTTCATCCCGATTATATGTCGCGAGGCAAATACTATGCAGACCTCTATGAGTTGGCGCGATTGCGGCTGAATCATGTGGGCGTCACTGACATCTATGGTGGTCAGTACTGTACCTGGCAGGATGATCGCTTTTATTCTTACCGAAGAGAAGGTACGACCGGGCGTATGGCCTCTATGATATGGATCAAAAAATAATCACTTCTGGTGGTTGTTGCTCTTGAAACCCTCCCTAACTGCCCCTATCTATTTCTCAAGAAAACAATAAGTCAGGACGTCCTATTCTAATGATCTAACGTGACTGGCTTCTTATTGAGGAATAGTTTTTATGCGAATTGATCGATTAACCAGTAAGTTGCAAGTGGCCTTGTCGGATGCTCAGTCTCTTGCGATTGGCCGTGATCATAACTTTATCGAGCCTGTGCATTTGATGCAGGCTTTATTGCAAGATTCCAATAATTCACTTGCCCCTGTGATCCAAAAAGCAGGCGGTGATGTGTCTGCCGTTAAATCCGGTCTTGAAGAGCATTTGCAGCAGTTGCCTACCATCTCAGGCAGTGATGGCGATGTGCACATGTCCAATGACATGGGGCGCTTATTGAATCGTGCTGATAAATTAGCCCAGCAGAAAAATGACCAATACATTTCCAGTGAATTGATTCTATTGGCGGCGCTTGAGGATAAAGGTCGTTTGGGTGAAATCCTGAAGAAAGCGGGTCTGACCAAAGAGGCTTTGCAAAAAGCCATTGATGACGTGCGTGGGGGGGAGTCTGTGAAAAGTCCAGAAGCAGAAGATCAGCGACAGGCGCTGGATAAGTACACGGTAGATTTGACTGAGAAAGCGGAAGAAGGAAAGTTGGACCCGGTTATTGGCCGCGATGATGAAATTCGTCGCACGATTCAGGTGCTTCAGCGTCGTCGTAAGAATAACCCTGTGTTGATTGGTGAGCCGGGCGTCGGTAAAACCGCTATTGTTGAAGGTTTGGCGCAGCGTATCATTAATAACGAAGTTCCGGATGGCTTGAAGAATAAGCGCGTTCTTTCTTTGGATATGGGGTCTTTGGTTGCAGGGGCTAAATATCGAGGCGAGTTCGAAGAGCGTTTAAAGGCTGTTTTGAATGAGCTGGCGAAACAGGAAGGTCAAATCATTCTGTTCATTGATGAGCTTCATACCATGGTGGGCGCTGGTAAGAGTGAAGGCTCTATGGATGCAGGAAATATGCTGAAGCCTGCCTTGGCGCGAGGCGAACTGCATTGTGTGGGAGCGACGACACTGGATGAATACCGTCAATATATTGAGAAAGATGCGGCGCTTGAGCGTCGCTTCCAAAAGGTGTTGGTGGATGAGCCTACAGAAGAAGATACCATCGCCATTCTTCGCGGTTTAAAAGAACGTTATGAAGTTCACCATGGTGTGGAGATTACTGATTCAGCGATCATCGCGGCGTCGAAACTCTCTCATCGTTATATTGCAGATCGCCAGTTGCCGGATAAGGCGATTGATTTGGTGGATGAGGCAGCCAGTCGTATTCGTATGGAGATTGACTCCAAGCCTGAAAACTTAGACCGTCTTGAGCGTCGCTTGATTCAGCTGAAGATTGAGGCAGAAGCCTTGAAGAAAGAAAGTGACCCGGCGTCCAAGAAGCGTTTGGAAGAGTTGATGAACACCATCAACCGTGTTCAGAAAGAGTATGCGGATCTGGAAGAAGTGTGGCTGGCAGAAAAAGCCTCATTGCAGGGTGAACATCAAGTAAAAGCCGACTTGGAAAAAGCGCGGATTGATCTCGAAACGGCGCGTCGTAATGGTGATCTTACACTGATGTCAGAGTTGCAATACGGCACCATTCCAATGCTTGAAAAAGAGTTGGAGCGTGCGAGTAAGGCGCAATCGGAAGAGAAAACCTTGCTCCGTAATCGAGTTACTGAAGAAGAGATAGCGGAGGTAATCTCTCGTTGGACCGGTATTCCTGTATCCAAAATGCTGGAAGGGGAGCGTGAGAAATTGCTGCGAATGGAAGATGCCTTGCACGAACGCTTAGTTGGACAAGATGAGGCGGTCATGGCTGTTTCTAATGCGGTGCGTCGTTCTCGTGCTGGTCTTGCCGACCCTAATCGTCCGAATGGCTCGTTCTTGTTCTTAGGGCCGACCGGTGTCGGTAAGACGGAACTGTGTAAGTCACTTGCGGCCTTCTTATTTGATACGGAAGATGCCATGGTTCGGATTGATATGTCTGAATTTATGGAGAAACACTCGGTCGCACGTTTGATTGGTGCCCCTCCTGGCTATGTTGGTTATGAAGAGGGTGGTTATCTGACGGAAGCGGTACGTCGTAAGCCGTATTCAGTGTTGTTATTGGATGAAGTTGAAAAGGCACATCCAGATGTCTTCAATATTCTGCTCCAGGTGTTGGAAGATGGGCGCTTAACTGACGGCCAAGGCAGGACGGTCGATTTCCGCAATACCGTGATTGTGATGACCTCAAACCTAGGCTCTGAAGTGGTTCAAGGTCGGACTGATGAGTTAGACTACGAAGAAATGAAAACGCTGGTTATGGAGGTAGTAGGTCAGCATTTCCGTCCAGAGTTTATTAATCGTATCGATGAAACTGTGGTGTTCCATGCGTTAGGTCGGGAACAAATTGCCGGTATTGCCAGTATTCAGTTGGAGCGTTTGTATCAGCGTTTGGCTGATCGAGATATGAAGCTGGAGTTATCCGAGCAGTTAATGTCGACGATCTGTGAAGCTGGTTTTGATCCTGTTTATGGCGCTCGTCCGTTGAAGCGTGCAATACAACGTTATCTTGAGAATCCATTGGCGGAAGCCTTGCTGAGTGGTGAGTTTATACCGGGTGATGTGATTAAGGCCGAAATTCAGGAGGATAAGGTCAGTTTCTCAAAATAATCCCATTAACCAATAATTAACCACTAAAAAAGGCCTGATGACCCTAGCAATCTTGTAGTCATTCAGGCCTTTTTTATTTGGCAGTAAATTGAGTGTGAGGGTAAAAGAGTATTAAGCGGCTGGGGCTAGTTCAACTTCTGTGGCTGGTTGCTCTTGGCTTTCCTCTTTAGAGGCTGTTTTAACCTCGGTTTTTACCGGCTGTGGATTCTCATCTTTTAGGAATTTAATAAGATCTTTCACCGTTTGTTTAGGTGTTTCTTCCATCGGTACGTGTCCAACGCCAGGGTAGACGATGGTTTGTGTATTAGTGATGTCGCGCTCCCAATTAGGAATTTGCGAGGTTGGTACCCACTTGTCTGCTTCGCCCCACATTAATAGCGTCGGTGCTTGGATGCGGTTGAACGGGAAATCTTCTTGTCCCGGTTTGCTCTTCTCGTAAATTAACTTTAGAACTTCGGCGTAAGATTCACGATTGCCTTTTCTCATGCTCAATTGAACATATCGACGCATGTGTTCAGGTTTGATTCGGTTCTTATCTCCGTATACTTCTTCGACGTTCATGCTGACCATCAAAGGTGGAACGACTTTCTTTGAAATGTGCCAGATGCCAGGCATATTGGCCATGCGAATGACCCAAGGAACATCTTGTGGGTAGGCAACCGGATCTAATAAAACCAGTTTCGATACGCGCTCTGGATAGGCAGCAGCGTAGTGAGCACTCATATAACCGCCCAATGAGTTACCTGCGAGGGCAAACTGTTCAAGCTCTAACATGTGAGAAAAGCTGTTGATGAAGGTGATGAATTCATCTTTATCGTAATTCATGTCTTCTGTTAGAGGGCCTGTTAGACCAAACCCAGGCAAATCCATTCGGATAACACGGTAGTTTTTCTCTAGAGTTTTGGCCCAGTCATCCCAGGTGTGCAATGAAGACATGATGCCGTGCAAGAGAATGATCGGTTCGCCTTCGCCTTTGTCTTTATAGTGAACGCGCAGACCTTTATAGGCGTACCACTTGGAATCTTCATCAGTGTACTCGTCTTCGATGTCTTCTTGGCTAATGGTCGCTAATCCCATGGCGTGAATGCCGGATGGGCTGGCTTTCATTGCTGAACCGAAACTGGAGCAACCAGAAATGAAGGCGATTGAAAGGGTAAATAGGAGTGCTATTCGTATTTTATTCATCATCAGATGGCTCCTTCGTAGCAGCCTGTTATTTTTGTTATTGGTGAAATAATAACTAATTTGATGCGATGCCGTTAGCCATAAAGTGGCTAACGGTGCACATTTCTGAGAAGAGAGGGTAGCGACTTGGACGGTTTACTCAAGAGTAAGGTCCGGTATTTCAGGAATTCGTCGTTTATTGACACTTGTCGGCCAGTTTTGTTTTTAGATCAGAGATTTGCTGCTGGCGTTGTTCTTCGGTCAGCATCACTACACTGCCGTCTTTGTTTTTCTGTTTGATTTGGTTTTTAGCAATCATTAGGTCTAGGCGTTCTTTGATGCCTTTGCAGTAGTTTGCAAGCTCTTCCGCATCGTATATTTCTGAGCCGTCATTGGAGGTCTCTTCGCTGCTGGGTTGCTCCGATTTTTTTGTGGGGGCCATCGATGACGTTGGCCCGGAATGTTGTCCTGAAGTATGAACCGGAGTCGAGGCGTACACTTTTGAAGGCTGATTGCCGTAATGTGTGGTGCCGTTCTCATCGACCCATTTGTAGTATGTGTCTGCTATTGCTACACAAGGCAGTGAGGTTAAGCAGGTAAACAGCAGTGCTAAGGAAAAAGGTTTTATTGTTTTCATGTTCTTTTCTCAGAAAATTTAAAGACTATATTAGTGTAACCTAAAAAAAATACCTGATAAGTCAAGAGACAGGGTTTCTTCTATTGACTTTAATACGAGTGATGTCAAAATATCCAGCTCCAAAATGAGTCAAGATAATTGGGCAACCCCCTGAATCAAACCTCATCTGGTACATAAGCAAGTAGCCGCATGGCTTATGTAGCCTGTCTCCAATCCGGTTTTTGGTCAACCACTAGAAACTTAGGATACAACGCCAAAAAAGCGTTACCGGAGCAACCTTACGATGGCCGAACCAGCTGTGTACGTTGCTTTGATAATGTGGTGCATCTAGATATGATTTCGCTGCTGGCGTTAGCGGCGTAAATGTAAAAATAATTCGTGTAAAATTTGCACATTTCTTGTTAGAGGACTCAAAGGTGGAATTACTTTCCGGCGGAGATATGCTTATTCGTGCTCTTAGAGACGAAGGCGTAGAGTATATTTATGGTTATCCGGGCGGTGCAGCCCTGCATATTTATGATGCTTTGTATCGCCAGTCTGATGTGAAGCACGTGCTCGTCCGTCATGAGCAAGCAGCGACACATATGGCTGACGGTTACGCGCGTGCATCCGGTAAAGCTGGTGTTGTGCTTGTGACTTCAGGTCCTGGTGCAACGAATACGGTTACTGGTATTGCTACGGCCTATATGGATTCCATTCCTATGGTTGTGCTGACTGCTCAGGTTCCTACTCATCTGATTGGTGAAGATGCGTTCCAGGAAACCGACATGATCGGTGTTTCTCGTCCTATCGTAAAACACAGCATGTCTGTGAAATCTCCGGAAGAGATCCCAGAGGTCGTAAAGAAAGCATTCTATATTGCTGAGTCAGGTCGTCCAGGCCCAGTAGTTGTCGATATTCCTAAGAATATGACATTGCCAAATGAGCGTTATGAGTACAGCTACCCAAGCAAGGTGAAGTTACGTTCTTATAACCCGGCAGTTAAAGGTCACACCGGTCAAATCAAGAAAGCCGTGGATATGATCTTTGAAGCTAAGCGTCCGGTCATCTATGCCGGTGGTGGGGTTATTTTAGGTAAGGCCAGTGCGCAGCTTACCGAATTAGCAAAGATTTTGGATGTTCCTGTTACCAATACCTTAATGGGCTTAGGTTCTTATCCTGCTTCTGATCGCCAATATGTTGGTATGTTGGGTATGCATGGTACCTACGAAGCGAACATGACCATGCATCACAGTGACCTGATCATTGCTATTGGTGCGCGTTTTGATGACCGGGTAACGAATAACACTGCGAAGTTCTGTCCAAACGCAAAAATCGTTCATGTCGATATTGACCCTGCGTCGATTTCTAAAACCATTGATGCGCATGTACCTATCGTTGGTCCGGTAGATCAAGTTTTGAATGAAATGTTGGACTTGGTTAAATCTGCTAAGAAAGAAATTGAAAAAGAAGCGTTGGCAAGCTGGTGGCGTCAGGTTGATGAGTGGAAAGCTTATCACGGTATGCGCTATAGCACTGAAAGTGAGTTTATTAAGCCTCAGCAAGCCATTGAAACTCTGCATAAAGTTACCAAAGGTGATGCTTACGTTACTTCTGACGTAGGGCAGCATCAGATGTTTGCTGCGCAGTACTACAAGTTTGATAAGCCGAACCGTTGGATTAACTCAGGTGGCTTGGGCACGATGGGCTTTGGTCTTCCTGCGGCTATGGGAATTAAACTGAATTATCCAGACAACGATGTAGTTTGTGTTACGGGTGAAGGTAGTTTCCAGATGAATATTCAGGAGCTATCAACCTGTAAGCAATACAACTTGCCAGTGAAAATTCTTAACTTGAACAACCAGGCGTTGGGTATGGTTAAGCAATGGCAGGATTTGAACTACGAAGCGCGTCACGCTCATTCGTATATGGAATCTTTGCCTGACTTCCAGAAGTTGATTGAAGCGTATGGTCATGTGGCGATGCGTATTGAAAAGCTAAGTGATCTTGAAGATGCAATGACGGAAGCCTTTGCAATGAAAGATCGTCTGGTATTTATGGATGTAATGGTTGATCCGACTGAACATGTATACCCAATGCAGGTACCGACTGGATCAATGAGAGATATGATGTTGAGTAAGACGGAGCGTACCTAATGAGACACATTATTTCAGTATTACTGGAGAATGAGCCGGGTGCGTTGTCGCGTGTTGTTGGTTTGTTCTCTCAGAGAAACTACAACATTGAAACCTTAACGGTAGCTCCAACAGAAGATCCGACATTATCTCGTTTGACGGTTACGACCATTGGTTCAGACAAAGTGATCGAGCAAATCACCAAGCAGTTAAACAAGCTGGTGGAAGTGGTTAAGTTGGTTGATTTGACCGAAGGTGCTCACGTAGAGCGTGAACTGTTGTTGATCAAGGTTCGTGCGTCAGGTGCGCAGCGTGCTGAGATTAAGCGTACGGCGGATGTTTTTCGCGCCCAAATCATTGATATGACACCCTCTGTGTACACCATTCAAGTGGTAGGTACGTCTGAAAAGTTAGACGCATTTATCCAGGCCATTGGTAACGCATCTGTTCTTGAAGTGGTTCGTTCAGGTGTGTCTGGCATTGCACGTGGTGAGAAGGTGCTGGGCCTATAAGGTCGGCTATAAAACACTTCTGCTGGCGTTATTTTGAGCAGTAGGCTGACGTCGGTAGAAAAAGACTATACAATGCCGGGCTTTATTAGGCTCGGCGACTGAAAAATCGAGGAATACCATGCAAGTTTATTACGATAAAGATTGTAACATCGAGATCATCAAAGGTAAGAAAGTAACTATCGTTGGTTACGGTTCTCAAGGTCATGCGCACGCATGTAACCTTAAGGATTCAGGTGTGGATGTAACTGTTGCTCTACGTAAAGGTTCATCTTCAATTGCTAAAGCGGAAGCACATGGCCTTCAGGTTATGGACAATGTTGCAGATGCTGTAGCTCAAGCTGATCTTGTTATGATCTTGACTCCGGACGAGTTCCAATCTCAGCTTTATAAGCAAGACATTGAGCCAAACTTGAAAGACGGTGCGACGCTTGCATTTGCTCACGGTTTCGCAATCCATTACAACCAGATCGTTCCTCGTAAAGATCTAGACGTAATCATGATCGCTCCTAAAGCACCTGGTCACACTGTCCGTTCTGAATTTGTTCGTGGTGGTGGTATTCCTGATCTTATCGCTATTTTCCAGGATGCTTCTGGTAACGCGAAAGACGTAGCGCTTTCTTATGCGTCAGGCGTAGGTGGTGGTCGTACTGGTATCATCGAAACTACATTCAAAGATGAAACTGAAACTGACTTGTTCGGTGAGCAGGCAGTTCTTTGTGGTGGTGCTGTTGAGCTTGTTAAAATGGGCTTCGAAACTCTTACTGAAGCTGGTTATGCTCCAGAAATGGCATATTTCGAGTGTCTTCACGAGTTGAAATTGATCGTAGACCTAATGTTCGAAGGTGGCATCGCGAACATGAACTACTCAATCTCTAACAACGCTGAGTACGGTGAGTACGTTACTGGTCCTCGCGTAATCAATGAAGAGTCTCGTAAAGCAATGCGCGCTGCGTTGAAAGACATTCAAGACGGTGTTTATGCTAAGAAATTCATCTTAGAAGGTCAGTCTAACTACCCAGAGATGACAGCATGGCGTCGTAACAACGCTGCTCACCCAATTGAGCAGGTTGGTGGTAAGCTACGTGAGATGATGCCTTGGATTGCAGCGAACAAAATCGTTGACCAAGAGAAGAACTAAGTTCTGATTTTGCAGTCTCAAAAGCGCGGTTTTGATACCGCGCTTTTTTTATGCCTGAAAGGAAATACGTTTTTCTTCATTGGCTTGTCATCGAAATTTCCCTAAAATTGACGGGATATTTTTTGGGGTAGTGAATATGTCTAAGTTGGAAGATCAAAAAGAAACAGATGCGTCCGTTCCTGAAAGCGTAGAAACATCTGAAGAAAATACTCAGGAAGAAGTTAAGAAGGCAAGACACAAGGGTGTCTATCTGTTGCCTAATATGTTTACCACTGCGGCACTGTTTTCAGGGTTCTATGCAGTAGTGGCTTCAATGAATGGTCACTTTGAGAAAGCAGCAATTGCAATCTTTGTTGCCATGATCTTGGATGGATTGGATGGTCGAGTTGCTCGTCTAACCAATACTCAGAGTGATTTTGGTGCTCAATATGACAGTCTGTCTGACATGGTTGCTTTTGGTATGGCGCCGGCATTGGTGGCATTTACTTGGTCTCTGCAGTCATTAGGTCAGGTGGGGTGGGTGTCGTCCTTTATCTTTGTGGCTTGTGCTGCATTAAGACTAGCGCGCTTTAATACACAAATTGATATCGTTGATAAGAAGTATTTTATTGGCTTGGCTAGTCCAGCGGCAGCTGCGATCGTTGCGGGCATGGTTTGGACTTATTCTGAAAGTGGAGTTAATGGTACAGACATCTCTTGGTTTGCCGCCATTGTTGTTGCTGTGGCGGGTATTTTGATGGTGAGCAATGTTCGTTACACCAGCTTTAAAGACTTTGATTTAAAAAACAAAGTGCCTTTTATAGCTTTGATCTCAATGGTGTTGGTAATCGCATTGGTATCTCTTGATCCAGCCAGAGTGCTTTGGGTTGGCTTTATGATTTATGCTGTTTCTGGTCCTGTCATGATGCTCTGGGAAAAGCGTAAGTCCCCCTAAGTCTATTTTGTTAGTGAAAAGGCGAGCTATTGGCTCGCCTTTTTTGTTTCTTTACGACGGATTCCTGAAATAAATGGAAGGTGTCCGGAAAGTCCATGAAAGCGTCATTTCTTTTCAATTGAGGCTATGGATCTGTGGCTTAGCATTGGTCAAAACAATAAAAATAAAGGATCAATGATGACTCATGCATGCTTTAAGTTTGTTATCTGTGGTTGTTTAATGATTTTTGCTGAACTTTGTAAGGCTGAGTTAATGCCCTTAGGAGATGAAGCTCTTTCATCTGTAACGGGACAGGCATTTATTACGATTGACGAGCCTGATCCAATCGTTCAGGACACGACTACATATAAATACACGCGTATTAATTTAGGCATGGATATTGAGACAATATTAAATGCAGATGAGCTTGTATTGGGGCGATACAGCGATGAGCGTGATATTACCAATTCTGGTGCCGACATCGATATGCGTGATGTGGCGTTAGGGAAATACTTTAATCCGCATGACTATTATCAAGTGAATAGCCAAGGCGATATTGTTTATGGCAGTGATGGTTACCCAAAACCAGACCCTGATAAATTTCCCATTAATCCTCAGACTGGCGAACAGTTTACGATGTCTGATGCAGGGGCTCCTATGCCATTTTCAGTAAGAGATCCATTTATTGAGTTTGCTTTTAAAGAAGAAAATGGTGTTCAAAGTATTGCCGGTTTTCGGCTTGGCTTTGGTGGCGCTTCGGGGGCGTTTACTACGGATATTAAATCCTTATCTGGTAATCTAGATGTAATTATTGAAGATACAGCGAAAGCTTTAGGTACCCAGGATCCGGATGGCTTCTTTGGTATTCTTTTGAAATATGTGGCGCCGATTCTTTTGGGTGATAGTAAGTTATCGACGCGTGCTGTATTACAGCAAGGGCCTAATGACCCTAATCCTGGGCAGAAACTCGACTATCGTGCGACCCATATTGGAGTAGAGGATGGAACAAACTTCCGAGTGGATGCCAGTGATGTGGGAGTGTTGAATTGGTTTCTACTAAAAACATCGATGGACTTATTTGCGCCTCCCGACTCGGGGGCAACGACAACCTGTACCAGTCGAAATTTCTTGGGTAGTTGTACAGGGGGGGATATCGATCTATATACGAGTGACTGCCAAGTAGCAGGAATCGAAACCTGTTTCCCTTTGGATAAGTATCAAACATTAGATATAGGTAATGGTGATCAGGCAAGAGGTATGTTTTTGGGTGCCCAGGTCGAAAGTTTACCTTGGCGAACTGATCTGTTTATTCCTGCTGACCCAAATGATCCGTTAACGAATGGTGAGTATGTGGAAGGAATTATGAATGCGGGTAAAGGGTTTTATTTAAATATTCCTACCGGTGGAATCAATTTGGATTTAAAGGAAGCAGTAAATAACGGTTTGCCTAGGCACAGCACGCGATACACCGATGCAAGCTTGGGGTTGTTCTAAATTAATATCGTGTGCGCATTATAAAAAAGGCGAGCATTGCTCGTCTTTTTGCGTTTTAGGAGCGTGCCTTTTGTTGGGATTGTCTTTTTCAGTGCGTGATTTC
>NZ_JBHRSZ010000004.1:1093508-1150416 GCF_042646085.1 Litoribrevibacter euphylliae | reverse complement strand
GAAGCGGCGCAGTCCAACAGAGGTTTATACGCTGTGCTCCGCGTGCGTATAAACACTAAACTGTTAGGCTCAAATTAAAGCAAGATATGAGTGGACATAAACTAAAGCTGAGAATTCTATTAAACGGTTTCGCCGGATTATTTTTAGGCGCGCTGTTTTCGTGGTCGTATTTATATTTAAATCCAAAATATTACACTGTAATTTTCTGGAGTTTTACAGAAGAGCAAATTGTAAGGTCAACGGTTATAGTGGGTGATCGGCACCTATCCTATGAGGGTGACTTTGAAAAGACAGCAATGAAAATTCCTTTGGAATATGGCGAAAACTATATTGTTAAGACAGAATTTGTAAGTGGAAAAAAATTGGTAAGTTCCACACAGAAAGCTAAGCCGGGCGCTGGTTATTATGCATACATTTACGAGGGGAAAATAATCAATGAACGTCGGTACTAAAATCGGCCTAACCAGGCGCATCATAGGAAAAAGTTTAGTTGTCACCTCTTTTGCCTTCGGGCAAAACAGCTGCCAACTAAACTTTTCCTAAGTGCGCAGCGTTATACTTAGGTGTAAATGGACTTTAGAATGAAGTTTAACCTCGTAAAGAATAAAGCCTTCTGGGAGACTACTCTGAAAATAGGATTTCTATTTCAGTTGACAATTCTATTCTGTTCAGTTTTTAAAGTTCTTTTGATTAGTGGTATTGAAGCTTTTACAATGATTAAAATCATTCGTATCTTAGCAGGAAGTTTCTTAGTAGGAATTATCATCGGCCTGATGTACGGCTATAACAATCATCACTAATATTTTAGTATAACAATACGCTGAAAATCATTACGGCCAAAAAGACGGCCTCCATTGGACGTGCTAGAAGCACGCCTATTAGCTAAAGCGTTATAGCTAAGGAGAGTTCAGTGCCGTTTAGCCTCTCAGAAGAGCAATTGGTGCTAACTGAAAACGAGTTGGGTTGCACTTTGCCTAATGAATATCGCGAAGCCATGAAATTGGATAATGGCGGCGAGGTTCAAACGGAAGAACATGATTGGGAGCTCTATCCAATCAAAGATACCTCTGATAGAAAGCGTATTTCACGCACATGTAATCACATAATCAAAGAAACTGAGTCATGCAAGGGTTTTGGTAACTTCCTTGAGAATGCTTTATCTATAGCTGGTAATGGGCTTGGTGACCAAATGGTGTTTATAAAAGAATCGGGGGAGTATCAAAGCACTCTGTATTTGTGGCTTCACGAAACTGGTGAATTACAAGTATTGGCGGCATCATTCAGTGAAATCGCAAAGCTATAACAAGCGGCGGCAGGCGGATCAAATTACCGCTCGTTCCTCGCTTCAATTTGCCCGCTGCGCCGGGCGTTATGTTTCCGAGGAGTGGAATTGTATTTAGACTTAAAAGATAAAGAATTGAAAAGGTATATATACAGAATAATCTCTTATGAGAGATTTCTGGAGCTTTTCAGTACATCAAAAAATACCTTGGTTAAGCCTGATCTCTGGGATGATAATTTTGAGAATTACGCGCTGAAATCGACTTTAAACTACCCTGATGGAAGTACGATTAAGCTAGATGTGCATAAGCGTATGTATGGACAATGCTGGACCACAGAGCGGTCATCAGACGCTATGTGGCGCATCTATTCTCATGACAAATACGGCTTAAGGATAAGGACAACAATTGATAACCTGCTTGATAGCCTAGGGGTCGCCACAGTAGATACGCTAATGAGCGAATACTGTATTGGCAAGGTAAAATATGAAAGTGAACGAGCAATAATAAAGGCCGCGAAAGAAGCGTTCGGGCCCAATGGCGCTATCACCTTCGGGAATCTATTTAGATCTCTTTTAATAAAGAGAAATGCATTTAAACATGAGAACGAGATTCGGCTCCTTTACTTCGATTGGGGTAAGGATCTACCAGAGGATAAGCTGTTTAAATATGATATCAATCCTCATGACCTCATATCTCAGGTAATGATAGATCCTAGAGTGGATCACAAAGAATTCTTGAGCATCAAGAAGCGAATAATCAAAGACACTGGCTTTAAGGGTGAAATTAAGCGGTCGTTGCTCTACAAACTGCCTAAACCTGTCAGTATCGACGTAACCCAAAACATAACAAGTCAAGCAAGAGGGACGCCGTAACCGGCGCCCCTTCTTGAAGCGTTAGGCAATTTAAGCATGGAAGAATATCAAGAGTTTGAACCAAAACCTTTACCTCGATGGGTAACGATTCCATTAGGTATATTTCTGGCACCGATTACCCTCATATGTGTAATTGGCTCATTGTCTTTATTGCTTGCTCCAAATGTTCCGCCTACTGCAATCACGGTGTCTCTCAGTAGTCTCTTTCTCGCAGGTAGTTTGTGGGTATTCTTTTTATCTCTCCGCTTAATATTCGTAGACCCGAAAAGCAAACCAAAACTCATCTCACCAAATGGTCTAAGGGCAATTGCTCTAGTGTTTGCAGCAATACCAATTGTTTCATTGGTGTTGGGCACGTTCTGGGAAAAACCGGTAGTTCACGGCATAATGACTATCGCCTATATTGGTATAGTTTTACGTCTTTGGGGTATGGCTAGTGAGCGGAAACAAAATGCCTAACAAGGCCAGCCAGCATCGCTCCCTACGGTCGCTGGACCTCGCTGCGCTCGGCCGCAGCTGCAGGCGTTAAATGTCATTATGAAATTCAAAGACGGCGATAAAGTAAAAGTACTTCCACACATCTGGTGGCCAGATGGCGGAACAGGAAAAGTATCATTACCACCTGAGTACGTAGCCGGTGCAGTAGAAGGCACCGATGCTTTTGATTCTACCCAGAGAACCGTTAAGGGCGTTAACTCAATTGTTACTAGTATCTGGGTAGAGTTCGATGAACCAGTTCAGGATTTAGATGGCGACGGCCCATATGTATCTGGTGAGGTTCAAATAGAGTATTTGGAGCATCTACAATGATGCATTTAACCAGTTTAGCCTGCCTCGCCCCGAAAAAAGCCCCGGGGCTGGACTCGCTATCGCTCGCCGCAGCTAAAGGCGTTAACTTTCCGAGTTACCCATAAAAAGTCAAACACTAATGGATTTAGAATTCCTTCTCACAACAGAGAAAGTAAAGAACGATGATCTATTGAAATAGAAATTGAATTTCTTATCGAAGATTTTTTTACTAGCTCAGAGGTAGGGTCAAAGTGAGTAAATTAGAAGTTGTTCTTGGTGCTATAACTATTTCTATAGTAGCAACGTATTTCTTTGTTAGTGATTCAAGCTTTGCAAAGGATTGTAAAAATGAGGGTGGTATCCCTATCGAACTTGAATATAACTATTGCTCTTTTACTACTCAACAAGAATGCAAAGAACATAACGGGCGGTGGCTTGAGTCGGGACTATGTATGAACTCTGATGGTACATATCTCTTTCAAGTCAGTAAGCTGTCCATCGAAGAAGTTCTAAGCAACGAATCAGTGAAACCAGAGTAAATAGAAGTTAAATTTCATATCTAAAGAGTGCTACTTATGGATCACTTAGAAATTCAAGAATATCGTTACTTAGCTTGTTCACGCGGTATTTAAGTTTCAGGCACCGTCTAGATTAAAAAGCTCTCAAGTTGAGAGCTTTTTTCCATCAACCTCTAAATCCCCAACTTATCCCTCAACCCATAATACAACGCACCAATGGCGGTATAAGGCACTCTAAACATGCGTCCGCCTGGGAATGGGTAGTGTTTCAATGAGGCAAAGGCATCAAAGCGTTCTGCGTGGCCTTTAATGGTTTCTGCCACCAGTTTGCCCACTAAGTGCGTGGTTGTGACGCCATGGCCGCTGTAGCCCTGAGCGTAATAGATGGTATCGGTTAGGCGGCCCAGTTGTGGTAGGCGGCTCATGGTTAAGAGGAAGTCGCCGCCCCAGGCGTAATCGAATTTGACGCCTTTCAGTTGCGGGAAAGTCTTTTCTAAATGGCCACGTATGAAGTGTTCGATGGATGCCGGATCGCCGCCGCCGTAGGTGACGCCACCACCGTAAAGTAGGCGGTTGTCGCCAGTGATGCGGTAGTAATCGAGTTTGTAGTTACAGTCTTCTACACAGTGTCCGTTGGGAATCAGTGAACGAGCGGTGCTTTCATCCAATACCTCGGTGGTGACAATCTGAGTTCCGCACGGCATGGATTTGGCCGATAGTTCTGGGACTAATCCGCCCATGTAGGCATTGCCAGCCAATAATAGATAGTCACAGGTGACGGAGCCTTGTTCGGTAAAGACTTGAGGGCGTTTACCTGGGCTGTTTTCATTACGATCAATACGAATGACTTTGGAGTCTTCAAAGATTTGTCCGCCGAGCGATTCAAATGCAGCGGCTTCGCCTAAGGCTAGATTTAGTGGGTGGATGTGCCCGCCGGAGTGATCCAATAAACCACCGATGTAACGATCGGAGGCAATTTGGCTACGGATTTGATCCGCGTCGAGCAGTTCCAGTTGGTCATTACCGTAACGTTCCCAAAGGGCTTTTTGTTCTTTGAGATCGTTTAATTGTTTTTCATTGAACGCAGCAAAGATGCCACCGGGTTTGTAATCGCAGTTGATGTTGTATTTCTGGATGCGTTCTCGAATGATGTTGCCACCTTCGAAGGCCATGTCACCTAGGGCTTTGCCTAAATCCGGGCCGTAGTTGTTTTCGATGGTGTCGATGTCTCGGCTGTAGCTGTTAACCAGCTGGCCGCCGTTTCGGCCACTGGCACCAAAGCCAATTCTTGCGGCTTCTAATACCACCACTTTAAAGCCGGCTTCAGCCAAATGAAGTGCACTTGAGATGCCTGTATAGCCTGCACCAAGAATACAGATTTGCGTATCCAGAGCTTCGGTGAGTCTAGGTCGATCCGTTTTTTGATTCGCGGTAGCTGCGTAATACGAATTGGTGTGAGGCGTTCGGTTCATCGAAGGTTGGTTCATGACGGCTCCTGACCTATGTGATCTCTATGACCTGGATCTGTATATCTATATTCGTTAATGCCTGATTATGCTTAATGCCTTTACTAATGCTTAGTGCCTGGTGTTTTACATCAGCTTAGGCTTCGTAAATGACGTAGACTTTTTTGCAATACTCAGGTACTTCCCATGTGCCTTGAAAGCCTGCCGGAATCACGAAGTGATCGCCTTGTTGGACGCGTTTGGTATTTCCATCCCCATCATGAATGATGGATTCACCTTCTAAAATGAAGCAATATTCTTCTTCACTGTAATTCACTTTCCAGTGACCTGCTTGAGCATCCCAAATGCCGGTATGGAATTTTTCATCTTTGGAGGAAAACACATTCCAAACGTTCTGTTCCGGACGGCCTGAAAGAATCTTCTCATTATCCGGTAGATAATTGTCGGCAGCGATATTATCGGTACTGACATCTTTAATGCTTTGAATGCTCATCGTTAATTGTTCCTGAACAGGTGTTGTTCCTAATTCAAAAAAGGGCCCTCGTGATCTTGTTGAAAATCAGGGGAGGGCGAACAAGGGATGCTCTTTTTCTACATGACTTATACGATCTCTATGATCTTTATCATCTACATGTAGGCTTATTTCATCGTTGGCATGACGAATTCGGCGCCAATGTCGCCTTCCGGCCAACGCACCGTGACGGCTTTACGTTTGGTGTAGAAACGCACACCTTCAGGGCCATGAACATGGTTACTGCCAAACAATGAACGTTTCCAACCACCGAACGCATGGAACGCCATAGGGACAGGAATTGGCACATTCACGCCAACCATGCCCACTTGAATATCGTGTGTGAATTTACGAGCCACAGCACCGCTGCGGGTAAAGATGCTGGTGCCGTTGCCGTATTCGTGATCGTTGATCATTTTCGCGGCGGTGGCGTAATCCGGTACTCGTACTACACAAAGCACGGGGCCGAAGATTTCTTCCTGGTATATGGTCATGCCGGTAGTAACGTTGTCGAATAAGCAGCCGCCCATGAAGTAGCCGTTCTCGCATCCGTCAATCGTTAGGTCTCGGCCATCAACAACCAGCGTTGCGCCTTCAGAAACGCCGGTGTCCACATAGCCTTTCACTTTGGCTAGGTGTTCCTTGGTCACAAGCGGGCCCATATCCAGGCCAAGATTCTCACCATTACCGATTTTTAGTTCGCGAGTTTTGGCGGCTAATTTTTCAACCAGCTCATCAGCGATGTCACCTACCGCGACCGCCACAGAAATCGCCATGCAACGCTCACCAGCAGAACCGTAAGCCGCACCCATCAAGGCATTCACCGCTGAGTCTACATCCGCATCCGGCATCACGATCATGTGGTTCTTCGCGCCGCCTAATGCTTGTACGCGTTTGCAGTGTTTGCTGGCGGT
The DNA here is from genome assembly GCF_042646085.1 of Litoribrevibacter euphylliae. Taxonomy (NCBI): domain Bacteria; kingdom Pseudomonadati; phylum Pseudomonadota; class Gammaproteobacteria; order Oceanospirillales; family Oceanospirillaceae; genus Litoribrevibacter; species Litoribrevibacter euphylliae. Next base: position 1,144,063 of record NZ_JBHRSZ010000004.1, on the reverse strand, counting down.
GCTGTAGATGTATTCTGCAATCGGCGTTGAACCTACAAAGCTCACCGCTTGAATGTCTGGGTGCGTCAGAAGTACATCAACCGCTTCTTTATCACCATTAATGACGTTAAACACACCGTCAGGTAAGCCGCATTCTTTTAACCACTCTGCGATCAGAAGGGAGGCTGAAGGGTCTTTCTCAGACGGTTTCATTACGAAGGTGTTACCGCACGCAATGGCAACCGGCCACATCCACATTGGCACCATCGCCGGGAAGTTAAATGGTGAGATACCAGCGACCACACCTAATGGCTGATTGACCGAGTAGGCGTCTACGTCGCTGCCTACTTGCTCGGTGATTTCACCTTTTAATAAATGAGGAATGCCACAGGCAAACTCAACCACTTCAACACCACGAATGATTTCGCCTTTGGCATCTTCAAACACTTTACCGTGTTCCGCACTGATCACTCGTGCCAGTTCATCAATACGCTCATCCAAGAGCATTTTGAATTTGAACAGAATACGTGAGCGGTTGAGTGGCGTGACCCGAGACCAACTATCAAACGCGGTCTTTGCAACGCTAATAGCTTCTTCTACTGTGCTTGCAGGTGCCAGTGATACTTCCGCTGTTTGCTCTCCTAATGCTGGATTGAATACCGGCGCTTGGCGTTCACTGGGTGGGGTGATCTGACCATTAATAAAGTGATTGATTTGTCTCATGTGAATTCCGTACTTCTAATGTATTTAACGTCGTTAATCTGTGTCGTTGCGCTTTAATATCTATTTAACTAAAGCGTCTTAATGGCATTGCCGAGCGATGCAATCAGCTCATCAATTTGGTTTTCGCTGATGATCAAGGGTGGTGACATGGCAATCACGTCGCCTGTGCATCGAACCAAGGTGTTCTCTTTCCAGAAACAATGGTTAAAGGCGTTGTAGCCGCGTTCGCCCAGCTTGTCTCCTTGATGGAATTCAACCGCACCGACTAGACCATAGTTGCGAATGTCCTTAACAACATCGTATTCACGCAGTGAATGAAGCGCTTTCTGCCAATGATTTTCCAGCTCAATGGCTTTGTCGAACAGGTTCTCTTGCTCGTAAATGTCCAAAGTTGCAAGGGCTGCAGCGGCGGCCACTGGGTGTCCTGAATAAGTGTAGCCGTGGAATAGCTCAATCACTTCTTCTGGGCCTGTCATAAAGGCATCGTGAATGAAATCCTGAACAAATACGGCGCCCATTGGAATGGCACCATTGGTTAGGCCTTTCGCAGTGGTAATGATGTCTGGGGTAACGCCCATACGATTGGCTGCGAATGCAGTACCGACACGGCCATACCCTGTGATCACTTCATCAAAGATTAAGAGAATGTCGTTTTGCGCAGTGATTTCACGAAGACGTTGGAGATAACCTTGCGGCGGCATATACACACCACCCGAACCAACCACAGGTTCCACGATAACGGCGGCAATGTTTTCAGCGCCATGCAGTTGGATCATCGAATTCAGTTCTTCAGCCAGTTCAACACCGTGATCAGGTAATCCTTTGCTGAAGGTATTTTCTGGTGTCCAGGCGTGTTGTAAATGATCAACGCCGGTAAGCAGGCTGCCAAAGAAACGGCGGTTGTTGCCTAGGCCACCGACCGAAATGCCACCGAAGTTGGTGCCGTGATAGCCTTTTTCACGACCGATTAAGCGAGTCTTGCTGCCGTTGCCTTTGGCTTTGTGGTAGGCAAGGGCAATCTTTAGTGCAGTATCAACGGATTCAGAACCCGAATTGGTGAAGAATACGTGATTCATACCCTCCGGGCTGTGCTTAACTAGACGTTGGGCTAATTCAAAAGGAAGTGGGTGGCCCATTTGGAAGGTAGGTGCAAAATCCAATTCATGAATCTGCTTTGAAACTGCTTCCGAGATTTGCGTTCGTCCATGGCCTGCGTTCGTACACCAAAGCCCTGCGGTGCCATCCAGAATGGAGCGGCCATCATCCGACTTGTAATACATCCCTTCGGCTGAAACCAATAAACGTGGCTCAGATTTAAACTGTCTGTTGGCAGTGAAGGGCATCCAAAAAGCATCAAGAGAAGTGGATGACATGATTGAAACCTCTGTTTGTTATTTTGAACATGTTGCTTGGAGTTTATGTTAAAAAAATAAAACATCAAGCCTTTCAATGAAGAAAATATCAAAAAGATACAAATTATTGTAAAAACGCGCTGGCGACCCCAGTTCTAAAGGGGTTTGCGAATAGAGAAGTTGAGCGCTATAAAAATCTTTGTGTTCGATATATTGAAAATGTTGCGAGTTTTGCAGTAAGGTCTATCTTCAAATTTGAATCATCAACAGTAGGTAAGCGATATGACTAATGTTCAAAGTCTTGAATACTGGACTGCCTTAAAAGAACAAATCTCCCTTGAGGGACGTGCCTTTCTTAATGGGCAGTTAGTGGATGCCCAGAATAAAGCGACGTTCGACAACATTAGCCCTATCGATAATAGCCTGCTGTGTAAAGTTGCCAGTTGTGATGAAGCGGATGCCAACGAAGCCGTGTCTGCCGCAAGAGCTGCTTTTGAGTCGGGTGTTTGGTCTGAATTAGCACCTGCTGAACGTAAACAAATACTTCAGGCGTTCGCGAATTTGATTGAGGCAAATGCTGAAGAGTTGGCGCTATTAGAAACTCTGGATATGGGTAAGCCAATCAACGATTCATTTAATGTCGATGTCAACGCTACCCTGAGAGCCTTGCGTTGGACGGCTGAAGCAACTGATAAAATTTACGATGAAATTGCGCCGACGCCACACGATGAATTGGGCATGGTGACACGAGAAGCCGTGGGTGTCGTTGCTGCGATCGTTCCTTGGAACTTTCCGATGATCATGGCGACCTGGAAATACGCACCGGCTTTAGCGATGGGGAACTCGGTTATCCTCAAACCGTCCGAAAAGTCTCCGCTGACAGCGATTAAATTGGCTCAACTTGCTAAAGAAGCAGGAATTCCGGATGGCGTATTCAACGTACTTCCGGGCTTTGGTCACACCGTCGGTAAAGCGTTAGCTCTTCATATGGATGTTGATACCTTGGTATTTACCGGCTCGACCGGTGTCGCGAAACAGCTGATGGTGTTTGCGGGTCAATCCAATATGAAACGCGTCTGGACGGAAGCAGGAGGTAAATCGCCTAATGTGGTGTTTGCGGACGCGCCTGATCTCGATGCCGCAGCAGAAGCCGCTGCTGGTGCCATCTGTTTCAACCAGGGTGAAGTCTGTACCGCAGGTTCTCGTTTATTAGTAGAAGATTCCATTGCGGATGAGTTTATGGAAAAGGTCAGAGCAGCCGTTAAAAACTGGAAGCCGGGGAATCCGTTAGACCCTGAAACCAATGTCGGAGCCATCGTTGATGAAACTCAACTAGAGCGAGTTCTAAGTTACATCGAAAAAGGGCAGAGCCAGGGCGCTAAACTCACCGTTGGTGGCAATAAAGTCGCGCCTGTTTCTGGTGGTATGTACGTTGAGCCGACTGTATTCGAAAATGTGGAATCCAACATGGCCATTGCAGAAGAGGAAATCTTCGGCCCGGTTCTTTCTGTGATTCGTTTTAAAGACGAAGAACAAGCTCTTAAAATTGCGAATGACTCAGTGTATGGGTTAGCCGCTGCCGTTTGGACATCGAACCTCAGCCGAGCACATCGGTTTGCTAAAGGGCTCAGGGCGGGTTCCATTTGGGTGAATCAATACGATGGTGGCGACATGACCGCACCGTTCGGCGGTTACAAACAATCCGGCAATGGTCGCGATAAATCCCTTCATGCGTTTGATAAGTACTCTGAAATCAAAGCGACCTGGATTAAGCTTTAAGAATTTTTAAAGTCATGTCATTCAAAGGGGCGTACGGGTTACGCCCTTTTTTGTTTCTAACTTTTACAAGGCGTCAGGTTAGAAATGTCACTCCATTCCTAAATTTACGGTCTTAATCTGACCAAAGTCAAAATACCCTTAAAGATACTGTTGCTATTGTTCGGCAGTTGTTGCATAAAAGCTCGCTATTATTCGATTAATCAATACAGCCTGCATAAACCCAAGGAAGGTAAGCTATGCAAACTTCGGATCATTATCCTATTAGTCCCAAAAACGTTCCTGAATCGCTCACTCAAGCGAACAGCAGTTATAAGCGTCAAGCCATTCTGGCGATGTCTGGTCTTATCTTTTTCATGATTTTCTATCTGGCTTTGATGACATGCTTTGCCTATATCACCTATGAAGGAGTAGATCGTTTTTTACACGGCGACAGAGGTAATCTGTTTAACATCGTAGCCACGAGTTGCTCGTTTTTACTGACTCTGTTTATGGTTAAATCCTTGTTTGCTGTTCGAAAGGCGGGGAATCCTGGTGGCATTGAAGTAACGGCTGAGCAAGAGCCAAAACTGTTTAATTTTCTTCATAATCTGTCCGATGAAATCGGCGCTCCGCGTCCGCACCGGGTGTTTATTACGCCAGAAGTGAATGCCGCTGTTTTCTATGATTTATCGTTATTGAATCTTATTTTCCCATCTAAAAAGAATCTGGTGATTGGTCTTGGGCTCGTTAATGTTCTGAATCTAGGGGAACTCAAAGCGGTGTTAGCCCATGAGTTTGGGCACTTTGCGCAAGGTTCCATGGTGGTTGGTCGTTGGGTTTATGTGGCGCAGCAGATCATCGCGCACATGGTGGCGACTCGTGATTGGCTGGATTCCGTGGTTCGGTTTATTTCCCGCATTGATCTTCGTATTGCTTGGTTAGGTTGGATTCTTTCGCTTGTGATTTGGTCGATTCGCTCAATGATGGATACCTTGTTTAGCTTGGTAATTATTGCTGAACGTGCGCTTAGCCGTGAAATGGAATTTAACGCTGATTTGGTGGCGGTGTCAGTGACTGGCAGCGACGCTTTAGTGAATGCTCTGTATAAGCTGCAAGCGGCCGACCATGCATGGCAAACGGCTTTGGATGTGGCGGGACAAGAAGCAGAAAGTGGGAAGATATTGGACGATATCTTTAAAGCCCAGGAAGCAACGATCGGCCAGATGCAACGCGTTTTAGACGACGAGTTCTATGGCACAGTACCCCCACGACCTGATGACGTTGAAGATGCACATCATCGTGTATTTGCTGAAGAAACTGCGCGACCACCACAAATGTGGTCGACTCATCCGGCGAACAGTGATCGCGAAGAGAACGCTAAAGCGCAATACATTGCCGCTGATATTGATGAGCGTAAAGCCTGGGAAGTCTTTGCGGATGAGCGTGAGTTACGACGTTTAATCAGCATCAGCTTTTATAACACGGATAAAATTGATGAATTAGAAGTAGGGCAGCCTTTGGAGGCTGTGGTTCAGCGATTCGATAGACCGTCTTATTCGCCCGAATACCGTGGTGTTTATTTGAATCGAAGCCCTGTTCGAGATTTCTCCAGCTTCGATGAGATGTTGGCCAAAGCCAATATCGATACGGACATGGAAAAAGCCATCGCTGCTTTATATCCTGCCAGTATTGCTGATGACCTTGAAAAACTTAGGAACCTTGAGGTTGAGAAGTATACGCTGGAAGCCTTGGCTTCTGGCGATTTAAAACCGTCTGGCGGGGTGATTCGACATCGTGGTGAAGAAATCAGTAAAGAAGAAATTCCTGATGCCATTGAGGAAATTTCAGCTGATCAGCGTTTGGTTTCTGATTCGCTTATGCAACAGGATGCTAACTGCCGAGCAGTGCATCTTTGCTTAGCTCAACATGCAGGAAAAGGTTGGAATGAATACCTAACGGCTTTAATCAAATTGCTGCATTGCAGTGAACATCTGCATGCCATTGTTGAGAACGAACATTCACTGTTGGTAAATACTTGGCAAGTAATCACGGCTGACGGTCAAATTGGTCATTTCGAAAAGAAACGCATTATTCGAGTATGTAATGCCGCTCAAGCAGAAATGGAGACGGTTTCAAAGGTTATTCTGGATATGCAATTGCCCGCTGATGTACTTGAAAAACTGGGCATCACGGACTGGAGTGAGCAGATTCCATTATTTAAACTACCAGCGGCCGATAAGAAAAATTGGCCGGAGTGGTGCCAAACCGCATCTCAAATTATGTCGGGCATGTCAGGCTTGATGTCTGCGATCAGCGCCATTCTTCAGGAAGATCTGATTCTTATTGAAGCGAAACTTCGTGATGAACGAAGTCAGTTAAATGATTGGGAAGACGCGCCTGAACCGGGTCGTTGCCCTGAGAACTATCCCGTACTGTTGCCTGGTAACGAGCATGTTTTGCAAAGAAAGCTAGACCTTTGGAACCGCTTCCAGCTGGCTCAAGGTGTCTTCCCGACGACAGCTCGTTTACTGGTATCCGTGGGGATTGTCGGTGGGACTATCTTTGCTGGATTGATTAGCCTGTTCTGATAGAGCCCTATTAATTTGCTACATTTTATATAGCCCTGCCTTTGACGCAGGGCTATTTATTTTTATTCATCGAATAGTGTTTATTTTCACGTTTGCTTCTGATTAGGGAAAAAGTTTAAAGATGGAATTAGCTCCATACAGCGTTCAACACTCTGTAGAAATTCAAAACCTTTACGAAAAGACATTTTCTGACTCTGAAGGTGAATCCGAGGGCACCGCTATTCGAGACTTGGTTGCTTGTCTTATGTCCGATACCGCGACTCAAGATCTGTTCGGTTTCGTTGCCTACAAAGCTGATAAAGTTATCGGCTGTATTTTCTTTTCACGCTTAGAATTTGATGACCCTGTGGAAGCCTTTCTTTTATCACCTGTTGCTGTAGATACGAAGTTTCAAGGGCAAGGTGTAGGGCAGGCGTTGATTAATTTCGGGCTTGAACAGTTGAAAAAGAATGAGGTTCGTCTGGTGTTTACCTATGGTGATCCTAACTACTATTCGAAAGTCGGTTTTCAACAAATTTCAGAAGACATTGCCAAAGCGCCTTTCAAGCTGTCTCAGCCACATGGTTGGTTATGTCAGTCATTAGATGGCAGTGATTTAGCAGCTTTGGCTGGGAATGCTCGTTGCGGGACTGCACGTTGTGTCGCAGCGTTCAATGTACCTGAGCTCTGGTGAGCTAATATAATCTGACCTTTCCCATAAACGAAATAAGGATCGACCTAACCATGGCAGGAAAATATCCAGATAAGATTCGGACACTCCCTCTCTATGATGGGCGATTTGATGCTCATCGTTTAGCCGCTATGGGGGCGGATGTACTATTTGCGTCGTATCCTGCGGGAACCCGTATTCCTCCTCATTCTCATGATACTGATAATCATGGAATCATTGTTCGTGGCGAGTTAATTCTAACCATGAATGGTAAACAAGAACGCTATGGCGTAGGGGATTGGTATCATGTTCCTGCTGGCGTTGAACATGCGGCGGATTTTGATCAGGAAACCGATGAGATCGAGTTCTGGTTTGAGACCGATTCATAAGTTGTGCAGGCATTTGTATGGGAGAGCTCAGTAAGCTAAAAGGGTTAGGGCCAAAGTCCGAACAATGGCTTAATGAAATTGGTATTTTTACTGAAGCTGAATTAAGGGAATTGGGCGCGGTGGCTACGTTTATGAAGTTACGGCACGAGTGCTCTGTTCAGCCAAGCCTTAACTTTCTCTATGCCATGGTTGGCGCCTTAGAAAATGTATCATGGACAAAAATAGCCAGAGAGGAAAAGGGCAGACTTCTTATTGAGCTGGAAGGGTATCGAGAACTTGAAATACTTCTGATGGCCGACGGTATTAAATTGGATGTGTGATCTTAGAAAAGGGGCCGTAATCAAGATTGATTACGGCCCCTTTGGTATTGAGAGGCACTCATGGTCTAAGTGCTTGGTTTAAGTACATTTGGTTTAAATGCGCTTGTTTTAAATGCTTAGTTAAAGTGTCTAGATAGTACGGTTGAGTTTGTCCCTTCACCTTGTTCCCAAAGTAAAAGTGCTTCGCCTTTAGTGTTTGTACTCATAATGCTATGACGCACATACACTGGGTTGTTACTCAACTTGGTCGAATCAGTCCATTCCTGAGTGTAGGAATTGAAGCGGCTCACAAAAATGTTATCAATACCGTTCGTGCGTTGAATCCATACAGCCAGGGCATGGCCTTGATCATCCATAATCGCTTTATTACTGGTGAATTTGAAATCTGTGGTTTCAACCGTTTGAGCGTTCGACCACTGCCTGTTTTGAGCTGTGAAGTATCGGCTGTATAAGTTCATTTCACCGTCATCTTCATACGACCAAGTAACGATGGCGTTGCCATTACTACTCATCGCTAAATAGCTGCTTTCAGTTGCAGGGGTTCTTGTATCGGAGACGGTGCCTAATTGAACCGGGTTGTTTAACCAAGCAGAATCATCAACGTCGTAATAGTTTGCGTAAAGATGCGTGGGTTTGTCGTTATCTAGCGGATCACTTTCTTGCTGCCATGTAACCAGAGTGTTGCCTGACTCATCAAGTGATGCAAAGACTTGGCCGGTCAATCCCGGGTTTTGTTCAATAAGATTGATTGGGCCCCAACTTCCTTCAACATCAGGATCTACATTTTTATTTGGATCAAAATAGCGGGCATAGAGACTGTTGTTCGATTGTGGGTCTGCCACTTCTTTCCAGGTCACTAGCGCATGGCCTTCATCATTCATAGTCAGCGAATGAGTGACGTTATCTGATGCATCCACATCGAATTCAATGATTGTTTGCCAAGTTCCAGCCCCGTTACCATCGCTTAAAAAGTGACGAACGTGGATATCACCATTGCTTGGATCATCCGCATCAATGTTTCTCCACATGAGGATGATATCGTCATCATTGTTAATCGCTATGCGTGGTGCATAGTCATCATTGTTATTATCTTCGAGAGAAAACTCGGCTTGCCAACCGGTGCCCGGTTGATATTTAGCAACGTATAAATCGTAATCGTTGGCCGTGTTTTCTTCAGACCAAGCAAGATAGCCAATGCCGTCTTCCGATAAGGTAACTTCGAAGCGTGAATCTACATTGGTGCTGCTGCCCGGAATCTGCTCTATGGCGCTCCATTGCTCGGTGGTTGAGTTATAGTGACGGCCATGAAGGGTGTAATTGGTTCCATCCTGTTCTCGCCATACTATAAATGCATCACCTCGATCATTTGTCGCAAACTCCCCGCCATTCAGTTTACTTCCCGGTGAGTTAATTTGCTGGGTTGGTTGCCACTGGTTGTTTACGTATTGTTTGAAATAGGCCGCACTCTCGAGAGGACCTACCTCACTTGACCAAATGGAAATTGCGTTACCGTTATTGAACAGTTTTAGTTCATTAAGGTAAGTGCCAAAAACATCGGTTTGATCAGAAAGGGTGGAGATTGTCTGCCATTGGCCATCACGGCTAGTGAAACGCCAAGTAAAATCATCACCTAGTTCATTTCCTTCCTGATCACTGATGTCACCACTCAGCGTCGCTGTGTATTCACAAAGTAATCCCATCTCAGCTTGTGGTTCAGCTTGAAGTGTTTTTCCTGTGCCATCGACAGTGATGTCTGCATTAAGGGCTTGTCCATCAAACTGCAAGGTTAAGCTTTGTTGATCAATAGAGCTCGCCAGTAAGTTCTTAGAAAACGTTGCTTCGACTGTGGCTCCGAGTTCTATACCCGTAGCGTTGCCTGCAGGGGTAACAGACGATAGAAATGCGTCCGGTGTGGTCGGGGTTGAATTTGGGGAATCTGAAGATCCACCACCGCCGCCTCCACAAGCGGTTAAGAATTGAGCACTGACCAGTGCTAAGGGTAGATAGAGTTTTGGTTGAACCCGTCTCATTATGTTTCATCCTTAAAATCATAGAGTTAGAGGTGCGATTCTTTCTTTAATGAGTCTCATTTACAATGAAAATATGAAAATACTTTCATGAATGGGTTGGAAAAGCTTTCAAATTAGTCAGTTTTGTCTTCATTAATGACCACTATTGGTGCATTTAATAGATAAAGTAATCAATAAATAGTTTTAAGCAGTTTGGTGAAGGTTTTGTTACAGCAGAAAATCCTTGGAAACACTCTGTTCAGGGATGAACTGAAAATATATTTTGCGCAAAAATTGAACAGATAGGGCGCTGTCCTATACTCAGATGAATTGCTAGGAATATACGTAAAACGGGACCTTACGTCATGCAACGGTTTGTGTCTGTCGTCACCATGCTTCTGGTCGGATCTGCAGTACTTGGTCAGACAAAACAAGATACCTTTGATATCAAAGGCACCAGTCTTACTGAGCTTATGTCGCTCAAAATTACATCGCTTTCTAAAAAGAAGGAGTCGCTAAATCGTGCGCCAGCCGCCGTTTATGTTCTGTCGAGTAAAGAGATTGAACGTATGGGCGTAACACACATTGCAGAGGCGTTGCGCTATGTACCAGGCGTTGAAGTGGCGCGAGTCGATGCCAGCCGCTGGGCGATCAGTATCCGTGGGTTTAACTCTCGCGCTTCCAATAAATTGCTTGTGATGATTGATGGTAGAAGCATCTATAGCTCTTTCTTCTCCGGGGTGCTTTGGGAAGAAAAAGACGTTGTACTGGCGGATGTAGATCGAATTGAAGTGATTCGCGGACCTGGCGGGGCGATCTGGGGAGCTAATGCGGTAAATGGTGTGATCAACATCATCACTAAAAGCGGGAAAGATACTCTGGGTACACTTGCTGAAGGTGGCACCACATCTCAAGGTAATTCATTTGGTCAAGCCCGACAGGGTTGGAAGTTGGGCAGTGACTCGTACTTACGTTTCTATGCCAAGCTCCGTGAAACGAATGATACTGGCGGTAACTTTAAAAATGATGATGGTCAGCACAAACAGATGGGCTTTCGGTTTGACCATTGGTATTCCGATGATAATCAATTGACACTGCAAGGTGACATGTATCGTGGTGAAATTGGTTCTTTAGAGTCTTTAAAGCAACCGTCAGGGCAAGAGCATAGAGGCGGTAATGTTTTATTGAACTGGAATGTCAAAGAGAGCGACGACCGTCGTCATCAATTACAAGCCTTTTATGATGTGACCTACTTGAACACGGGCTCGATCGTAGATGACAGAAATACGGTGGATCTCGGTTATCAAATACAACAAGGTCTGAGTAATCATGAACTGGTAACCGGAGTAGGTTATCGGCGCGTAAGGGATAATATCGATTCTACTTTTATCGCACCTCAGCGTGTTAGGGATGAAACCTTTAGTGCGTTTTTGCAGGATGATGTCTCATTTCTGGACAACGACGCACACTTTATCTTTGGTACAAAATACGAGCATAACGACTATTCAGGCAGCGAGTGGCAACCAAATGTTCGACTTTCGTATTTTGCTTGGGAGTCATTGTTTTGGTCATCCTGGTCGCAAGCCGTTCGTATGCCCACGAGACTAGAGACAGATCTTACCTTTCCTGGACTTAACGGAGATAAGTTTGATTCCGAGAATGCGACCGTCTATGAACTGGGATGGCGTAAACAATGGCTGGAGTCCTGGCAGCTTGATGTCACCCTTTACCAGTCGGACTATGACGACTTAATTTCATTGGAACCGGATGGCTTACGCAACAAAATTTCTGGAAAAACCCGCGGCATTGAAGTGAGTGCCAGCATCAATCCTACGGATGCCTGGTTGTTGCGGTTTAACTTCAGCCATGCGGAAATGGATTTGGAGGCCGATTCGGACAGTATTGCCTCTGACAGTGCACAACGTACTGAAGGTTATCTCCCTCAAAACCTTGCCCAAGTCGTATCAATGCTGGACATAAATCAGGATTGGCAACTTAACACCTATCTCAGATACGTGGATTCCTTAGATACAAACAATATAGATAACTACCTCGTGGCAGATATTTCACTTCAATGGAATATTAATGAATATGTGTCGGCTAATTTCATTGGACGGAACATCAGTGATGGCAGTCATGAAGAGTGGAGCGCTGATGCTCCTGTAGAGGATGAATACGGTGTACACCTCAAATGGGAGCTATAAACGTGGTTAATTTTCGACGATGGTATTTTCTGGCTCTGCTGTTTTTGTTACCAACGCATGGACGCGCTGATGTGGTATACGAGATTAAGGCTTCCTACTTATATAATTTCTTACAGTTCGTTCAATTTGGCTCTGGCCTATCAGAGGCGGGTTCCAAAGACTCTGCCGCTAATCGACTCAATGTGTGCATTATTGGTAAGAACAAGTTCGGAAAAGCTCTGGATGAAATTCAGGGGGCATCAACCTCTCAGGGCATCATTACAGTTATCCGGTATTCGAAATTAACTCAAACAACGCCTATCAAAGAATGTCACGCGATCTACATGGTCGGTATTAGTCGTGTGTTGTCTAAACAGATGCTTTCCAGGATAGACACATCGAAAACCCTCACCATTGGGGAATTCTCTGGTTTCATTGAATTAGGCGGCTTCATTGAACTGTTCATTGAAAATGACTCGGTTCGTTTTCGCATTAATAGTAATTTAGCTGGTAATACTCAGTTTAAGGTTGCTGCTCAACTCTTATCTCTGGGAGTACAAGACTCATGACTCGCTCAGACTCGGCCAGTCCTCAAAACGGTTCTCAAAATCCTAGGAAAGAAACTGCGAAGAAATCCCAGGCATCAATTCGAAATAAAATTCAATACAGTTTGTCTCTGTTTTCACTGATGGTCATCATCGTGTCTTCTCTGACCTTTGCATGGTCTGCCAACAAACAATTTCATCGGAGTACTCAGGATGAGTTGAGTGTACTTACCAGTGTAATTGCGGGTAACAGCCAGGCATCGGTTGCATTTAATGATGTGGATTCTGCAACGAACATTCTGTCCGGTATCAAAGAGAACTCGAATATTTTGTCTGCAACGCTTTACAAAAATGGAGTGCTTTTTGCCGTTTTTCCTGTAGACAGCGAACCGTTGAAAGAAGCTGGCACGCTCGCTCGGGTATGGTTCGATGACCCCTTTTATTACGCAACGCATCCCATCAAGGTAAACAATAAAGTCATTGGGACTTTGATTTTAAAGTCCAAACTTAATGATTGGGAAGGCTTTAGGGAACGTTTGCTGTTAATCATTTTAGGACTGTTAGTGACCATTCTTTTGATGGCAGTCATCACATCTCATTGGATTAAGAAGCACGTTACCATTCCACTTCAGGCGCTTTCAGATTGGGCAACCGATGTGTATTCGAGTAAGAATTTTAACTCAAGAGCAGAAAAGCATGGCAATGATGAAATAGGGAAATTAGCCGATAATCTCAATAATATGTTGGCTGAGCTTTCCAAACAGGAATCCATCATCTCTCTGAATCGGGACTTGGAAGCTGAAATTGCCTTCCGTAAGGAGACAGAACAAGAGCTCATCAGCTTGAGAGACAAGGCAGAGCAAGCCAATCGCTCTAAAAGTATGTTCTTGGCCAATATGAGTCATGAAATCCGAACTCCAATGAATGCCATCATCGGGTTTGTGGATGTGGTACTGGAAGATGAGTTAAGTAACGATCAGCGAAAGCATCTGTGTACGGTTCGGCAATCTGCCAAAGACCTTCACAACTTACTCAATGAAATTCTTGATGTCGCCAAGATGGAAGAAGGTAAGTTGGAGCTGGAAACCGTTCCTTTCTCTGTGCCCAATGTAATCAACCATGTTGTTAAGACCCTGGAGTTCAAAGCCCAGGAGAAGAACATTCAGATGATTCAGCGAATTCCGGATAATCTCCCTGCACATTATTTGGGCGATCCCCTCCGATTAAATCAGATCTTGATGAATCTGATTGGAAATGCCATCAAGTTTACTGAAACAGGCTCGATTACGGTGGCGGTGGATCGTTTAGACAATGGTGATTTGAAGTTCTTGGTGCGTGATACCGGTATCGGGATTCCTAAAGATAAAGTGGATCACATTTTTGAGAGCTTTAATCAGGCGGATGCTTCAACCAATCGTAAATACGGTGGGACAGGGCTGGGAACCACTATTTCTAAACAGCTTGTTACCTTGATGAACGGCAAAATTTGGGTGGAAAGCGAAGAGGGTGTTGGTAGCTCTTTCTACTTCACTGTGCGCTTAGAGGAGACCGATGAGGTAATCAGCGAAAAAATCGACACGATCAACTCATCTTTGCTCGAAACCAACCAGCCGCTTCATATTTTGGTTGCCGAAGATATGCAGCAAAATGCTGACTTACTTCGTATTCGTTTAGAAGGCTTGGGTCATCAGATTACTCATGCGATCAATGGTGTAGAAGCTGTCAAACAAATGGAATCTAACTGTGTTTTTGACATGATCTTAATGGATATTCAGATGCCGGAAATGGACGGCCTGGAAGCCACTAAGAACATTCGCATGTTAGATAATGGTAAAAGTATTCCCATCATCGCATTAACGGCCAGTGTCATGCATGAAGATCGAAAAGCCTGTACCGATGCAGGTATGAATGGCTTTGTTAAGAAACCGATTGTCTTTAATGATCTCTTTGAAGAAATGTCCAGGCTTATGACCACTCAGTTTGAAGTACCTGACGATCGAACCGTTTCAGCAAACAACGTATTGGGAATAACGGACACACCCATCATTGATTTCAAACTGGGTATTGATACGTGGGGTGATACGAAAGTCTTTATCGATAACCTTAAATCGTTTTCGGAGCGGCATGAGCAAGCTTTAGAACAGTTGGTTGGATATTGGAAAAACAACCAAGAGAAAGAAGCGAAAGAATCGCTTCATGCCTTACGAGGTATTACTGGAAACCTGGCGTTATCTCAACTCTACGATAAGCTTCAACAGACATCTATTCACATCAAACATCATGGATTGACCAAGCTTGATAACATTATTGAAGAGTTGACCCAAAGCTTTTGTGTAACACTCGAAACCATTAAGGATCTCGAGCATAACCAGGAACAGAGTTTCATTTCTTTGGAGGGCGTTACTGTCTCAGCCTTTATGGAAGACGCTCTACGATTAAAAGACACTCTCCTTGGCGGAGAACTGGATGAAGACTTGGTCGATGCCTGCCTCTCTCATCTGACATGCTTCGATGTACCAATGGACGAGATTAAGTCGTTTCAGCGAGCGATAGATAATTTTGATTTCGAAACAGCAGGGCAGGAATTAGAGGTCATTTTATCTCGTATCAACATAGGAGGAGAGGATCATGAGTCAGAACGGTATCAACCCTAAGATTCTCTTAGTGGATGATGAACCCAATAATCTTCATGTACTGAAGCAAGTATTGTTTGATGATTATCAGTTGTTGTTTGCTAAAGATGGGCAACGAGCCATCGAACTAGCTAAAGAACGTATGCCTGACTTGATCCTATTGGATGTAATGATGCCGGTTCTGGATGGCTTTGAAACGTGCAAGATTTTAAAAGAAAGCGTTGAAACCAAACATATTCCCGTGATTTTTGTCACGGCCATGTCTGAAGTTGAGAATGAATCCAGAGGGTTTGAGCTTGGTGCTGTCGATTACATCACTAAGCCTATTAGCCCCCCAATTGTCAGAGCTCGTGTTAAGACGCATCTATCTTTAGTTCAGGTCAGCGAACTGCATGACACTCGACTCCAAATCATTCGTCGACTAGGGCGAGCCTCTGAATACAAGGACAATGAAACCGGTCTTCATGTGATTCGTATGAGCCATTATTCACAGTTATTGGGCAATGCCGCTGGCATGACTGAATACGAACAAGACTTGTTGTTGAATGCGGCCCCTATGCACGACGTCGGAAAGATTGGAATTCCTGATCGAATTTTACTTAAACCGGGAAAACTAACCGACGAAGAGTGGGCGGTGATGGCCAAACATCCTCAGATTGGTGCTGATATCTTGGGTGATCATGGTTCACCTTTATTGGATATGGCCAAAGACATTGCGCTTACGCATCATGAAAAGTGGGACGGCTCGGGTTATCCAAACAAACTCAAAGGTGAAGACATCCCTTTGGTGGGGCGAATCGTTGCTATTGCTGATGTGTTTGATGCACTGACGACTGTGCGGCCCTATAAAAAAGCGTGGTCTGTTGATGAAGCCGTCAGTTACATAGTTTCAGCATCGGGAAGCCATTTTGATCCTAATCTGGTGCAACTGTTTCAGAATTTATTGCCTAAGTTCTTGGAAATCAAAAGTCGTTGGGAAGAAGAGCCGCGAATGGATATGGCGAACAGCTAGTTTGGAGTATTGGGAGTACTTGAAATTCAGCTCTTTAATCTTGCTTCTAACTGGTACATTATTCGGCTCCTTGGAGATAGAAATACATGGAGAGGAGTAGTGGATGAAAAAGTATTTCGAGAATTTAGCTAAGGCGTTATTAGGTTCATCTTTTAATGAACTGGATGACGTTGAGAAACGTGTAATTGGCAGCATTGCGGATCACACCACCGTTGCGGAAAATACCAACGACACGTTTTCTGAAAGCCTGACTTTTGGCCAGCGGGTCGCGGATAAGGTAGCTAAATTTGGTGGCTCGTGGTCATTCATTGGATTCTTTTTCTTACTTATCCTAGTCTGGATATTGATCAATACCGTCTTTCTTGTGTCGTCTGAACCATTTGATCCATACCCGTTTATTCTGCTAAACCTAGCACTTTCAACGTTGGCGGCATTTCAAGCGCCAATCATTATGATGTCTCAAAATCGTCAGGCGGCAAAAGATCGAATCAAACAAGATGCCACCTATGAAATGAATCTCAAACTTGAACTAGAGATCATGCGCCTGCATGACAAACTGGACGCCATCCGTGAGGAGCTTAAGCAGCAATGAATATGTTAGTTCTATTAATACTTTTAGTTGTTGCAATTGTTAGTATCCGGTTTCTGAATCGGGTCGTTAATAGCCTTGGTCAACTTAAATCCGTGAATCAGTATCGCACGAAGTACATCAACAAAACCTTGACCCTTGGGCTCATTGTTTTTTACTCCGTTCTTGGTTTTACCTTAATGGGAATTGAGTATTCGCAGGTAACGATTTTTCTTTCCTCGGTGTTTGCTGTGCTGGGGGTGGCATTGTTTGCTCAGTGGTCGATTTTGAGCAACATTACCGCAAGCCTGATCATTTTCTTTGCGTTTCCTTATCGAGTAGGGGATCGAATCAAAGTCGTTGATAAGGACGACGATATATGTGGAATAGTCGAAGAAATTTCCTTGTTTCATGTGTTGATTCGCAGGGACGACGATTTATTAACCTATCCAAACTCGTTGATCTTGCAGAAAGCGGTCATTAAGGTGGCTAAAACCCCTGAAACTAAAACTGCATCTGAAGTTAAAGAATCAGAAAAGCAGCCTAAAAAGCCCCGGACCGTGAAGAAAACTAAAACTGCCACCAAGTCTGAGGAAACTCCTAAATCTCCGCCTTCAGAGAAAAGCTGATTGGTTGATAGTATGTCTTTAGAGGTGCTTTAACACTGCCCAAGGGAACTCCTGATTAAGTTACGTTTTAGGCCCCGTTAAAATAAGGGCGAGGGTCAACCCAGAGGTTTTCCCTCGGCGTTGTGTTAGTTATTTGTCATTAAGTCGAATAGTTTCTATCGTTTGTGCCTTCAGTGTTGCTTCATCAAACACCATCGGGCGCCACACCAAATCACTGTAATTTTGCGTTTGATCGGTAAAGTACTCCGACTCTGGATCATGAGATTGCCCATAAGTCAGGAACATCTCGGCTTGCGGGCCTTCGTCATCAAATCTTAATGCCATGACAATACTGGCTCCGTAATTGATTCGATAGGCGTATTCATCGTTGCCGTCACCATTCTCATCCAACGCAAGTAACGGTGAATTATTGTTCACAAATGAACCTGTCACCGCATTAGCCAGATCTGAAGTGCTTCGGGAGGGCACTTTTGTCTCCGACATATTAAACAGTCCTTCATAGGAATAGCCGCCCGCAACAGGAATTGAATCTAAGCCTTCCGCCTTGATGGTGTATTGAACCTCTTGAAGCGGGGCATCTAGTGCAATGCCAGAGTTCGTTAGTAATGACGCTGCTTGCGCAAGAGCTTGTAGAATTGGATCATCGTCCGCTTGAGTTGTGTCTATGGCGACTAATCCTGATGGCGTTGTGGCTGCATTGTCTGGATCAAATGGAACCTCAAACAAACTGTCCGAAAGGCTTCTGTGAGTTGAGACTCGGAAGTTCGCCAGAAATTCTCTCATTAGATGGGCGCCACGGCTGTTCAGGTTATAGGTGCCATCCCAGTTTCTAAGTGCGTTACAGGCCGTTGTAAGGTCATAAACTGCACTGTTCAGATTCACGGTTGGGTATTGAGTGCAGCGAGCAACCAGATCGTTTCGGAAGTTCTGTCCGAATAACGACCCGTTATGGGTAAATACCGCTTTTAGTTCTTCGGTACTGAATTTTCCATCATTGCCGGATATTTCATTGCTGGTAATCAATTGCGCGTTATAACGTGTACGTGTGCTGCGGATGGTATCTTCCGGCCCGTACATCATGCTATAGCCTTCAAGCGGCGTGGTTAAATTGGTCAACCAATGACTGCTGTTGGCATTAAAGGCGTAATCGTTGGCAGTCATTTGTGGGGCGTTTTTGAACGGGACTAAACCGGGTGCGCCTGCATCATTGGTATCGACCCATTCATAAACGGTTTCATTACCAGGAAGGAGTACACTGCCAGCACCGTCTTGCCAAATTGGGGCTAACTGCGGAGATTGTGACGCTGCCGCCCAATAGGCTTCTGCTTGTGGCGACAGTTGAGGAACCTGGGTGCCATCGAGATAAGAGGCGCCACCATTTTCATCAATCATTAATGTATTCACCCAAGGGATGCCTTGATGCGTATTGAAGGCTTCGAAGAATTCATCACGTGATTCAGCTTTCCCCATTGCCATCCACTGCGCCAACATGCGAGTGTTGCCTGCGTTAGCATCACGATAGGTGATGGCTGTTTGTGTATTCCAACCTAATGCCGGTGACAACGAAGAAAGATTGATGATTGGCCCGTAATGGCTGAAGTAGAGGGTATACGGTATGGCTTGAACGCTACCATCGGCTTGTTTCACATCGACACTGACGGTTTTCGTGGTCATGTCCCGGTATTCAGCGCCGTAGCGATAACGAAGAGGGTTCGTAGGATCTAATTCCAGCTGATATAAGGTGAAGCGTTTGGACTGGGAAACCGTATGAGTCCAACCCAAGTGTTCATTGAAGCCGATAACAATAGCTGGTAAACCGACCATTCCCACTCCAGTGACATCCAGCTCTCCAGGAATCGTCAAGTGTTGTTCGTAGAATCTAAGCTCGCCATCCCAGGGAAAGTGCGGGTTGGCTAAAAGGGCACTTGCGCCTGATTCCACTTTATCTTGTCCGAGTGCCCAGCCGTTACTTCCTATGCCTTCTGAAGTAAACGTCTCTTGTGCGTCAAGTTGTACTGAAAGTTGTAGAGACGGTGCCTTTTTGTGGGGTTGATTTTGGGATGATGCGGCCACTGTTTGTGGAGGTTGCGCTGCTGGCATGGCTTTCAGAAAGTTTCGGGCACTGGCTAAACCGGCAAGATCCAAATGGTAGGCAAGCAGTTCGGTTTTTGTGATAGGCTGAACCCATTCTGCATCACGACAGGGGCTAGGATAGTCGCTTGGCGATGCTCGTTCTGTTAATGAACGATTGAATCCTGCGACATAACCTTCAATCACCTCTTTGGTGGTGTCTTCAAGCCCTGAATAGAGTGTCTCGGCTTGCGAAAGGTAATCCAGCCCTTTGTAACCTAAGTCTGTTAAGAGATTGGACTGTTGGTCGCCAACTCCCAAGTATTTGGACTTTTCACCTTTCAGTTTCAGGATTTGCTCTGAAAGCGTACAGAGGTTTTCTCTGGCTTGAGCATAGCCAATTCCGTAGCCCAGTCCTTGGTAGTCTTTTGCTGTGATGTGAGGAACATTGTGCTCTGTGTATCTGATGGTGGCTTTGTAATCTGAGGTTGCATCCCCATCGTCGTTACTGCAACCTAATAACAGACTGTAACCTAGCAAACACATAACTGTACGTGTGCGCATTGTATTATTTCCTTCTTATTTTTGTTTGTTTGCGTGAACTATTAAATGAGGAAATGACGGTTGAGTCGTCTGTTTCGATGGAACCGATAAAGTTGTTAAATACTATAATTATCAATTAGTTAATGGTTTGAATTGATCAATTCGAACCTTTTTCCATCGAGGTTGAAGTTTTTAAGAGGTTTTAATGTCTTACGGAGTTGGTACAACAGCCCTAGTGGCTCTTTGCCTAAGCGGTATTCTGTGGTTAGCAGCATTAAATTGGTTGGTTAAGCATACACACACCCGATTAACGACTGCATGGTTGGTTGGGCTAGCGTCGCTTGTGGTGCTTCAATCGTTAGAGTATCTCTATCATGCGAATGACCTTCATTATCGTTGGCCGTTTTTTCTAAAACTGGTTGATCCTTTGGTGATCCTAATGCCGTTCTGTTTGTACGGTTACATTCAGGCGTTATCAGGAAAGAATATCATTGCCCGCAAACTCGACCTGTTAAAGCATTGTTTTCCTGCAATAGTTGTTGCGCTTCTGGATGTGACTTATTGGAGCTTACCTTCTGCAGAAAAGATTGAAATGATAGCGTTAGTGATTTATGAAAACGAAACCTTGTGGCGATCTTATGCGCCATATGGCAACGTCTATCTGGCTATTATTGCGGCGTTAAGCTTGTTCTATTGGTGGTATCAACGTCGCCTTGGTTACCCGAGTCGTAAAGGTAAGTTGAACCAGTGGATTGATCAGTTACAGATGGTGCAGCTGGCTGTTGCGGTTTTGCTATTCATTCGGATTTTTGCAAGTGAAGTTTTCGGCTGGTATTTCTCTGCCGTATTTTTTATGGCACCTGTGTCGGCTTATCTTGTCTATTTGTTTTTAAGTCAGAGTCAGTTACCACAAGCGGCCAAGAAAACAATCATTAAGTCCTTACCTGATAGTGAAACTGAAGATGAGGGAATCGATGATGCATTAGTGAAAATGTCCTTAACTGAACCCCATGAACCAACTCAAACAGACGATGTTCGTTGGCAATGCTTCGAGCGATTGAAAGTTCTTATTGAGGAGGGGGCTTATCGTGAGAATGAAATATCGTTGACTGTACTATCTCAGCGCTGTGAACTAACAACGCACCAAGCATCTGAAGCAATCAATTATTGTGCGCAATGTAATTTTTATGAATGGATTAATTCCTTCAGGGTTGAGGCTGCAAAACAGGCACTGAGAGATACATCTGAGCCTGTCGGGAAAATTTGTTATGAGGTAGGTTTTAACTCAAAATCTACCTTCAATACCGCATTCCGAAAACGAGTGGGTTGCACACCTACTCAGTATCGAAAGAAATCTTGATATTACATTAATTTATTTACGTAACTATATGATAAATAATGGTATATTACTTTTATGGCTTTGTTAGAGTTTTCTCAAAAGCTAATGACGATGGATGAAACAACATGGGCACAGCATGCAAATCCATGGAGTGTCTATTCTCGTTTTACCATTCTGCCGTTACTGTCCTTTGCGCTTTATTCGCGTGAATGGCTAGGATGGGGTGCGTTAATCCCGTTGTCATTCGTGATGTTTTGGATTTGGTATAACCCAAGAGCGTTCAACGCACCTAAGTCTACGAACAATTGGGCGTCTAAAGGGACATTTGGTGAACGTATTTATCTACGGAAGGCGCAGCTAGAACTTCCTAAACATCATCTTCAAATGGCTAATGTCCTACTGGCCCTAACGTTTGTGGGTATGCCAATCTTGATTTATGCGCTTTATATTAATGAAATAGGTTGGATCCTTTTCGGCAATGCCATGGTGATGTTACCAAAAGCTTGGTTTGTGGATCGCATGGTTTGGTTGTATGAGGACATGAAGGATTCTGATCCTGAGTTTCAATCTTGGCTGAAAGACTAATACGTTAGATCTTAGGAGGACGACATGGATTTCAAATCTATACCTGTGTTACGCATTTTCGACATTGTTGAAGCCAAAGCATTCTACCTTGATTATCTTGGGATGACTCTGGACTGGGAGCATAAGTTTGACGATGAGTCACCAACCTATATGCAGGTTTCTCGAGGGCCTATGGTGTTCCATTTAACTCAGCATTATGGTGACTGTTCTCCGGGCGCCAAGTTGTTTATTCATGTCTCAGATCTCGAAACCTTGTACGCAGAGCTGGATGAAAAGAATCACTCCTATAATCGCCCATGCATTGATATTGCCCCTTGGGGTGATCGACATTTTACGGTGGTTGATCCATTTTCAAATAAAATATTATTCAATGAAATTAAGTGGTTAACAGAAAAAATTAAAGTTAATAATTAAGGATGTTTTGACGAATGGCCGAAATCAAATTTACACGAGAAGAGAAGGACCTCATTGTTCAAAAGGTAAAAATGTACTTTAGGGAAGAGTTAGATCAGGAGATCGGCCAGTTTGATGCTGAATTCTTATTAGACTTTTTTACAGAAGAAATCGGCCCTCACTTTTTCAATAAAGGGTTGGCGGATGCAAAAACCATTATTGATCAACATGTCTTGAATATTGAAGATGCCTTGTACGAAATTGAGATGGCAGTGCCTAAGTAGGTGGGGAAAGGGGCTGTCATTGCCCCTTTCGTTTTTACTGAACTCATTCACTTAAGTTAAGGGTTATTAATTACTGACTGTTTCTGATCAAGTAATCAAATGCACCCAAACTGGCTTTTGCACCTTCGCCCATCGCAATGATGATTTGTTTGAATGGTACCGTTGTTACATCACCAGCTGCGAATACGCCTCTAACATTTGTTTCACCATGAGAGCCTACCTCAATTTCACCATGTTTACTTAAAGTCACGCCTGAATCTTTCAGCCACTCGGTATTAGGGACCAAACCGATTTGAACGAAGATACCGGCGACTTCAACCTCTTTGATTTCATCCGTATTACGGTCTTTGTATTTAAGCCCGGTAACACGAGTTCCATCACCAATCACTTCTGTGGTTTGAGCCATTTTGATGATCTCGATATTTGGCAAACTGTTTGCCTTATCGATCAACACCTGATCCGCCCGAAGGGTATCTGCAAACTCAAGGACAGTAACGTGTTCTACGATACCGGCCAAATCAATGGCGGCTTCGATACCTGAGTTACCACCGCCGATGACAGCTGTTTTCTTGCCTTTGAATAGGGGGCCGTCACAGTGCGGGCAGTAGGCGACACCTTTATTGCGGTATTCTTGCTCACCTGGCACATTCATTTCTCTCCAACGTGCGCCTGTGCTTAAAACCACACTCTTACTTTTAACGGTCGCACCGCTGGCAAGTTCGATATGGACTAAACCGTCTTCGGTTTTATCAGCACTGATTAACTTAGTAGCACGTTGTTCTGTCATTAAGTCGACTTCGTATTCTTTAACGTGCTCTTCTAGGCTTGCTGCAAGTTTTGGCCCTTCGGTGGCTTTGACTGAGATAAAGTTCTCAATAGCCATGGTGTCCATCACTTGGCCGCCGAAGCGCTCTGCAACGATGCCTGTACGAATGCCTTTACGTGCCGAGTAGATAGACGCTGCTGCACCTGCAGGGCCGCCACCTACCACCAACATATCGTAAGGCGCTTTTTCGTTGATTTCAGATGCTTGGCGTTTTGCCGCACCGGAATCTAATTTGTTTAAAATTTCTTGTAACGAACTGCGACCTTGGCTGAACACTTCACCGTTAACGAATACGGTAGGAACAGCCATGATTTCGCGTTCTTTCACTTCATCCTGGAATGATGCGCCATCAATCATGGTTGCTCGAATACGAGGGTTGATGGCTGACATCATGTTGAATGCTTGAACGACGTCTGGGCAGTTCTGACAAGACAACGAAATATAAATCTCAACATTCAAGCGATCGTTTTCTTCTGGACAAAGGCCCGCGATTTGTTCAATGGTCGCTTGATCTAACTTCATTGGGTGGCCGCCAGAGTGTAACAAGGCCAACACTAATGAAGTGAATTCATGACCCATTGGTAAGCCTGCAAAACCAATAGCGGTGTTCTTGTCTTGATTGACCACTTGCATGATCGGTTTGCGATCACTGGCAGATGGATCATCCACGACACTGACTTTGGAATTCAAACTGGCAATGTCGTCTGCTAAACCTTTCAATTTACGAGCAGTATCACTGTCATCAAGGCTTAGTACCAATTGGATGTCATTCTTCAAATTTTCTAAGTAGGCTTTAAGCTGTTGCTTCATTGCTTGATCTAACATAGTGATACCTTTCTATTCGCTTGGCGTTTCTCGTAATGTGGAAACGTAATTAATTATGTGTGCTCCTTGTGAGAGCTGCTTTGTTGTCTTTGTTTGTACTTTTCACATGTACTAACGGGCGAAAGTACTAATGGGGAAAAGTACTAATGGTTGAAAGGAGCGCTATGTAGGAGCCAAGAGACTCCTACATGTTCTTATCTAATCAGCAAAGGAAAATTAGATTTTGCCTACTAGATCCAGAGAAGGAGCCAATGTTTCTTCACCTTCTTTCCACTTAGCAGGGCAAACTTCACCTGGGTGTGCTGCTACGTACTGAGCGGCTTTCACTTTGCGAAGTAGATCTTCTGCGTCACGACCGATGCCTTCTGCCGTTACTTCCATCGCCTGGATCACACCTTCAGGATCAACCAAGAAGGTTGCGCGATCTGCAAGACCTTGACCTTCACGCATTACACCGAAGTTGTTGGTGATCGTGCCGGTTTGGTCACCCAGCATGAAGTAGTTGATTTTGCCGATGGTGTCTGAGCTGTCGTGCCATGCTTTGTGAGTGAAGTGTGTGTCAGTTGATACTGAGTAAACCTCAACACCTAGCTTTTGAAGCTCTTCGTAATGATCTGCCAAGTCACCTAGTTCCGTAGGACATACGAAAGTGAAGTCAGCAGGATAGAAAAAGAAAATAGCCCATTTACCTAGTACATCAGCATCGCTTACTTCAACGAATTCACCTTGACGAAAAGCAGTTGCGTTGAATGGAAGAATTTTTGAGTTCACTTTAGCAGTCATAATAATATCCTCTGTTTGTATATGTGATTTGAGCGTGTTGCCCATCTCTTGAATCGACAAATCTATTGTTATCCAAACAGAGGTATATGAAAAATTGATAGTTGTTATGGGAGTGATAGGTTGTTTCTATTGGTGGTTGTGGATGGCGATAGATATCAATTATCAAAGGCTATAGAAAGTTTTGATTCGGCTAAGAAGGATAGAAAGACGTAAGTAAAGAAGGGGGGAAGGAAAAGAAAAACCGGAAAGGAATACAAAAGCGGTGGTCTGAGCCACCGCATATTGAGACTGTTTGAATGACTAAACAACTTCGAACGTCATATCAGATTTCTCAGTCAGGCGAGTAAGCAGTTTATCGCCAAGAATGGTTGATGGCGTCCAGAAACCACCTGCAACATCGTCTTTGCTAATGTCCAGAGATAAACAGGCCGCCGCTTGGCCGAGCATCTTGGACGTAGAACCATAACCAGGATCGCCTTGGCCAGTGACTTTTACTTTGATTTCTTGTCCGTTGTCATTCTTACCCACAAACCTAAGATCAAAATAGCCATTCACTTGTTCCTCCGGGCTTGGGCCTTCACCTGGCTTTGGTAGCACGAAGCGCTCTAGTAACCAACGTGTTGGAGGAATTGCTGCACCAACTAGGAAGCCAGCCAGACCTGCTACGATGGCATTGGCCATAAGACGGCCTTTCAGTCCATTGCCCACCAACATGGCTTCATCGTATTTAAAGTTATTGCCGTATTTTGCGTCCAGTAAACCATTTGATCTATGAACCACGCGGGTATTAATCGCAGCCATCACGAATGGCGCCGACCACTTGTTAAAGTCGTTATCAAACTCGGCGGAGTTTACATTGTGCTGACGTGTTTTGAATGGATGACCTTCCGGGCAGATGGAGTAGGGGTTAGCCAATTCTTTACGAAGCTGAGGGTTGCCAGTGGCTTCTTTGGTGATGTTCACCATGCTTGCAACTGTGCCACCAGATGCGCCACCTTTGGCCGCTTTAACGCGCATCTTGATGTTATTACATGGTGAGCCCAGTGTCGCTTCTGCTTGCTGCTGAAGGAAATACACACCCATGTCAGATGGAATAGAGTCAAAGCCGCAGCAATGTACGATACGCGCGCCGGTTTCTTTGGCTTTGGCTTCGTATTTTCGAATCATGCGATTGATCCACTGAACTTCGCCTGTTAAATCGCAATAGTCGATGCCTGTTTCGCAGCACACTTTAACCAGTGGCTCACCGTATAGTGCGTACGGACCAACAGTAGAAACAATTGTACGGGTCTGTTTGCACAGAGCATGGAGCTGGTCTTCATCGGCGGCATCGGCCGTTAGGACATCAAGATCCTTAGCTTTAGCACCCAGTGTGCTTTTAAGGGCGTCTAATTTTGATTGTGAACGACCAGCAATGGCCCACTTCAGTTGTTCTTGGTCAGGCCCGTTAAACGTGTCATTGAGATAGTGCGTGAGAATGTCACCCACAAAACTGGTAGCGCCAAAGACGATCAAGTCATAGGTTTGATCACTCATGAATTGCTTCCCTTATTCTGATGGCTTTTTAGAGTTATAGGCCACAAACTTTCAAGCGAATTACTTGAGATGTCAATTAATTTTTTGGAGCAGGAGAGAGGAAGAGTGGACAAGAAATAGCAATGTAAGACAAAAAACGCCGCATTACGTGGGGTTGTAATGCGGCAAACTGCCTAAATGGATCGATTAGGAAGGAATTTTTTAAAGTATTAATCGTTTAATGAATCGACGATGTTACAGGCATTTGTACTGTTTAAGTCGAATGGCATTTCCATTGCGCTTAAACGGTTACCGAAGTTTGAACCTGTTTCTTGAAGTAATCCTTTTTCAGTTACTAATACTTGATAACCACTAAATAATGGTGCTTGTCCGATTGCTAGAGAGCTTGGTGAGTTAAATGCTAAAGCCCCAGTGTCTGAATGCTCTTGGAAAGACTCGTTGCCTTGAGCATCGACCTCACGTTCAACATAGATGATCTTTCCACCTAGGTAGCTCGTTAACGCCACGCCGCCACAGTAAGGCATGATGTCGTCAACGATGGTTGCCAAGCCGCCTTGCCACACAAGGGTTTCATTCGGTTCAGCCAGGCCGTTTACTTCAAGGTGAGTAGGAACATTACCGGCTTCATCAAACTGATAGCGTTTAACCGCATTGCCGTCTGAAACAAATAGGTAATTGTCTGCTACACGAACACCGTTTGGTGTAGAGAGACCATGGTTCACACCGACAAAGTTTTTTTCGACAGTGCTTATACTTGGTAAATCACCAGAGAAATCCAACTCGATTTTCGCGACACCAGATGCAGAGAATGGATTGTAATCCGCTACCAATAAATCACCGGTTGGCGAGAAAGCAAGTCCATTGGGAAGGAACAATGAGTCATATGGGTCGTTTGAACTTGGGCTGATCCGCTGGAATTGAATGTCATGGTCATTCAGGTTCGCTGCGACTAAATGGTTATTAGTGAAAATAATCCACTTGGTTTCAACGCAAGAACTGATTACCCAGTTGTCTTTTTGAGCAATGCCGGTGAAATTACATTCAATTTCATTGCCGTTATCGTCCAGATACAGGGATCGTTTTTCGTAGGAGCCGTTTGGCTTGGTTATTTGATAGATATTGTCACCGCCAGAAACGATTAAACGGCCATCCGTAGTAAATAAGATGTTTTCCGCGTCTCCAACGTGAGTAATTGAGGTTTTATCAACGCAGCCTGTGGTCAATACCACACAGCCGCCAAGTGCCATAGCTTTTAGGATACTCATCGCTTTTCCTTATTTTATTTTTATATTCAGCGAATTGTTTATGTTCCCTAATCATTATTGAGTCATGCGTATCTTCAAACTATCCAAACGGGTAGGTGAGGTTTAATCTGCCTAAAGAGCAGGGGGAAGGTTTTTGATTTTGTGAAACAACTCTCTCTTTATGAGCTCCTACAGCCGTGGTACTTTAGCGCTTCGTTTATTTGCTCCGATTTTTAAAGGTATTTTTTCGAATGGATCAGTCTGTTATGGATCAATCTTTGTTGATTGCTGTATTTGGTGTTGTGGGAATTGTTTTAGCTGCTGTTACGAGTTATTTAGTGGCTACCTCAAAAATGAAGAAGCAGCTAGAGCTAGAGCTGCTTGAGAAGACCCGGCTTCAGTCTGAACTTTCAAATTTTCAACAACGACTATCAGAGGTAGAGTCTCAATCTCGCCACTATCAGGAAAAGCTCGAACAACACGTATCAGCCTATTCAGAGCTTAACGAAGCCAAACATTCCATAGAGCAAGTCGTAGGGCGTCTTTCGACCCAGCTAGAGTCCGAGCAGCTTCAATTGACTCAATCGAAAGAACGCGAACAAGCCAAGCAAGCCCAGTTTGAGAAAGAGCAAGAGAGATCCCATCAGTTAACCAATGAACTCTCGAACGTAAAAGCAGAGGCTTCAAAGCATCTGACACAAGCTAATCAGTTAATGAGTCAATTGGATGAGCTCAAAGGCAAACTGGCAGACAGAGAGAGTGACCTCCAGCAGTTGCATCTTGCTCAATCTCAACTGAAAGCCGATTACGCGGAATTAAAAACATCCTTGGATGAACGAGATAATAAGCACAAAGAACAACTGCAGCTGCTTGAAGACAATCGTGCGCAATTGGCAAAAGACTTTGAAAATCTTGCCAATAAGATCTTCGAAGAGAAAGGTAAGAGCTTTACGGAAACCAGCAAGCAATCCATTGATGCCATGCTGACACCGTTTAAAGAACAAATGTCCGAGTTTAAGTTGCGAGTAGAAGCAATTCATACCGAAGATACGAAAGCAAAAGCCAGCTTATCCCAAGAGCTTGAGCACCTGCGTAAGCTAAATCAACAAATTACCGACGAAGCCAGCAATCTAACCAAAGCGCTTAAAGGCGATAATAAACAACAGGGTTCTTGGGGCGAACTGCAAGCAGAAATGATTCTGGAAAGCTCCGGTTTAAGTAAAGGTCAGGAGTTTGAGCGGGAAGCTAACTTTAAAGACGAAGAAGGCAAAAACAAACGCCCTGACTTGATCGTTAAACTTCCTGGTAGCAAGTCCGTAATCATCGATAGTAAAGTCTCCTTGGTGGCGTATGTGAATTCTGTAGAAGCCGAAGATGAAGCGACCAAGAAGCAATATTTAGACGCCCATGTCGCCTCTATCAGAGCGCACATTGACAGCTTGTCTTCCAAAGATTACACCAACTTGATTGGTATGAACTCACCGGACTTTGTGTTGATGTTTATGCCGATTGAACCTGCGTTTCTTGCTGCCGTAGAGCATGACAGAACCTTGTTTAATTATGGCTTCGAACGAAATGTGGTATTAGTGACCCCAACAACCTTGTTGCCGATTGTTCGTACCGTGGCCAACCTTTGGGTGATGGAGCGAAGCAACGAACAAGCGCGTCAGATTGCTGATCAGGCGGCGGATGTGTACAACCAGTTATGTGTGATGGCGGATCGTTTAAATAAAGTAGGTAATGGCTTAAAGACGGCGACCAATGCCTACAATGGTGCGGTAACCGCAATGGCCGGACAACAAGGCTTGTATCCGAAAGTAGCTAAGTTTAAGGATCTTTCCGTCAAAGTGTCCAAGTCATTACCAGAACCGAATGAATCCGTGCCTGAAGTCGAAAATGGTAAGTTAGATTTGATTGTGCCTGAGCTGGAAAACTAAGCTGCCTTCTTGCAAACCTCCTTGTATTTCTCCGGTGTTGTATTAGCTTTTTAGGAATAATCATAAAAAGCAAACCCGTTGGATCAAGGAGGCTCCCGTGACCATCCGCAAAACATCTTTTGTACCAGTATTACCCAAGCACTTTTCTCTTTCTGTTTTAGCCTTTTGTAGTGTGGCGGCCTCCTGTGTTGTGTCCACTGCCCAAGCGGTAGAGGGGTATCCCGATCACTTTCTAGATCGTGAACAAACCATCTTTATTCATGGTGTGATTTGTGGTGATTTTAAGAATCCGCGTTCGTTAAAACCTTCCGGTATCTATTCCAACTCTCAATCCATCGAAATGGGGACTTACTACTTTGGTAGTAAGTACGGAAATTTTTCGTACACCATGGCCCCCATGGAAGGACAACCAGATTACGTAATGAAGCGAGGACTACTGACGAACGGTGAGACAGATAAGACCAAGATGAAAATTGATCTTTGTATTGTCAAAGATGTTCCGTCGTTACCTGCGCAAACACGTAAGAATCTCAATACCACAAAGCTGGAAGCGAACGACGCTAACTGGTCAAAAACCATGGATCAATACGCCATGGTTACTGGTAGACCAGCATTTGCTCCTAATCAATATGAAAACCCACGAGCTGTCGCAACAAATCTCAATCATGACCAACAAGTTTATGATGCAAATCAGGCTTATTTAAAGGCAGTGCAAGTACACTTCGATTCCGAATCAGCAAGGATCGCGAACGATATTCCAGAAAAATTAAAACAAGCCATTCAATACGCGCATCAGGAAGATGGTTTTCTTAAGACGAAAACCTACCCAGTGGTTGAAAAACCGGCCGTTTGGACGCCAACGTCTGAGCGACGTTACAACGACGATATGCACCGGTTGAACACTGAAAAAGCGTTCGATCAGGTCATTCAACAGAACTTTGACTGGTTATTTGGTTTGGTTGGTAAAGACAACGAACTCTCGTCTGTTGCGGTAGATACTCAAACAACCAGTGATTGGGTAGGGCAACAGTTGAAACGAAAAGTCATCGCCATTGCCAAGTTTGAGAATGGCAAGTCGTTGGAACTGGACTTTGTGATCTCGTCAGAAAAAGTTGATTCAAAGGTCTTTGATTCACTGGATCAGATTCAGGAAAAATCCAATCGCGAACGAAACAGCATGATCGTAAAAGCCAAGAAACAAAGGGAACTGGTTGAGGTTTCGGATGCCCAATCCGTGGATGTATACAGTCCATTGGAGAAAGTGCATTTATTTTTCTCGCCATTCCGGTCAAAGCCGTTAGGAGAAACGTATCGTTATCAATGATCAAACAACCTATCTGAATTACGCGCCCGCCGCAGATAGGAATAAGCAACCCATTTGGCAGGTATTGCAAGCGTACCTGCCGTCTAATCAATCTGTACTTGAAGTCGCCTCGGGTTCGGGGCAACACGCGTTGTATTTTACCCAGCAGAACCCACAATTACGTTGGCAGTGTACCGAATTGTCTGACGCACGGGATGCACTTCAAATCAATCTCAATGAATTGTCTGTGTCTAAGTTTCCGCCAGTAAAGACCTTGGATGTGTTAAATGACTATTTTGTATCCGAGATAAAGGCATTGGCTTCGTTCGACTGCTTATACACATCGAACAGTCTTCATATTATGAGTTGGGACGGTTGTCTGGCATTTATGTCTTTAGCCTCGCAGGTTTTACCTGAAGGTGGTGTATGTGCGATTTATGGGCCGTTTCTGTATGACGATCAACCGGTTCAAAGTAACATCGACTTTAGTGCCTGGTTAAAAGAACGGAATCCTGAATCTGGTGTGAGAGATATTAAAGAAGTAGAAAAAGGGTTTCGTGAAGAAGGGTTTGAATTTTTAGCCGATCACGCCATGCCTGCGAATAATCGGCTGCTGATATTCAAAAAGTCTTCGAATTAGTCATTCCACAACCAAGCTGCGCCTCGAACACCGCTGGAATCCCCGTGCTTGGCTTTAACGATGGGTGTATGGATGGTGTCTGAGAAGACGTATTCCTGAAGGTAGTTAGGAACAAGCTCATATAGCTCATCAATGTTCGACATGCCGCCGCCGAGGACGATGATGTCCGGGTCCACGATATTGATCACACCTGTCAGACTGGCGGCTAGCATTTTTGCGTAAGTATCCAAATGTTTTTGAGCTAGAGAATCCCCGGTTCGAGCTAGGTTTACGATCTCTTCTGCATTGACTGGTGAGATCGTTTTCGTCGATGACTGCTCTAAGAAGCGTTTTTCAAAGGCCGGGCCGGAGAGGTAGGTTTCGATACAGTCTTCTTTGGAGCAGTAACATGGTTGCTGCTCAAGTTTGAAATGGGGAAGTGGGTTGTGCCCCCATTCACCCGCGATGCCATTGAGGCCATTCACTAGTTGATGGTTCATCACCAAACCACCGCCAACCCCTGTGCCAATAATGACGCCAAAGGCGTTGGTCGTTCCTTTAGCGGCACCATCACAAAATTCAGACCATATAAAGCAGTTTGCGTCGTTTGCGAGTTTAATTGGGCGATTTAACCTTAATGCCAAGTCTTTATCTAACGGTTTGCCAATCAAACATGTGGAATTGGCATTTTTAATGGTGCCAGTGTCTGAGGACAGAGTTCCAGGAATGCCGATGCCCACAGGCGTATTGGCCGGAGCGTAGGGAAGGGTTTGAGCTACTAGCTGTTCGATGGTGTTGACCGTGGCTGCATAGTCACCTTTGGGTGTCGGTAAGCGTTCCCTAAACACAATTTGGTGGTCTTCTGAAATCACCACGCACTCAATTTTTGTACCGCCTAAATCTATCCCTATCTTCATACGCACCGCAGCTTAAACTCTTGTTTATGGTTCTGATGTTTCTGGCAGAAGTGTAACGATTCCTTACTGAAGACGCGACTTTATCCAAGCAATTTAAAAAGTAATGTATGTTGATTGGTGAAAAATTAAACAGCGCTTTTATTAATCTCGGTCAATGTTTCAAATTTCAAATCCGACTAAATTGATAAAGTAAGTTAAGTCTCGAAAAAGGAGTAAATAATGTCTATCAGTGAATTCATGACCCATAAGCATCGAGAGTGTGATCAGCTATTTTCAGATGCAGAAAACTCGGTTGTTTCCGGAAATTGGTCAGATGCAGGTCATAAATGGCACCTTTTTAAAGCAGATTTAGAAGATCACCTGAACATGGAAGAAAACGTTTTGTTCCCTCAGTTCGAAGAAGCAACGGGGATGACGCAAGGTCCAACCATGGTGATGAGAATGGAGCATCAACAAATGCGCTCTATTTGCTCGAAATTGGAAGTTGCTTTGAAAGGTCAGGACAAAGAGTCGTTTCTTGGGTTGTCTGAGTCATTAATGATCTTTATTCAGCAGCACAACATGAAAGAGGAACAAATGCTTTATCCAATGGCTGATCGCGCTTTGGTAGCAGCGGATCAAGTTATTGCAGATATGGAATCGTCGGCGTGTGCTTAAATCTCACGTGTTAAAAGAAATCAGAAGGTTTTCTGAAAATACGCACTGGGTCGCATTGGATGTCCGTACACTGGAACCACCTGAGCCAATGCAGAAGATTTTGGCTGCACTTTCCGTTCTCAAAGCAGGAGAAGTGTTGAAAGTCAGCCATCGACGAGAGCCATTTCCTCTTTACCATCAATTGCCGGATCTGGGGTTTCAGTTTTCTACCGAACGAGTAGAAGATGGGCTCTTTGAAATTTGTATTTGGCATAAATCTTCTCATCCCCAAGGATTAGGGGCGAAAAAATCAGGGAAGGGCGAATGAATCTTTCAGGTTTGTTTCTTGACAATATTCCGCAGTTTAGGACTCCCATGCGGTTCTTTATGACGGCGCCAATTTTTGGCCTTATGGGAGCATGCGCTTTTATTTTGCCTGATCTTTGGTTAAGTCGATGGCAACCGGACTTAATCGCATTAACTCATTTATATGCATTGGGCTTCATCCTGATGATCATGTGTGGTGCACTAACACAGGTACTTCCTGTTCTTAGTGGGAAAGGGTTTCCCATGGTGGATACATCGGCTACCGGATTTCATGTCCT
Organism: Litoribrevibacter euphylliae; assembly: GCF_042646085.1. NCBI lineage: Bacteria > Pseudomonadati > Pseudomonadota > Gammaproteobacteria > Oceanospirillales > Oceanospirillaceae > Litoribrevibacter > Litoribrevibacter euphylliae. The sequence goes on along the minus strand of NZ_JBHRSZ010000004.1, from coordinate 1,110,281 downwards.
TCTAACCTTGGGCATAGTGCTGTTTCCTCTTAACTTTCTTTCGCCTTCCAGATTTGTTGTGCTTCTCACCACCTGCTTAATAGCGATACCTCTCTTCGCAATGGCATCCGCTATTATTTTTGTATTGCTGAAGTCTAAGTCCAACGATTCCATTCTATCCATAAAATTTGCGGTGACTTGCCTGATATTTACGGTGTTGTCAGGGCTATGGCAGCTTGGTAGTTACCACTGGTTGGAGGCATCAGTTCTTGGGAAGCTTCTCACCAATATTCATTTATCATTTGGTTTGCTCGGTTGGGTAACATTGATGATTATCGGTGTTAGCTTTCAGGTCATTCCCATGTTTCATGTGACCCCCGAATACCCTCGTTTAATTCGAAAGGGATTGCCTGTTTTCCATTTCTTAGCGCTATTAATGTTGGCCAGTGGTCTGGTTCAACAAAGCTCTATTGTCGGGCAGGTTATGACATGGAGTGCCTTGGGTTTGTTACATATCAGTTTGATAGGCTACGCCTTAGCGGGACTGTGGTTGTTGAATCAGCGCAGGCGAAAAGTCTCCGATAATACCGTTAATTTCTGGCGATTAGGGCTGGGTATGCTGATCTGCGCAGTGGTGATATTTGATGTCTCACTTTTAATAGATCATGCCTTAACCGCTCAGATTCAAATGTTAGCGATGTTGGTGCTTATTTTCGGGTTTGTGGTGAGCATTATTCTGGGAATGTTATTGAAAATAATCCCGTTCTTGGCGTTTTTACATCTACAACAAATGTCGATGAAATCCATGGAGACATTGGGCTTGATGCCGTCAATGAGTGATATGTTGGCGTCGTGGCCGGGACGTCGTTTGTTCCAGCTCTATTGTGTGACGTTAGTTTTCTTATTGATGGCACCTTTTGTTGAGCTGAGCTCGAATGTTGCGGGTCTGTTACTGGGGGGTGTCTGTGTTTTCTTAATTCTCATTGGTATCAAAGTGTGGAAGCGATACCTAGCCAAAGAAAAGGAAATGATGTCAGTTCAATCAGTGGCAAATGGACACGTCTAAGTTATTCTCAATATAAGGGCTAAAACCATTGTTTTTAGCCAGTGAAAGTCGAACAGGTCGTTGTATGACAGTTCTAAAAGCGCAATTAGGTGATATTACTGAACTGAATGTAAATGCCATTGTGAATGCTGCAAATGAATCTTTGCTCGGCGGTGGCGGAGTAGACGGGGCAATTCATCGAGCAGCAGGCCCCGGTCTATTATCTGAATGTCGGGCTTTAAATGGTTGTACTACTGGCCAAGCCAAAATCACTCAGGGATACAAATTACCTGCCAATCATGTGATTCATACCGTTGGTCCAGTATGGCATGGTGGAAATTGCGGGGAGGCTGAACTACTAGCTTCATGCTACCAAGAGTCACTAAAACTAGCTGCTCGTTATCAGGTAAAGACAATCGCTTTTCCGTGTATCAGCACAGGTATTTATGGTTACCCTGCCAATCAGGCCGTTGAGGTCGCCATCAGAAGCGTTAAAGATTTTCTTAACGATCAACCGCATCAAATGGATGAAGTCATCTTTTGTTGTTTTTCTGAAAACGACTACCAGATTTACCTCTCCGCCTTAACCACTTAAAACACAAAACTAAAGTGTGCTGATATTGCCTTTCATATGAACTTTGTTGTTAGCTTCATTACGCACTTCAAACAGCATACCTGTGTCATATTCGTTGTAATGAAGAAGCACTCGAGACGGGAGGAAGATAGGTTGTTTGAATTCAGTGGTGATCTTTAATGCATGCGTTTTTAGTAAGGGTTCCAGCGCAGCTAACGTACGTGCTTTGGTCCACATGCCGTGGATGATGGCTTGTTTAAAGCCAAACGCTTTTGCAGACCACCTATATAAATGAATCGGATTGGAATCCCCGGATGCTTTGGCGTACTTTCGGCCTGTGTTTTCTTTTACGTCCCAGAATTCAGAATAACGGAAAGGTTCAAGTGGCTGAGGTGTATACGAACCGGCTTTCTTAGGTGTCGATTTAAAGCGATAAAGGTTTGTGCTGACCGACTCCCAAACACGTTCTCCCTTGCACGTAATTCGAGTTGTTAGGTCGAACTCAATACCTTTGTCAGTATCTCGTGCTTCAGAAATGGAAACCTGGAAGTCGAGCGTGTCTGTCAACGAAATACTGCGGTAACTTTGAATCTGATTCCTCACATGAACCAAGCCCAATAATGGAATAGGGAAGTTGGCATTTGCCATTAGCTCTAGTTGTAGATTGAACGCTAAAACGTGAGGGTAAGTGACAGGGACTGTTTGATTGTCAAAGTAGAACTCACAAACGTCAGAATATTCTTTTACCTTGTTACGATTTAAATTGACGCTACCAAGCTCAACAGAAAGATGAGGTATTTGGTCAGCCGATGTCGCTTTAGTTTTCTTCGGAAGAATAGCTTTACGATACAACTGAAGAATGGACGGCATCTGCTTTAGTTGCTGAGGTTGGCATGTTGTGGCAGTGAATATATGTGACATATCGTGTACTTTTCTCGCTCAATGATCTGCCCATCTTATAAAGAGATCAAAACGGAAAAATTGGCTATACGAGCATGCAGTGATGTCATCTGAGTCAATACAGGCTTGTAGAGTTTTCTGTGAACCATTACATTGTAGACCACCAGTTACGGGTCTATTGAAAGGTTCACTCTGTCTCTGTTACCAATTACCTACACAAGCAAAACTGAACAGGATGTTTTTATTATGGCTGAATTGAGAGATGCAGGGATTTTGATGCGCCTCATGAATAAGGCCATGATCAATATGGGCGTTGATGTCGCAACCATCTATCAACGCTGCGGTATTCAACCCGAGTTGCTTCAAGAACAAGATTTACGAACGCCTCATCAAGCGAATCTGATCTTTTGGAATGTGGCCGAGTCTGTCACTCAAGATCCGAATGTGGGGCTTCATTTTGGCGAACACATGCCAGTGTTCCGAGGTCAGGTGTTGGAATATCTCTTCTTAAGTAGCCCAACCTTTGGTGAAGGGCTTAAACGTTCATTGAGCTATCAGCGTTTATTGACCGATGCCGCTCAGGCTACCTTAGAGTTAAGTGACGACTTGGCGTGTTTAGTGACCGATACACAGCTGGCCGAAACACGACAACTGCGACATTTTAACGATTGTTCTGCGGTTGGTTTAATCAAGTTCTTTCGCTATGTGACAGAAGACGCCTTTCGTCCATCGAAGCTTTCGTTCAGCTTCGAAGCGCCGGAGGATTTAACAGAATACCAGCGGATCTTTGAATGCCCGGTAGACTTCTCGCAACCGAGTAACCGAATCTATTTCAAAAAAGAATTACTGGATCTTCCATCTTTTCATGCTGAATCCGAGCTGCTGCAACTTCACGAGCAGTTAGCAGATCAGCACGTTGCTAAGCTTGAACAACAGGATGTTGTGCATGAAGTTCGAAAGATCATTGGTGAGTCATTAGAAACCAGTCAAGTAACCTTAGAATCGGTGGCTGAACGCATGTCGTTGAGTGCTCGTCAGTTGCGATCTGCATTGTCTCATGCCGATACCAGTTTCAATCAATTATTAGCGGATTATCGTTGTCGCTTTGCCAAGCGCTTATTGGTGTGTACGGACGAATCCATTGATGAGATTGTGTATCTGACAGGCTTTTCTGAACCCAGTACGTTTTATCGAGCATTTAAACGCTGGACTGGCTTAACGCCTGTTGAGTACCGCAAACAAAAAACCGGAGTTAGAGCATAACTCCGGCTTTCAAACTCGTTCTGCTTTTGTCTTATCGTTAAGCACCAATCAGACACTGACCGCAGACACGTAATACATTTCCTGAAATACCTTTCGATTCCGGCGAAGCAAAGAAGGCAATGGTTTCAGCAACGTCCACTGGCTTACCGCCTTGGCTTAATGAATTCATGCGGCGGCCAACTTCTCGTGTCATGAATGGAATCGCATCCGTCATGGCCGTTTCAATAAAACCTGGGGCAACCGCGTTGATGGTAATGTTCTTCTTGGCTAATGGTTTTGCCATGAATTCAACATAGCCAATGACTCCTGCTTTGGAGGCAGCATAATTTGATTGGCCTACTTGCCCGGCGATACCGTTCATTGAGGAAACACAAATAATACGACCATCTTCATTGATCACGTTATTTTCCAGAAGGTGATCGTTGATTTCTTCCTCTGCTGTTAGGTTAATGCTTAGCGTCATATCCCAAAAATGTTCAGGCATGTTCGCCAACATTTTGTCTCGGGTGACTCCAGCATTATGAACAATAATGTCTAAACCTGTTTCTGCCACGGCATCTGCAATCAGCTGGGGCGTTTCTTTGGCTGTAATATCAGCAACAATAGCCTCACCGCCGATTTGGTTCGCAACCAGTTCAAGATCTTCTTGAGTCGCTGCAATATCAAGTACAAATACTTTTGCACCATCTCTCGCTAAGGTTTCAGCAATGGCTTCACCAATGCCTCGAGAGCCACCAGTAACCAGTGCGGTTTTACCCTCGAGAGGAAGGCGCCAGTCGATAACAGGCAGTTCAACTTTGTTTTTGGCTGGGCCAGGTTTGGCAACCGTTATTGCTTGGCCGTTTACATAGGCGGATTTTGCCGAGAGGAAGAATTCAAAGGCAGGTTTAGCTAGGTGTTCAGCGCCTTTGTCGACGTAAATCACTTGCGAGGTAGCCCCTTTCTTACCAATCTCTTTCGACAGTGAGCGGCTGAAGCCTTCCAGTGCTCTCATTGCGGCAGCTTGTTCCCCTGAACTGGATGCCATATGTGGACGACCAAAAATAATGATTCGACCATTGTGCTTGATGTTTCGCATCACTGGGCTAAAGAAGGCATAAAGATGCTTTAACTCTTTAGTGTTTTGGAGACCCGTTGCGTCAAATACCAAAGCATCAAAGGTTTCACTGACAGCGCCTTTCTCACATTGAATCTGTAATGGGTTGATTCCAAAGTTTTCGCAATGCTTGATTATTGAAGAGGCCGTTTTACCGTTGGCAGGTAACATGACTTTCGCTTCCGCATGGCTGAGAGACTGAAGCGATGGCTCTAACATTTGACTGCCTTCAACACTACCGATCAACAGATCACCCTTAAAGAAGACTGCTTGACCCTGATGACGGTTAAGGTCGACAGGAGTCGGTAATCCGACCGACTTTAAAATTTTTCTTCCGGCATCGTTTTGCAGCATTTTTTGGTAGAAGTCGCCCATGATGTTTTCCTAACAATTGATAAGTCTGTAACGTAAAGGTGAAAGACCTTGATGTATGAAGAGACGATTAAATCAAGGTTATAGACGCTATTGGAGCATAAGCTCTGATTAAATGAATTGACCCAGCTTTCCTTTCATTACGTCGTTTGAGCCAATGAGTCATTGGCATAAATTCTTAAACTACTCTTCGTTAGGCTACATGGCCTCTATGTATGTCTGAATAGACCATGGAGTGGCGCGAAAAGCGCTGATAAGCTAACTCTCGGTATGAATTTACCTTAATACGTTGGTTCTTATGGCTTGTCATAACATTTGTTAATGTTTCGCTCGTAATATGATTTAAGGTAGCCCGATTGTTGTTTTTACACGTTAATTTACAAGGTACTGTCTATGACTCAGCAAGTTAAAAAAGTTGCCATTATTGGTGGATCACGAATTCCATTTGCTCGATCAAATACGGCATATTCTCATTCGTCCAATCAGGAAATGTTGACAGCGGCTCTTAATGGAGTGGTAAACAAGTTCAATCTTCAAGGTGAGCGTCTGGGAGAGGTGGTTGCTGGTTCGGTTATCAAACACAGCCGTGATTTTAATCTAACTCGTGAGTCTGTTTTGAGCACAGCGTTAAACGCAGATACTCCTTGTACTGACATTCAACAGGCTTGTGGTACTGGCCTTCAAGCAACAATGCAGGTTGCCAATAAGATTGCTCTTGGTCAGATTGAAGCAGGCATTGCCGGCGGTACGGATACCACGTCTGATGCGCCAATTGGAGTGTCTGAAGGTCTACGTAAGATTCTTTTGGATTTGAATCGCGCGAAAACCAACATGGATAAACTGAAGGTTGCCTCTCGTATTCGTCCTAAGCATTTAATGCCTTTGATCCCATCAAACGGTGAGCCCCGTACAAAAATGTCGATGGGGGAGCATTGTGAGATCACAGTAAAAGAGTGGGGCACAAGTCGCGAAGCTCAAGATGAAATTGCATTCAACTCTCATAGAAATTTAGCCAAAGCCTATGACCAAGGTTTCTTTGATGACCTAGTCGTTCCATTTAAAGGCTTGGACAAAGACAATATTATGCGCCCTGAGGTTTCTTTGGAAAAGTTGGCGAGCTTAAAGCCTGCGTTCGATAAGAAAAGTGGCAAAGGTACGTTAACAGCGGGGAACAGTTCTGCTCTGACTGACGGTGCCTCTGCGGTATTGCTGGCATCTGAAGAGTGGGCCAAAGAGCGTAATTTACCTGTTCAGGCATACTTAACTTTCTATGAAACAGCGGCAGTGGATTTCATTGGTAAAGATCATGACTACAAAGAAGGTCTACTAATGGCGCCTACCTACGCTATTGCTAATATGTTGGATCGCGCAGGATTAACCCTTCAAGACTTCGATTTCTATGAAATTCACGAAGCCTTTGCAGGCGTGGTTTTAACAACATTAGCAGCGCTTGATGATGAGGAGTTCTGTAAAACCCGTATGGGCCGTGACAAGAAATACGGCACCATTGATCGGTCGAAATTGAATGTGAATGGTAGTTCGATCGCTGTGGGGCATCCGTTTGCTGCAACTGGCGGACGCATCATTGCAACACTTGCAAAAATGCTTGAGCAAAAAGGCTCTGGCCGTGGTTTGATCTCTATTTGTGCTGCGGGTGGTCAAGGTGTAACAGCAATTCTTGAACGTCCATAACAAACGTTCATCAATATTCGGGGGTACTGTGGTTGCCCTCGAGTATTCTTTAAACTTAGCTCTTCTTTTCACCTGTTGATCTCCATCCTCCCAGCAGTGCATCCCTTGCGGAATGCTGGTTCTAAGCCTTTTTTCTGAGCCTGTAGTTTATTTTTTGATCTCTGTCAGATTTTTGTAATTTCTTTGTTTTGATGATTATGAATTAGTGTGTTCAGTCTAATTTCACTTGTTACGTTGTTATCAGATTCAGGGGGCGTAGGAACGCGCATAACCCCTTAGTGAGATTTAACATTTTCTTCTCTGTAACGTTAAAAGGTGGACACTGCTATGACTAAACTAAAAGACATCCAAACTAAAGTTGAAACTTCAATCGAGCAAAGCATCAACAAGATCGAAGAGTATTACTCAAGCATTTCTGGTAAAACATTCGACTATGTTGGCAGCATCGAAGAAAAAGCCAAATCGATTACAACTGACGATGTTCGTGTTAAGCACAACGAAAAAGTAGCGACTGCATTTGAGAACGTCCGTGATCTAAACAAAAGCGCGAGCGAATTCATTAACAAGCTTCTTGCTAAACTTCAGAAAGACGTTGATGACGTTGTTGAAGAAGTAAAAGAAGCGGTTGAAGAAGCAGCAGAAGACGTTAAAGAAATTGCTGACGAAGTTAAAGAAGCAGTAGCGTCTGAAGAGAAAGAAGAAGCGGAAGTTAAGAAGCCGGCAGCAAAGAAACCAGCAGCTCGTCGTACTCGTAAAAAAGCCGAAGCTTAATTTTATACGGTAAGACATTCTCCCTGTTTTTTCGTACTTTTTAGCACAGTAAGCACTAAAGAGCGCCAACCCTTGGGTTAGGCGCTCTTTTTTTGGTTAAATGAACGCCTCTACTGAATGAAGATCATTGAAGTTTATGCATCCAACTAAAGAACGTTTATTTTATATACACGATCCAATGTGCTCTTGGTGTTGGGGGTTTATGCCTACTTGGACGCGTTTGAAAGAGCAGGTGAAAGACCAAGGGATTAAAGTCGTGAATGTATTAGGTGGTTTAGCGCCAGATTCTGATCAGCCTATGCCGATAGATATGCAACACCAAATTCAGAGGCATTGGTATCGGATTAATGAACTTCTAGGAACAAAATTCAATTTTGATTTTTGGCTGAATAATGAACCTCGTCGCTCCACATATCCCGCCTGTCGAGCCGTTTTAGCAGCACGAACCTTGGATCAAAAACATGGTTTATCTGAATCATTCCTGAATAACGCATCACTTGAAGAGTTGATGATTGAAGCGATTCAAAAAGCTTACTATTTAAGAGCAATGAACCCGTCTGATAATTCTGTTCTGATGCTGATCTTTGATGAATTAGCTCTTTCATTGGGTCTGCCGTCTGATTGCATTTCTGAGTATTTATCTATTCTTCGAGATCACTCAACGCATAGGGTGTTGCTTGAAGAAATTGAATTTGGACGGTCATTAACGAGTAGCGGCTTTCCATCTTTGGTTTTTCAGACAGAATCAAAGTATTATGCCGTTCCGCTCGATTACAAAAACGCTCAAACCATGTTGGATCACATTCATGCCTGTACTGCTCTTTAAATTAAACGGTGTCTCAGATGAAGAGGCCGATGACGTAAGATCACTGTTGGATCAGCATAATATTGACTTCTATGAAACAACTGCGGGCAGATGGGGCGTGTCTATGCCGGGAATATGGTTGCCTGATAATAGTCAATATACTGAAGCGGCTGAGTTACTCGACAATTATCAGGCTAAACGTGAAGAGCGCTTTGCTCAGGATCATCAGCAATTGATGAACCAGAGTATTGCATCTTCGCTGTGGGCTAACTTCTGGAGGAAGCCCGTTAAGTTCCTTCTGGCAATTGTTGCTGTCGTATTTGTTTTGGGATTAACCTTTTACCCGTTTATTGATCTCTTTGTGAACGAATGAATGATTCGTTTGAGCTGCTATTTCTGCGACTGAGCGCTATCGATCCATTCTTGAATTTCTTCAGTCAAATAGAGTTGCTCTTTCAGGTCTTGTAGCCATTCGTTGTCTTTGACGTTTGCAATCAGTTGATCAATGAGTAACACCGACATGACCTGAATGGCGGGTTCAGGGCTCCACGCAGAAGTATTTAAACATCGCCAGTGATCCGCATTGAGTGTTTTAGGCTTCTCAATTTGCCCTCGGCAGGTATCGCAAATAAATATGCAATGAAAAAGTTCGGCTTCTTTGGGTACAGGTGGCACCTCAAAAACAGTCAGTCTAGTCCCGCTAGCGTCACATAGCTCACAGTGAGATCCTGAACGGCGAACCAAGTCTTTCCCAAAATAGGACAGACTCTCACTTCGGTGCTTGTGCTTCTCTAAACCTTTCGACATGATAGTCCCTCTAAAAATTTCCACTAAGGCTAACAAAAAGGATTCTGATTTCAATGACTCGATTCAATGATTGGCGAGATCAAGTCTTTGATATTATTTATAAAACGGATAGCAAGGCAGGTAAAGCCTTTGATGTCTTGTTGATTTTATCAATTCTCCTCAGTGTCGGAGCAGTGATGCTCGACAGTATAGAACGCATCAATCTCAGACACGGCTATTGGTTATCTGGAGTAGAGTGGTTCTTTACTGTTCTATTCACCGTTGAATATGTTACCCGAATCTGGGTAAACCCTAGACCATTTAAGTACATTTTCAGCTTTTATGGCCTTGTTGATTTACTTTCAATTGTTCCGACCTATTTAGCGCTTATGATTCCTGGCACTAATGAATTCCTGGTGATTCGTATTCTTCGAGTACTTAGAATCTTCCGGGTGCTTAGGCTTTCAACCTATATTCATCAGGCCAACTTTTTACTATCCGCGTTAAATGCCAGTCGACAAAAGATCACTGTTTTCCTCTTCTTTGTGGTGACCTTGGCCACTATTTTTGGCTCTGTAATGTATGTTATCGAGGGGCCTGAAAATGGCTTCTCAAGTATTCCTAAAAGCATTTACTGGGCCATCGTAACCTTAACCACAGTGGGGTATGGCGATATTTCACCTCATACCGCGGTTGGGCAGGCCATTGCATCGGTAGTGATGATTATGGGTTACAGTATTATAGCCGTGCCTACCGGCATCTTTACTGCGGAATTGGCCAATACGTTAAGAGGTGAGACGGCATTAGAGGTCAAATGCGCAGGATGTGGCTTGCGAGACCATAGGGTCGGCGCTCGATACTGTTATGATTGTGGCGCTAAACTTTAGGATAGGGGCTTAGGGCTTTATGTTAGAACACATTGCGAATATTTATACATCGACTTTGGTTTCCACATTAACAGGTTGGAAAGGCACGTCTGGATCTCGTAAAACAGAATTACCTGAACAAGAGATACTACTTTTTGACCGTGAGTTGTGTTCTGAGTGCAGAACGGTTCGTCAAGGAGTCACCGAGTTAAACCTTGATGTGATGATTTACCCGTGCCCAGAAGAAGGCACGCGATTTAAAGGCATGTTGGAAGAGCTTTCTGGTTCAACCCAATTACCCTTCATCTTTGATAAGAACACAGGCAAAAAGTTAATTGGTAAGGAAGCCATTCTGGAATATTTATTTTCTGAATACGGTCAAAAGGACGTACCTGCTAAATACACGTCTCAGACGTTTAATGGTATTTTTGAGCCTTTGGTTGAGGTTTCAATTGAAACCTTGCGTTTAAATAAAGGCAAGAAAGCTAAGCCATCTAAAGAGCCGGAACAGCCTTTGACCTTATACAGTTTTGAATCCAGCCCGTTTTCAAGGCCTGTTCGTGAAAAACTTTGTGAGTTGGAATTACCTTATAAATTGATCAACTTAGGTAAGCAGCAGCGCGCAGATATTGGCCCGGCTGGGATGCGACTTCATACTGGCCCCTATAAACCAGTAAAAGGTTCAAAACGTGAAGCGTTTTTGAGTAAATACAATGAAGTGATGGTGCCTTTCCTAATCGATCCCAATACTCAGACAGAGTTGTTTCATTCCAAAAAGATTCTTTCGTATCTGAATCGGGAATACGCGACTAAATAATCAGCGTTGCTGATCCAACTATGCGTCAAACAGGGCTTCCTTATTTCTTACACATTGTGCGCTCAGCGTGAAAGGATTGAGGAAGTTCATATTAGTTTTCTAGGAAACGTGAGCTTTTGTGATAAGTTTTAAATAAATCTCATGGCTAGACTTCATTCGATGTACCACTTTAAAACCCTAAGAACGCGCTTGTTAGTCGTCTTTACTGGATTCTCAGTGATTCTTATCACCGTGTTTTTAGCGTTCAATGTGTACTCTTTTTATCAAGGCCTGCTTCAATACGTTAAAGAAAAAGAAGTGACCGCAGTAGAGAAGGTCGCCGAATTGATGACAGTCCGAGTTTCCCGTCAGGAAATTGTTCTACGGCGAATCACTCCTCGCGATTGGAACGAAGCCATTAAGGATTCATTGTTATCCGTTGGTGATGAGGAAGAAAGGAATGAGATACTCCGTCAGGAACAAAGGTTGCGTGCCTACGAATCTTCTCGGAGGAATATCCCTTCCCGAGTTCCTCCACCGCCTGCAAGTCTATCGAAACTCATTGCGTTGGTAGATCTGGATAAACGCCCGGTGTTTGGTGATATATGGTCTGGAGAGGGCGTTTCATATTTTCCTATCTACAAAGAGGATAAACTCACGGCCTATGTAGCCTATAAACCTTCAAAGTCTTTGTTCGCAAAACAAGAAAAAGAGTTTATTCAACATCAAGTGGTTGGGTATTTAGTTATCTCTGCGATTGCCTTGGTCAGCTGTTTGTTCATTGCTTGGTGGTTGGCCAACCGAATATCTCACCCGGTCATGTTAGTTGCTAATGGCGCACGAAAACTCTCAGCTGGAAAATACGGCATTAATGTCGAGCTTAGTGAGTCTGAGTCCAAGCTTAAGGATGAAATTGGTCAGCTTGTAAAGGACTTTAACTATCTATCAAAAGTCCTTGAAAAAAATGAAGAATCTCGTCTTAACTGGAGTTCGGATATCGCGCATGAGCTAAGAACGCCGGTGGCTGTGTTGAAAGGTGAAATTGAAGCCATTACCGATGGTGTAAGACCTCTGAATATGAACTCGGTAGACAGCCTCAAAGAAGAAGTCGAAATGCTTGAGAAGATGATTTCTGACTTGCGGCTACTTACTTTATCGGATGCCGGTGCGCTGGATTATCAAATGGAATCGGTTGATTTGAACTCAGTAATTCGTCAAACCGTCGTGGCCATGGAACCTTTGTTTAAGAAAGCAGGCTTATCCCTCAAATACAATTTACGAGGGAAGCCCAGAGTTATACATGGTGACCGAGCTCGCATAAAGCAGTTAATTAACAACTTACTCTCCAACAGTTTGAAGTATACTGATGCTCCTTCAGATGTGGTTGTTTCGTTGAACAGTCAAAGTAATGTTCAAACATTTATGATTGAAGACGGGGCTCCGGGCGTACCAACTGAGTCGTTATCGCTTTTATTTGATCGACTCTACCGGGTTGATAAAAGTCGAAGCCGAAGTACTGGCGGGTCTGGATTAGGCATGGCGATCTGCAAGAATATTGCAGAAGCTCATGATGCCACTATTTGTTGTAGTCATTCGAATTTAGGCGGATTGAAAGTTTCCATAGCTTTCAAAAATTAAGTTTATTCTCTATTTGAGTATGAACAGTGGAAAGAAGATGTCAGGTCAAAAGAAACTAATTTACATTGTTGAAGACGAGGTGAAGTTGGCTCGCCTTTTAGAAGATTATTTAATGGCCGCAGGCTATCAGGCTCAGTCCTTTTATGATGGAGCGCTGGCCTTCGACGCAATTAAACAGCGTACACCTGATTTGATCTTATTAGACTTGATGTTGCCGGGTATGGATGGCATTGAGATCGCTAGGCAAACCCGAACCTTCTCTGATGTGCCCATTATTATGGTCACGGCAAAAGTAGAAGAGGTGGATCGTTTACTTGGGCTTGAAATTGGGGCGGATGATTATGTGTGTAAGCCGTTTAGCCCTAAAGAGATTGTGGCTCGTGCAAAAGCCTTGTTCCGACGTCTTGATATGATCAATGTTCCGCAAGTACCTACAGCGAAGGACATGATTATGGTGGACGAAAGTAAGATGCTGGTGTCTATTGACGGACAAACGCTAGATCTAACCACACTTGAGTTTCAAATGTTTCATGTGATGTATCAGGAACCTGGTCGAATCTACAGTCGTCAGCAATTGATGGACACCATTTATAACGACCATCGTGTAGTAAGTGATAGAACTATTGATAGTCATGTCAAAAAATTAAGAAAGAAACTGTCTTCTGCTTACGATGGCGACCACTTGATTCAGTCGGTGTATGGGGCTGGCTATAAATATGAGCCGCCAGCAAATTAAGCGTTTTTTTAACTTCTTGAGCATTAACGATATGGAGTCTCTTTTATGAACTTTCGAAAACTTCTACCACTTGTTTTAATCGGGTTCATTTTACCAACGTCGGTCATAGCCAATCAGCCCGGCTATGGCAGAGAAGGGGGTCGCCAAAATCAAGAAGGGCCAAAAGGCCCGCTGAGACCTGATCAGCTGGAAAGCGAGTTAAACCTAACTTATGATCAGCGAGATCAATTTCATCGGGTGATGCGAGCCCAAATGGAAAAGATTCACGCCTTTGTTGAAAAAGCTCAAGCTGAATCACGAGATAAGTTGTCTTCTGTACTTACAGCAGAGCAGCTAGAAAAATACGATCAATTATTGGAAGAAAACAAAAGCGGTCGTCCTTCGAATAAAGACCCAAGACGAAATAGAGACTCGTCAAGTAAGGGCAGTTCAGAGCAAAGACAATTCCGCTTTGCTGATTAACTTAACGCCTCTTTAGCGTTCCTCCTAGTTCAATGGTTTTCACTTCTTGCATTAGATCTATTTCACGTTGGTTCAGGACTTTCTGAACCAACTGTTCAATTCTTAGCGGCTCAGGTATCATTCGCGCTTTCCTGGCCCTGGCGTCTATTCTTTCTATTCTGATTCATCTTAAGGTCTCCGCATGCACATGTATAAGCTCGTAGTTAGTTGCCCTCCTGGGGTTGAAAGTCTGTTGTTGGATGAGCTTCAGACACTCATTGGTGTTACAGCCAAAGAGTCTCCGCGAGCGGTGCATCTCGAAGCGAGTTTAGAGCAGGCATATACTATTTGCCTTTGGTCTCGATTGGCCAGCCGAGTTTTGTTGCAAATCGCCGAAGGGGATGCTGTTAACGGTGATGATGTATATAAAGTGGCGACGAGTGTTCGTTGGCAGGATCACTTTTCTGCTTCTAATACCTTCCGTATCGATTTTATGGGCACCAATCGCTCGATCACCAATACTCAATTCGGTGCTTTAAGAGTCAAAGATGCGATTGTTGATGCATTCACTCAAATCGGTGGTCAGAGACCTTCTGTTGATAAAGAAGATCCGGATATTCGTGTTCACGCCTTCTTTAAAAAAGGGCGTGTTCAGGTCTTTCTGAATATCTCAGGTGAGAGCTTACATTTAAGAGGCTATCGTCCGGCTGCTGGCTTGGCTCCTATGAAAGAGAATCTCGCTGCAGCGGTGCTTATGCGAGCTGGGTGGCACAAGCCTGACGCTGAGTTTGATCAATTGGTTGATCCTATGTGCGGTAGCGGTACTTTACTGATTGAAGCCGCAATGATGAAAGCTAATGTTGCTCCAGGCTTAACCAGAAGACGCTTTGCGTTTGAATACTGGAAGGAACACGATGCTAAGCTGTGGCAAGCAATGCTTAAAGAAGCACGCCAGCAACGTGCAGACGGTGTTAAAACACTTGAACGCATGTATTTCGGATCGGATCAAGACGCTCGCGTAGTTAAGAAGGCCAAAGAAAATGCACAGCGTGCGGGCGTAGGTGAATACATTCAGTTTGCGGAAAGATCGTTCCAGGACGTTGACCCCGTGGCTTGTGAACATGGTTTAGTTGTGACCAATCCACCTTACGGTGAGCGTTTGGAAGAAAAGCACGACGTTGCCATTTTATATAGAGAATTAGGACACGCTTTCCTGGCTCATTTTGAAGGTTATCAGGCGGCTATTTATGCCGGTAATTGGGAATTGGCCAAAGGCCTACCTTGGGTTCCGTTCAAACAATATAAGCTGCAGAATGGAACGATCGACACTCGATTGCTGTTATTTAAACTAGAGCGAGAGAAGGCCATCAAAGGTCTGATTAAAGAAAACGGAGAGCTGTCTGAAGGCGCTGAAATGCTTGCCAACAGAATTCGCAAAAACTTGAAGCGCCTAAAACCGTGGCTAAAACAAGCTAATGTCTCTTGTTATCGAGTCTACGATGCGGATCTGCCTGAATACTCTGCTGCAATTGATTATTACGAAGGCCAGATTCATGTTCAGGAGTATGCGCCGCCAAAGACCGTGCCTATTCATAAGTCACAGCAACGTTTGGCTGAAATTCTGGATGCGGTCTCAGACGTCTTTGACGTAGAGCGAAGCAGCATCGCGTTAAAGCAACGTGCCAAACAGTCGGGTAAGAATCAGTACGAACGTATGGATTCTAAAGATGGCTATTTTGAAGTCACAGAAGATCAGGCCACACTGAAAGTTAATCTAACGGATTATTTGGATACCGGTTTGTTTTTAGATCACAGACCTATTCGAAAATGGATTGCTAAGCAGTCGGAAGGCAAGCGAGTCTTGAACCTGTTTTGCTATACCGGCGTTGCGTCAGTTCAGGCGGCGCTGGGTGGTGCTAAGTCGGTAACCAGTGTTGATATGTCATCAACCTATCTTAATTGGGCGTCTGATAACTTCCAGTTGAATGACTTAAACGGTAATCACTATCAGTTTATTCGAGATAACTGTGTTGAATGGTTGAAGAACACTTCTGGTGAGTTCGACATTATTTTCATGGACCCGCCAAGCTTTTCTAACTCCAAGAAAATGGAAGGCGTGCTTGATATCCAGAGAGATCATGTTTCATTGATTCAGGACGCGATGAAGTTATTGAGCCCGGAAGGAATTCTTGTTTTTTCCAATAACTTACGTAGCTTTAAGTTGAATGAAGACGAGCTTCAGGATGTCGCGATTAGAGATGTCACTCTGAAGACAATTCCAAAAGATTTCGAGCGACGCAAAAACATCCATTCATGCTGGTTTATTTGCCATTCATCTGCTGTACAAAAAAAATACAAAATATAGTTAAAGTTGCTAAAGCGTCGACCGATAAGAGAGTAAGGTTGGTCTAATTTTAATTTAGGTGGATATCCTCATGGTTGGCTTCAGCACTAATTTTACAGGCGCGTTAGATGCTTATCAGTCAGTATTCGGTGGGCAAGCAAAATCAGATAAACTTCCCCAAACTGCATCTGAGCAGGCGGGGGAAGCAGTAGATAAACCCAAAAAAGTATCTTTATCTTCACCTGGTGACTTATTAAGCCGTATTGTAGGCAATAAGCTTGCAAATGTTGGTTTTGAAAAACCACAGGAAACGGAATCTGCTACCGGTTTTTTCGATATCGATCAGGTTGTTGATACGGTTGCAGGTTTTGTCGAAGGCTTTATCGAGCGTGAACGCTCAGCAGGCGCTTCCGAAGAACGTATTCAAGAGCTTGCAAATGCCGCGCGCCAAGGTGTTGAGCAAGGTTTTGGTGAGGCAAGAGATATTATTTCTGATGCCGGTATAATGACGGACGAATTGGCTGAAGATATAGATACATCCGAAGCTCGTATTTATGATCGTATTGATCAGGTTGTTGCGCCACAAGATGATTCAGACGATGTGCCAGCTGAAACTGAGGCGCCTCGTAATGACTTATTTAGACCTGAAAACTTAGTGTCGGCTTCAGG